>NZ_LFKZ01000131.1:0-620205 GCF_028128975.1 Bradyrhizobium sp. CCBAU 45321
GGCGAGGCCGAACGCCAGGCCCGGGCCGATGCCGCCGCGGCCGCGCGCCTCAGCCGGCGCGGGCGCCGCGACCGCGGTCACACCGACCGCCGCGATGGTGGCCAGAACTGCCAGTGTCTTCTTCATGCTTGTCCTCCTTCGCGTGTCGCGGAGACAACGGCGAGCGCCTGCGATGGTTGCGCATGGATGGAACCAGCCCGCAGGCAAGAAATGTCGATGAAGCGGGAACGAAACGGCGAGACGAGGGTTAGCGTCTCAAGTGCGGGAGCCTCCGCCATCCGGGTCGAGGCGACAGCACGAAGACCCCGTCAGCATCTCCGCGGTGCTGGCGGGGTTTTCAGTTTCACGGGAGCAGATGGCAGCAGACCATGACGGTTGCCAGCGGGGACAACAATCATGGAGGAGAGTTTGCCCTTATCCGCTTTGCTGGCCCGTATCCGCAAATTGGTTCCCAAATCCGAGGATGAACATTACGACGAGATCGTCCGCAGCTTCGGTGTCGGCACGCTGCGCCCGCCGCCGACGCCGATGAGCGACCGCGAGCTGGCGCAGGCCATCGCCGAGTTCCTCAAGGAGCAGCCGTCGAGCGAATCCGTCGCGACCCTCGGCCGCCGGCTCGACCCGTCCACCCGGCTCTGAGTTTCTTCGCGGGAGTATGGAACCAGGAATGCGCGCGGACGTTGAGTCCGTTCCCTGCTGAGCGGAGAGAAAGAGATATGCCCGCCTGGCTCGAAGTCTTGCTCAACCTGTCCGGCTATGCCGGCTTCGTGGCGCTCGCCTCGCGCGGCGCCGGATGCCCGCAGGCGCGGGCCGATGACCGCCGTTGCGGCGACGAGCGTTAGTTGGCGCGCGCGGCTTGACCTGCCGTACGCACCAAACGGTCGGCCTTGACCGCAACGCGCGTGTCCTCGGCCTGCGGCCGCAGCGAGAAGCTGATCACAACGAAAGCAATACAGAACAGCGTGCCGACGACCGCGACGCGCCGGTAGGTGTGCCGGTCGCCTTGGAAAAAGGACGGAGCTGAAAAAGGCATCATGGCAAATTGCTGCTTGCGCAAATCGTTTTTGGCAAAGGCGTTTCTTGCTTGTCGTTGCCGAACACCTACCCCAAGGCGCAGCAAGCGCAACGCGATTGGGCTTTTAACCTAACCGAATAGGGTTATCGGCATCCGCATAAGCTATCGTTAGCCAGACGCATCCGGCACCTTCGCGGCGAGAGCGGCGCAAGAACGCCCGGCTTTGTTCCAGCTTCGACTCCGTTTCGTTCGCGAAGAACGAATCGGAGTCGCAAGAATGCGCGGAGAGCAACTCCTAACGATCGATGAAAGCGCGCACGCTCACACCGTCGACCCGGCGGGACCCTTCTTCGACGAGTGTCTTCTGCAACAAGTCTCTTCTGCAACAAGACTCTTCTTCGACACAACTTCGAGAAGACTCTTCGCCGGCAAGCAACGCGGCGACAGATCAAGCGCGCCCCTCGGAAGCGGATCGCGCTTGCGCGTTGCCGCGCGGCGTCGACAAAGTCAGGCCGCCCGCTTCGGCTTCTCCTTCGAGAAGCATTCGAGGATCTGGATGCGCAGCTCCTCCGCCGCAGGGCCCTCGACCTTTCTGAGCTCGTTCCAGAGCCTGATCACTTCGCGCTGTTTTTCGACGGTCATGAGCAACCTCCAACGGTCCATCAACGCGCCTCACTAGAACAAAATGAGAACAAAAAGTCCAGCCCCGGACGTAAAATTTTGGTGGGGGGCGGCGTTGAACCTTTTCGGCGCGACAAGCACCTATGGAAGCTGGGGATTTCAGCGCCCAGTTACACGGCAGCGCCGCCTGACGAACATACTCCGTCGTGGCGGCGCTGTTGCTTTTTGCGATTTCAACTTTAGGTTAAAGCCATGGCTGTCGGCCAGGCGCTGAAATCCCAACGCCGTCAGCCAGAAAAGCCTCGCGCGAAAGCGCGGGGCTTTTTCTTGTGAAGCGGATGAGCATGGTGAGGGAACAAAGCTCGTCGTTCAGGACGAAGCGAGTACCGCGTGCTGGTTACCCTGATGGTCGTCGTGATGTTCGGGCATCGCAATGGCCGAGCACCACCTGGTCCTCGGCCGTTGATTGCTGCGCCGGCGCGTCAATGAGCCCACCGCACCGACATCGCCGGCACGTCAGACGGCGTCCTTGGCCACCTTCAGCGGCGAGGCCTTGACCGATTTGCTGGCGGGCTTCGCCGCAAACTGCATCGGCTCCTTGGTGAAGGGATTGATGCCCATGCGGGCTTCGGTCGCCGGCTTGTTCACGACCGACATCTTCACAAAGCCGGGAATGACGAACTCGCCGGACTCGTTGAGCTCCTTGTAGCCGACCGTCGCCATATACTCGATCACCGACTTCACGTCGTTCTTCGAAAGCTGCGTGCCCTCGGCAATTGCATCGATCAATTGGGTCTTCGTCATCTTCGCCATGGTCTGAATTCCTTTGAATGGGTGCGCGGAGCAATTCTGCTGCTGGGGACGCGGCCGGACCCGCGAGTGCGCGCTGCTGATTCATGCCAGAAGTCATGAAGCGATCGGGCTTAGACCCTATCGAGGCCAAAAACGCAAGCACGGGCTCCGCGAGGTTCCCGACTTCCTGTGCAAGACGTTGCAGGACCTGCAATTTTAGGACCTGCAATTTCTCGAACCTGGCACAGCGGCGCGGCTGCTATAAGCCAGGAAAGGTATCTGATGGGGTTCTGATGAAGGTCGCTATCGTCATCGCAGGTTTGATCGTGGTCGCCGTCGCAGCCCTCGTCGCGATCCAGCCTAGCTTCTTGAAGCCCGCGTCCTTCGCCCACGTGAAAAAGTCCGACATGTTCGGCTTCTCGCCCGGGATGACATTCGACGAGGCCAACAAGCTCGTCGCGCGACGCCACTATCTCTGCCGGCCGAGCCGAGGTCCGTACACCCTCTCATGCGACATCAACGGCGCCAAGGTCGCCGTCGACAGCGACGAGACCGACCCCAGGCATCCGATCTGGCGCGTCAATGCGACGCTGAACAATCCGGGATCGCAGAAAGCTGCGGTCAAATCCATCTCCGACCAGTTCAACGCCTCGGCCATCAAGGATCGGGAGGGTTGGACCTGGATCGTCGGCCGCGGTTTCAAGCTGAGCTATGACGGCGCCAGCTTAACTCTCGTGGACGAGGCCGCCGAGGCCAGGCTGCGCAAGGAGGACGCCAAGCCCTAGATAGCATCGCGCTTTGGCGTCACCTCGTCGTGAAACTTGTGGCTCGGCGATCCCTTGTTGACGCTTCAGTAACCTAACGCGACCAAGCTTCACTCAGGTTGGTTGCGTTGGAGTATCCTCAAAGTGCTGGATTTTAACGAGCTGCGTGAACTCGCGGCGGATGTTCGTATTTTCGTCGATGTCGCCGAAGACAAGGCCGAGGCGCTCAGAGCCGTGATCGCGGCCTACGACGTGGTGCTGGCGATCTTCCCCGTCGATGACGGCATGGGCCTCCACGTCATCAAGGGCAAGGAGATCCTGGACCAGATCGCGACGTCGCGCACACACGCGATGTACAGCCACACGGCGATCGCGGTTCCGGATCTCGCCCATGCCGAGGCGCTCAAGTTCCTGACGGCGCCCGTCGAACACCGGATTGCGGCCTGAGCTTGGTTGCAGCCGCACCGCTCCGCAGCAGAGCGGCGCGGCTGAATTGTCGTGGTGCCTTCAGCGGCTTTGTCTGGGCGTACGGGCTGTTCGCCGCTTCCGTCGTAGACCGATGCGCGTGCCCGGCAGATTGATGCCAAGCTCGATCGCGCGCGACCTGATCGATGCAATGGGGCGCTTGAGCTTCACGATCATCAGCGTGAGGCTCTTTCCGGTTTCGCACATGGATCGAAGCAGCCGGTCGTCGTCTTCCGACCAGCGTTCGTGATTGTAGGTGCGGGCAGCCATCGACGTTTGCCTCTGAGGCCAATGAGGCGGGACCTGAGCCGGAGAATGTCAAAGGACCCAGCTTCGCCTTTTTTCTGAGCGCGGCGGCTGGGTGTCAGTTGAGGGGCGGCTTGTTACGCTGCCGCCTGACGCAGAGATAGTTTTGCGGCGTCGATTTTCAACCGACTTACGGATTTGTAATGGCCCGGCGCGAGCGCCTCCACGTTCTAGAGCGCGATGAAATGAAGCTCGATCGCTGCAAAGACGGAGGTGCGCTCCCTCTCCCGCTTGCGGGAGAGGGTTGGGGAGAGGGTATTTCCGCAATGGGACAATCCCCTAGAGGAGAAAGCCCTCACCCGGCGCGCGGGACGATGCTTCGCATCGCCCGGACGCGCCGACCTCTCCCGCAAGCGGGAGAGGTGAAGGAGCCGCGGCAATCGATTCAGACTAACCGGACCCCACTCCAGCGAAGCGGCGCACTTTCGTTTGAACTTTCTTAGCCCTCGCGCGTCTTACAGTTGAAGCGTCCCTAAGCTTCACCTCGACAGAGAACCCCGCTCCTGAAAGGGCGGGGTTTTCGCTTTGGCGCTGCATCAGCTCGCTCGGGATTTCAAGCGCTCTTTGCCGTTGACCCGGCGGCCGTCCGGCCGCACTTTTTGCGACGGGCAGGGTTTTGAGGAGCCGTGATGCCGAAAACCCTTGTGGAATTCAGAGCGCAGAACCTTCGTTTGCTCGAGCGGCTTTGTCCCGACGACCCGCGCTACATCGCGGCCTGGCTGAAGCAGTTCGACGAGCAGAACGGGATCACACCAAAAGCTGGTTCGAAGTCGGGCAAGCGCCGCGCGACTGCCTCGCCGCGAAGCAAGACCGCTTCGGCGGAACGCATGAGGTCAGCGCCCTCCTCCTCGGTCTCACCGCGCTGATCGGCAACGATAGCCGCGCAGTCCCGAGAGCCGCTCGGGCGCTCACGGAATGTCCGCGGCCTTCCGGTTGTCCCCGATCGAAACCGGCTTGTTGAGGAAATACTCGCGGTTACCCGTCGCAGCTTCCGCGTACTGGTCGATGGCGACGATGATGGCCTGGACGTGGGCATAGCACCACCCTTCCCGCGTCGCGCGTCGGCGGACGTCCTCGAGCGCGGTCAGGAAGGGCGACAGGTCTCGCTCATCGTCGAACCATCGCCTGCTCACCATGTCCTCCCGCCGAGCACCCTGCCCTTGGACTGGCGCGGCTCTGCCGCCTTCAGCGCATCGCGTTCCGCGCACAGGCTCTCGACCTTCGCCTGCATCCGCGACAGCAACGCCTCGGCCGAGGCCGTGCCGATACCCGCCCGCTGCAGCTGGAGGATCTCCTTCCTCTGCCTGCCCATCTGGATGCGCATCCGTTCGATCTCCCGCCTGAGAAAGTCCAGGTCCGGCATTGTTCCGCCTCGCAAATTCTAGAGATGGCCCATGAGAACAAAAACGGAACGAAGAGTCGAGTCCGACGTTCTACGGAAAACCGAATAGGAGATGCGCGATGGCCGACAACACCCGGAAGGACCCGAAGGACTGGGTTTCCGGCGACGACCCGATGACCGGAGCCCAGGAATCCTACCTTAAGACCCTCGCCGAGCAGGCTCACCAGGCTCTGCCCGCGGACGAGCTGACCAAGGCCGAGGCCTCGGAGCTGATCGACAAGATGCGGCAAAAGGCCGGGCTGGACGAGTGAGCCGTCCAATTGCGGGAACCCGGCTCCGTGCGTATGCAAACGAAATTGGGAATCGAAAATGCCTTATTTCGTTTGTGCCCGCGACGGAGCGGGCCAGATCATCTTGAAGCGAGACACAAGGGAAGCGGCCGAGAAGAAAGCCGCCGAGCTCCGCGACATGGGCTATTTCGAAGTCGAGATCGTCGCCAAGGGTGACGAGGAGACGGCGTGAGGGATCATGCTTCCCTCAGCACCTTGATGACGCTGAGAATGACGAAAGCACCCAGACCGTAAGTCAGCGCGTTCACGACCCAGGAAATGGCGATGCCGACGATGGGTCCTCCGACCGCTCCCCGGAAAAAATACGCTGCGCTGATACCCGGCCACTCCAGCCAAAGAAACGCGAAGTCGGTCAGCGGCTCCAGGACGAGGAGCACCGTCGAGACGAGCGCCCCGATGGCTAACGCGATGGCAAGGTGTGTCCTCAGCCAGGGCATCAAAGACCCAGCAGGCCGGCGATAACAGGAATGAGGAAAAAGACGGCGATCCCGAGCAGCCCGCCCACGACAAAGCGTCCCGCGCGGCCGTGAATCTTCGTATCGAGCCACGCACAGATGGCGACCACAGCCTGTCTCAGCCAGCTACCCACGAGGGCTCTGACGAGATCGAACAGGAGTTCTGCAACGAATGCGGCCATGCCGTTTGGTCGGCGCGACCTCTGGCGGGGTTCAAGTGCGGAGGCAATGACGAGAGCGGTTGAAAGCCTGCGCCGCTGGACTGCACCTGCCGAATAACACAAGATAGTTTCAGTGTCGCTGCCGCAGATCGGCCGGCGGCCGGCGTGAGTTAAGTGCCGCAATAAAATTCAGAAAGCGCTGGGAGGAACGATGCGGCGAAAAAGAAATGTGGCGCTTGATGATGCGATGGCTGGCCTAGTAGCGGCCATCATGGTCATTGCGATCTCGCCGGCAAGCGCCGACAATTCGGCCAACATACCGCCCGCGCTCAAATGCGCTGACCTGACCGGCTGGACGATGCCGGGATCGACGGCAACAGTCACCAAAGCCGAATTGGTGCCGGAGGCACCGCCGGGGACCGTGCAGCCGTCGCCGCCGGCGCCGGCCACCGTATCGGTGGCGCTGCCGCCGAACTGCCGCGCGGATGGCGTGATCGATCAGCGCGTCGGCGTCGAGGGCAAGTCCTACGCGATCGGCTTTGCCGTTGCCCTGCCCGATCGCTGGAACGGCCGGTTTTTGTTTCAGGGCGGCGGCGGTTTGAACGGCTCGATCCGGCCGCCGCTGGGTTACCACGCGGCCGGCGAGGTGCCGGCGCTGGCGCGCGGCTTTGCCGTGGTCTCGACCGATAGCGGTCATCAGGGCGCGGTGTTCGATGCCTCGTTCCTGAAGGACCAGGAAGCCGCGCTCAACTTCGCCCATGCATCCGTCGGCAAGGTGACGATTGCCGCCAAGGCGATCATCGCGCATTACTATGGCCAGCCCGCAAAGCGTTCCTATTTCACGGGGTGCTCGACCGGCGGCCGTGAAGGCATGCTGGCGTCGGCGCGCTATCCCGAACAATTCGACGGCATCGTCGCGGGCGCGCCTGCGATGCGCACCGGCAATTCCAATCTCGGTCTCGCCTGGGCCAACGCTGCCTTCAGCCAGATCGCGCCGAAAGATGCGTCCGGCAAGCCGGAGCCCGCCAGGACGTTTTCCGCAGGCGAGCGAAAGCTGATCACGAACGCGATCCTCGATGCCTGCGACGCCAAGGACGGCGTCAAGGATGGCCTGATCTTCGACGGCAAGGCCTGTCAATTCGATCCCGCGGTCCTCACTTGCAAGGGCGACAAGACGGATTCTTGCCTGGCGCCGCCGCAGGTCGACGCCTTGAAGAAGGCTTTTGCCGGACCGAAGAATTCACGCGGCACGCAGGTCTACCCGCCGTTCCCGTGGGACAGCGGCGTGGCAGCCGAGGGCGTTGCCATTCCCGGCATCCTGACCACAGGCGCGCGCAGTCCGGTCGGACCGCCTGTTTGGGAGAACATCAACGTCGATCAACTCGAAGACCGCGTCAACGCGAGCGGGATGGATCGCCTCACCAACACCGCCTACTGGACCAACCTTTCGAGCTACTTCGGCCGTGGCGGCAAGATGCTGTTTTACCACGGTGTGAGCGATCCCTGGTTCTCGGCGAACGACACCGTGACTTACTACGAGCGCATGGCGGCGGATTCCGGCGGCATGGAATTGGTGCGGGAGAAATCGAGCCGGGCCTTCCTGGTGCCCGGCATGGGTCACTGCTCGAGCGGCGCAACGCTCGATCGTTTCGATCTCCTCACCTCAGTCGTGGACTGGGTGGAAGACGGCAAGGCGCCCGATGCGGTGGTCGCGACGGGACCAGCCTTTCCCGGCCGCACTCGGCCGCTTTGCGCCTATCCGCAACATGCGCGCTACAAGGGGCAAGGCGATCCGGAGAGCGCGGCGAGTTTTGAGTGCAGGTAGAACTTACGAACTTGCACTAAACTTAGCGCGTAGGATCGGTAGAGCGAAGCGAAACCCCATCGAGGGCGGTGGCTTGAATGAAAACCGCACTTGTCTTCGGCGCAACCGGCTTCATCGGCTCGCATTTGCTGCGCGACCTCTTGGACAGTCCCGATTATTCGCGGGTTGTGGCGGTGGTCCGCAAGCCGCTGGCGGGGAGCGATCCGAAGCTCACGGTGCTGATCGGCGATCTCGCTTCGCTGCCCGCACTCAAGCCGCAACTGGTTGCGGACGAGATCTTCATCGCGCTGGGGACGACGCGCAAGCACACGCCTGACGAGGCCGAGTACTACAAGATCGATCATGATTATCCGCTCCTCGCGGCCGAGATCGCAAAAGCGAACGGCGCGCGGTCGGTGTTTCTGGTCACGGCCGTCGGCGCCAACACCGGTTCCGGCGTGTTCTATCTCAGGACCAAGGGCGAGGTGGAGCGGGACATTCTCTCGCTCGATTTCGAGCACACGCATATTTTCCGCCCGTCGATGATCCTCGGCGAGCGCGACGAGGACCGCCCGCGCGAACGCCTCATCATCGCGATATGGGGCGTGCTCAATCCGCTGCTCGTTGGTCCGGCGGACCGGTATCGCGGCCTCGCCGGCAACGACATCGCGCACGCCATCGCCAAAGCCGCGCGGCATCAAACCGAGAAGGTGCGGATCTATCATTGGAAAGAGATGGCGGCACTGCTCCGAACGTGATGCGGTTGCGAGCCGAACCGGCAACCCTTCACGCACATGTGCCTCATTGGCCCGAGAATGGCTCCGCGACGCAAACCCCGATGCAGTCAGGGCTGCGATGCCCTCGATCATTGTGGCGACGGGCACGCACCTGGCGTTTATGGTTGGTTCGATCCTGTGGGATGACGCCTCTATCGAGCCATCCTCGAAAACCCACGCGACACCCATCTTGGTGCCCGTGTCGATGCCAAGGACAGATCTGCGCCCGGCTATCGCGCTTTCACCTGATGCATGTCGATTAGAGAAATAAGCGGCTTCTTGCCAGCTGCGTGACGCGCGATCATCGCCGCGACTTGTACCTGCAGGCTGGCTGGGATGCGCAGCGGGATCGTGGGTTCACCAAACCGACCCGAGCCGCGCCGGCGACCGGCGCCAATGCAGCGACCGCCCGCCCGTTCGGTTGATCGCTCTGAAAGATACAATCATGAGGCGAATTTCGGCGTCGGTCAAGCCGTTCAGCCAGGTTGCGGAACTACCAAGAATCAGATTTTCCACCAATTTTGGCCCGGATAACCCGTGGAAACGCGGAACAAAGCGGCAACTTTCCCTTGAGCGGAACCTACAACCGGGAGATACAGGACCCTACCTTCACAACATCTGATTCGCTCCTTTTTTAGTTTGGAAACCGAGTAATGGCAAAGAACTCTACGGTTAAGTCAGGAGGCCCGGCGCGTGTGCGCCTGGTCGTGTTCGACGCTGAAGTGCCGGATGGCGATTTCAACTCGCTCGCCCAGGTTCTCCAGAATGCATTGAAGACGCCGACCGTGATCCAGCAGCCGCGCATGACGAACGGCGCCGCCGCCAAGACCATCACGCATCATCCCGCCGAAGCAGCGCAAGATGACGAGCCCGGCTTGTTCGATCACCTCGACGAAGAAGAGGCGGTCGAGGCAACGCCAGCACCTGCCAAACCGAGGGCGCCGCGCAAGGCTCCGAAAGCGCCGGATGTCGTCGATATCGACATGAACTCCGATGTCTCGCTGGCAACGTTCGCGGCCGGCAAGGATGCAGGCAGCCAGCACAAAAAGTATATGATCGCCGCCGCATGGCTGAAGGAGCATCGCGGTATCGATGCTGTCAGCGCAGGACATATCTACACCTGCTTCCGCTCGATGGAGTGGTCGGCGAACATCCCGGACTTCTGGC
This sequence comes from Bradyrhizobium sp. CCBAU 45321, assembly GCF_028128975.1. Classification (NCBI taxonomy): domain Bacteria; kingdom Pseudomonadati; phylum Pseudomonadota; class Alphaproteobacteria; order Hyphomicrobiales; family Nitrobacteraceae; genus Bradyrhizobium; species Bradyrhizobium sp. CCBAU 45321. Next base: position 10,019 of record NZ_LFKZ01000131.1, read on the forward strand.
AGCCGCTACGCGATCTCAAGGCAAAGAAGTATTTCGCCAAGAACGACGCAGGCGACTACGAGATCAATCATCTCGGCTTGGACTTCGTGAAGAAGCTGGGTGGCAATGGAGCTGGCTGATCTGGTCAACCAGGTCAGCGGCTTCGAAACCCTGCAGCCGCGCGAGAAGATTAAGCTCTTCGCCTGGTTCCTGCACACCTATCGCAAGCGGGAGGTGTTCGACAATGCCGCCATCAGAGCGTGCTTTGTAGAGCTGCACTTGGCTGATCCCAATGTGGCCAAGTACCTCCCGCGGATGGTGGAGTATAAGGACCTGATGAAGGCGAATGGCGGCTTCAAACTGGAGCGCGCCGCTCGCATCGATCTCGACAAGCAATACGGCGTGCACCAGAGCATCATCCAGGTCAGCAAAATTCTGTCCGAACTACCGGCCAAGATCCCCAGCGTGGATGAGCGCACGTTTCTGACCGAGGCCCTGAAGTGCTACAAAGTCGAGGCGTATCGCGCCTGCATCGTGATGACTTGGAATCTCGCTTATAGCCACTTGCTTGACTGGGTTCTCAAGGAGCCCGCACGGCTGGCGACTTTCAACGCCGCAATCACGCGCCGCTATCCTAAGATGACCAGCCTTCAGATCACCAAGTACGATGACTTCCTGGACGAACTGAAGGAGTCTCAGGTCATCGAGATCGCCAACACGGCCAACCTATTCAATTCTAACGTTTTCAAAATTTTGAAGGAGAAGCTGGATAAGCGGAATATCGCCGCCCATCCCTCTTCAGTCGTCGTCGTGCAGTCCCAGGCTGACGACGTCGTTACCGATCTGGTCAACAATGTCGTGCTGGCGCTCACGTGAATTTATTCCCGATGTTCACGATGCCGGGACCTAGTGGGTACCTCGCGGGATTGATAAGTGCGGCTCTTTCCTTAGCCGAAGGAGTCCCTATGAGATTGCTTACTGCCCTCTTCCTCTGTTAGCCTCTCCGCAACAGCCGGATCGCGCTGGCGAGACAGTGGGAACAGAAATCATAGTTGGCCGGTTGCGAGGCTTCCGCAAATTCGAGGGCTTCAATGCCATCGACGAAAGCGCGGCGCGTGGTGTTCTCGGACTGAACCTCGACGCCTCCCCTCACATACGGGCACGTCAGCACGTGAACGGTCGCGACCTTATTCCGGCGGTTGGCGACAGTGATGTACTTTTCCATGGGTGCCTCCAAGCTGAGGCTCTCCATCTGAAGCACACTCGCGCTGCCGTCTATGTTCAAAACGATGTTCAGCGACAGCATGCCGCAATCAGGCGCGGCCCCACACGACCACCGCGGCGACGATGCCGACGATGATGATGGCGGCGAAGATCGCCCAGAGCCCCTCCGCGTTGATACTCACGCCCCACAAGTTCACGAGCAACTTATCCGACATAGGCAAACCTGATCCGTGGCGCGAGACGACATCGCGCAGTGATTGACAGAATGCCTGGAGGGAGCGAGAACCTACGGTGTTCAGGCGGAGAGTCCTCGGAATCTCCACCCCAGGCGCTGGCCGATGCTTCCAACATCGACCGGCGCCTTTTCTATCTGTGAGTCGTGCGCCCGGACAGCGGCGATTCGGATTTCGTCGCGGTTATCCCCCTTATTCCTTGGGGATTAATGGAAGGCTTTTGTGGATAAGGCAAAAAACTCAAAGGACAGAATGTCCTAGGCTGTGGGTGGATTTTCACCGAAACGATCAACGCAAGCCAATTCTGTTGACAATCAACATAACCACCGCAACGACCACCAATATCACCATCACGACGATCACCAGAATTAAACAGCAAACGCTTAGACAAATACCCAGCAGCATTCGCCGACACAGACGCAGCTAGCTACGTCGTCGCCGGAAAGCCGCTTAACACTTACTGGAACGCCCCGCCTTCGGCGCTGTGCCCACCTCCCGCCCGAGGGCTCAAGAGACTGGTCACATCCGCCCAAGATTCCGCGCTTGGGCCATCAGAGAAAAAGCGGGTCGGACCCGCACGTATTCCGCACGTATGTGAGTGCACCGACACGATATTTACTGCTATTTTGTGCCCCGTCGTGCCGAGACGGGCGCAAATTCTCGCAACGTTCTCAGAAGGAAACAAAAATGCGATACCTCCACACCATGCTGCGCGTGCGCAATCTCGATGTCGCGCTGAAGTTCTACCAGGATGCGCTGGGGTTGAAGGAGGTGCGGCGGATCGAGAACGACAAGGGGCGGTTCACGCTGGTGTTCCTGTGCTCGGCGGACGATCTCGAGGCGCTGAAGAAGCAGCCGCCGACGCGCGGGGCGCCGCTGGTCGAGCTCACCTACAATTGGGACGAGGAAAAGTATGGCGAGGATCGCTTCTTCGGCCATCTCGCCTACGAGGTCGACGACATCTACGCCACCTGCGAGAAGCTGATGAAGGCGGGCGTCACCATCAACCGTCCGCCGCGCGACGGCAACATGGCCTTCGTCCGCTCGCCCGACCTCCATTCGATCGAGCTGTTGCAGAAGGGCGATCCGAAGCCGCCGCAGGAGCCCTGGGCGTCGATGCCGAACACCGGCCATTGGTAAGCCACAGGCAGGAACCAGGCCCCTCGCCGGACGTTCTCCTTTCACGAAACCGATTTGGAGGAGGATGCGATGGCGAGAGGGCTGTTGCTTTGGATGATTGGCGTGCCTATCCCGGTGATCATTCTGTTGTGGCTGTTCTTCGGCCGCTGAGCGAAAAGCTTGAACTTTGCAAGGAAAGCTCCGCCGCGTGCGGAGCTTTTTGCATGACGGGCGCGATGCAATCGCGCATCGCTCCGCGCGCCGAATTCCGCTATCACCCGCAGCAAGGTGGATTGTAGCCCGCATGGAGCGCAGCGGAATGCGGGGACGCCGACCCTGGATTGCGCTTCGCTCCATCCAGGCTACGACACCGAACAATGCCGCGGGGAGAGCTTCATGGCCGATACCAAGCTGACGATCTGGGGCCGCGCCAATTCGGTCAACGTGCAGAAGGTGCTGTGGTGCTGCACCGAGCTTGGGCTCGCCTACGAGCGCATCGATGCCGGCATGCAATACGGCAAGACCCGCGAGGCCGACTATCTGGCGATGAATCCCAACGCGCGGATCCCGACGCTGGTCGAGGGCGACTTCGTGCTGTGGGAGTCCAACTCGATCATGCGCTATCTCTGCCTCGCGCATGGCCGCGGCACGCCGCTCTATCCCGAGGCGCCGAAGCAGCGCGCCTCGGTCGACCGCTGGCTCGACTGGACGCTGTCGACGGTGCAGCCGGTCGACCGCCCGGTGTTCTGGGGCATCGTGCGCACCGCGCCCGCCGAGCGCGACATGATCCAGGTGCAGCGCGATGCCGATGCTGCCGCCGAGGTCTGGGCCATCGCCGACCGCCTGCTCGCCACGCGCCCCTTCATCGACGGCGATGCGTTCACGCTCGCCGACATCGCGGTCGGATCCTATGCGCGGCGCTGGCTCGGGGTCGAGGGCATCAGCCGGCCGGCCCAGCCGCACCTCACGCGCTGGCTCGCCGAGCTCGGCAAGCGGCCGGGATTTGCGCAATTCGTCGCACCGCCGATGTCGTGAGCACCTCGCGCGGGTCAAGCTGTGGCAATCGCGCGGGGAATCGGCGTTCCGGCGCGCTTCCCGCGGCATCGCGGCCGCGCTTGACGGCTACTGTGCATGGGGTTGTTTTCGCAGTTTTGTTTCAGGCTTTAGCGCCAGCCGCGCTCGACCAGCAGCACGACGACGATCAGCACCAGAGTCACCGCAGCCGTGGCGAGCCGTGCGGTCCAGCTGAGGCCGCGGCCGACCCACCACAGCAGCGCGCAATACATCAGCACGGGGACGATGATGTCGAGCCGCACCAGATCCGCGGGCATAGGCTTCAGCGCCGGATGTTGGTGTCGAGGCTGGTCGAGCCACCGAGCTTGACGCAGGTCCCGGTGCCCTCGGCCATCACGAAGCCAGCGCCATAGGCGGCACAGGCGCCTGCCCGCGCCTTGCCGGCCGTGCTGCCGTGTAGCGGCAGCGCCTTGCCGGCCTGCGGTGGCTCGGCAGGCGGCAGGCGCAGGCTCTCGGCCGCGGTCGCGGACGGGGCCAGCAGCGAGAGCAGGATGAGGAGCGGCGTGCGCATCGCCGCCTTGTAGCCTGGACCGGTCCCGCGCGCCATCGAACCGTCCGCGATCAGAGGAACCTGACGCCGGCCGACTTGCCGCGGCGCCAGACCACTTGGCAGCTCCGCCCGGTGCGCGCATCGCGTGCAAAGGCCATCCGGATCACGCCGGGAAGCTGGCTCGCGTCCTCGTCCAGGGTGATCTTGGCGCCCGAATCCGAGATGTCCTGGACCAGGCAGTGCCGCGCGGCAAAGCCGCCGTCCAGCGTGATCCAGGCATGCTGCGACAGCAGCTTGCGGGCTGCGCGCTTCTTCGGCGGTGGCATCGGCAAAATCTCCCCGTCCAGCGCTACGCAGGGAACGCTAACAAACCGTTGAAATCGCCTCCGAATGATCCCGCGCCCCGGGCTATCCACCGGGCCCGAAAGACCGTTCCCGAACGGCTTGCCCGGGAGCGCAAAGGCCACTATACGTTCGCCCGCTGCAAGCCGCCGGGCCCTGTTCGGCCGGCCAGCGGCCGTGCCGGGACAATCGGCAGGGCCCTGCGTTTGCTCCCTTCGTCTATCGGTTAGGACGCCACCCTTTCACGGTGGAGAGAGCGGTTCGATTCCGCTAGGGAGCGCCACCAAACACTTAAAGATCCACTCTGCCGCCGTGTCCAACGTGTGGCCAATAAACCCGTGCGAACACCCATGGACGTGGGCTCGATCGCCGCACCGCTTTCACGAAGCTCGACAAGCTCGCCCTAGCGATGGTCGGAGCCATGGCCGCTCTAGCGGTACTCTGGGCCTGCTGAATCCGGAGCACCAGACAGCCAAGCGCGCGACGTCTAAAGCGGCTCCACCTTCCTGCTATTCGATCGGCCGGTCTATTGCGCCGCGATGCTGGCACAGAACGAGCGGTAGCGAAATAAAGCATTTACAATCTGAGTAATGGAAAGCGCGCCGGCCGGCGGACGTTGTGGGCGCAGCCCGGGGGCCAAGCCCTAGTGCGAAGCTCTTTCGCGCGCAGCATTCAGGTCCGCCTTTATGCCTGAGATCGCTGCATCAGCCGCCTGTCGTCGAGGGGGCGGTTCATTGAGATCTCGCGCCCATGGTGCCCCCGATCGGGCTGTCGGACCGGAAGTGACTTGATTAGAGCTCACACAAGCAGAGACAAGTAGGCTAGGAAGGCCGACCAATATCACCCGCGTCATCGCTTGCATGCCCATGCTCGCTTAACCGAGATGTCTCCGAATCCCCTAGATCATAAGGCCAGCTTGGCAGAAGTCTGGAAAAATAACGACCCGCCAGCGTAAACCAGCGGGCCCTCGTGCTTACCGCCTGAGCCCGGGGCGGTGCGTCATCAGCCGCGGCCGGTCGCGCCTCCTGTGCAACCTGCGGTCGCCGCGAGGCAAGCCGCCGGCATCGCTCATTTATTTTTTTCGAAACAGCCAGCGGCTACCCTGTTGGCGATTGAGTAGCAATCAGGAGGATTGGGCTTGGTGACCACGTGCTGGGGCGTCTCAACTCGTGGGCTCGACCACCCCCAAAGCACAGCAAGCAGGGCCAGACCCCCGAGTATCGCGAGTGCAACCATTTCAGGCGTGACGAGAGCGGGGCGCCGACAGAGCCCTTGGGGTGCAATCTGCTTCAATGAACACAACTCTGAACTGAAATAAAAATATCATATGTTAATTCCGGTTCCATTGCAAGTGGCGGTTGTTCCACGCGGAGATGCCCGAAAACGAACGGCCCGCCAGCGTGAACCGGCGGGCCCTGCTCAATGGCGCTTCATTGGTCGCGCTCGCCAGGATGCGGTTGATCTCGGCCGTCACGATCAGCTGGTGCTCAGGCGTGAGCTGGGCATACCTCGCCAAAGGCCTCGCTCAGCCCTCTGGTGCCCTCGGCGTTCGTCGATCATCCTCTTGAGGCCCTTTAGATCGCCGTCGAGCATCCAGTCGACGTTGATCCCGTGCTTCCGGCAGTAGTCGCACAGCTCGGCGCTGGGCGCGGGACCGACCTTCGGAGCTCGCTCCAGTCCCCATTCGATCGCGAGCCACAACAGGCGCCGGTTGATGTTCTGCGCTCACGACGCACCGTCTGCGTCGAGCCGGCCCAGAGGCGTCCTTAGACGTAGCCGGCGACGCTTGGCGGCGTTGCGACGCCGCGTGATGCCCGCGCGGGTGATGGGCTTCTCCTTTGCCTTGGCCATGCCTCAGCCCTCCATCGACCGGGCCGCAATGATCGCAGCGCTCAACCTCTTGGCCGCTGCCGTGAGTAGATCAACCCGGGCGGCCCAGTTCTCTTGGTCGCGTGTCAACTGCCCGCGGATCTTCCTGAGCTTCGTTTGTGCCTTGTCGATGTCTATTGTTACGGAGGTGGACGGCCATGGACCTATTCTCATCTCTTTCACGGTGGAGAGAGCGGTTCGATTCCGCTAGGGAGCGCCAGAGGCGCAAAGCCGCCGTGGCAGCATGAACCTCCTCGCCCCTCGTCTCCGACCAATGTCAGGTCGAAACGGTCGAGGCCCATGCCGCAGCACAATGACGACATCGCAGACGCATCCCCGATGCCGGCGCTTCCCACATGGCTGCGCCACCCGCACCAGCACGCGCCGGACCGGCTTGCCAAGATGCTCGATCACATGGCCCGAGTCCGATCGCTTCCGGACCGCCAAGCGACGTTGACGACGCCCGCGCCCGAGCGGTCAGGCAAAGCCGGCGCGGAGATTCTCGGCGACGCCATCGGCCACATCGTCCTGTTCGGTGTCATCGCCCTGCTCTTCCAATCGCGCGTTCCGCTCTACCTCGGTGCCTTTCTCTTCCTGACCGATGGCGAGCGCATCGAAAGCGCGCTCGGCCACATCGGCATCCGCTTCGAGCCAGGGACAATCGGCCCAGACATCATCAAGGGCTTTGTATTCTGGTTCGGATGGTTCGCGCTGCTCGCCTCCGTCAGAGCCTCGGTCCCCGCCTGGCTCGCACCATGGCTGCCCCCGGCCGACTCCTGGTCCTTGCTCGCCGGCATCGCTGTCGCGCTCACCCTCGCCGAATCCGTCGCAGTCCAGGTGATGCGTCGCTCCGCCCCATGGTTCGGCTTTGAACTCGCTCCGGGCGGGTGGATCTGGATGGCGGTCAAGCTTACGGCGGCGATCGGCGCACTGGCTTTGCTCTTGGCGTTCTTCGGATCGCGGTAGGCCCATGCGATCGCTGGCAGTTGCCAAGGACCTTATGCCGCGAATTCCGGGACATCATCGCCCAGCGTCGTTTACCGAAAATTCACCCCAGCTCTTGGGCAGCGGTATCACTTGCTTAGAATTTGTTCGCTACCGTGGAACTACGGCAATCACCCGAACCCCCGGTCAGCGCTCATGTCCGTCGCAGACTTCCTGAGGCAGCGAGCAGTAGATGTTACGGTCAGCGGCAGCTACTCGCTGCCGCGCTGGTATGATTGCGAGGGCAAGCTCCGCAGCTTCGCCTGCCGGACCAAGCGCGTCTCGCCGTTCCGGATGATCGTGGATGTGCCCGTGGTCGGCAAGGTCGGCGAGCGCTTGACCTCCTACTTCGAGGATTTCGGCGAATTCCAGGGCACCATCAGCGCGACGCTGAAGGCGGGCTTCCTGATGGAGCTCGAGATGACGCGGGCGCGGCGCGCCTGGATGTCGGAAAAGCTGACCTGGCTCGAGAAGAAGCAGAAGGATGCCAGCGTTCGGGAGCTGCGGCGTGACGCGCGTTTCGTTCCGCAGGTCTCGCACACCGTGCTGACCCTCGCCGACGGCAGCAGTCACCCATGCTTCATCATCGACGTCTCGACGGCCGGCGTCGCGGTGTCCTCCGAGTATGATCCGGTGGTCGGAACCCCGCTTGCGGTCGGCGCCTGTGTCGGGCGGGTGATCCGCAAGTTCGAGCACGGCTTTGCGGTCAAATTCGCCGAAAAGCTGGACCGGGACGACCTCGTCCGCCTGATCGTCCGCGCGCCCTTGCTGAAGTCGGCCTGAATTCGCCGCCCTATAGCGGCCCCAATGCCGGATCAGCTTTTGCAGGTCTGGGCCTCGGGCCGGACGTCATTTTGCAGACTTGCGATCGGGGGACCGAATGGCAGTCGACAAGATCACCTGGGACAGGGTCGGCCGGGTCACCGAGCCCGGACGCTACATGTACACGTTCGGCTGGCTCACCATCACCGCCGGCGATCTGGAGATCTGGAAGCGATACCCGCAGGCCGCGTTCACGCTGCTGGCACAGAGTTCCGAGTCAAACGAGTTCGCCGGCGAGGAATTCCATCTCGGCGCCTTCGACGTCGCACCCGACGCGCCGCCCGCGATCACCACGCACTGAGCTCGGAAGGCGCTGGCGCTGCATCCAGGCGAGGGCCTCGCGCCCGCGGGCCGATGGGCCGGGTAAGCCAGGAATCGAGGAATCCCGCGCATTTCCTTGAACTGGCTTGCAAATCACAATCCCCAGCGTGCCGGGCAATCGTTGCCGTGACTGGCGAGCTTCTGCCATCATGCGATTGATTGCGCTCGCATTCTACTCCCCACAATGAGCCCGGATGAACGGCAGCTGTCGCACGCCTTCAGGAAGCCGACAGCCGGCGCATGACACATGGTCGCATCGGTGAGCGTAGATAAGCGGATCAAGGGAACCTATTTTCGGCGCCAATGTACCTGATCGAAGCGCTCCCCACCGTCATTGGAACTGCCGCTATCGCCCCGGCGCTGCTGTTGCTCTGGCTCGTCATCGCTGCCGAGGAACGCCCCGGGCCGCCGGCCCAGGTCTGGACCGCATTCCTGTTAGGCGCGGCCAGCATTTCTCTGCTGGGTCTCGCCCGCGCCCCCTTCGCCAAGATGGTCGCCGCCCCCGACGATCCCTGGGCGGCGCTGGCCATGCATTCGATCTTCGGCGTCGCGCTGCCCGAGGAGGCAGTCAAGGTGCTCGCCATCGTGCTGGTCTCCTCGACCAAGCGGCGCACCTTTGCCAATCCGATGGACACAGTGGTCTACGGCGCCGCGGTCGGCCTCGGCTTCGCCGCCTACGAGAATCTCGCCTACCTGGTCCATCACGCCGACATGTGGCGCTCGCTCGCCGCGCTGCGCAGCGTCCTGACCGTGCCGTTCCACGGCGCGCTCGGCATCATCGCCGGCGCCTACCTGACCATCGCGCGCGCCGGCACGGCGCTTGGCGCAAACCGCCACCATCGCGATTGGGCCCGTCTCTCCAGCCGGCTCTTGATCTTCGGCGGCCCGCTTGCGCTCCATACGGCCTTCGACTTCCCGCTGCTGACGCTCCAGCGCATGCCCGATCTCGATCCGACGCTCCGCATGTGGCTGGGCGCTGCAAGCCTGTTGATCGGCTTCAGCTCGATTGCCTTCGCCATCCGCCTGGTGCGGCGCGTCGCGCGCCACCACGCGCCGCGAACCGATGTCGCGCGCGAGCGGCTCAGCCAGCTGCGCCGGATGTGGGCGCTGCTGCTCGCCGGCGGCGGCATCGGCTTCGTCGGGCTCGCCTTCGTCCTGACCTCGATTCATCACTGGCTGATCAACCCCGAGCGCAACCTGACGCTGGCGCTGATTCCGATCGGTTTCGTCTCGATCCTGCTCGGCCTAGCGCTTCTGATTGTCACATCGGCGATCTACATTCTCGGCCGCAACCGCATTCGCACCAACGCAGAAGGCTTTTCGTCGGCGCCCGGCGGCACTTGATCCAACGCATGGCGAACGCGCGACAGGCCCACTAGATTGGGACGCAATCCTCTCGTTCCGGAGCCAGACGATGACATCGCCCGAGGAATTTGTCCGCCTCCAATCCGAGATGAACCAGGCGGTCAAGGCACATTGGAAGGCTTTTCTGTTCGAAGGGATCCTGCTTGCCGTCCTCGGCATTGCTGCGCTCATCCTGCCGCCGCTCGCCAGTCTTGCGACTGCGATCTTCCTCGGCTGGATGTTCCTGATCGGCGGCATCGGCGGACTGATCGCGACCTATTGGGCGCGCAGCACGCCGGGCTTCTGGTGGTCGCTGATTTCGGCTGCGCTGGCCGTGCTCACCGGCCTGCTGCTGCTGGCCCGGCCGATGCAGGCCGTGCTGACGCTGACTATCGTGCTCGGCGCCTATTTCCTCGCCGAGGGCGTCGCCACTATCATGTACGCGCTGGAGCACCGCCGTGAGCTCAGCGGCCGCTGGTCATGGCTGCTGATCTCGGGCCTCGTCGACATCGCGATCTCGTTCGTGGTGATCACGGGGCTGCCGAGCTCGGCGGAGTGGGCCATTGGCGTCCTCGTCGGTATCAACCTGCTCTTCGGCGGCGCCACCCTGATCGGAATGGCGCTGGCGGCACGCAAAGGCAACAGTTGAGGCGCCTCGTCGCTCCACATTCTGATTGGGGGGTGACAAGGCGTCAGCGGCACGCTATATGGCCTTTCCATGATCACCGTCGCCACCAGCTATTTTTGGTATTTTAGCTACGACAGCTCGCTGGCGGCGGGAGGATCGCGCTCAATCTGAAACATTGCAGCAAACGTCCGACCAGCCGCCAGACCTGGCGGCTTTTTTATTGGCCGGCAGGTTCTAAAACAGACAGGAGCCCGCCGTGCTGAGCACGACCGACGATCTTCGTATCCGCGAACTGAAAGAACTGAGCACGCCGGAAGAGGTGATGCGGGAGGTCCCGCGCACGCTCACTGCGACGCGTGTGGTGATGGCCGCGCGCAACGCCATCCATGCCATCCTGAGCAATCAGGACGACCGCCTTCTGGTCGTCGTCGGCCCCTGCTCGGTGCATGATCCCAAGGCGGCGCTCGACTATGCCGAGCGGCTCGCAAAGCTTCGCGAGGATCTCGCCGATCAGCTCGAGATCGTGATGCGGGTCTATTTCGAGAAGCCGCGCACCACGGTTGGCTGGAAGGGCCTGATCAACGATCCCGACCTCGACGGCAGCTTCGACATCAACAAGGGGCTGCGGCTCGCGCGCAACGTGCTCGCGGCGGTGAACAATCTCGGCCTGCCCGCCGGCACCGAGTTCCTCGACATGACCACGCCGCAATACATCGCCGACCTCGTCTCCTGGGCCGCGATCGGCGCGCGCACGACCGAGAGCCAGATCCATCGCGAGCTGGCTTCGGGCCTGTCCTGCCCGGTCGGCTTCAAGAACGGCACCGACGGCAATGTGCGGATCGCGGCCGACGCGGTGAAATCAGCCTCGCATCCCCATCATTTCATGGCCGTCACAAAGCTCGGACGCTCGGCGATCGCCTCGACCGCCGGCAACGAGGACTGCCACATCATCCTGCGCGGCGGAGCTGAGCCGAACTACGACGCGGCAAGCGTTGCGGCGGCCTGCAACGAATTGACCAAATCCGGCGTTGCCCCGCTGGTGATGGTCGATGCCAGCCATGCCAATTCGAGCAAGAAGCCGGAGAACCAGCCGCTGGTGATGGCCGACATCGCCCGCCAGATCTCTGGCGGCGAGAGCCGCATCATGGGCGTGATGATCGAGAGCAACCTCGTCGCCGGCCGCCAGGATGTCGTGCCGGGCAAGCCGCTCACTTACGGGCAGAGCATCACGGACGGCTGCATCGACTGGGCAACGACGGCGAAGACGCTCGAGCAGCTCGCCGACGCGGTCGAGATTCGCCGCAATATCCAGCGCGCCGGACTGCACGAGAGGTCAGCCTGACGGATCACGAGTTTAGGATGCCTCGTTCCTCACCTCTCCCCGACGGGGAGAGGTGTAAAGCCTCAGCAGCCGCGGCAGATGCTCTTGATCTTCTTGTCGAGCGCCTGGTTTTCCTTGCTGAGCGGATCGTTCGCATCGCTCAGATTCTTCTCGCTAGGCACATCGCTGGCACGCGGCTGGCGATGACCGACCGGCGCCGGCAACACCGATCCGGACGATGCGCCGCTTGAGGTCGACCCCTTGGAGCCGCCGGTCTGCGCAACAGCCGCGCCGCCAAGCAAGACCACGAGCGATACTGCCAGCATGATCTTCGTCATGTCCATTTCTCCATTCTCAAATCAGCGTCCAAAATCAGCGTCCAAGCCCAGCACTCAAGTCAGCGTCGATGCCATCGCCACTCATGCTTCGGGCGGATAGAGATGAACGTCGCCGCAATAGTCGACGATACGATAGCGCGTTTCTGATTCCGCTTCACTTGTCTCGTTTGCGGTATTTTTCACCGCCGACACGTAATTCGGACCCACCGGCGACTTGCCGGCACCGCCGGGAATGTCGATGACATAGTCCGGCTGACACAAACCCGACACCCGCCCGCGCAACTGCCGCATCAAGGCCTGCCCCTCTGCCAACGTCGTGCGCAGATGCGCCGTTCCCGGGGCGAGATCGCCGTGGTGCAGATAATAGGGCTTGATCCGGCATTCGACGAAAGCTCGCATCAAATCCGAGAGAGCGGCGATGTCGTCATTGACGCCGCGCAAAAGCACGGACTGGCTCACCAGGGGAATTCCAGCATCGACGAGCCGCGCGCAGGCATCGCGCGCGGCCCCCGTCAGTTCGCGCGCGTGATTGGCGTGTACCGCGACCCAGGTGGCCGCGCCCGCAACCTTCAGGGCTGCAACCATCTCCGCGCTGACGCGCGCGGGTTCGGCCACCGGGACACGGGTGTGGAGACGGATGATCTTGACGTGATCGATGGCCGCAAGGTCGGCCATGATCTCGCTCATCCGCCGGGGCGACAGCATCAGGGGATCGCCGCCGGTCAGGATCACTTCCCAGATCTCGTCATGCGACCGGATGTAGTCGATCGCGGTGCGATAGGCGCTCTCCGACAGCGCGTTCTCCTTGCCGGGCCCGACCATCTCGCGGCGGAAGCAGAAGCGGCAATAGACCGCGCAGACGTGCACGAGCTTGAACAGCACGCGGTCGGGATAGCGGTGCACGATTCCCGCCACCGGCGAATGCGGGTGATCGCCGATCGGATCGGCATTCTCGCCCGGCTGCGCCTCGAGCTCGGCTGAAACAGGAACGAACTGCCGCGCGATGGGATCGTCGGGATCCGTCGCATCGATCAGCCCGACCAGATCCGGCGTGATCGCCACGGCATAGCGCGCGGCGACGCGTTCGAGCGCCGGCAGCGCCGATGCGGGCGCCAGGCCCTCGGCTACCAGCTCGGCAGGTTCGCGCAGGGTGCGTGCAAGGTTCGTCTTTGTCATCTCTCATCCGCAGGCGGTGTCCACACCACCTGATCAATTCGTGTGGCGCCGCTCGCCAACATCACCAGCCGGTCGAAGCCGAGCGCGACACCGCTCGCCTCCGGCATTGCGGCGACCGCCGCCAGAAAATCCTCGTCGAGCGGATAGGCTTCGCCATAGCGGCGCTGCTTCTCCGTCATGGATTCCGTGAAGCGTTTGCGCTGCTCCTCGGCATCGGTCAGCTCTCCAAAGCCGTTGGCGAGCTCGACGCCGCAGGCATAGACCTCGAAACGTTCGGCGACCCTCGGATCGTCCGTCTTCACCCGCGCCAGTGCCGCCTCTGGAGATGGGTATTCGAACAGGATGGTCAAACGCCCCTGCCCCAGCTGCGGCTCGACGTGCTCGACCAGGACCTTGCTGAAGATGTCGGACCAGGTGTCGTCCTCGGCGACACGGACCTTCCCGGCTGCCGCAGCGGCAAGCGCCGCACGGTTACCCTCGCCGCCCGAGATTGTCGACAGCAGGTCGATGCCGGCGAACTGCGCGAAGGCGCCCGCGACCGTCAGGAGCTCCGGCTCGGCGAAGGGATCGGCGGTCCGGCCGCGGAAGGAGAAGGCTTCGATCCCGGTCGCCTGCGCCGCTCGGGCGATCACGACGACGCAATCGGCCATGATGGCATCATAGGGCGCTCCCGCCCGGTACCATTCCAGCATGGTGAACTCGGGCAGATGCAGGTCGCCGCGCTCGCGGTCCCGGAACACCCGTGCGAACTCGAAAATCCGCGTCTCGCCCGCCGCCAGCAGCTTCTTGCAGGCGAATTCGGGGGAGGTGCGCAGGTATCGGCTGGCCCGGCTGCCATCGGGCCGCATGATCTCGGTCCTGGGGGCGTGCAGATGGGTCTCGTTGCCCGGAGAGACCTGGATAATGGAGGTTTCGACCTCCACAAACCCCTGTTCGGCGAAAAACCCCCGCAAAGCTCCGGTCACGGCGCCCCTTGCCTGGAGGAACGGCCGTCGGTCGAGGTGGCGCGCGGGCGACCAAAACGGCGACATCGGCTTGTCCCCAGCCATCAACCCACCGCCCCGGCCGGCAGCAAAATGCTGGCATCCAACGGCAAAATCAGTATGTTGCGGCCCGAAACGGGTGCCGAGGTCCGATTTGAGGCCCCAAGTCCCCCAGCAATTCGACCACGTCCTGGCTGGTGCCGGGCCAAGCAAGCAGGAAATACAGCTTTGAGAGTCATCGCCAGTTCTATTCGCAAGGGCAACGTGATCGAGCAAGACGGCAAGCTCTATGTCGTCGTGAGCGCCGAGAACATCCATCCGGGCAAGGGAACCCCGGTCAGCCAGATCGAAATGCGCCGAATCTCGGACGGGGTAAAGATCTCGGAACGCTACAAGACCACCGACCAGGTCGAAAAGGCCACCATCGAAGAGCGCAACTACACCTTCCTTTACGAAGATGGCGATGGCTACCACTTCATGAACCCCGAGACCTACGACCAGGTTCAGGTTTCCAAGGACGTCGTCGGCGACGCGGCCGCGTATCTCCAGCCGGACATGACCGTCAAACTGTCGATGCATGACACCAATCCGGTGTCGATCGCACTGCCGCAGCGCGTGACGCTGGAAGTGGTGGAGACCGAGCCGGTGACCAAGGGCCAGACCGCCTCCTCCTCCTACAAGCCGGCGGTGCTGTCCAACGGCGTGCGCACCACCGTGCCGCCGCACATCTCGGTCGGCACGCGCATTGTGGTGATGACCGAAGACGGTTCCTACTCCGAGCGTGCCAAGGACTAAGCGAGCCATCGAGGATCGGAACAGGTACCGCCGGGGGCGAAGCAGTGGGCAGGAACAGTCTCCGCTTCGTCTCGCTTCTCCTGGCGTGGCCGTCGCTTCTCGTTGCCGCACCGATCGCTGCGGATGAATTCCGCAGCCCCTCGCTGACGGCCCTGCGCATCGAGTGGCGCGCGGCGCTCGACCAGCTTCGCAGCGAGATCAACAGCCGTCCGCAAATTGCGGGCGACTTCATCTTCGCACCGCGCCGTTCGGTGCCGCGCTACGATCCGCGCGCGATGCCGGCACTGGTGCAGCTCAACGCGGTCTCCTCGCGCTTCTTCACCGGCATTACCCGAAGTCCCGTCCCCGTGCTGCTGCCGTTCGACGCCGCCGCATATCTCGATGCGCAGCGCAGCGGCGCGCCGGCGACGCTCGCGCTAGCGCGCTACCAAGCCGACTTCAATCCCGTCGACATGTTCGATGCCGGTCCTGCCGGCTACAGCGCGACCTTCTCGCTCGAGCCCGGCGCCGGTGACGGCATGCCGAGCCGGGTGTACGCAAAGCCTGTCGAGGTGCAGATCACGGGCTCGGCGCTGCTCTACGACATCGCCGATCCGGCCGGGGGCAAGGGCGAGCCAGTCAAGCCGCTCGCCGCAACCTACCCGGATCTGCGCAGGTTCATCCGGGAAGGCTATGTGCGCTACGCCTTCACCCGCTTCGGCGCCGCCTATGTGGTCTCGATCCAGTGCCTCGACAGTGTCGCGAGGCCACGGCGGCTCGCCTGCAAGGAGGCCTATCCAGTCGCCGAGCGCTTCCTGAAGGCACTGCGCGTCGCAGGCGGCCAGCGCATGCGGCCCCTGGCGGACGTTGCGTCCAACATTATCGATCGCCCCGCGGTGCGTTCACCGGATTTCAGCTACCGGCCGAGCGGCGACATCATTCCGAACACCGGCTACCGCAAGCAGGGCGGTCATCCCGACGCCATGGCCTATGCCCAGATCCGCTTTCCCTTGGAGAAGGCGCCCGCCTTCGTGCGCTCCCAATCCTTCGGCAAGCGCGACAAGAGCGAAGGCCCGACCGCCTATCCCTGGCGCGACAATTTCTGCGAGTCGCGCAGTTTCGAGGTGTGGCAATGCGGCGGAGGTTACGGCCACCAGGGCGAGGACATCCGCGCCGCCGACTGCCCTTCGCCCGGTGAAGGCCGCGAGCCCTGCGATCCCAAGCGGCGCGGCGTCGTCGCCGTGCGTGACGCAATCGTCATCCGTGGAGCCAAGGACCAGGCCGCAACGCTTCAGGTCAATAGCCGCACCGAGCACATTCGTTTCCGCTACATGCACATGAATCCGCATGCGATGAACGCCGATGGCGTGCTCAACGGCCGCATCGTCACCGAAGGCGAGAAGATCGGCGTGATCTCGAACTACCTCGACCGTCCCGCCGGCACCTCGATGCACCTGCATTTCGACGTCCAGGTATTCACCCGCGATGGCTGGATCTGGGTCAGCCCCTACGTGACGCTGGTCTCGGCCTATGAACGGCTGATCCGCGCGCGCGGCCGCGAGATCGGCCCGGAGATCGCGGTCACGGCGCAGCCGGTGGCCCATGCGCTGCCGGAAGACGTGCTCAAGCCTGACCTGCGCGAGGGAGCGGGCGGCGAGGAGAACTGAGAGCGTACTGGTTCGTTGCCGGAGCGGGCAGGAAAGCCTCTGGTCGCGCCCCCGCTCGAACGAAGAAGGATAGGTTGATGAGTGTCGGACTGATCGGTCTTCTCGACGACATCGCGGGGATCGCTAAGGTGGCTGCAGCGTCGCTCGATGATATCGCCAGCCAGGCAGCCAAGGCAGGCACAAAGGCGGCTGGCGTGGTCATCGACGATGCGGCGGTCACGCCGAACTACGTCATCGGTTTTGCTTCGAAACGCGAGCTGCCGATCGTCGGCAAGATCGCGGTCGGATCGCTACGCAACAAACTGCTGATCTTGCTGCCGATTGCCCTGCTGCTCGGCTATTTCCTTCCCGCTGCGGTCACGCCGCTGCTGATGCTGGGCGGCGCCTTTCTCTGCTATGAGGGCGCCGAAAAGGTGCTCGAAGCCGTGATGCCGCATCATGCGCACCAGCACGAAGCTCAGCTCGAGCCGATTGCGTTGAATGCCCAGTCGGTCGAGGACGAGAAGGTCGCTGGCGCCATCAAGACGGATTTCATCCTGTCGGCGGAGATCATGGCGATCACGCTGGCGGCCCTCCCGGCGGGCAGCATCTGGACGCAGGCGCTGGTGCTGGCGCTGGTCGGCCTCTTCATCACTGTTGGCGTCTATGGCGTGGTGGCCCTGATCGTGAAGGCGGACGATGCTGGCATCGCCCTCGCGCGGTTCGACGGCGCCTCGCTCGCCGGCGGCGCGATCCGATTGCTTGGGCGCGCGCTCGTCCGCGGCATGCCCGTTTTCCTGGCGGTGCTGAGCACGATCGGCACCGCCGCCATGATCTGGGTCGGCGGTGGCATCATCCTGCACGGCATCGAGAAGTACGGCCCACCCGCGATCGGCCACACGGTCCATGCCATAACCGAGGCTGCCGCACATCTCCTTCCATCCGTTGCCGGCATCGTCGAATGGTCGGTCGAGGCAGCCATCTCGGGTGCGCTTGGACTGCTCGTCGGCGCGGTTGCCATTCCGGTCGTCCAATACGGACTCGCGCCGGCCTGGAAGCGGTTGAGGCGATCGCGATCGGCCTGAGCACAGCCATTGCGGATGACGCGCGCAGCCTATTCCAGGAACGTCGTCAGCTGCGCGCCCTCATCCGCCACGAACACCGCGATCAGTTCCGCCGGCTCGGTCATGCTGGCATTGGCCGAGACCAGATGCGTCGAGCCCGGCGGTTCGAAGAAGGACTGGCCGACGCCAAACGTCTCGACCGGGCCGCCGCCGAGCTGCGAGCGGATCTCGCCCTTGGTGATGTAGGCGGTGACGGAGCCGGAGTGACGATGCGGGCGCGAAAACCCGCCTGGACCATAGGACACGCGCACGATGGTAACGCGTTTGCCGGGCACGTTCGGAAGCGCGTAGGAGCCGATCGGCTCAACCTTATCGAGCGGCGAGCCTTCCGCCGCCGTCGCGCAGAGCGGCGCGAGGGCGCTGGACACGCTGTCGATCGTCACCGGCAGAGCTTTGCCGATTGCCAGCGCGCAAACTAATCCTGCGATGACGGCGAACGCTGTCGAACGTGACGGCAACGGGTACTGCACGGCTGAAAGGCTCATGGCTGTCATCGTGATCTTCCCCTCTCCCCGTCAGGACGAAGCGGCAACGGCGGCCGCCGGCCGCTTTGCAGGCGTCCAGCGAAACGCCGCGCCAAAACGGTTCCAGACGTTGATCGAGGCGACCGCCGAGGTCAGGTACGTCAGTTCAGTCTCGGAGAATTCGCCGGACGCTTCCGCGTAGACCTCCTCGCTGACGCCGTCCGGCAAACAGGTCAGCGCCTCGGCCCAGGCGAGCGCAGCCCGCTCGCGCGGCGAAAAGATCGGCGCCTCGCGCCAGACCGCGAGCAGATGGAGCTTGTCGAGGGGAACGCCGATCCGTTCCGACAGCAGGACGTGGTGTTGCACGCAGAACGCGCAGCCGTTGATCTGCGAGGCGCGCAGCTTGACCAGCTCGAGCAGCTGCTTGTCGAGGCCGGCCTTGGCCGCAAGCTGGCCCAGCGCCAGCACCAGATCAAACGCATCGGGCGCGATCCGCTTGAAATCCTCGTATTCGCTGCGGGCGTGTGCCATTGCCATTCACCTCGGCTTATTATAAGAGCTCAGATACATTATAAGAGCTCTTATATGTCGCGCAAGACGAATGTCATGACATTGCAATCGGGCCGCAAGGCCGTTGCAGCCGGCGCGGTGCATGTCCCGGCACCGGGCGAAGGCAAGCGCGGCGAGCAAGGCTATCTCGGCTACCTGCTGCGCCAGGCCCACGCCGCGGTTCGCCTGACGATGGAGCGCACGCTCGCCGATCTCGGCGTGACCTCGCCGCAATTCGCGGTGCTGACGATGCTGAACGCCTATCCGGGCTTGTCGGGGGCCGATGTCGCCCGCCTCACCTTCCTGACGCCCCAGACCGTCGGCGTCATCATCCGCAATCTCGAACGCGACGGCGCGATTGCGATGACGCCTCATCCCGTTCACGGCCGCATCCAGCAATGGACGCTGACGCCGCGAGGCGCGACTCTTTTGAAGACGTGCCGGCAGCGTGTGCTCGAATTGGAGAAGCGGCTCGCTCGCAATTTGGATGCAAAGGCGGAAACCGCGATCCGGCGTTGGCTTGCCGGAATCGCGGCTGACCTTCAGGAGGACTAGGCGACCGGCATTCGCGGCTGTCGTGGCCGCTGGTGCTACCCGCCTTTCAAGGCGTTCTTGACTGCGCCGTCCGGCCAGCTCTCGTCCGCCGCGATCACCCGCACCCGGGTCTGGTCGGCGGGATTGACCAGCACGTGCGAACTCACCCGCTCACCGCTCGGCTCCAGACGCAAATCGGTTTCGGGCTTCCAGCTCAGCGTCGTCGCGAGGTCGCCGGGAAAGATCTTCCATTGCGATCCGTCGTCGAGTTCGACGATATGGCTTTCGGCGTGCGTGCGTATCTTCATTCCACCCCGACGATTCGATGAACAGGAAGGCCGGCCGTACCAGGACCGACTATTCTCCTCTGGCGTGGGAGGAATGCGGGAGTGGGGCACTTGTTCCGGTGGGAACGACCGACGGGGTCGGGCCGAGTTGACGCACGCGGCCGTTTCGGAACCGACTCACGCGTGCCATGTTTCCGGCTAGAATGTGCCCATGAAGCACACTGATTCCTCGCCCCGTCATACACGCCGCGCCCTGCTCCAGTCGACGCTCGGTGCAGCCGCTTTGCTCGCGCTTCCCACCCGCGCTCTCGCCGCGCCTCCCGGCTTCGACGAATGGCGCGAGAGCTTTCGTGCGCGCGCGATGGCAAAAGGTATTTCCGCCGCGACATGGCAGCGCGCGATGGGACGGGTCGAACCGGACATGAGCGTGTTTGCGCAGATGCGCAACCAGCCCGAATTCCGCGAGCAGGTTTGGCAGTACATCAACCGCCGCGTCTCGGACTGGCGCATCATCAACGGCAAGATCGCGCTGAAGAACAACGAGGCGCTGTTCGCCCGCATCGAGCGCGATTTCGGGGTCGAGCGCGGCACGCTGCTGGCGCTATGGGGCGTCGAGTCCGCCTATGGCGATCCGCTGGTGCAGCAGAACCACATGCGGCCGGTGTTTCCCTCGCTCGCCGCGCTCGCCTGGAACGAGCCGCGCCGCAAGGCCTATTGGGAGACCGAACTGATCAATGCACTGCGCATCGTCGACAAGGGCTGGTCCACGCCTGAGGACATGCGCGGATCATGGGCCGGCGCGATGGGTCATTCGCAATGGATGCCGGAGGTCTGGCTCAATGTCGGTATCGACTATGACGGCAACGGCAAGGTCTCGCCATTCGGCAAGCCCGACGATGCGCTGGGCTCGACCGCAAAATATCTCGTCAATCGCGGCAAGTGGCACCGCGGCGAGCATTGGGGCTACGAGGTGCGCGCGCCCGCCAACATGAGCGGCAGCCGGACGTTTGCGGCCTGGCAGGCGGCCGGCGTGACTCGTGCCGACGGCCAATCATTTCCGCAGCCCAATGCATCCGCGCAGATGTGGACGCCGGTTGCGGGCGGGCCGACCTTCCTGCTCGGGCCGAATTTCTACTCGGTGAAGAGCTACAACCCTTCCATGAACTACGCGCTGGCGATCTGCCATCTCGGGGATCGCTGCCTGGGAGCCCCGCCCTTCATCCAGCCCTTCCCGGGCTCCGAGCGGGCGTTGACGCTCGCCGAAGTGCAGGAGATGCAGACGCGCCTGACCAAGGCCGGCTTCGACACGGGCGGCACCGACGGCCGGGTTGGCAACGACACCATGAAGGCAGTCAAGGAGTTTCAGCAGAAGGTCGGGATCGCGCCCGCCGATGGCTACGGCGGGCTGAAGGTGCTGGCCAAGCTGCGGCAAACCAACTAGTACGGCTGGGAGCTCGGCGCTGGCGCCTCCGCCGCAGCTGCAGCCGACCCTTAAGCCGCGTTTCGCTGTTCTGTGAGCTTCAGCAGCTCGTCGACGAGGTCATCCACGGCACGCTCGGCCGCGGCAATCGACGCCTGCAACCGATCGTCGGCGAATTCGTCGTACTCGACTGCGATGCTGTGGAAGGCCGTGATCCCGATGAAAGCAAACACGTCCCGGACGGCTCCTTCGGCATGATTGACGGCGGCCATGCGCCCGCCCGGATCGTACCCGTAGTCTCCGCGCGAGCCGAGCAGGACAAGACGCTTGTCCATGCCCGCAAGCAGCGCCGAATATGGATCGTCCGGGCGTGATCGGTCGAAGCCGAACGTGCGTCCGACCCGAACGACGTTGTCTATGTATGCCTTGAACTGCGCTGGCACACCGAAGTTGTACATTGGCACGCCCGCGACGATCAGATCAGCTGAGATCAACTCGTCGACCAGCGCATCGCTTTCCGCCAAAGCCTCGCTCATCCATGGCTCGCGCCGATCGGGCTTCGCGAAGGCCGCTTTGACCCAGCCGTCCGTCACCGGGCCCGGTGCGAAGCGACCGAGGTCGCGGTTGACGACGCGATCCCCCGGCCGCGACTGTAGCCATCGCTGGACGAAACGCTGAGTCAGACGCCTGGTGTGCGAACCGCGCGGATTTGCATCTGAAGGCTCCAACCGCGCGCTTGAATCGATTTGTAGCAGTTGCATTGCAGCACTCCTCTCATCTGTTTGCCCAATAGATCGGTTCAGGCCCCGTCGTTGACAAACGAAAGTTGCTCAGCTTATGGATGAACTGCATTCATCCTCGAGTTCGCGATGAGAAGGCTTCCTCCGCTGGCGGGATTGCGTGCATTTGAAGCGGCGGCACGTCACCTCAGCTTCAAGCGCGCGGCCGACGAGCTTCACGTCACGCCGACCGCGATCAGCCATCAGGTGCGACAGCTGGAGCAGACGGTCGGGGTCAGGCTGTTCGAGCGCCGGACCCGGCAGGTTCTGCTCACCGCGGAAGGACAGGTCCTGCTTCCAGTCCTGCGCGACGGCTTTGATGCGTTTGCGCGTGTTCTGGAAGGATTGAGCCGGAAGCGACGCCGGGCGGTGGTCACACTTTCGGCGACGCCGGCTTTCACAGCCAAATGGCTGGTGCCGCGTCTTGCTGGGCTCCGAAAGAGCAGAGCCGACATTGATCTCACATTGCTTGCGAGCTTGGAGGTGGCCGATCTCAATTCGACCGCGGACCTCGCACTTCGCTACGGTTCCGGTCCTTATCCCGATCTGATTGCCGAGCCGCTCACGGTCGATCGTTTCGCGCCGGTGGTCAGTCCGCGCTTGGGCATCCGAAGACCGAGCGACCTGCGCTCAGCAACGCTGCTACATTTCGACTGGCACCGTCGTGATGCCCGAAATCCGACCTGGCGGCGCTGGCTCAAGACGGCCGGCATTAACGACGTTGATGCGCGCGCCGGCGTGCGTTTCAGCGATGAAACCCATGCCATCCAGGCAACCGTCGCCGGCGCTGGTGTCGCTTTGCACAGCCTTGTGCTCGTCGCCGACGAACTTTCGCAGGGAACGTTGATCGCACCATTCGGGCCGGAGCTGGAAGGCTTTTCACTGCACTTGGTCCGCAGCCGCGACCGGCCGCTCACCGAGCCGGTCGAGGCTGTACGACACTGGCTGAAGTCAGAGTTCGACGCGGCCCGCTGATACGCAGCGCAGCTCAAGCACCGCGGAATGACATCGTGGTCAGTGCCGATATTGCGGCTCCTCCGCATCGAGCTGCCGCCGGATCGCGGCAAGATGCAGCCGCGCGGATTCGGAATCGCCCTCGCGCATCTGCCTGTAGGTCTCCGCCGCAACGGCGGGATCGACCGGCAGCACCTTCCGCCCCGTCGACATCGCCAGCACCTGCACCTCAGCGGCGCGCTCGAGATAATACAAATCGTCCCAGGCCTCCGCGATGGTCGGCGCCAGCACCATCACGCCGTGATGCTTCATAAAAACGATGTCGGCATCGCCGACGGCGGACGCGATGCGGGCACCTTCGCGGCTGTCGAGCGCGAGGCCGCTGTAGTCGCGGTCGACCGCGGTGCGGCCGTAGAATTTCAGCGCGGTCTGGCCGGCCCAGATCAGGGGCTCGCCCTCGGTCATCGACAGCGCCGTCGCATAGGGCATGTGGGTGTGGAAGGCGGCCTTGGCGCGCGGCAGCAGCCTGTGCATCTCGGCATGGATGTAGAACGCGGTCGCCTCGGGCACGCCCTCGCCGTCGAGGACATTGCCGTGGAAGTCGCAGATCAACAGCTTCGACGCGGTTAGCTCGCGGAAGGCGTAGCCGTAGGGATTGACGAGGAACAGGTCGTCATGGCCCGGCACCACCGCCGAGAAGTGGTTGCAGATGCCCTCCTCAAAGCCGTTGCGCGCGGCCATGCGGAAGCAGGCGGCGAGATCCTCGCGCGCGGTGCGGATCGCGTCGGTGGCGAGATCGGGCCGGTTCGAACGATGCGGCGCGGGCGAGGACGCGTGAAGGCTGTGCGCCATGGCGAGTAAAACCTCTGTCGGTTGGCAGTTGCTCATCTTGTACAGGGGCAACGCCTGCGCGTCAGCCCCTGTGGCAGCCACCCTGCCCTGCGCAGCTCAAGCGCGCCGCGGCACGCCGCCGGCGTTCATGCCGCCGTCGATGACGAGCTCGCTGCCGGTGACGTAGCGCGAGGCATCGGAAGCGAGATACAGCACGCCCGAAGCGATCTCCGCGGCGTGGCCGGCGCGGCCAAGCGGCGTGACGACGCGGGCGCGCTCCTCCGGATCGATCGGAGCGTTCTGGCCGGCGCCGGCCGCCCCCGTCGGGATCTTGCCCCAGATCGGGGTGTCGATGATGCCGGGGTGAACCGAGTTGACCCGGATGCC
Organism: Bradyrhizobium sp. CCBAU 45321; assembly: GCF_028128975.1. Lineage (NCBI taxonomy): Bacteria > Pseudomonadati > Pseudomonadota > Alphaproteobacteria > Hyphomicrobiales > Nitrobacteraceae > Bradyrhizobium > Bradyrhizobium sp. CCBAU 45321. The sequence goes on from NZ_LFKZ01000131.1 coordinate 34,015, forward strand.
ATCGCCCGCAGCCGCGCATTCCATCGCGATCGACTTGGCGAACAGCCGCACGCCGCCCTTCGTCGCCGAATAGGCCGACAATCCGGGCGAGCCGCGCAGGCCCGCCAGCGAGGACATCATGATGATCGAGCCGCCGCCGGTCCTGCGCATCAAAGGCAGGCAATGCTTGACCGAGAGGAACACGCCATCGAGGTTGATCGCGTTCTGCTTGCGCCAGTCGGCGAGCGTCATGTCGACGATCGACGGCACGGAAATGCCGATACCCGCATTGGAGACGAGCACGTCGAGCCGGCCGAAGCGCTTTGCGATCTCGGCGACGATCTCGATCCAGCGCTCTTCGCTGGTGACATCCTGCTCCAGGAAGATCGCCTTGCCGCCCACGTTTGTTACGCGCCTAGCGAGCTCCGGGCCGCGCAGCTCGTCGATATCGGTGACGACGACACTCGCGCCCTCGCGCGCGAACAGCTCGACGATGGCCTCGCCTATGCCGGAGGCGCCACCCGTCACCAGCGCGACCTTGCCCTCAACCTGCCCTGCCATGCTCACTCCCTTTTCTTGTCGTTCGAGGCCGTTATTTTTTGCGCATGATCTTTGTCGGAAAACCGCTTCGCACTTTTCCGGATCATGCGTCATCTAATCACGGATGGCCCCTGGTCCGGTAGCGCGACGTCGACGACACGGAATTGCACGCGCTCGGCGCCCTGGTAGCGGTCCACCGACAACGAACCCGCAACGTGCATCGGCTGGCCGCGATTGGCGAGCAGCGCATTGCCGAGCTTCTGGCCGACCGAACGGAACGCGATGCCGTTGACGATGGCGCCGTCGCCCGCCTTGAAGCGCAGGCGCAGATGCGCCTGCCCGACCCCGTCGGCAAACACGAGCTGATGCGCCGGCAGCGCCAGCACCGGCTCCGGATTGCCGCTGCCGAAGGGACCGGCGCGGTTGAGCGTCGTCGCCAGCTCCGGCGTCACCGCACGGGCGGTGACCGCGCCGTCAATATAGAGCTCGTTGACGTGGCGCGCCTCGGCGACGTCGCGCGCCAGCGCTGTCTCGATATAGGCGCGGAATTCGGCGAGCTTCTCCTTGCGCAGCGTCACGCCCGCAGCCATCGCGTGGCCGCCGCCCTTGAGCAGAATGCCGTCGGCGACCGCCTGCCGCACTGCTTTGCCGAGATCGACGCCGGCGATCGAACGGCCCGAGCCCGTGCCGATGCCGCCCGGCTCCAGCGCAATGGCAAAGGCGGGCCGCGAGAACTTCTCCTTCAGGCGCGAGGCGACGAGGCCGACCACGCCGGGATGCCAGCCTTCCGAGGCCGTGACGATTACGGCGAGCTTGTCCTCAAGTCCGATCGAGGCCAGCGCCTCGGCTTCGGCCTGGGCCTCCGCCGCCTGCTCAATGACGCGACGTTCGCTGTTGAGACGGTCGAGCTCGGCCGCGATCCGCGCCGCCTCGACGCTGTCGCCTTCAAGCAGCAGCCGCACGCCGAGATCGGCGCGGCCGATGCGACCCCCGGCATTGACGCGCGGCCCCAGCATGAAGCCGAGATGCCAGGCCTCCGGCGGGCCGTTGAGCCGGGCCACGTCCATCAGCGCGGTGTGGCCGACATGGTCGCGCCGACGCATCGCGATCAGCCCCTTGGCGACGAATGCGCGGTTGAGACCGATCAGCGGCGCGACGTCGGCGACGGTGCCGAGCGCGACGTGGTGCAGCATGCCGAGCAGGTCGGGCTCGGGCATCTCGCTGGTCCAGAAGCCGCGCTGGCGCAGCTCGCGATTGACCGCCACCAGCGTCACCAGCACGAGGCCGACGGCGGCGAGATGACCGAGGCCGGAGAGATCGTCGAGCCGGTTCGGATTGACCAGCGCATCCACCACCGGCAGCTCCGTGCCGGCCTGGTGATGGTCGATCACGACCACGGACATGCCGAGGCGCTTCGCCTCGGCGAGCGGCTCGATGCTGGTGGTGCCGCAATCGACTGTGATCAGCAGCGTGGCGCCCTTTGCCGCGAGCGCCCGCACTGCCTCCGTGTTCGGGCCGTAGCCTTCGAAAATTCGGTCGGGGATATGGATCAGCGGATCGAGCCCGCAATGGCGCAGATGCCAGGCCAGCAGTGCCGCCGAGGTCGCGCCATCGACGTCGTAGTCGCCGAAGATCGCAACCTTCTCGCCCCTGGTCGCGGCATCCGCGATGCGTTTGGCGGCGGTCTCCATCTCCGTCACCGTGAACGGGTCCGGCAGCAGCTTTCGGATGGTCGGATCGAGGAAGTCGGCGACGGCATCGATGTCGACACCGCGGCCGGCCAGCACCCGCGCCAGCAGTTCCGGCAATTGGTGCCGCTGCACGATGGCGAGCGCCTGGGCTGCCCCGCGCGCATCGAGCCGGTCGCGCCACAGCTTGTCGGTGAGCGAGCGCGCCACGCCCAGGAAGGCCTGGGGCGCTTCGACGGGGAGCGCGGATGCGGGAGGCGTCATGACGAGGGCTATCGATTGGGAACTCGGGTCCGGGCGACACGCTCGGGGCCGCGACTGGCTTGAAAGGATTGGCTGGGAAACCCCGGCGATTTGCAACGGCCGGGACGCACAAAGCGGTGGATGGCCAGCAGGCAGGCCGGAGTGACTATCATTTAGGCATCCCGCCAAACAGCAAATTAAGCAGGCGTTAGGCGGAATCCTCGAAAAAGAATCGTATTCGATCTGTAAGTCGTTGTTCCCCGTTCATTGCAGATCAGACCTCATTGCCAAGGGAAGTCCCCGATGTCTGCTGCGCTGGGTCTGAAAGCCAAGCCGATCGCCTCCGAACCCGCGGACGATGATTCCGACGTCTCCGCGCTGATCAACCGCCTCACCGCCGAGGTCAACCAGATCGCGGTCGACAAGACCAAGTCGATCCAGCAGATCACCAACCAGATGAAGATGCTGGCGCTGAACGCGCTGATCGAGAGCTCCCGCGCCGGCGCGCAAGGCGCGGGCTTTGCGGTGGTGGCACAGGAGGTGCGCGGCGTCGGCCAGCAGGTCGAAACCATCGCCCGCGAGCTCGAGACCCAATTGACGAAACGCACCGGCGATCTCGTCGCCTCGATCGACCGCATGAGCCAGCGCTCCCGCGGCGAGCGGATGGTCGACCTGTCGCTCAACGCGATCGAGCTGATCGACCGCAATCTCTACGAACGCACCTGCGACGTGCGCTGGTGGGCCACCGATTCCGCCGTGGTCGATTGCGCAGACTCGTCCAATGCTGCGGCCGTCTCCCATGCCTCGCAGCGCCTCGGCGTGATCCTCGGGGCCTACACCGTCTATCTCGATCTCTGGCTCTGCGACCTCGATGGCAACGTCATCGCCAACGGCCGCGCCGACCGCTTCCGCGTCGTCGGCCAGAACGTCGCCCACACAAAATGGTTTCGCGACGCGAGAGCCCTTCGCTCCGGCGACGACTATGTCGCCGGGGACGTCGAGAACCAACCGCTGCTCGGCAATGCGCAGGTCGCGACCTATTGCGCCAGCGTCCGCGCCGGCGGCCAGGCCCATGGCGCGCCGATCGGGGTTCTCGCCATCCATTTCGACTGGGAGCCGCAGGCCCGCGCCATCGTGCAGGGCGTGCGCGTCGGCGACAGCGACAAGGCGCGCGTATTGCTGGTCGATTCGAATTTCCGCGTGATCGCGGCGTCCGACGGCCAGGGCATCCTCAGCGAGCGCATCTCGCTGTCGCTGAACGGCCAGCGCTCCGGCTTCTATCAGGAACGCACGGGTACACTGGTCGCGTTCCATGCCACGCCGGGCTACGAGACCTATCGAGGGCTCGGCTGGTACGGCGTGATCGTCTGCGGGTCGTGAGGCGAGCAGCGGCCGCCTCCCGGAATCGGAGGCCGTCGCCCGTCCCATCCAAAACTGCGAAACAACCCCATGCACAGTAGCCTGGGGATTGTTTTCATTAGCATTTTCAAGGGCCAGTCCGCCGCTTGCGGCGACCAAACATTTTGACACGTCGGGCAAAACGCTGGCAGCATTTTCCGGCAAGGTAAGCCCGCTACAGGCAAGAGCCTGCGCCATGGATCGGCTAGAGTCACTTCGCACCACATGAGTGACGTGGGAGGCGTGAGTTTCGATTGGCTTCGATCATCTCCCGCCCCACAATCGCAAGGAGACAAGCCATGAAGATCGTCGTGATCGGCGGAACCGGATTGATCGGATCAAGACTGGTGGCGAAGCTCAAGCAGCAGGGCCACGAAGCGGTGGCAGCTTCGCCGAAATCGGGCGTGAACGCCGTAACCGGGGAAGGCCTTGCCGCAGCGCTTTCGGGCGCAGATGTGGTCGTCGACGTCGCCAACGCGCCGTCCTGGGAGCCGGCAGCGGTGCTCGCATTCTTCCAGCAATCGAGCGAGAATCTCGTCGCGGCAGAAACCGCAGCAGGCGTGAAGCATCACGTGGCGCTCTCGATCGTCGGCACCGACCGCTCGCCCGACAACGCCTATTTCCGTGCCAAGCTGGCGCAGGAAACCGTCATCAAGTCCGCCTCGGTGCCCTACTCGATCGTGCGCGCCACCCAGTTCTTCGAATTCCTCGCGGCCATTGCCGACACAAGCGCAATCGAGGGGAAGATCGTCGTTCCCACGGCTCAGTTTCAGCCGATCGCGGCCGACGACGTCGTCGATCGCCTCGCGGAGGTCGCAAGCGGCCGGCCGCTCAACGGCACGATCGATATCGCCGGCCCCGAGAAGGCCCCCTTCAATGAATTCATCGCGCGCCGCCTGAAGGCGTCCGGCGACCCACGCCCCGTGATCGGAGATCGGACGGCGCTGTACTACGGCACTCCCATCGACGACACGTCGTTGAACCCACTCGGCGAAGCACGGCTCGGGGCGACGCCGCTCGCAAAATGGCTCGCGAGCCGCTGAGGCACCGGCGGGCACGCTAGATCAGCATGCGATCAGCCGGTGCGCCGCGCCATCTCCGCGGCGAGCAGCAGCGCGGCACGGCTGGCGCCGATCGAGGCGATGCCCTGCCCCGCGATGTCGTAGGCGGTGCCATGCGCGGGCGTGCAGATCGGGAACGGGAAGCCGCCGAGCAAGGTCACGCCGCGATCGAAACCCATTAGCTTCATCGCGATCTGGCCCTGGTCGTGATACATCGTCAGCACGGCATCGAAGGCGCCCGCCTTGGCGCGCAGGAACACGGTGTCGGCCGGAAACGGTCCCTCCGCGGCAATGCCCTCGCGCTGGCTTGCTGCGACCATCGGCGCGATCACGTCGATCTCCTCGCGGCCGAAATTGCCACCGTCCCCGGCATGGGGATTGAGGCCTGCGACCGCGATGCGCGGCCGCGCAAAGCCGGCGTTCCGCATGCAGAAATCGGTCAGCTTGAGCGCGCGATGGATGCGTTCGCCGGATAGATTCGCAGCGACGTCCTTGAGCGGGATGTGCGAGGTGACCCGTGCGTTCCAGAGCCGGTCGAGCACGTTGAATTCGCTTGCCGGCGTCTTGAGACCGACGACCTCGGCCGAGAACGCGATCTCGTCCTCGTACTCGGCGCGGGCAAGGCGCATCGCCTGCTTGTTGAAGGGCGTGAAGCAGACCGCGTCGACATGGCCGTCGCGGCCGAGCTCGAGCGCATGCCTGTAATTGGCCAGCGCGAATTTTCCGCCGGCAAGGGTCGCAGTCTTGGGCTCGACCTCCCTGGGAGCAAGGTGGCGGAGATCGACGAACAGCGCATCTTCCTGCGCTGCGCGAAGATCGGCGCCCTGCTCTAGCATCTTCAGCTCCGGCTTGACGCCCGCAATGCGCGCGCCCTCGTCGAAAATGCGGCGGTCGCCGATAACGACGAGCCGGCAGCCCGCGCGGATGTCGTCCTGCGCCACGAGCTTGGCCGTCAGCTCCGGGCTGATGCCGGCGGGATCTCCCATGGCCAGCGCAATCAGCGGCTTTGCGGTCATATGATCGCCCTTTCCTGGACTGGCGCATCGGTCGCGGGCGACGCAGGTTTGCGCCACAGCCGCGGCAGCTGCAACAGAAGCGGAAGCAGCAGCAGCGCGATGCCGCCCACGATCAGGCACGTCACCAGCTTGTTCGCAAAGAAAATGCCGAGAGATCCCTTGGAGATCAGCATCGACTGCCGGAAGGCGTCCTCGGCCTTGTCGCCGATGACGATCGCGAGCACGAGCGGCGCCAGCGGATAGAACAGCTTCTTGAAGAGATAGCCGACGACCCCGAAGCCGAGCATCATGACGACGTCGAGATAGGAGTTCGACACCGAATAAGCGCCGACGACGCAGATGATCACGATCAGCGGCGCGATCACCACGAAGGGAATCCGCATCAGGGCGGCGAACACCGGGACCGTCAGCAGCACCAGGGCGACGGCGACAATGTTGCCGACATACATCGAGGCGATCAGGCCCCAGACAAAATCCTTTTGGTCCACGAACAGCATGGGCCCGGGATTGAGGCCCCAGATCATCAACCCGCCCATCATCACGGCCGCGGTCGCCGAGCCGGGAATGCCAAGCGAGAGCATCGGCAGCAGCGCGCTGGTCCCGGCGGCATGATCGGCCGTCTCCGGCGAGACGATGCCTTCGACCTCGCCCGTGCCGAAATGTCGGCCGCGCCGTGAAAAGCGCCGCGCGATACCGTAGCTCATGAAGGAGGCCGCGGTCGGGCCGCCCGGCGTGATGCCCATCCAGCATCCGATCGCGGCACTGCGCAGCAGCGCAACGCCGTGCCGCGGCAGGCGGCCGACGGCGCGAAACACCTCGCGCCAATCGATCTTGGAAGAGACCGCGCGGGCGTGAAACTCCTCCTCGACGGCGACCAGCAGTTCGCCAATGCCGAACAGGCCCATGACCGCCACGACGAAGCTGACGCCCTTGACGAGTTCGTCCACGCCCATGGTGAGGCGGACGCTTCCGGAGACCGTGTCGATGCCGATGGCGGCGATGGCGAAGCCGAGCGCCAGCGCCACGACGGTCTTGATCGGCGCCGCACCGCCCATGCCGACGAAGCTGGCAAAGGCGAGAAAATAGACGGCAAAATACTCGGCCGGCCCGAACGCGAGCGCAGCCTGCGCCACCCAGGAGGCGAGGAAGGTGATCAGGATGACGCCGACCAGCGCGCCGAACGCCGCCGAACCGAAGGCGGTCGCGAGCGCGGTGGTCGGCCTGCCGTCGCGCGCCATCGGATAGCCGTCGAAGGTGGTCGCCACCGACGACGGCTCCCCCGGGATATTGAACAGGATGGAGGTCACCGATCCCCCGAACAGCGCGCCCCAATACATGCTGGAGAGCAGGATGATGGCCGAGACCGGCTGCATGCCGAAGGTGAGCGGCAGGAGCAGCGACACGCCGTTCGGCGCGCCCAGCCCCGGCAGCACGCCGACGAGAATGCCGAGCAGCACGCCGACCACCATCAGGACCAGATGCGGCACCGTGACCGCGATGGTGAAGCCGTGCAGGAGCTCCTGGAGATTGTCCATCCCGCCGCTCCCTCAGAACCCGAGCGCGGAAGCGAGCGCGCCGTGCGGCAGGCTGACCTGGAACATGCGCTCGAACACGAGGTAGAGCGCGAGCGCCGTGGCACCTGCCATGGCGAGCGCGCGCGGCACCGATTGGTGCTGGGGGATCGCCAGCACGGTGAAGACGTAGAGAGCCGAGGCGACGTACATCCCGGCGAGCGGGATCGCGGCGACGAAGATGGCAGCCGGCACGAACAGGCCGGCGAGCCGACGCAGCTCGATGGACGTGATCGCGATGGGAACGTTTGCGAGCGTCGCGGCCGGCAGCACGCCTCGTACCAGATTGGTGAGGCTCCCGACCACGATGATGATCCCGGTCAGGAACGGGAACGTGCCGGCGTCCACGCCTGCGCTCGACCAGCCGATGCCATTGTCGAGGCTGGAGACGACGACGGCCACGCCGAAGCTGCCGGTGAGCACGGCTGTCGCAAGTTCAAGCGTGCGGCGTGAGATCATGGCGTAATGCCTTACTTCACCAGCCAGCCCTGCTCGCCCGCGACCTGCTTGACGCGCTCGAGGTCCTCCTTGATGAATTTTTCGAGCTCGGCACCGGTGAGGAACGTGTCGACCTGGGAGGTCTTCTCGATGTAGTCCTTCCACTCCGGCGTCGCCTGCACCTTCTTCATGAGGTCGACATAGAACGCGGCCTGTTCCGGCGTGACCTTGCCGGGCAGCCACACCGTGCGCGGCTGCTCATATTGCTTGATGTCGAGGCCCTGCTCGACGCAAGTTGGAACGTCGCCCCAGCCATCCGTCGCAGTGACCTTCGGCCCCTGCGGCAGCCGCTTCGGGCTGAACACGCAGAGCGGTCGCTGCGTGCCCCCGCGCCATTGCCCGAGGCTTTCGCTCGGGTTGTTGACGTGGGAGTCGAGATGCCCGCCGGCGAGCTGCACGGCGGTCTCGGCGCCGCTCTTGAAGGGGATGTAGGTCAGCTTGACCTTGCCGGTCTTCTCGATCATGCGCGTCAGCACCTCGTCGGTGTCCTTCGACTGCGCGCCGCCCATCTTGAATTCGCCCGCTGCGGCCGCCTTCAGATAATCGCCTGCGGTCTTGTAAGGCGCGTCCTGCTTGACCCAGAGCAGGAATTCGTCCTGCGCCATCGCCGCGATCGGCGTGAGATCGGTGTAGTTGAAGGCGACCTTGGAGACGAGCGGTTGCTGCCAGGCGTTCGACGTGCCGAAGATGACCTTGTAGGGATCGCCCGCGGAGGCCTTTCCGTAGACATAGCCTTCGGCGCCGCTACCGCCGCCCTTGTTGACGACGACGATCGGCTGCTCGATCAGCTTGTGCTTAGTGATGATGTTCTGCACCGCGCGCGCGAGATTGTCGGTGCCGCCGCCGGGACCGGCGGTGGCGATGAACTCGATCGGCTTTTGCGGCTGCCAGGCGGCGAGCGCCGGCATGGTGCCGGCGAGCAGGACTGCGGCTGCCGAGAGCAGAAATGTTGACGTCCGACCCATGATTTCCTCCAGCTGATTTTTTGTCTTTTGTTGTTGTCGTATCGGCGTCCGGTCAGGCGACGTGTTCCTCACGTATTTCCTGGGCCGAGACGATCGCGCCTTCTTTTTCGAGCGCTTCGATTCGTGACTGGTCGAACCCGTGCTCGGCCAGAACCTCTCGCGTGTGCTCACCATAGACCGGTGCGCCTGATCGCACTTTCCCCGGGGTCTCCGAAAACTTGATGGGAAGCCCGATCGTCTTGACGGGACCGAGCGTGGAGTGCTCGACCTCGACGACCATCTCGCGCGCCAGCGTCTGCGGATCGCCGAGCGCCTCCAGCATGTCGTGCACGGGGCCGCACGGCACGCCCTTCTCGTCCAGCGCCGCCAGCCAATGCGCCCGCGACTTCGTGCGGAAGCGCTCGCTCAGGACGGCTTCGAGCTCTTTCAGGTTGGCCATGCGATCGGCACCGGTGACGAAGCGCGGATCGTCGGCGAGCTCGCTCGCGCCGAGCGCTTCCAGCATCAACAGCCAATGCTTCTTGTTGGCGCCGCCGACCACGAGCCAGCCGTCCGAGGCTTCGAACGCCTGATACGGCGCGTTGAGTGGATGCGCCGAGCCCATCGCGCGCGGCGCAGTGCCCGCGGCGAGCGCGATGGTCGACTGCCAATAGGTTTGCACCAGCGCAGCTTCATACAGCGAGGTCTCGACCCACTGCCCTTCACCGGTCTTGAGGCGATGCGTGTAGGCCGCCAGGATACCCATGCTCGCGAGCAGGCCGGCGGTGATGTCGGACAGCGGCGGTCCACATTTGACGGGCGGACCGTCGGGCCGCTCGCCGGTAAAGCTCATGATGCCGCTCATGGCTTGCGCGACGAGATCGAATCCCCTGCGATGCTTGTACGGGCCGGTGCGGCCGAAGCCCGACAGCGAGCAATAGATCAGCGCCGGGAATTCCGCGTGCAGCGCCTCGTAGCCGAAGCCGAGGCGTTCCATGGCGCCCGGCGCAAAGTTCTCGACCAGCACGTCGGCATTCGCGATCAGCCGGCGCAGCACCTCTTTGCCACCGTCGGTCTTCAGATCCAGCACGATGCCGCGCTTGTTGCGATTCATCATCAGGAACGAGGCCGCCTCGTCGCCGATCTTCGGCGGCACCGAATGACGGGTGTCGTCGCCGTTCGGCCATTTCTCGATCTTGATGACGTCGGCGCCCATGTCGGCGAGCATCAGGGTGCAGGTCGGTCCCGCCATGACGTGGGTGAGGTCAATGACCTTGAGGCCGGCCAGCGGGCCCGAGCGGCGGGAGGTGGATTGCGACGGATCGCTTTGCATCGGCTCGTCCTATTGGCCGCGCCATTGCGGCGCGCGCTTGTTGAGGAAAGCATCGAGCCCTTCGCGAAAATCCTGGCTCGTGTAGCACATCAGGATGAGGTCTTCGCCCTCGTCCTGCGTCAGCCGGCGTTGCAGACGCGCCACCGCCTGCTTGATCGCATTCAGCGTCAACGGCGCATGGCTCGCGACGAGCCGGGCGACCTCGTCTGCGCGTCGTTCAAGGGCGGCAAGATCGTCGACGACCTCGCCGAGCAGCCCGACGCTTGCGGCCTCCGCGGCGTCGACGAGGCGCGCGGTGAAGATGAGATCCTTGACGCGCGCGGCGCCGATCAGCGCGGTGAGACGGCTGACATTGGACATCGAAAGGCAATTGCCGAGCGTCCTGGCGATGGGGAATCCGATCTTCGCAGCTTTCGTGCCGATGCGGAGGTCGCAGGCCGCGGCAATGCCCGCCCCGCCGCCGGTACAGAAGCCGTTGATCGCCGCGATCGTCGGCACCCGGCACTGCTCGAGCGTGGTCAGCACGCGGTCGATGCGGTTCTCGTAATCGATGGCGTCCTGCGGCGACTTGAACTCGCGAAACTGGTTGATGTCGGTGCCGGACGCGAAGGCCTTGTCGCCGGCTCCGCGCAGCACCAGCACCTTGATGTCATGGTCGCGGTTGACCTCCTCGCAGATCGCGGCAAGCCGCTCGTACATGGCAAAAGTGAAGGCATTGCGGGCCTGCGGGCGGTTGAAGGTGATCCGCCCGATGCCGCCGTCGCGCTCGAACACGAGGTCTCCAGCCTCCACTTGCAGGTCCATTTCCTCACACCTTTCTGTTTTTTACATTTTTGAATGCAAAACTTGGAATTTTCAAGCTGGAACTTGACAGTTTCTGCATATAAGTTCGATTTTGCATTCAAAACTGAGCTCAGAGCCATGCTTCACGACGAGGTCGTCAACCGCATCCGCGCCATCCTGCTCGACGGCGAGATCCCGCCGGGCGCGCGGATTCCCGAGCGCGAGCTGTGCGAGCGGCTCGAAATCTCGCGGACGCCGCTGCGCGAGGCGCTCAAGGTGCTGGCGGCGGAAGGGCTCGTGCAGCTGCTGCCGCATCGCGGCTCGCGGGCAGCAAAGCTGACCGACAAGGACATGCGCGACCTGTTCGAGGTCTGCCAGGGCTTGGAGGCTCTCGCGGGCGAACTCGCCTGCGAGCGCATCAGCGACGCCGAGATCGACGCGATCGCCGCCGCACATGCGGACATGGTGCAGCATTATCGTGAGCGCGACCTGATCCAGTACTACCGTGGCAATCGCGCCATTCACGAAGCCATCGTGACTGCGGCAGGAAATCCCGTGCTCGCCGGGCTTTACGCCTCGGTGACCGCGCGCATCCGGCGCGCGCGCTATGTCACGCCGATGACGGCGCAGCGCTGGGCGCTCGCCGTGAAGGAGCACGAGGCGATCCTGAACGCGCTTCAGCGCCGCGACGGCGTTGGCCTCTCGCATATTCTGCGAGCACATCTCCGTCACAAGCGCGAAGAGGTGCTGCAGGCGGGCTTCGCCGAGACGGAAGGCAGTGAGCCCACGTTGCGTATTGCGTGAGTGGCGAGACACCGGCGGGTGGTCGCGCTGCCCGGAAAACAAGCAACCTTCTGTTGCCCCGCAATCACACCGCCCCGAAATCGTCAGTGAGGTCGGCGACGAGAAGTGGCGCCGGTGGTCCGCCGGCGGCGAAACAGCTACGTATGTCTCGCTCGGAACATTTGGCCACGCATTGCATCGGGGCGCCCTGTGGAATTGGCAATTGAGGTTGGCGGCTCGCGTACGAGGCGGAGAACGAGTTCAATCAAGGCGCTGTTGACGAGTACCGCATTGACGGCGGCGCTACCCGCCGTGGCGGCCGGTCTGCTCACGGCGATCTCCGGCCAGGCGGCCGCCCAGACCTGGAATGGCGGCCCCGGATTTTGGGCCGTAAGCGGAAATTGGACGCCGGCCACCGTTCCCAACGCAGTCGACGCTGTTGCGACATTCAATGCGACGGTCCCGAATCAAGGTCCACAAGTCAATCTGCAGGCCGGGACGTTCACGATTGGCACGTTGAATCTGAACTCTTCGGCCACGAACAGCAATTTCGGTTTCGTCAACGGCACCCTGATCATGCAGACCAGTGCGGGCTCGGCCGCGATCAATGTGCAATCAAGCAACCCGTTCCTGACCGGCGATATTACGGCCGGCGGCGTTCTTCAGCTCAATTCTAACACCGTCATCACGACGGCCTCCGCGAGTGCGGAGTTTATGGTCGACAGCACCGGCCAGATCACAGGTCCCGGCAGCTTGACGGTCGCCGGTCCCGGCAGAGTCACGCTGAACAGCACCAACACCTATGCGGGCGGCACCGCGGTCACTGGCGGGACACTGACGGGCGGTCACGCAACTGCGGGCGCGATCGACGCGTTCGGCGGCGGCGCCATGACCATGAGCGGCGGCACATTACGCACGACCGTCACCGGGACACTGGCGAACGATATTACCTTCACGGCCGCCACGACCTCGACCCTGGCGGCGGGCGCCGGCACAACTCTGTTGGCCGCGGGCGGCATGAGCATGAACGACGCTCATGTGCAGTTCGGATCCGCAACGGATACGGGAACCGTTCAAGTGCAGTTCGCGGTCGGCACATCCGTCAGCACCGGTACGACGCTCGCGGTCAACGGCGGCACGTTGCAGGCAACCGACAGCATCCTATCGTTTCTTACAGGCAACGCCGGCTCAACGACGGTGGCCGCAGGCGCGGTCCTCGATTACAACGACCATACCAGCGCCCTGCGCAACCTGCTCGGCGCAGGAACGGTAAACACCGGATCCAGTGCCGCGACCACCATATCCATCATGAACGGCGATTTCGGTGGTGTCATCCAGGGCGCCGGGCGCCTGAGCCTGAGCTTCGGCCCATCCGGCACTGTGACGTTGACCGGCGCCAACACCTACACCGGTGGGACCAGCATCAATTCCGGCCACACGTTGCAGCTCGGCAATGGCGGCACGACCGGTTCGATTGTCGGCAACGTCGTCAACAACGGCACTTTCGCCGTCAATCGCTCGAACGTTCTCACCTTCACAGGCGTGATCAGCGGCACCGGCGCCTTCCAGCAGAATGGCAACAGCGCAACGAGCGTGACATTGCTGACGGCTGCGAACACCTACACCGGGTCAACAACCGTCAATAGCGGCGTCCTCGCCGTGATTGGCTCGATTGCATCCTCGGTCCTCACCACGGTGAACGCAAGCGGCCAACTGGTCGGCAGCGGCACCGTTGGCGCCACCCAGATCAACGCGGGTGGGCTTTTGTCGCCGGGCATTGTAGCCGCGCCAGGCACGTCCATGACCGTGGCAAGCCTCGCGATGCAGTCCGGGGCGCTGTATCTTGTCTACGTGGACCCCACGACGTCGACTTTTGCCAATGTGACCGGCAATGCGACCCTCGGCGGTGCCACGGTAGCTGCGAGCTTCGCGGCCGGAAGCTATGTCGCCAAGCAGTACACCATTCTCAACGCAGGCAGCGTCAGCGGCACATTCGATCCGACGGTCCTGAATGTCGGCCTGCCTTCGGGCTTCAATACCACGCTGAGCTACGACGCAACCCACGCCTATCTGAACCTTGCGCTGAACTTCGTGCCTCCATCGGGCAACCTCAACGTCAATCAGCAGAACGTCGGCAACGCGATCATCAACTATTTCAACACCAATGGCACGATCCCGCTGGTGTTCGGTAGCCTGACGCCCGCCGGCCTGACCCAGCTCTCCGGCGAGGTCGGCAGCGCGCCGCAGCAGACGACCTTCAACGCGATGAACCAGTTCATGGGCGTGATGACGGATCCGTTCATCGCGGGTCGCGGCGATACCGTCAGTGCGGGCGGCACGCCGAATGCTTATGCGGATGAGACCGCCCTGGCTTACGCGCGCAAGCGCAAGCCGGACGACGCATTGGCTGCGATCTACACCAAGGCACCGGTCGTGCCACCGTTCGAGCAGCGCTGGAGCGTCTGGGCGGCGGGCTTTGGCGGCGCGCAGCAGACTGACGGCAGCACAGTCGTCGGGTCCAACACCACCACAAGCAACCTCTATGGTACCGCCGTCGGTGCGGATTATCGCATCTCGCGGGATACGCTGGTTGGCTTCGCGCTCGCCGGCGGCGGCACCAACTTCACCGTAGCGAACGCGCTCGGCGGCGGCCGGTCCGACCTGTTCCAGGCCGGCGCCTTCTTCCGGCACATCGTCGGCCCTGCCTACATCACCGGTGCGCTGGCCTATGGATGGCAGGACATCACCACAGATCGCACCGTGACGGTTGCCGGCGTCGATCGCCTGCGCGCCGAGTTCAACGCCAACGCCTATTCCGGCCGACTCGAGGGCGGCTATCGCTTCGTCACGCAGGGCGTCGGCCTTACGCCTTACGCCACAGCGCAGTTCACGACGTTCGACCTGCCGGCTTACGCCGAACAGGCCGTCGTTGGCGGCAACCTGTTCGCGCTGGCCTATGGTGCCAAGAGCGTCACTAACACCCGCACCGAGCTCGGCCTGCGCACGGACAAATCGTTCGCCCAGGCTGACGGGATCGTCACCTTGCGCGGGCGGCTCGCCTGGGCGCACGACTTCAATCCCGACCGCGTCATCGGAGCCACGTTCCAAGCTCTTCCCGGCGCGAGCTTTGTCGTGAACGGTGCAGCGATGGCCTCGGACTCCGCGCTGGTGACGGGATCAGTCGAGAAGAAGTGGCTCACCGGCTGGTCGGCTGCCGGGACGTTCGAGGGTGAGTTCTCGAACGTCACGCGTTCCTACGCAGGCAAGGGCGTGGTCCGATACAGCTGGTGATGCCGGGGCATACGATCACCAGACACACCAGACACAAAGGTGACACAATTGTTGGCGGGCGGCCGGAATGGCTTTCGCTTCGGCAGGCGGCGCTCATCGTCAAAACCAATTCCACTTGCTAGCTCATCTGAACCGGAGCAGCATCCGCCTATCGGCGCGAGCCGAACACAACGCGCACAACGCGTTGTGAAAAACGAAAGCGGAGAAAAAGGATGACATTCGACGTCTCGCGTCGGTCCCTACTCGCACTCGGCGCCGGCCTCGGCGCCAGCGCCATGCTCGGCAGCAGCGCGATGGCGCGGGCGCCCAAGCTCGGCACCCAGACGCCCTACTGGCACCGCTTCATTCTCGGCGATGCCGAGGTGACCGTCGTATCCGACGGACCACTTCCGCTCGGCGATCCCTCCGGGACCTTCACCGGCGTTTCCAAGGAAGAGGTCAAGACGATGCTGGCCGACAATTTCCTGTCGCCGGACAATGTCGTGCTCGAACAGAATTCCCCCATCGTCAACACCGGCGACAAGCTCATCCTGTTCGACACCGGCATGGGCTCATCGAAGATGTTCGGCGCCAGCACCGGACGGCAGCAGAAGAGCATGACGGAGGCCGGCATCAAGCCGGGCGACATCGATGCCGTCGTGTGCTCGCATGCCCATATCGATCATATCGGCGGCATCGTCGACGAAGGCGGCAAGCCGCTGTTCCCCAACGCGCAAGTCTACATTGCCCAGAGCGATTTCGACTTCTGGACCGACGAAGGCAAGCTCGGCAGCTCTGCCAAGGATTTCGTCGTCCACGCCCGCAAGAACCTGCTGCCGGTCCGGGATCGGATCAAATTCTTTAGGGATGGCGAGGAATTCCTGCCCGGCGTGCAGGCGATCGCGGCCCCCGGCCACACCGTCGGCCACACCATCTTCATGGTGACTTCGGCCGGCAAGTCGTTCGCCTTCCTCGGCGATCTCTCGCACCATTCGGTGCTGCTGCTGGAGAAGCCACGGATGGAGTTCTCCTACGATTCCGATCCGAAGCAGGCGGCCGAGTCGCGCGTCAAGCTGCTGACGATGCTGGCCGCCAACAAGATCCCGGTGATGTCCTATCACTTCGCCTGGCCAGGCTATGGTCATGTCGCCAAGACCGGAGATGGGTTCCGTTACTATCCGGAGCCGATGAAGATGACGTTGTAGCTATCAGTTCAGATCCGGGCGGCGCGAAGCCGCTCGGACCTGTGCGGTCCCACGCGGCGAACCTTACAGGCACTCCACGCGGGCCCGCAGCTGCGCGTCGCTCTCACGGCCCAATGCAAGCAATGCGGAATACGGATCCCGGCAATGCCGAGCACGGCGGCAAACGCAGGCTCGGTTTTCATCCCGCGCGCCCTGTGCTCGGCCACCGCTTTGCGCAGGCGCCCGTCGTCGAGCGCGAGCAATCTCCGCTGGACCGCGAAGTGCAGCCAGCCTTCCTGCTGATCGACCGGCCTCGGATCGCCGAACAGCTCGAACGGCCAGCCGTCCCACTCGAAGCGGGCGACCACCGGCCGCCAGCTGGAGCACCATTGGTAGAGCGCAAATCCGTCACAGGAGCGGTATCGTCGCCAGACCACTTCGGCGAAAGCTGCCGCGTCCACGACGTGACAGACGACATCGATGTCGCTCGTCGGCGTCGAGAGTCCCAAGGGCAGCGTCCCGACCACGCGTGGATCGAACTCCCGCAGCTCATCGAGCAATCCCGAACTGCCGATCGCCGTTTCGTAGCTATCGATCGTTCCTGGCATCGCCGAAGACCTCGACCAGGCGAAAACGCTCGCACATCAGCATCATGTCGTCGCTATAGCGCCCGAGCCGGCCGAAATAAGATTGATGGGCACGGCGCCAATGAGCCAAGCTCCGGTCCCCTTCTCCCTCATCATGTGCAAAGGCTGCATCGACTTCATTGAAGCGCCGATATGTCACCTCGATGGTTTCGATGACGCAGCGCGGCTCTCCTCGCCCGTCGAGCACGACCCAGCGCTCACCGGGCGTAGAGGTGTTCGGCTCGTCCTCGGTGCTGCACGTCGCGGTCTTGATGCCCTTGACGACGAGCTCGACCAATTCGTCCGCCAGCGCAGGACTGTCGCCGAACGCGAAGGTTCGCAAATGCTGATACGGCTCGGGAATCCGCCTGCCCATCCTAGCAGCCGAGCTGATCGGCGATGCCGCCAAAATCCTTCGCAACGATGTCCCAATGGCCGGTTGCTTCGAAATCGACCTTCTGGAGCGGGCCATACTCCGTCGGCCGCGCCACGAAGGCGGTCTTCAATCCGTTTTTCTGGGCGGCGGCGAGATCGCCATTGTGGGCGGCGACCATCATCACCTCATCCGGCTTGAGGCAGAGCAGGCGCGCGGCGCCGAGATAGGTCTCGGGATCGGGCTTGTAATGCTCGAACAGCTCGGCCGACATGATGAGGTCCCACGGCAGGCCGGCGAACTTCGCCATGTTGGTGAGCAGCGCGACGTTCCCGTTCGAGAGCGGCGAGATCACGAATTTTGATTTCAGACGCCTCAAGCCGGCGACGCTGTCGGGCCAGGGATGCAGGCGGTGCCAGCCTTTGGTGAGGTAATCGAGATCGGCCTCGGTGAGGCCCCTGATCGCGAATTTCTCGACGAGCTGCTCCAGCGAGCGGCGATGCAGATCGTCGAGCATGACGTAGCCGCGCTCGGGATGTTGGCGCACGTCGTCCATCGAGGCCATGTACATGCCGCGCCAGCCGTCGACGAGCGCGGTCCAATCCGCGCTGATGCCGCGCTGTTTGCCCCACCACATGAAGTCGGTGATCAGGCTGGTGCGCCAGTCGACGACCGTGCCGAAGACGTCGAACACTAGGGCTTTGACGGCGGAGAGATCGGACATGGGCGCTTCCTCCGATTGTTCTTATTGTCATTCCGGGGCGATGCGCAGCATCGAGCCCGGAATCCATTTCGCGTCGGAGTCTGCCGCCCGATGGATTCCGGGCTCTCGCTTCGCGAGCCCCGGAATGACGGCAGTTGCTGTTGCCTGGATCAATCCAGATGGAACTTCGCCAGCTCGCGATGCTCGGCCTTGATGTAGCGCACGGTGCCGGTGACGGAGCGCATCACCACCGTCTCGGTCTCGATGACGCCGTCCTTGCGGAACTTGACACCCGACAGCAGCGAGCCCGTGGTGACGCCGGTGGCGGCGAACAGGCAGTCGCCGCGCGCCATGTCCTCGATGCCGTAGATCATCTTGGGATCGTTGACGCCCATTTTGGCGGCGCGCTCGCGCTTCTCCTCGGAATCGAGGATGAGGCGGCACTGCATCTGGCCGCCGATGCAGCGCAGCGCCACGGCGGCGAGCACGCCTTCCGGTGCACCGCCGGTGCCGAGATACATGTCGACGCCGGTGTTGTCGGGGTCGGCGCAATGGATGACGCCGGCGACGTCGCCGTCGGTGATCAGGCGCACGGCAGCGCCGGTCGAGCGCACGCTCGATATGATGTCGGCATGGCGCGGACGGTCGAGCACGAGAACGGTGATGCCCTCAGGCTTCACGCCCTTGGCCTTGGCGAGGCAGCGGACATTGTCGGCCGGCGAGGCATCGAGATCGACGACACCCCTGTCGTAGCCGGGGCCGATCGCGAGCTTCTGCATGTAGACGTCGGGGGCGTGCAGCAGCGTGCCGCCGTCGGCCATCGCCATGGTGGCGATCGAGCCCGGCATGTTCTTGGCGCACAGCGTGGTGCCTTCGAGCGGGTCGACCGCGATATCGACCTCGGGACCCGCCTTGAGGCCGACCTGCTCGCCGATATAGAGCATCGGCGCCTCGTCGCGCTCGCCCTCGCCGATCACGATGGTGCCCTGGATCGGCAGCTTGTTGAGCTCGCGCCGCATGGCGTCGACGGCGGCCTGGTCGGCCGCCTTCTCGTTGCCGTGGCCGCGCAACCGCGCCGACGACACCGCCGCCCGCTCCGTCACCCGCACGATCTCCAGCGTGAGAATTCGCTCGAGCAAGGCGTGCGGGGGGACTTCAATATGGGTCGACATCGGCTTACTCCTTCGAAACGTTTCTGGGCGGGATTCCTGCCCGCGCTAACTCACAACGCCCACGGTTCGTTCGACCGAACGACCGCCTTATGGCTTGAGCATGACCTTTCCGGAAAAACGCTCAACACTTTGCGCTGCGCGGCCCTCCGGGTCCGAGGTCATGCTCTAGTTCTTCTCGATCCGGATCACCTGCGGCCGTCCGCTGATCACCTTGTCCTTCTGCACGGCGGCGAGCGCACGGCGCACGGCATCCTCGTGTGTGGCATAGGTGATCAGGATGACGGGCACGGGGACCGCCTTGCCGTCAGTGGGCGCAGCGCCGCCATTGGGATGACGCTGCACGATCGACTCGATCGAGATCTTCTGCTCGGCAAGCCGCGTCGCGATCGCGGCCGCAGTGCCGGGGAAATCGCGCGCGAGCAGGCGAATGTAATAGCCGCCCTCGTGGCGCTCCATCGGCGCCTTCTTGGTGTCGCGCAGCTGCCCGATCGGCCGGCCGAACGGATTGGCGCGGATGCCGCGCGCGACGTCGGCGATGTCGGCGACGACGGCGGATGCGGTCGCAGCACCGCCCGCGCCGGGGCCGACCAGCGTGATCGGCGGAATGCCTTCGCCATCGATCGTGACCGCATTGGTGACACCCATCACCTGCGCGATCGAGGAGGATTTCGGCACCATGGTCGGATGCACGCGCTGCTCGATGCCCTTGGCGGTCCGCACGGCAACACCGAGCAGTTTGAGCCGATAACCGAGATCGTCGGCGGCGCGAAGATCTTCCGGCGCGATGGAGGAGATGCCTTCGACATACACCGCACTTTGAGCAACTTTCGTGCCGAAAGCGAGGCTGGCGAGAATGGCGAGCTTTTGCGCGGTATCGTGGCCATCGACGTCGAAGGACGGATTGGCCTCGGCATAGCCGAGCCGCTGCGCATCCTTGAGGCATTCGGCGAAGGACAGGCCCTCCTGCTCCATCCGGGTCAGGATGTAATTGCAGGTGCCGTTGAGGATGCCGTAGACGCGGTTGATGCCGGTTCCGGCAAGGCCTTCACGTAACGTCTTGATGACGGGGATCGCGGCGCCGACCGCTGCCTCGAAATTCAGCGCACCGCCGTGCTTTTCAGCCGCCTTGGCCAGCTTGAGGCCGTGCTTGGCGAGCAGCGCCTTGTTGGCTGTGACGACCGACTTGCCGGCGCCGAGCGCGGCGTCCACCGCCGACAGCGCGGGATCGCCGGCGCCGCCCATCAGCTCGACGAAGCAATCGACCTCCGGATGCGTGGCGAGCGCGATCGGGTCCTTCGCCCAATCGAAGCCGCGCAGGTCGATGCCGCGCTTCTTCGCCTTCGAACGCGCGGTGACCGCAACCACGCGGATGCCCCGGCCGCTGCGCCCTGCGAGCACGCGCGCCTGTGTTTCGATCAAACGGATAACCTCGGCACCCACGGTGCCGAGCCCCGCTATGCCCACTTTCAGCGGTGCGACCATGATACTTCAGAAAACCTGCAGAAGAGAATTACCGCCGATTGGCGAGAGGAACCACGTTGTGCAACGTTTCGATGCCGCTTTCAAGGAAGCGGCGGACGCCGCGCGCGGCCTGCCTGATCCGTTGCTCGTTTTCCACCATGGCGATGCGGACATATCCTTCACCATGCTCGCCGAAGCCGACGCCGGGCGAGACCGCAACGCCGGATTTCTCCACCAACAGGGTCGCGAACTGCATGCTGCCGACGCTGCGGAAGGCTTCCGGCAGCGGCACCCAGGCGAACATCGAGGCCTCCGGCGGCGGGATCTCCCACCCCGCGCGGCCGAACGATTCAACCAGCGCGTCGCGGCGCTTGCGGTAGGTGTCGCGCATCTCCTTGATGCAATCGTCCGGACCGTTCAGCGCCGCGGTCGCCGCGACCTGCACCGGCGTGAAGGCGCCGTAATCGAGGTAGGATTTGACGCGGGCGAGCGCGGCGATCACGCGCTCATTGCCAACCGCAAAGCCCATGCGCCAGCCGGCCATCGAATAGGTCTTCGACATCGAGGTGAACTCGACGGTGCAGTCCATCGCGCCCGGCACCTGCAGCACCGAGGGCGGCGGGTTGCTCTCGTCGAAATAGACCTCGGCATAGGCCAGATCGGACAGGATCAGGATCTCGTGCTTCTTCGCGAAGGCGACGAGGTCCTTGTAGAAGTCGAGGCTCGCGACATAGGCGGTCGGGTTCGAGGGATAGCAGACGACGAGCGCGAGCGGCTTGGGGATCGAATGCACGATCGCCCGCTCAGCCGTCTCGAAGAATTGCGGCGTCGGCTCCGACGGCACCGAGCGGATGACGCCGCCCGCCATCAAGAAACCGAAGGCGTGAATCGGGTAGCTCGGGTTCGGACAGAGGATGACGTCGCCCGGCGCGGTGATCGCCTGCGCCACATTGGCGAAACCCTCCTTCGAACCCAGCGTCGCCACGACCTGGGTGTCGGGGTTCAGCTTCACGCCGAAGCGGCGGGCGTAATAGGCGGCCTGGGCCCGGCGCAGCCCGGGGATGCCGCGGGAGGCCGAGTAGCGGTCGGTGCGCGGCTTGCCGAGCGTCTCCTTCAGCTTCTCCAGCACATGCGCTGGCGCCGGCAGGTCCGGATTGCCCATGCCGAGGTCGATGATGTCGGCGCCGGCATTGCGCGCAGCCGCCTTGGCCCGGTTGACCTGCTCGAACACGTAAGGCGGAAGGCGGCGAATGCGGTAAAATTCTTCCATGGCTCTCTGGGCTCCGGGCAACCGGTCAGGACAGAATCGACAGGCCGCGAGGGCCGGCACGAAAGCACTCAGGCTCCATTGCGAAAATTACTCAAAATCAGATACTTAGAGCAATCGTCGGCAACGAAGATTGAAGTCGTTAGCCCTGACTCCAGGCTGAACCGAGGTCTTTTAGCACGGCAAAGCGGAGGCGCCAGCGATTACCTTGCCGGTCTCCCGGCCACGGGCCTATTTGGCGTCCTTGGCGGCGGCGGCCTGGCGATCGCGCGCGGCGGCGAGCTCGGCCTCGATCTTGGCGCGCTGCTCCAGCGGGATAATCGCCTGATCGCGATCCGGCGGCAGATCATGCACCGGCAGATAGGTCCCGGGCTCCCTGGCGCGCGGCGGCGCATCCGCGGGCGCCAGATCCGCGAGTTGACTCGAACACCCGCCCAGGGCGAGCGCGGCCATCAGCACCGCGCCGCAGATCGGCAGCGTCTTTTGCAGGTCCCATAACGCCAACACTTGGGAAATCCCCTACTCGTCCCAAAGCACGGCCCCGGGCAAGCTTACCCAAGACCGTGCGCAAGCTCAAACCATTGCTGCCCAAATGGTGCGAGCGAGAAAACAGCCGATGCCCAACAAACCGAGCCGTGCGGCCCGATTGTGACGGAACCAAGAAGATTTGTCGCAGTGCAACACATCTTCGAGAGTGTTTAACGTCAAACCTGCGAGCTTCGCGGTGACGAATACGGAATGAATCGTTACTGTTCTGCTCATGAGTATGGCCACGACCGATACGCCGAAACCCGAGACGAAGTTCGACGCCGAAGCCTTTGCGATGAACGTCGCGCGGGCGATGGAGAGCGGCGGCAAGGCGCTCGCCGCCTACCTCAAGCCGCGCGAGAGCGGCGAGGTGCAGGACCGTCCGCCGGCCGAGCTTGCCGAGGTCGTCAAGACGTTCACGTCGGTCGCCGAATATTGGCTGTCGGACACGTCCCGCTCGTCCGATCTCCAGACCAAGCTCGCCAAGGACTATCTCGACCTGTGGGGCTCGGCGGTGCGTCGCATGGCCGGCCAGGACGCGGAGCCGGCGATCGCCCCATCGCCGCGCGACAAGCGCTTTGCCGATCCGGAATGGAAGTCGAACCAGTTCTTCGACTTCCTCATGCAGCTCTATCTGCTCACGACCAAATGGGCGCAGGAGCTGGTGCGCGACGCCGAAGGGCTCGATCCGCACACGCGCCGCAAGGCCGAGTTCTACGTCCAGCAGGTCACCAACGCGCTCTCGCCGTCGAACTTCGTGCTGACCAACCCCGAAGTGCTGCGCGAGACGGTGGCGTCCAGCGGCGAGAACCTCGCGCGCGGCCTGAAGATGCTGGCCGAGGACATCGCCGCCGGCAAGGGCATGCTGAAGATCCGCCAGTCCAACCCGGACAATCTCGTCGTCGGCGTCAACATGGCGACGACGCCGGGCAAGGTGATCTACCAGAACGAGATGATGCAGCTGATCCAGTATTCGCCGACGACGGAGAAGGTGCTGCGCACGCCGCTCCTAATCGTGCCGCCCTGGATCAACAAGTTCTACATCCTCGATCTCAAGCCGGAGAAATCCTACATCAAGTGGTGCGTCGACCAGGGCATCACCGTCTTCGTGATCTCATGGGTCAATCCCGACAAGCGGCTCGGCAACAAGGGCTGGGAAGACTACATGAAGGAAGGCCCGCTCACGGCGATGGACGTGATCGAGAAGATCACCGGCGAGATGAAGGTGCATACCGCCGGCTATTGCGTCGGCGGCACGATGCTCGCGACCACGCTGGCCTGGCTCGCCGAGAAGCGCCGCCAGCGCGTGTCGTCCGCGACGTTCTTCGCGGCCCAGGTCGACTTCACCCATGCCGGTGATCTGCTCGTGTTCGTCGACGAGGAGCAGATCGCGGCACTCGAGCAGGACATGAAAACGGTCGGCGTGCTCGAAGGCTCGAAGATGGCCATGGCCTTCAACATGCTGCGGTCCAACGACCTGATCTGGTCCTACGTGGTCAGCAACTATCTGAAGGGCCAGCAGCCGAGCGCATTCGACCTATTGCATTGGAACTCCGATGCGACACGGATGACCCAGGCCAACCATTCCTATTACCTGCGCAATTGCTACCTGGAGAACCGGCTCTCCACCGGCACGATGGCGCTCGACAACACCCTGCTCGATCTCTCCAAGGTGAAGGTGCCGGTCTACAATCTCGCCACCCGCGAGGATCACATCGCGCCCGCGGAATCGGTGCTCTACGGCTCGCAATTCTTCGGCGGCCCGGTGAAATACGTGCTGTCCGGCTCGGGCCACATCGCGGGCGTGGTCAATCCGCCTGCCGCGAACAAGTACCAGTATTGGACCAACGACAACATCAAGAACGTCAGCGTCGCGCAGTGGATGAAGGGCGCCGTGGAGCACAAGGGCTCGTGGTGGCCGGACTGGCGGGAGTGGCTCGGCGAGCTCGATCCCGAGGAAGTCCCGGCGCGCGCGGTCGGCAGCGACGCATTCCCGCCGATCGAGGACGCGCCCGGCAGCTATGTCAGAGTTCGCGCGTAGCGGAATCCGGCGCGCTTTCGTATAGGATAATTGTTTGAGCATGATCTTTTCGGAAAATCGCTACTCACTTTTCCGGATCATGCTCTCTCCTCAATCCAGCGACGACACAGGGGACCGGCACTATGACACGCGAATTGTTCTGGCTGACACTGACGGTGATCCTGACGGGAGTTCTGTGGGTTCCCTACATCATCAACCGCTGCCAGGTTCGCGGTTTGAGCGGTGCCATGGCCAACCCCGCGCGCGGCGACAAGCCGCAGGCGGAGTGGGCAAACCGGCTGATGTTCGCCCATGACAACGCGGTCGAGAACCTCGTCATCTTCGCCCCGCTGGTGCTGATCCTGAACGCGATCGACTATTCCACGAAATGGACGGTGCTTGCCTGCGCGGTCTATTTCTGGTCGCGCGTCGCGCACATCATCGTCTATGCGCTCGGAATTCCGGTGTTCCGCACCCTCGCCTTCACCGTCGGCTTCTTCGCCCAGGCCGTGCTGGTGCTGGCGATCTTCAGGGTGGTTTAGTCTCGTGTCCCGGACAAGGCGCGGCACATTGGTGACGTGCCGTAGAGCCGGGACCCAGAACGCAACAAGCGAAGCATAGATGGGCCCCGGCTCTGCAGCGCATCACTGAAGAAGTGCTGCGCTGCGTCCGGGGCACGAGCAGTGCCTGCCTCACTCCTCCGGCAGGCCGAGCATCAGCCGCATGTTCTGCACGGCTGCGCCGGATGCCCCCTTGCCGAGATTGTCGAGCCGGGCGACCAATAGCGCCTGGTGATATTTGTCGCTGGCGAAGACGTAGAGCTCGAGCATGTTGGTCTCGTTGAGCGCCTCCGGCTCGAGCCGGCCGCCCTTGCTCGCCTCGTTCTGCAGCGGCATCACCTTGACGTATTTCGAGCCGGCGTAACGCTTTGCCATCGCGGCCTGCAGGTCGGCGCCGCCTGGCTTGCCCGGCAACGTGTCGAGCTGGAGCGGCACCGAGACCAGCATGCCCTGGCGATAATTGCCGACCGAGGGAATGAAGATCGGCCGCCGTGTCAGGTTCGAATAGAGCTGCATCTCCGGCAGATGCTTGTGCTCGAAGCCGAGGCCGTAGAGCTCGAAGGACGGCGCGCTACCATCCTCGAAGCTTGCGATCATCGACTTGCCACCGCCGGAATAGCCGCTCACCGCGTTGACGGTGACGGGATAATCAGGCGGCAGCAGGCCGGCATCGACGATCGGCCGCAGCAGCGCGATCGCGCCGGTCGGATAGCAGCCGGGATTGGAAACCTTCTTCGCGGCCTTGATCTTGCCGGCCTGGTCAGGCGTCAGCTCCGCAAAGCCGTAAGCCCAGTCCGGCGCGACCCGGTAGGCGGTCGAGGCATCCAGCACCTTCGGCGCGTGAGCCCCCATGCCGTCGACCAGGGCAACGGTTTCCTTGGCGGCATCGTCGGGAAGGCAGAGGATGACGAGATCCACCTCCTCCATCAGCGCCTTCTTGGCCGCGGGATCCTTGCGCTTGTCGTCGGCAATGGTCTTCACCGCGACGTCGCTTTGGAGCTTCAGCCGCTCGTTGATGCCGAGCCCGGTGGTGCCGGAGCCGCCATCGACGAAGACGGTGGCCGGCTTCTTGGCCGCGCTGGTGGCCGGAGCTTTGGTGGTGTCAGCGAGGCTCATGATGCGCTCCCTTCGAGCATGTTCGTGTCGTCTGCGAAAATCTGCGGCCTTGCCTGCTGCATCAATTGTGAGATCCGCTTGGCATCGGCATCGCCGCCGTCAAGCGCATTCGCGATCGCTGCATAATCGGCATCCGACTTGTGCTGGTTCAGCTTGAAGCTGCCTTCGACCTCCTCAACGGTCATGACCAGCCCAACGATCCCTTTCTTCATCGTCTCCAGCCGACCCGCCGTCATCTTGGCCGACGTCCACGGCTTTTTCGGCAACAGCCAGCTCTCGAACTTGGCGCTGAGCGTCTCGAGCTGCACCGCCAGCTCGTCATCCGACAACAGCCGAACCGGCCCGCTCAGATGCACCGACTGGTAGAGCCAGGTCGGAACCTGATCCGGCGAGACGTACCAGTCCGGCGATACATAGGCATCCGGGCCGTTGACCGCGAGCAGCCACGACGCCTCGCCGCCCGCCAGCTTTAGCAGCGGATTGTGACGGGCGAGATGAAAGGCAGCCTGCGGCGTGCCGTCCGCGGCATAGGTCAAATAGAACGGCAACGGCGAGGCGATCGGCCGCTTGCCGTCGAAGGCGCACATCGTGCCGAAGCCGCGCTCCTCGGCGAATTTCAGGCTCGCGGCGCGGTCCTGCTTGAAAAAGGGTGGCGTGTACATCGTGGTCTCCTGCTGGGCCTCCTCGGGGGAGCCGCCGGATCAGATCGCGCTGACAGGAGAGAGGATGCCGCGGATCGGGTCCAGCGGCAAAGACGATGATCTCAAACGCGATCGACCGCCCAAACCGCTAAGCTGCGGCGGCGGCGACGGGCGAACAGAATGGTCGCGGCGTTGATCATGGCACGCGGCTATAATGCCACCAGGTTCCATGGTCAAGAGCAAATCGGTTCAGTGGGACGGCAGGATGCCGCGCGACGGCAGGACGCGCACAGATGTCATCGGACCGCCGTGGAATTTCTACTAGGAGTAGGGGTTTTCGAGAACGACCGGCGGGACACAACCTCTTCGCCGGCCCCGAGCCGTTCGCACCCAGCCTCAGGACATCACCATGACCGAGATTACTCGTCGCGCAACGCTAGCCGGCGCCGCCGCATCGGCGCTCCTGCCTTTCGTGAAGATTTCGCCCGCGGGCGCCGCCGCGCCGCTGGCCGAGAAGCAGAATGCGAGCTTCTATCGCTACACTGTCGGCACCCACCAGGTCACGGTGGTCTGCGACGGCGTTGCGACCGTCAATCTGACCGACAATTACGCCGCCGGCGCCAGCAAGGATGACATCAACAAAGTGTTCGCCGAGCACCACCTGCCGGCCGACAAGGTCACCCACACCTTCAACCCGGTGGTGGTCAACACCGGACCGAAGCTCGTCGTCATCGATACCGGGCTCGGTCCCGACCAGTTCACACAGTCGAAGGGCAAGGTCGGCCAATTCCAAAACAATCTCGCCGCCGCCGGCATCGACCGCGCGGCGGTCGATACCGTCATCATCTCCCATTTCCATGGCGACCACATCAACGGCCTGCTGGCGGCCGAGAACAAGCCCGCCTTCCCCAATGCCGAGATCATGGTTCCGGCGGTGGAATGGAAGTTCTGGATGGATGACGGCGAGATGAGCAAGGGGATGGGCAATCCGATCCTCGAGAACAATTTCAAGAACATCCGCCGCGTGTTCGATGCCCTGGGCCGCAAGGTCACGCAATATGAGGCCGGCAAGGAAGTCGCGCCCGGGATCACCTCCATGGCGAGCCCCGGCCACACGCCGGGCCACAATTCCTTCATCGTCGCCTCCGGCGCCGAGAAGGTGCTGGTGCAGGTGGACATCACCGCGGGCGCAGCGTTCCTGTTCGTGAAGCATCCCGAATGGAACATCGCATCCGATGTAGACAAACCGCTGGCCCAGCAAACGCGCCGCAAGCTCTACGACATGGCGATTGCCGAGAAGATGCCGATCCAGGCCTTCCACGCCGCCTTCCCCGGTCTCGTCCGGGTCGAGAAGGAAAAGGACGGCTCCGGCTACCGCTGGATCCCCGCGATCTGGAACGCATCGCTGTAGGCTTGCGCAGTAGGCTTGGCCTGACGCCCTGACCGGGCAGCCCCGGTTGCCCGGTCAGATCACGCGCCAGATCCATTCCATGATCTTGGCGAGCACGTCGCCGAACAGCAGGAGCACGGCGGACCAGATCAGGGCCGAGACAAAGTTTGCGGCCTGGAAGGTCCAATAGGGCATCTCGAAGATGCCGGCCGCAAGCGGCACCGAGGCGCGCAAGGGGCCGAAGAAGCGCCCGATGAAGATGCTGGGAATGCCCCAGCTGCGCACGAAAGCCTCGCCCCTGGGCAGGAGTTCCGGATAGCGCGAGAGCGGCCACATCTGCGCGACCCGCTCCTTGTAGCGGAAGCCGAACCAATAGGAGACCCAATCGCCCAGCGCCGCACCGAGTGCGCCGGCAATCCAGACCGGGAAGAAATTGATGCCGCTGGCCCCGATCAGCGCACCGATCGCCACCAGCGCGCCCCAGGCCGGGACCAAAATCGAAATGAAGGCAAGCGACTCCCCGAATGCGAGCAGGAATACGATCGGCGCGGCCCAAGCCTGGTGAGCGCGCACGAATTCGACGAGGGCGTGCGCAAACTGCTCCATACCAGATTAGCCTTCCCGCCCCGTCTCAAGGTGCTGCTCGATGAAAAGGACTGGTAAGCCAAGGACTTGTGTGACATCAAGTCACATAACCCGACATCACCAGGCCGGAGCGTCAAATTGCCGGGAAATGGCGAGGCTGCGGCGTAAAATCGCCGGGATTGCCTCCCAACCCACAGCGCCCGACCGCCCTGCGGTAACCTTTCCAAGTCAGAAGTGGCATAGTCGGCCTAACCGATTCGCTGCCTCTGCAGCCCTCAAACCGCATCAAGATATATGTCCAAACAGTTGAAGCCAAAAGCAAAAGACGATTTTTTCGGCGGTGACGAGCCGAAGGCCCGCGCCGCCGTCAAGGCGGCGCCGCGCAGTGGCGGGGAAGCCGATTACACGGCAGCCGACATCGAGGTGCTCGAAGGGTTGGAACCGGTGCGGCGCCGGCCGGGCATGTATATCGGCGGCACCGACGAGAAGGCGCTGCATCATCTGTTCGCCGAAGTCATCGACAACTCGATGGACGAGGCGCTGGCCGGGCACGCGACCTTCATCGGAGTCGAGCTGAGTGCGGACGGTTTCCTGACCGTCACCGACAACGGCCGCGGCATCCCGATCGATCCGCATCCGAAATTCCCGAAGAAGTCGGCGCTCGAAGTCATCATGTGCACGCTGCATTCGGGCGGCAAGTTCGACAGCAAGGTCTACGAGACCTCGGGCGGTCTGCACGGCGTCGGCATCTCGGTGGTGAACGCCCTCTCCTCGCGTCTCGAGGTCGAGGTTGCGCGCAGCCAGAAGCTCTACCGCATGACCTTCGAGCGCGGCCATCCCAAGGGCAAGCTTGAGGACCTCGGCAAGGTCAACAATCGCCGCGGCACGCGCGTGCGCTTCAAGCCCGACACCGACATCTTCGGGCAGAAGGCCGCGTTCAAGCCGCAGCGCCTGTTCAAGATGACGCGCTCGAAGGCCTACCTGTTCGGCGGTGTCGAGATCCGCTGGAACTGCGCGCCCGAGCTGCTCAAAGGCGTCGAGGACGTGCCGGCGGAAGCGACGTTCCACTTCCCGGGCGGCCTCAAGGACTATCTCGCTGCCGCGATCCACGCCGACACGCTGGTGCATCCGGACATCTTCTCCGGCAAGTCAGGACGCAACGGCGCGCACGGCGCCTGCGAATGGGCGGTGGCCTGGACCGCGGATGCCGACGGCTTCCTCTCCTCCTACACCAACACCGTGCCGACGCCCGACGGCGGCACCCACGAATCCGGCCTGCGCAGCGCGCTGCTGCGCGGCTTGAAGGATCACGCCGAGCGCGTCGGCCAGGGCAAGCGCGCCGCCTCCGTCACCTCGGAAGACGTGATGGTGGGCGCCGCCGTGATGCTGTCGGTGTTCGTGCGCGAGCCCGAATTCCAGGGCCAGACCAAGGATCGCCTCGCCACCGCCGAAGCGCAGCGCATCGTCGAGCAGGCAATGAAGGACCCGTTCGACCATTGGCTGTCGGGCAATCCGAACATGGCCAACCGGCTGCTCGACTTCGTCATCGACCGCGCCGAGGAGCGGCTGCGGCGGCGGCAGGAGAAGGAGACCGCGCGCAAGACGGCCGGCAAGAAGCTGCGCCTGCCCGGCAAGCTCGCCGACTGCACCGATGCCGGCACCGAGGGCTCGGAGCTGTTCATCGTCGAGGGCGACTCGGCCGGCGGCAGCGCCAAGCAGGCGCGCGACCGCAAGACCCAGGCCGTGCTGCCGCTGCGCGGCAAGATCCTCAACGTCGCCTCCGCCGGCAAGGACAAGCTGACGGCGAATGCGCAGCTCTCCGACCTCGTGCAGGCGATCGGCTGCGGCACGCTCGCGCAATATCGCGAGGAGGATCTGCGCTACCAGCGCATCATCATCATGACCGACGCCGACGTCGACGGCGCCCACATCGCCTCGCTCCTGATCACCTTCTTCTACCGCCAGATGCCGCGGCTGATCGACGAAGGCCACCTCTTCCTCGCGGTGCCGCCGCTCTACAAGCTGACCCACGGCTCCAAGTCGGTCTACGCCCGCGACGACGCCCACAAGGAGGCGCTGCTCAAGAGCGCGTTCAACGCCAACGCCAAGGTCGAGGTGAACCGCTTCAAGGGGCTCGGCGAGATGATGCCTGCGCAGCTCAAGGAGACCACCATGGACCCGGCCAAGCGGACGCTGCTCAAGGTGGTGCTGCTGGCCGACGACCGCGACACCACGGCGGATTCGGTCGAGCGGCTGATGGGCACCAAGGCCGAGGCGCGCTTTGCCTTCATCTCGGACAAGGCCGAGTTTGCCAGCGACGAGCTGCTGGACGTTTGAGGCGGCAACCAAACTGGCTGCACGCCAACACAGCCCCGGCCCAAAGCCGGGGCTGTGTCTTTGGGGCAACGGCCGTTGTTTCGGACCAGTTTGCCTTGTGTGCTGCCGGGATTGTCGTTTGATTCCTGGGTTCGTCTCGCGGCGACTCGGCGGGCGACTCACCGGGTGCCGCGGCGGAGGCAGAATTGCCTCCATTCGGACAAAGCCGAATTTGCTAATGAGACGTTACCAAAAGTCGAGCCGCCAAATTCCGATCAACATATTGGAATCTAAGCAATATTACGGGTCTCCGCGACACCGCCGCAAATACCCTCGCACCGGCGTTTTCCGGCGACTGTGCCTGTCCGGCAACAGCATTTCGGCAAGAACCGTCTATAGTCCGGTCATCAGATGACACGGACTTCAGTGCGCTCGCGCCGACAAGATTTGGGGATTTAAAATGAAGAAGACATTGCTCGCTTTGACCGCGATCGCGGCGATGACCGGTTCGGCCTCGGCTGCCGACTTGGGCGCTCGTCCCTATGCGAAGGCTCCGATGCCGGCGCCCGTCGCCAACTGGACCGGCTTCTACATCTTCGGCGGCGGCGGCGGCGGCCTTTCCAATGCCGACCAGAGCATTGTCGACACGGGCACCGGCACGCCGCTGACGATCACGCAGCGCCAGGGCGGCTCCGGCTGGTTCGGCACGGTTGGCGCCGGTTACGACTGGCAGTTCAGCGGCACCTGGGTTGCCGGTGTGTTCGGTGACGCTCAGTTCGGCAGCATCCGTTCGACCATCCAGGATCCGATCTTCGACATCACTGGTAACCAGAAGCTGGAGACCTCTTGGGCTGCGGGCGTGCGCCTCGGCTGGCTGGTCGCTCCGAACGTTCTCTCCTACGTCAACGGCGGTTACTCCGGCGCTCACTTCGGCCGCACCAACTTCACGACGCTCGGCGGTACCCCGGCCGGTGTTCACCTCAATGGCTACGATCGTCACGGCTGGTTCATCGGCGGCGGCGTCGAGAACAGCCTGAACATCTTCGGCATCACCTCACCCGGCTGGTTCATGAAGACTGAGTATCGTTCGGCCTTCTACAATGGCAAGACTGAGGCCATCCGGTTTGATGGCACCGACCTCCCGACCATTCACAGCGTCCGCGCCAACAGCTGGAACCAGACGATCTCGACCTCGCTGGTCTACCGCTTCAACTGGACCGGTCCAGTCGTCGCGAAGTACTAATCCGATCTCACGATCAAGCGTCAAAGCCCCGGCATCGCCGGGGCTTTTTCGTTTTGGGCTCTAGCGTCCTTGCGGCCACGGCCCATTGTGTCCGTACCAGAGCTACGGCTAGTCTGTCGGCAAGTTTTCGTGGCTGCGGCAGTCATTGATGCCGTGGAGCGCGACAGAAGCGGACCGATGGGAGGAAGGCATGCGCAGATTTCTGCTGGTGGCAGGCCTGTTTGCAACCGCTCTCGGCCTGCTCTGGATCGGACAGGGCACGGGCACGGTTCCGTGGCCGCGATCGAGCTTCATGGTCAACCAGCTGCACTGGGCCGGCTATGGCGCAGCCATGGCCGGGTTCGGGCTGGTGCTGATCTGGCAGAGCAACCAATAGAAGAAACCAGGGAATCCAAGCATGACATCCAGCCGGTTCGATCTCCGCGGCAAGGTCGCGATCGTCACGGGAGGCAATGGCGGCATCGGGCTCGGCATGGCGCGCGGCCTCGCCGATGCCGGCGCCGATATCGCCGTGGTCGGACGCAACGAGAGCAAGTCCGCCACCGCCGTGGCCGATCTCAGGCAGCGCGGCGTGAAGGCGATCGCCGTCGCCACCGACGTGACCGACAAGGCGGCGGTCGCAGCCATGATCGACCGTGTCGTCAAGGAGCTCGGCCGCATCGACATCCTCGTCAACAATGCCGGCATGAGCATCCGCAAGCCGCCGCACGAGCTCGAGCTCGACGAGTGGAACAAGGTGATCGACACCAATCTCACCAGCGCCTTCGTGTGCTCGAAGCTGGCCTATCCGGCGCTGAAGGCGTCCGGCAACGGCAAGGTGATCAACATCGGCTCGATGATGTCGATCTTCGGCGCGAGCTTCGCGACCGCCTATGCAGCCAGCAAGGGCGGCATCGTGCAGTACACCCGCGCCTGCGCCAATGCCTGGGCGCCGGACAACATCCAGGTCAACGCCATCCTGCCGGGCTGGATCGACACCGATCTCACCCGTGGCGCGCGACAGCAGGTCTCGGGGCTGCACGAGCGCGTGCTGGCGCGCACGCCTGCGGGGCGCTGGGGCGACATCGACGACTTCGCCGGCATCGCCGTGTTCCTGGCATCGTCCGCGTCGAATTTCGTCACGGGCACCGCGATCCCGGTCGACGGCGGATTCTCGGTGATGGCCTGAGGCCGGTCTGCGCGCCATCCAACAACGCAAAAAAGAAGCCCAGGACGACGCCGGGGCTTTTGAATTGAGACAGTGCTTTTCTTGATCGTTGGTCGCGTTGCGTCGACGTGCTCAGTAGCGGGCGATAGTGGGGGCGTCGAACTTGTAGCTCGCACGCACCACGGCCCACTGAATGTCGCGCGGCTTGGCATCGAAGGTGTAGTTTCCGGAGGTGCCGCCGAGCTGATAGGTCTGGCTGGTGAAGGCCGCGTAGTTGTATTCGAGGCCGACGATCCAATTGCGGGTGACGCCGTACTCCCAGCCGGCGCCGACGGTCCAGCCGTTGGCCCAGTGGGTTTGTCCGCCCGAGCCCGTCGCCACACCGACGGTGTCGGTGACCGAGAGGCGGTTGTTCGCGCCGGCATAGCCACCCTTGAAATAGAACAGGTTGTTCTGCACGGCGAAGCCGGCGCGGCCGACCACGGTGGCGAGCACGTTGGTACGCCAGGAGAACACGTCATCCCCCGCGCCAAACGCGGTGTTCGTGAACGAGCCCTTGTTATCGAGGCCGGAGATCGTGCCTTCCACGCCGAACACGTAGTTGTTGGCTTGCCAATTGTAGCCGATCTGCGCGCCGCCCATGACGCCCGCGTTGCGCTGGCGATAGCCCTCTCCCGGCAGCAGATCGCCGAACGCCGCGCCGGTGCCGTTGTTGATGAACTGCTGGTTGGTCCATGCGCCGCCGATGTGGCCGCCGACATAGAAGCCGGTCCAGTTGAACAGCGGCTCGACATAGGCGGGCGCCTTCGTGTAGCGCGCACCGAGATCGGCGGCGGAGGCACCGGTCGAAACCAGAGCCGTCGTGCAGGCGAAGGCGGCAATCAACTTATTACGCATGGTACACCCCGTGTCCTTGATGGACGCACGGTCACAGACGGCTCTTACTAAAATTGAAATCAACACGGTTAACGTGGCGGTTGGGCCCGCATCGCGCCGTGAATCCGATGGCGATGTTGCAAGCGTGCAACGCATCGCGCGCGAATTCACGCAGGGTTATCCCTACCGAGTCCTCCGCTAGGATTGCGGCGCGGCGCGCGAATGCACGTGCTCTGGCCGCACGCCGAGCGCAAGCAGGCGCGCCGGAATGCCCTGCAGCCATGGCAGCGCGGTGATGAGGCGCACGACCAGCGGCACCTTCAGCGGCCGATCGCCGCCCTGCAAGGCGCCGCTGATGATGTTGTTCTGCACGACCACCTGCATTCGCTGTGTCATCTTCACAGGGAACTCGCGACGGCGCCTGATGGCATCGAGCTCGTGCTCGGACGGGCAGCCATGCTGCAGCTTGTCCGTCAGGAGGTTCGCGGTTGCAACCGCATCCTGCACGGCGAGATTGACGCCGACGCCGCCGATTGGCGACATCGCATGGGCGGCATCGCCGATGCACAACAGGCCTGGCTGCGTCCAGCGCGTCAGACGGTTGATCGCGACGGTGAGCAGCTTGACGTCGTCGAAGCTCTTCACCTCGGCGATGCCGGAGCGGAGGATCGGCGCCATGCGCACGACGTCGTCGAGCAGCGCCGACAGTCCCCTCGCCTTCACCGCATCATACCGTCCCTTGGCGATGACATAAGCGCACTGCCAATAATCGCCGCGGTCGAAGGTGATCATCATCTTGCCGGGCTCGACCCGCGCGAACACGTTCTCGGTCTCTTCGGGTCTGCGGCCGGCGCGAAACCACAGCACGTCCATGGGCGCGCCGATCTCCTCGACGCTAAGGCCGGCGCGCTCGCGCACCGTCGAATGCCGGCCGTCGCAGGCGATGGTGAGATCGGCCTCGATGTCGATGATGCCCTCAGGCGTCTTCGCCCGCACGCCGGCGATCGTCTCGCCGCGGCGGATCAGATCGATCGCCTCCGTGCTCATCATCACCTCGAGCGAGGCAAAGCGCCTGCCCGCCTCGCGCAGAAAATTCAAGAAGTCCCATTGCGGCATGAAGGCGATGAAGGGGTATTTGGTATGGAGCCGGCTGAGATCGGCAATGCGCACCGGCGTGCCGCCGAACAGGCCGTCCATTTTTTGCAGACGCTGGTGCGGCAACTTGAGGAAGCCGTCGATCAGGCCGAGCTCATCCATCACCTGAAGCGTCGAGGGATGCACGGTATCGCCGCGGAAGTCGCGGAAGAAATCGGCATGCTTCTCCAGCACCACGACGTCAATGCCGGCGCGTCCCAGGAGGTAGCCGAGCATCATGCCGGCAGGTCCCCCGCCGACGATGCAGCAGCGGACCTTCATGGTCCTCGCAGGTTGTTGGTCGGGTGTCACTGCAGACGAGATCCGCGAGGTGAGTATCGATGAAGAGATGTCCGCCGATACTAGCGCGATTCAGGTCAAAGACAGTCCTAATTATGCAGGGCGCAGGTGGATCAATGCCGGTTGGGAGCAGCAGACCGGCGTCAAATGAAAGGCCCGTTTCGTGCGAGCCTTCCGTGACAATCGCGTTCGACTATTTCTGATCCTCGCTGCTGGTCCCGGACCCCGGACTGCCGATCGGCACCCCATTCGGAGCGCGCCCGGCACCCATGTTTCGCTCGGCCTGAGCTGCCGTGGGCGACTTGCCGGCGGCAGTCGGCGCCTGAACGTTGGGATTGGTCGGGCTGTTATTGGTGTTGATGTTGGCGCCTGTGGTGGTGCCCTGCGTTCCCGTCCCAGAGGGAGCCGACGGCCCGGAATTGGCACTGCTGGATGACGTCCCCATTCCGGCACCCGATGAGGCCGCAGATCCGCCACTGGCTCCGCCGGTCCCCGTGCCTGCCGCGGCACCGGCACCCGCACCTGCGCCACCACCACCGCCTCCGCCACCACCGCCTCCTTGAGCAAGGGCGGCCGTCGAAAGCGCAGCACAAGCGATCGTAACGAGGATGGATTTACGGATCATGGATCGTCTCCCTGGTTTGGCAGACAATCCAGCCCGGCAGGAGTTGTTCCTTCCGCAGGGGAAGCGAGCTTCTCGTCTCAGGACTTTGGCGACTTGCGGTCCCACGGCCGTTTGCCCTCGGCGTCGCGATCCCATGGTCGCGTGGCCGGAGCCCCCTTCTCATCCTCGGCGGCCTTCGCGCGGTCCGCCTGGACGCGTTCGCGATCGGTGAGAGGCGGGGCTGTGGGAACTGGATTCGTTTGAGCCAGAACCGGAAGCGTCGTAAGGAGCGCGACAATAATGAATTTTGTCATTCCCGGCTCTAGCACTTTCACCTTGGCTTGTCCGATTTAAGTTCGGCCGCTGCGCAAGATCATCCCGTCACAATCGAACAGCGCATCAATTATTGCTCCGGTTCGCGCTCCGAAAGCTCTTGATCTCCGACACGCTGCCGTCGCGATAGGTCAGCTCCACCGAGACGGATTTCGTGCTTGGCGCGAGCTTCATGTAGAGCGGCATGCCGGAGCTGACCGCGCTGGGGTCGCGCATGTCGCAGGGCGGCATCTTCAGCACCTGGTTGGGCACGGCGGTGTCGACGCCGATGCGCACCTCGCGAATGGCGCAGCGGTAGGAGACGAGATGCGTGTAGTAGACGAGCAGCCCGTTGAACTCGCGGAACGACAGCCAGCTCGTCGAGGTCATGTCGAGGATCTTGCGCTGGTCGCGGATCAGCGCGGCCTCGGGATCGAACCTAATCGGGAACGGGCCCTGCATGTCGCCGGACTGATCGACATAGCGGACCTCGATGGTCC
Organism: Bradyrhizobium sp. CCBAU 45321; assembly: GCF_028128975.1. NCBI lineage: Bacteria > Pseudomonadati > Pseudomonadota > Alphaproteobacteria > Hyphomicrobiales > Nitrobacteraceae > Bradyrhizobium > Bradyrhizobium sp. CCBAU 45321. Next base: position 71,180 of record NZ_LFKZ01000131.1, read on the forward strand.
CGGCCTGCGCATCCGGCGGCAGCTCGATCGACGAGTTCGGCATCCGCTTGCGGGTGCGCGGATCGAGTGTGTCGATGAAGCCGGTCTCGCGGAAATCGCCCGCGCCGGCCATGCGCCAGGAAATGCCGAGCGTCGGATCGGCGAAAGAGAAGGTCACGCTCCAGCCGCCATTGTGACGCGAGAAGCTCGCGATCGGCGCGTTGAGGGTCTCCTCCTTGGGCATCTGCGGCACCGACACCGGCGGCAGAGCCGCAAGCTTCGTGGGCGGCGGATCGTCCGAACGCGCGGCGATGTCCTTGGCGAGGCCGCTGAGGAAGACATCGTCGACCATCTGGTCGAAATAGACGGGCACCTGCCTGTGCTTCACGGTGTCGGCGAGCTCGCTGACGGCACGGCGGGTACGCTGCGCCACCTGCACCAGATTCTCGCCGGGCTTGAGCAGCTCCTTGGCGAAGGTGCGCGTAAACACTGAGTTTGGATTGGCGTCGTCATTGGAGAGCCGATCGAGCGCGGTCTGGCGGGGACCCGCGGAGAACACCGAGAACACGCCCTCGGGCAGCTGGGTCATCGGTGCGAGACCGCCGGCGCCGGCGACCGCACGGGTGCCCTTGCGCTCGAACGGATTGTTGCGGCAGGCGTCGAACACCAGGATCGAGGTCCGCGCCTTCTTGTTCTGCAGCCGCTCGACGATGCGGTCGGCCAGGATCGAGGCGTCACGCACCAGCTCCTCCTGCCCTTCGGTCGCTACGGGCACGTCGGTCGGCAGCAGATAGTTCTGGCCCGCGATCTCGAAGCCGTGGCCGGCATAGAAGAAGAACGCGGTGTCGCCGGGCTCGATGGCCTTGTCGAAGGCGAGCAGCGTCTCGGAGAATTGCTGCCGGCTCTGGTTCTCGGCGACCATCACCGAGAAGCCGAGCTGCCTCAGCGTGTCGCCCATGGTGCGGGCGTCGTTGACCGCCTTGAGCAGCTTCGGCACGTTCCTGTAATCGTTGTTGCCGACGACCAGCGCGACGCGCTTCTCGGCACAGGCGGGCACTGCGAATCCGCTCAGGCCCGCCGCGAGGCCAAGGGCCGCCAGAATTCTGAAAAGCCGACGCGTCATCGCAAAATTTCCCGTTGCAGAACCGGCCCTGCCGCCGATCTTCGAACGGCAGTTCATGGGACCCCCTGCCGCTGTGTGATAGTCGGCCCAGACCTGACGACGGTTCAAGGACCCCGGGGCTCCGATTGTACGATCCGACTATGGCCGATTCCGCTGGAATCTGTTTCCTTTGGACAATTTCGCCGGAAGCGAGGGGCTGCCGTGTTGCACTGGTGTACGGACGAGGTCGACCCGAAGGATCGCTTCGACTATTGGCGCGAGGTGCGCGCCAAGGGGTTGTTCGGCGTCACCGCCGAGCTCGCGCGCGAACGGCGCGCGGACTTCTTCGGCGAATTCTCGCTGCGTAAGCTGGGCGGCGCCGGCCTCGTCGAGCTGAAGGCCTCGCCCTACGCGGTCGAGCGCAGCGCGTCGGACATCGCCTATGCCCCGGGTGAGGCGATCTGCGTCTATCAGCAGCTCGGCAGCGGCGGCTGGTTCGGCGGCATGCGCGCAAGCGACTTTGCCATTGCCAATGGCAGCTTCGCCACCAGCCATACCGACCTGCCGTACCGCACCGCCCCGCTGGGCACCGGGGGCTTCCACCTGCGGATCCTCAAGATCCCCGTGAGCCACATCCCGGTACAGGACAAGCGCATGCGCGAGCTGGCGCCCCGGACCTTCAACGATCTGGCCCTGGCGCCCCTGCTCGCGGCCTGCTTCGCCGATCTCGGCGAAATCGCCGCGGACGATACGGCCTCTGCCGTCCAGACCTCGTTGGTCCAGGCGTTGGCGCACCTGGCGCTGATCGAGCGCGGCATCGTGCGGCCCGGAAGCCGGCGAGGACAGGAGGCACTGCGGACCGCCCGCCTCTCGCAAGCCCGGCGGCTGATCGCGCGCCACCTTCAGGACCCCAATCTTGCGCCGGCCATGGTGGCCGACCTGCTCGGCGTCTCCGTTCGTCACCTGCACATGCTGTTCGAGATGGCGGAGAAGAGCTTTTCCCAGACGGTGACCGACGAGCGCCTGAAACAGAGCCGCCGCCTGCTGCGCGAGGCGCCGGAACGGCTGATCGCCGACATCGCGTCGTCGTGCGGCTTCGAGAGCCTGGCGACCTATTACCGGGTGTTCAACGCCGCTTATGGCATGGCCCCAGGTGATTTCCGGGCAAAAGGCTCGGACGGGCCTTAGCTGCTGTCTTGGCGGTTGCGGCTAGGCGGAGGGGCTCGGGGGAAAACCCCAGCCGCGCCCGTGATTTGGGCAAAAACCTCAGGCTTTTTAGGCTCTTCCCGCGCCCGCTCCATTGACTTTGGCCAATTCCCGCCTATGTTCCGGGTCGACGCGGCTCAGATCGAAGAGCGATTCCTGAGCCTTGCGCTTTGTCCGCGTGAGTCAGCACCCCCAGCTTCTTCGAGAGCGCGCCGTTTCGGGGTGGAACGCGACAGCCTTATTACCCTCGATTCCGAACGGCGGTTTCGACCAGAGGCTCAATGTCCTTTTCAGATCTCGGACTGTCCGAAAAAGTCCTCGCCGCAGTGGCGGCCACCGGTTACACCACCCCCACCCCCATTCAGGAACAGGCGATCCCCCACGTCCTCGCACGCAAGGACGTGCTCGGCATCGCCCAGACCGGCACCGGCAAGACCGCGGCCTTCGTGCTGCCGATGCTCACCATCCTCGAAAAGGGCCGCGCCCGGGCGCGCATGCCGCGCACGCTGATCCTCGAGCCAACCCGCGAGCTCGCGGCCCAGGTGAAGGAAAACTTCGACCGCTACGGCGCCGGCCAGAAGCTCAACGTCGCCCTCCTGATCGGCGGCGTCTCCTTCGGCGACCAGGATGCCAAGCTGATGCGCGGTGTCGACGTGCTGATCGCCACCCCCGGCCGGCTGCTCGACCATACCGAGCGCGGCGGCCTGTTGCTCACCGGCGTCGAACTGCTCGTCATCGACGAAGCCGACCGCATGCTGGACATGGGCTTCATCCCCGACATCGAGCGCATCTGCAAGCTCGTCCCCTTCACGCGGCAGACCCTGTTCTTCACCGCGACCATGCCGCCGGAAATCCGGCGCATCACCGAAGCCTTCCTGCACAATCCGCAGAAGGTCGAGGTCTCCAGGCCCGCCACGACCGCCGTCACCGTGACGCAAGCCCAGGTGCCCGCCGGCCGCGAGGCGCACGAGAAGCGCGAATTGCTCCGCCGTTTGCTACGCGAGGCTAAGGACCTCAAGAACGCGATCATCTTCTGCAATCGCAAGCGCGAGGTCGCGATCGTTCACAAATCGCTGCAGAAGCACGGCTTCAGCGTCGGCGCCCTGCACGGCGACATGGACCAGCCGGCCCGCATGGCCGCGCTCGACCAGTTCCGCAAGGGTGAGCTGCCCCTCCTCGTCGCCTCCGACGTCGCCGCCCGCGGTCTTGACATTCCCGAGGTCAGCCACGTCTTCAATTTCGACGTTCCCCACCACGCCGACGATTACGTCCACCGCATCGGCCGCACCGGCCGCGCCGGCCGAACCGGCACCGCGATCTCGATCGTGACACCGCTCGACCAGAAGTCGATGGCGGCAATCGAGAAGCTGATCGGCCAGAGCATTCCGCGCGCCGAAGGCGACTATGACGTCCACGCCGAAGCGGGCGAACAAGGCGAGCGTCCGCGCGAGCAGCGCGGCCGCGAGCGTTCACGCGGCGGACGCGGCAAGCCGCAGCGCGGCGAGCGGCGCGGTCATGACCGCGAACGCAGCCACGAGCCGCGCGAGGCGCGTGGCGAGGCACGGGCGGCTCCCGAGGCGAGGCCGGCACGCGAGGCACGGCCTCCGCGCGAAGCCAGGCAATCATCCGAGCCGCGCAATGGTGCGCGCCCGCAAGCGAATTCGTCGCATGTGCCCTCGATCGGCCGTCCCGAGCCGCGCCGCCAGCGCGAGATCGACAGCGAGCCGGGCGATCACTCGCATCTGCCGGCGTTTCTTCTGCGGCCGGTGCGCTCCCCCGCCGGCGCCTGAAGCGCGCTGGCGCGCCAGATTTCGGTTGAAAATCCTCGAACTGCAATTTTTTGGATGCCCCGTGAACGTATATTTACGGGGCGTTCACGATCGTCCGTTAGCCTACGAACATAATTTAAGGATTGCTGCGGTCGATGGCGCGTCGGCCGCTGTGGGGATGTTCAGTGATCAAGGTACTCGACGAACACGAACGCACGCTGGCGTTCGCCGAGGTGGCGCTCGGTCAGATCCGATCGCTTCGACAGACGGCCATTCCCCGCAATTACGAGATCTGGTACGTCTACGCCACCGGCTACAACGCACCGCTCAATAAGATCATCAATGAGACGCTGGCGCGCAGCGGCAAGCTGACCGAGGCCGATCTCGAGCAGATCTACGAGACCTATCTCTCCCACATCAAGACTACCGACCGCATCGACAAGGTCGGCGCGCGCGTCGTCGGCGAGATCGACGACGTGGTGAAGGTGTTGGGCGAGGCGCTCGGCATGACCGGGGCCTACGATACCAGTCTGTCGGATGCGACCGAGAAACTGTCGTCGGCCGAGAACCGCGACCAGGTCAAAGCGATCGTCGAGGCGCTGCTGCGCTCCACCAGCGAGATGCGCGAGACCAACAAGGCGCTGGAAGACCGGCTGACGCTGTCGAAGAACGAGATCAGCAATCTTCAGCAGAGCCTGGAGGCGATCCGCGCCGAAAGCCTGACCGATCCGCTCACGGGCCTGGGAAATCGCAAATATTTCGACCGCATGATCGGCATGGCGGTGCAGAGCGCGCTCGCCTCGGGCGAGCCGCTGTCGCTGCTGCTGTTCGACATCGATCACTTCAAGTCGTTCAACGATTCCTACGGCCATCTCACCGGCGACCAGGTGCTGCGGCTCGTCGGCCTTTCGCTGAAGCAGACCATCAAGGGCCAGGACATCACCGCGCGCTACGGCGGCGAGGAATTCGCGGTCGTTCTCCCCAACACCGCGATGCGCCAGGCACTGACGGTGGCCGATCACATTCGCCGCGCCGTGATGGCCAAGGAATTGAAGAAGAAATCGACCGGCGAAATCCTCGGCCGCGTCACCATCTCCGTGGGCGTCTCCATGCTCAGGGAGGGCGACGACACCGACGCGCTGATCGAGCGCGCCGACGCCTGCCTCTACGCCGCCAAGCGCAACGGCCGCAACCGCGTGATCTGCGAAGCCGATCCGGAATTCGCGATCGAGAGCCACAGCCGGGTGGCGTAGCGCCAAATTCATCTACCGCCGTCATTCCGGGGCGCACCTCTTGGTGCGAGCCCGGAATCCATACTCACGACGGTGGTTATGGATTCCGGGCTCGCGGCTATGCCGCGCCCCGGAATGACGGTGACAAGGGAGCGAGAACTTGGCCTCAACAACGGGCGAGCTTCCGCCGTCGCGTTATGAGCTACGGCGACCCGCCTTACGCGCCGTTTTCTTGGCCGCCCGCTTCTTTGCAACGGGCTTCTTCCTCGCCGCCTTCTTCGCCTTCGGTCGTTTCTTCACCTTGGCGCGCTGCGCGGCAGTGAGCGCCGCCCTCGCCCATTGCGCAAGCTCCTGGGAATCGTCGAACAGACGCGCCGGCAGCTCCCAGTAGGAATTCACAACCACGGTCTTGGCGCGGGTCGAATACTGGAACGGCTTTGAGCCTTCGGCTTCGAAGTCGGGAATGGTCGTCTCGTCGGCGCGAAAGAACAGGCCGGCGCGCAGTGACAGCGCGAAATTGACGCCGTCGGCGGAGATGCCGTAGCCGGAGAACATTTTCCGGATGGTGACCGGGCCGAAATCAACGAACAGGTCGATCAGGAATTCGCGGTCCATGCTGACGCTCTCTCGTGCCCCGGACGCAGCGCAGCGTGTAACGGTGCGCTGCAGAGCCGGGGCCCAGCCCTCTGCGACGGAAAGTATAGCGTGGATCCCGGCTCTGCGCAGCAGCGCAAGCGCGCTGCAGCGCGTCCGGGACAAGAGAGCAGAGCGTAGGCCGAAATTACCCGTCGATCTTTGCCGGCCGCAGCTCGACCGATTCGCCGCAACCGCAGGCGGAGACCTGGTTGGGATTGTTGAAGACGAACTGGGCCTGCATCTTGTCGGCCTTGTAGTCCATCTCGGTGCCGAGCAGGAACAGCACGGCCTTGGGATCGACCAGGATCTTGACGCCCTTGTCCTCGACGACCTCGTCGGTCGGGCGGATGTCGTGGGCGTATTCGACCGTGTAGGACTGGCCCGCGCAGCCGCCGTTCTTCACGCCGACGCGCAAGCCCACGATTTCCGAGTCCGCACGCTGGGTCAGCTCGGTGATGCGCTGGGCAGCGGCGTCCGTCAGCCGCATCACCTGCGGGCGCGGCCGCCGCGGCTTCGGAGTGGATGCTGGTGTCGAGCCTGACGAAATCTGGGTCATGTTGTCTATGTGGTCCGTTGCGGAGCGAATTCAATGCGGGCCGAGACCGTCACCACATGTTCAGCACGAGGCGGGCCTCGTCGCTCATGCGTTCCGGCGACCACGGCGGCTCCCAGACGACCTTGACGTCGACCACGCCGACACCGGGCACGCTCGCCACCGCGTTCTCGACCATGGTCGGCAGCTCGCCGGCGGCCGGACAGTTCGGCGTTGTCAGTGTCATCTGCACGTCGACGGAGCGGTCGTCCTTGATCTCGACCTTGTAGATCAGGCCGAGCTCGTAGATGTCGGCGGGGATTTCCGGGTCGAACACGGTCTTGAGCCCGGCGATGATCTCGCGGGTCAGCCGCTCGGTCTCCTCCGGCGGCAACGCCGAATGGGTCTCCATCGGATTGGCTTTGATTTCGGCCGTGTCACTCATGCAAACAAATCCCGCGCCTTCAGCAGCGCCTGTGCCAGATGATCGACTTCTTCCCGCGTATTATACATGCCGAACGAGGCCCGGCATGTCGCCGTCACGTTGAACCGCTCTAAAAGCGGCATGACGCAATGGGTGCCGGCGCGCACCGCGATGCCCTGGCGGTCGATCACGGTGGCGACATCGTGGGCGTGCGCGCCCTTGAGCTCGAAGGAAATCACGGGGCCCTTGCCCCGCGCCGTGCCGATCAGCCGCAGCGAGTTGATCTCGCGCAGGCGCTCCTGGGCGTAGGCGGTGAGGTCGGCCTCGTAGGCGGCGATGCGTTCCTTGCCGATCGAGTTGACGTAGTCGATGGCAGCGCCAAGGCCGACCGCCTCGACGATGGGCGGGGTGCCGGCTTCGAACTTGTGCGGCGGATCGCCATAGGTGACCCAGTCCTTCGCAACCTCGCGGATCATCTCGCCGCCGCCGTTGAAGGGCCGCATCGCGACGAGGTGCTCATGCTTGGCATAGAGCGCGCCGATGCCGGTCGGGCCGTAGATCTTGTGGCCGGTGAACGCGTAGAAATCGCAGTCGAGATCCTGCACGTCGACGGGCAGATGCACCGCGCCTTGCGCACCGTCGACCAGTACCGGAATGCCGCGATCATGGGCCAGCCGCACCACCTCCTTGATCGGAACGAACGTTCCGAGCGCGTTCGACATCTGGGTGATGGCGACAAGCTTGGTCTTCGGCGTGAGCAGCTTCTCGAACTCGTCGATCAGGAAATTGCCCTCATCATCAACGGGCGCCCACTTAATCACTGCGCCATGGCGTTCCCTGAGGAAATGCCAGGGCACGATGTTGGAATGGTGCTCCATAATCGAGAGGACGATCTCGTCGCCTTGCTTGATGTTCGGCTCGCCCCAGGACGACGCCACGAGGTTGATCGCCTCGGTGACGTTGCGGGTGAAGATGATTTCCTCTGTCCGACGGGCGTTGACGAACTGCGCAACTTTTGCCCGCGCGCCCTCATAGGCCTCCGTCGCCGCATTGGCGAGGTAGTGCAGGCCGCGATGCACGTTGGCGTATTCGGACGTATAGGCCTGCGTCATCCGGTCGAGCACAGCGCTCGGCTTTTGCGCCGAGGCGGCGTTGTCGAGATAGACGAGCGGCTTGCCGTAGACCTGCATGGCGAGCGCCGGAAAATCCTGGCGCACGCGCGCAACGTCATAGGCGCCGTTCTTGACCGCCGGATGCGTGCTCATGACCGCCGCTCCAGCCAGCGCTCGGCGATGCCGATCACGTGCTCGCGCAAAGTATCATCGGCGATCTGCTCGATCGCCTCGCCGACAAAGGCCTGGATCAGCAGCGCCTGGGCCTGCTTCTCCGGCAGGCCACGGGCCTTCAGGTAGAACAGCAGGCTGTCGTCGAGCGCGCCGGCGGTGGCGCCGTGGCCGCAGGAGACGTCGTCGGCAAAAATCTCGAGCTCGGGCTTGTTGTCGGCCTCGGCCTCGTCCGAGAGCAGCAGCGCGCGCGTCATCATCTTGCCGTCGGTCTTCTGCGCGTCGGGACGGACAATGATGCGGCCCTGGAACACCGAATGGGCGCGGTCGTCGATCACCGCGCGGAAGATCTCGCGGCTGACGCAGTTCGGCACGGCATGGTCGACCACCAGTGTGGTGTCGCCATGCTCGGTCTTCTTCAGGAGGTTGACGCCGTTGACCGAGAGCTCGCTGCCCTCGCCCGCCAGCGTAATGAAGCCCTGCAGGCGGCTGACCGCAGCGCCGCTGGTCATGTTGAAGACGTTCAGCTTGGTGTTGGCGCCGACGGTGACGAACTGCGAGGTGATGTTCACCGCATCGGCCGCATCGTCCATCAGGCGGATATGCGCGACGTCGGCGTCGTCGCCGACCGAGACGATGACGGCGTCGTTGACCTGGTAGGCCGCAGCGCCGGCGGCGACGAAGCTCTCGATGATGGTGGCGCGGGCGCCCTTCCCGATCGCCACCTGCGAGCGGGTGAAAGCCGAGGCCGATGCGGCGGTCGCAACATGGATGATCTGGACCGGCGCAGAGAGCTGCGTTCCATCCGCGATCGACAGCACCACGCCGTCGGTCGCCAGCGCCGCGTTGACCGCGATCACGGCATCGGTGGACGCGGTCTTGAGGAGACCGGCATCCTTATCCAGCGTCTCGCGCAGAGTCTTGAAGCTGACCTCGGACGCAAGCGCCTTCACGTCTGAAAGCTCGGCCGCGAACACGCCATCGACCAGCACCAGCTTGTAGGCGCCCGCGATTGCATGCGCCTTGACCGCGTCCGCAGCGCGCTTCAGCGCGGTCGCATCGGGCACGGCGGCCAGCGGCAGCACCTCGCCGACCAGCGCGCGCAGGTCGGTGTATTTCCATTCCTCGATCCGGCGGTGCGGCAGACCGAGACGCTCATAGGTCTCGAATGCCTCGCGGCGCACTGCTGCCACATCAGGCGAACCCGGCAGGCGGCCTTCGGCGCTGGCGAAGAGATCGCTCACCGCGCGGCCGCTCCCGGTCTTTGCCACAGCAACGTTCATCTTAAGAATTCCTTACGCGGCATCCTCGAACTGGGCATAACCGGAGGCTTCCAGCTCCAGCGCCAGTTCCTTGCCGCCGCTCTTCACGACGCGGCCCCTGGACATCACGTGCACGACGTCGGGCACGATGTAGTTGAGCAGCCGCTGATAATGGGTGATGACGACCATCGCGCGCCCCGGCGAGCGCAGTGCGTTGACGCCGTCGGCCGCGATGCGCAGCGCGTCGATGTCGAGGCCGGAATCCATCTCGTCGAGGATGCACAGGCTCGGCTCGAACAGCGCCATCTGCAGCACCTCGTTGCGCTTCTTCTCGCCACCGGAGAAGCCGACATTGACGCCGCGCTTGAGCATGTCCTGCGGGATGTTCAACGACTTCGAGACCTCGCGGACCTTCTTCAGGAAGTCCGGCACCATCAGCTCGCTCTCGCCGCGCGCCTTGCGCTGCGCGTTCAGCGCCGTCCGCAGGAAATTCATGGTGGTGACGCCGGGAATCTCGACCGGATACTGGAACGCCAAGAACACGCCCTTGGCGGCGCGCTCGTCGGGATCCATCTCCAGCAGGTCCTCGCCCCTGAACAGGATCTGGCCGTCGGTGACCTCGTAGCCGGGCTTGCCGGCGATGACGTGCGAGAGCGTCGACTTGCCGGAGCCGTTCGGCCCCATGATCGCGTGCACCTCGCCCTCGTTCACGGTCAACGTCAGCCCGTGGAGGATCTCACGCTCCTCGACACGAACCTTGAGGTCTTTCACTTCAAGCAAAGCCATAATGTTTTTTCCATCTATCCCCTCATCCTGAGGAGCGCCGCAGGCGCTTCTCGAAGGATTGAGGCCACCAATCTTTCCGGTATCCATCCTTCGAGACGGCCGCGTGCGCGGCCTCCTCAGGATGAGGTCCGAGCTAGCCGACCGATCCTTCGAGCGAGATCGAGATCAGCTTCTGCGCTTCCACCGCGAATTCCATCGGCAGCTGCTGCAGCACGTCCTTGACGAAGCCGTTGACGACGAGGCCGACCGCTTCTTCCTGGCTGAGCCCGCGCTGGATGCAGTAGAACAGCACGTCCTCGGAGATCTTCGAGGTCGTCGCCTCGTGCTCGAACGTCGCCGACGAGTTCTTCGCCTCGATGTACGGCACGGTGTGCGCACCGCATTTGTCGCCGATGAGCAGCGAGTCGCAGGCGGTGAAGTTGCGCGCGCCAGTCGCCTTGCGGTGCGCGGTGACGAGACCGCGATAGGTGTTCTGCGACTTGCCGGCGGCGATGCCCTTGGAGATGATGCGGCTCGACGTGTTCTTGCCGAGATGGATCATCTTGGTGCCCGAATCGACCTGCTGGTAACCGTTCGAGATCGCGATCGAGTAGAACTCGCCGCGGGAATTGTCACCGCGCAGGATGCAGCTCGGATATTTCCAGGTGATCGCGGAGCCGGTCTCGACCTGGGTCCAGGAGATCTTGGAATTGGCGCCGCGGCAGTCGCCACGCTTGGTGACGAAATTGTAGATGCCGCCCTTGCCTTCGGAATTGCCGGGATACCAGTTCTGCACCGTCGAGTATTTGATCTCGGCGTCGTCGAGGGCGACGAGCTCAACCACGGCTGCATGCAGCTGGTTCTCGTCGCGCTGCGGCGCGGTGCAGCCTTCGAGATAGGAGACGTAGGAGCCCTTGTCGGCGATGATCAGCGTGCGCTCGAACTGGCCGGTATTGCGCTCGTTGATGCGGAAATAGGTCGACAGTTCCATCGGGCAGCGCACGCCGGGCGGCACGTAAACGAACGAGCCGTCGGAGAACACCGCCGAATTCAGCGTCGCATAGAAATTGTCCGAGGTCGGAACCACCGATCCCAGATATTTCTGCACCAACTCAGGATGCTCGCGGATCGCTTCCGAGATCGGCATGAAGATCACGCCGGCCTTCTTCAGCTCAGCCTTGAACGTGGTCGCAACCGAGACCGAATCGAACACTGCATCGACCGCGATCTTGCGGCGGGCCGGATCTTCCTCGCCGGGCTTAGGTTCGACACCTTCGAGCATGGCGACTTCCCGCAAGGGGATGCCGAGCTTCTCGTAGGTCTTCAGGATCTCCGGATCGATCTCGTCGAGCGAGGAGACGGTCTTCTTCGGCTTGGGCGCCGCGTAATAATAGAGGTCCTGGAAGTCGATTTTGGGATAATCGACGCGGGCCCAGGTCGGCTCCTGCATGGTCAGCCAGCGCCGATAGGCTTCCAGCCGCCACTGCAGCATCCAGGCGGGCTCGTTCTTCTTCTCGGAGATGAACTTGACGGTCTCTTCCGACAAACCCTTGGGGGCCTTGTCGGACTCGATCAGGGTCTCAAACCCATAACGATACTGGTCGACGTCGATGCGCTTCACGCGCTCGACCGTCTCTTGTACGGCTGGCATTCCATCCTCCGCTCGCGGTTTCAAGGACCGCGGTGGATCAAAGTCGGACGAGTATTACGATATTTCTCTGCGGAAAGCACGGGCTTAGAACCGTTCAAGCCGTGTTTCATCGCTCAACCCTTAAGTAGGGTATTACCAAGCTTTCGCCAAGCCTCTAACGCCCTATTGATGTCATCCGGTTCCGTGGACCAGCCCAGACTGAGACGCACCGCTCCCTGGGCCACCGCGGGATCATAGCCCATCGCCGATAGGACGTGAGACGGCTGGACCTTTCCGGAGGAGCAGGCGGAGCCGGAAGAGACCGCGATGCCCTCCAGATCGAAGCCGATCACGGCGGTTTCGGCCTTCAAACCCGGCGCCGTGAAAAGCACGGTATTTGGCAACCGCGCCACGTCTTTTGCAAAGACTGTCGTCCCGGGAATGTCACGAAGGCCATTTTCCAAGCGATCTCTGAGACTTGCCATACGCTTCACATCCTCCGGCAGAGCCTGAAGCGCAGCCTTCACCGCCGCGCCAAAGCCGGCGATCCCGGCAATGTTCTCGGTTCCAGCCCGGCGGCTCTGCTCTTGCCCCCCGCCCCGCAGCACCGGCTCCAGCCCGCCTATCCCCTCAGTCATCGCCAGGGCGCCGACCCCCTTGGGCCCGCCGATCTTGTGCGCAGAAAAGGTCGCAAGGTCTGCGCCTACCGAATTGATATCGAACGGGATTTTGCCCATCGCCTGGATCGCATCGACATGCAGCAGGCCGCCGGCCTCGTGGGCGATGGTTGCAGCCTCCGTGACGGGCTGAAGGGCGCCGGTCTCGTTGTTGGCGGCCATGATCGAGACCAAGGCCGGCGGGCCGCCCTTCAGCAGCGCCTTCAGATGATCGAGGTCGACCACGCCAGAGCGCGTGACTTGGATCAGCTCGATCTTGTCCGCCGGGAACCGGCCGCCTGATAGCACCGAGGCGTGCTCGACCGCCGAGACCAGTAGCCGCTCGACGGGTCCGCCGGACGGGCCCCGCAAACCCGGCGAGAGCGCTAGCGCATTGGCCTCGGTTCCAGCGGAGGTGAAGACGACATTGCGCGGCTGCACCCCGACCGTGGCCGCAAGCGTCGCGCGGGCTTCTTCGACCAACCGACGCGCCTCCCGCCCCTCGGCATGGACCGAGGATGGATTGCCGACCAGGTCGAAGGCCGCGACCATCGCCGCCCGCGCCTCGGGGCGCAGCGGCGTGGTCGCATTCCAGTCGAGATAGACACGGTTCGGCATCTCGCCCTCTTAGCACCTTTTGTCGTCCGGCCAATCGGACGGCGTGCACTCGTCAGGCCGGTTGATGCTGCTCCATCCTTGCAACGCTTCGCGGCACCGCCCGCAATCCGAACAGCGGCCGCAGCCAGGCAACGCGCCGGACGATCTCATAGGTCGCCACACATGTGAGCGCGGTCCCGGCGATGACAATGGACGCTTCGATCCCGGCCGACAGACCGCTGCCATGCAATTGATGCGCGATCACGATGATCCCGGTCTGATGCACGATGTAGTACGGGAAGATCGCATCGGTCAGGTAGCGCCGCGCCGGGCTGTCGGCTGTGAAGGTGCGCCGCGCAAAGCCCAGCACGACGGCGATCGCGAGCCATTGATAACAGCCATAGGCCGAGGCGGCGAACCACTTCAGCATGGGCGACGGCGCAAACAGGCCGGCGCGTACCAGGATGAAGCCAGCGAAGCAGGCGCCCGCCGCCAGCAGGGCCGCCCAGCGCAGGCGTTCGAGTTCGCGCCAGATCCCCTCCTGCTTGGCCAGCAGGAAACCGATCAGGAAGGCCGTGGCGTGGTCCGCGTGGTTGTACCAGTCGCCAAACAGCGCGTGTGTCGACGGGAAAGCCGGGAACAGCACCAGGCGCCAGGCCGCATACAGCAGGCAGGGCGCGATCAGGAGCCATGGGCCGGTGAGCGCACGAGCCAACTTTCGGCCAAGCCAGTCAGCGCCGGCCGGCCATAACGCGAGCACGCCGATCAACGCCATGGTGTAGACCCACAGATAGACCACGAACCAGAGGTGGTTCCAGGTCGGCAACACGATGCACGGCTTCGGACAAAACTGCGCGCCGAAGGCAAAGTAGTGCCTGGCGTAGAAATCGAAGAAGCCCGCGGGGTAGCCGAGGCTTTCGACGATCTGGAGATAGGCCTGCGGCGGCACGATCACGAGCATGCCGAAGATCAGCGGGATCAGGAGCCGCGTCGATCGCGCGCCAGCAAGCGAGGCGAGGCTGGACTTGCCGAGCATGAAGCGGGTGGCAACCCCTGACACCAGGAACAGCAGCGACAGCCGCCATGGGTTGAGGAAGAGCATCACCGGTTCCAGCCACGTCAGCCGGTGCGCGCTCTTGATGTGAAATCCCCAGGACACGTAGAGCATGCCGACGTGGTAGAAGATGAGCAGCGCGAAGGCTAAAATCCGCACCCAATCCAGGTCGATACGCCTTTCAGAGCTTTGGGATTGCTGTGGTGTTGTCATGGTCTTCTGCTCCTTGACGGGACGACAAACGCGGTTTTGGGACCAGGGCTGACATCGGAAATGGCTGACACCGAAAATGCTCCGCCTGCGGCGCGCGTCGAGCCGGTTTGGGATCAGAATCGGACACGAGGGGATGAGCCGCCAGCGGCTGGGACGAGTCGCGGGTCTTTCGGGATCAGCGGCGGCGATCGGATGATGTTCGCAGCGATCGCGGCCGTCGCGCTCGTGATCGGAGTAGTCAATGCGTTTTCGTTCGCCCAGGACGCGGCCTGGCGCGGCGACAGCTACGACATCGGCCGGCGGCTTTTCTGGGAGATGTCGAGCATCGCCGTCATCCTGCTGTTGCTGCCGATCCTGGTCTTGGCGGTCCGCCGCATGCGCCGGACAGCCGGCCTCGCCGCCCAGGCGGCCATCGGGGCGATCGCCCTGCTCGGCTTCTCCACCCTCCACATCACCGGGATGGTCTGGGTGCGGAAGCTCGCGCTCTGGCTCGCCGGCGGCGCCTACGATTTCCGTTTCTCGCTCGCGACGGTCCTGTACGAATTCCGCAAAGACGCCGTGGCCTTTGCCCTGATCGCCGCCACGATCTGGCTGCTCGAAAGCCGGCGTGAGCTGAAGAGCGCGGCAGTCGCACCGTCGGCGCCGCCCACCCCGCCGCAGCCATCGTCCCCCGATCTGATCTGGCTGCGCGACGGCACCAGCCGCATTCGCGTGGTGCCGCGCGATATCCTCTGGGTCGCGTCAGCCGGCAATTACATCGAATACAGCCTCGCCGACGGCACCCAGCACCTCATACGGGGCACGCTGGCGGCGGCGGAAAGCGAACTGGCGCGCTTTTCCATCGTTCGTGTCCACCGGACCAAGCTCGCCAATCTCGACCGGGTGCGCGGCGTGGACCTCAAGCCATCAGGGGATTTCGAGCTCGCCTTCGACAACGGCCAGACGCTCGGCGGCAGCCGGCGCTACCGGCCGGCGGTCGCCTCGCTCGGAAGCCGAACCGCGCCAGCGGGAATCACCCCAGGCGCCCCCTAAACAATCGTGATTTCAATGAGTTGGATAGCGCCCTTCGGCAGGACGGCCGGCTGTTGCCGCGCTTCGGTCGATTCAGGCGGGTCCGGGTCGCGGGAGGCAAGCCCGAGATGACATTGCAATGACCGGCTAAGCTCTTGAGCTGATTGAGAGATGTCGAAGAAGCTTGCTTTTTGACCCTGGCCTTGTGTTAGAAGCGCGCGTCAGTTCACCTGCGCGCCACTCGCATCATCCGAGGGCGCGCCTCTCCACCCTTCATCCGTGCTCTCGTCGGCGGCAACGCTGCGAGAGCCACAATCGGACGATTGCGCAGGGATCACCTCCAAGGGACTTAGATCAGAGATCATCGATGCCTGAAGTCATTTTCACCGGCCCTGCCGGCCGCCTCGAGGGCCGCTATCACCCGGCCAAGCAGAAGAACGCGCCGATTGCGATGATCCTGCATCCGCATCCGCAGTTCCACGGCACGATGAACCATCAGATCGTGTACCAGTGCTACTACGCCTTCGCCCATCGCGGCTTCTCGGTGCTGCGCTTCAACTTCCGCGGCGTCGGCCGCAGCCAGGGCTCGTTCGACCACGGCACCGGCGAATTGTCCGATGCGGCCGCCGCGCTCGATTGGGCGCAGACCATCAATCCCGAGGCGCGCGCCTGCTGGGTTGCCGGCTTCTCCTTCGGCGCCTGGATCGGCATGCAGCTCTTGATGCGCCGCCCCGAGGTCGAGGGCTTCATCTCGATCGCGCCGCCGGCCAACCTCTACGACTTCTCGTTCCTCGCGCCCTGCCCGTCCTCAGGCCTGATCGTTCATGGCGAGAAGGATGCAGTGGTGCCGCCCAAGGACGTCAACACGCTGGTGGAGAAGCTGAAGACCCAGAAAGGCATCGTGATCGATCAGCAGATCATCCCCGGCGCCAACCACTTCTTCGATTCCAAGCTCGAGCCGCTGATGGAAACCATCACGGCCTATCTCGACATGCGCCTCGCCAACGTGCGGTGAAGGCTGCGGCTCAAGCCAGCTTGAGCGCGACGATCCCCATCAAGACGAGCGCGATGCCGGCAAGCTTCATCGCGCTTAAGGTCTCGCCGAACAGCACCACGCCCATCAGGAAAGTGCCGGCCGCGCCAATGCCGGTCCACACCGAATAGGCGACGCCGACCTCGAGCACCTTCAAGGCGCGCCCGAGCAGGAATACGAACGCAGCGAGCAGCACGAGCGAGGCGATGCTCCAGCCGACGCGCGTGTAGCCTTCGGCATATTTCATGGTGATCGCCCAGCCGACGTCGAGCAGGCCCGCGATCACCAGCATGAGCCAGGCAAGCGATTGCGACATCGGATGGCTCACGCCGCAAGCTTGAGCAGATGCGCGTCGTGGCGAACGAGGAAGGCGCGCAACAATTGCGGATAGTCTTCGCCGACAGCAGTGCGGACACTTGGACGTTTCGCCAGTTCTGCGCGCCATGCACGGACCTTCGGAGCATCCGTGAAGATGCCGTGCTCGGTCAGTTCGTCGAACAGATCGAAGTAACGGAAGACAGGTGCGAACACCGCATCGACCAGACTGAACGCTTCGCCGGCGAAGTACGGGCCCGCGCCGAGCGCTGCCTCGACCCGCGCGAATTTTGCCGCGAGTGCCTGGCGTTTGCTCTCGAAGATCGCCGGATCGGTCGTGGTTTCCAAGCCCCAGAGGTCGCCGAGGATCGCCGAGCCGAACTCCATCCAGGCGCGGTGCTCGGCCCGCTTCAGCGCGTCGACCGGATGCAGCTTCGCGCCGCCTTGGGTTTCCTCGATGTATTCGCAAATCACGTTGCTCTCGAACAGCGCAACCTCACCCTGCTCCGTCGTCACCACCAGCACCGGCACCTTGCCGAGCGGCGAGAGCTTCAAGAACCAGTCGGGCTTGTTGCCGAGATCGATGTCGATCCGCTCGAACGGCACACCCTTCTCCTTCAGCGCGATCACAGCGCGCTGCACGTAGGGACAAAGCTTGTGGCTGATCAGTTTCAGTGAAGCGGGCGCATTAAGCGGCGATGTCATGGCAACGATCCCGGCGGTTAGATGCAATTGCATCCAATATAGATGCATCTGCATCCACTCGTCAAGATCCATGCATTCGCATCAACCGAGCGTGATCCTCAGGCAGTCATCATCAGGGCCTGGCGATCACCCCGCCGGTCATCGGCATCGGCACGCCCGTGGTCGCCGGATAGGACAGTGGCAGGCCCTTCATGCCGCGGACGGCGAGAAAGCCGAAGGCCTGCGCCTCGATCGCGTCCGAGGCCCAGCCGAGCGTTTCGGCCGCCTCGACACTGGCCGAGCCCACCCGCTCCCGCAGCATCCGCAGCATGGTGAGGTTGCGGGCACCGCCGCCGCAGACGATCCAGCTGCGCGGCCGCCGCGGCAACAGCGGAATGATTCGGGCAATCGCGGCCGCAGTGAAGGCGGTCAGCGTCGCCGCCCCGTCGGCAGGCAGCACGTCGCCGAGCCGCAGGGCCGCAAAATCGTTGCGGTCGAGTGATTTCGGCGGCGGACTTGCGAAGAACCGCAGCTCCAGCGCCCGCGCAATCCAGGCATCATCCACCTTGCCGAGCGCAGCGAATTTGCCTTCGGCATCGAATGCCTGGTTCATGGTGCGGTACATGAAATCGTCCAGCAACGCGTTGCCGGGGCCGGTGTCGCAGGCGATCAACGCGTCGTTGCCGTCGATATAGGTGATGTTGGAGACGCCGCCGATATTGACCACGACGACCGGCCCTTCGCGCTCCAGCGAATGGGCGAGCGCGCGGTGGTAGACCGGCACGAGCGGCGCGCCCTGCCCGCCAGCATCGACGTCGGCGGCGCGGAAGTCATACATCACCGGAATATGGATGGTCCTTGCCAGCGCCGGCCCATCGCCGATCTGCACCGTCAGCCGTCTCTCGGGCCGGTGCAGCACGGTCTGGCCGTGGAAGCCGACAATGTCGACGTCCTCCGCCCTCATCCGGTTCTGGGCGAGGAAGGCCGCGACCGCCTCGGCATGGGCCTGCGTCACCGCACGCTCGGCATCGCCCAGAATACCCGGGCGGGCGTCGCGCTGCTGCAGATGAACGGCCTCGCTCAAGGCCTGGCGCAGCAGGTTGCGCTCGGCCGGGCCGTAGGGCCGGTAACCGGACGGCCCGAACGCCTTCACCTGCTTTCCGTCGGTCTCGATCAGCGCGACATCCACCCCGTCCAGCGAGGTGCCGCTCATCAAACCGAGTGCCGTCAACATCATGGACCAGCGTCCTCAAGAAACCCGCCCTGGCATGCCGATCTTGTGCCAGGGGGACACATCTTATAATGCCAACGCGCCAAG
Source organism: Bradyrhizobium sp. CCBAU 45321 (assembly GCF_028128975.1). Lineage (NCBI taxonomy): Bacteria > Pseudomonadati > Pseudomonadota > Alphaproteobacteria > Hyphomicrobiales > Nitrobacteraceae > Bradyrhizobium > Bradyrhizobium sp. CCBAU 45321. The sequence continues at coordinate 89,881 of NZ_LFKZ01000131.1, forward strand.
TGGCGGGCGGCCAACCGGGTTCCCGCGGAAGACCCTTAAATTGCCCTCAAAACGGTAAACCAAGAATTGTCAGGCACGCCGACAGATGACTGCATTTAAATCGGATCTCCTCAACACCCTGCAGGAACGTGGATTCATCCATCAGTGCTCCGATTTCGAGGGGCTGGACGCGCTCGCCGCCAAGGGCGAGGCCACCACCTATGTCGGCTACGATTGCACCGCCCGCTCGCTGCATATCGGCAATTACCTGACCATGATGATGCTGCACTGGCTGCAGCAGTCCGGCAACAAGCCGATCACGCTGATGGGCGGCGGCACCACCATGGTGGGCGATCCCTCCGGCAAGGACGAGACGCGCGCGATGCGCACCATCGCCGAGATCGAGGCCAACAAGGAATCGATCCGCGGCGTGTTCGCCAAGGTGCTCCGCTACGGCGAGGGCAAGAGCGACGCGGTCATGCTCGACAATGCGGAATGGCTGACCAAGCTGAACTGGATCGAGATGCTGCGCGACGTCGGCCGGCACTTTTCGGTCAACCGCATGCTGACCATGGATTCCGTGCGGCTGCGCCTCGAGCGCGAGCAGGAGATGAGCTTCATCGAGTTCAATTACATGGTCTGCCAGGCCTACGACTTCGTCGAGCTGGCCAAGCGCACCGGCTGCCGCCTCCAGATGGGGGGCTCGGACCAGTGGGGCAACATCATCATGGGCGTCGACCTCGGCCGCCGCATGGGCACCCACCAGCTGTTCGCGCTGACGACGCCGCTGCTGACGACCGCCTCGGGCGCCAAGATGGGCAAGACCGCGCAAGGCGCGGTGTGGCTCAACGCCGACCAGTTCAGCCCTTACGACTTCTGGCAATACTGGCGCAACACCGAGGACGCCGACGTCGGCAAGTTCCTGAAACTGTTCACGACGCTGCCGATGGCCGAGATCAGGAAGCTCGAGGCGCTCGGCGGCTCGGAGATCAACGAGGCCAAGAAGGTGCTCGCAACCGAAGCGACCGCGCTGCTGCACGGCCGCGACGCCGCAAACGAAGCCGCGGAGACCGCGCGCCGCACCTTCGAGGAAAGGGCAACCGCGGAGACTTTGCCTACGGTCCTAATACCCGAACACGAGCAGAAGTACCTGTTTGGTGAGGGGCTATCGGTTCTCATTGCGGTTCAACTCACCAAACTGGTTCGATCGAACGGCGAAGCTCGCCGCCTGATCGATTCCCGCGGCGTGAAAATCAATGACGAGACGGTCGATAGCATCATGAAAATGCTCACTTCGGCGGACCTCAAGGACGGGGCTATCAAAGTCTCACTAGGCAAAAAGAAGCACGTGCTACTCAAGCCTGCATAGGCGTATGAGCTTTTCACTGCTTGTCAGGGCGCACGGATGCGCGCTCCCTGACGGCAATGGACCAGAACACGCCCAGGGAAACGAAAGCGGGAACGACAGCGGAAACGAGCAAGGAACGGATCGGTAGCACCGGGCGGGACGCGGTGCGCACCGCACTCGTCGTGCTCGGCCTCTGCTTCACGCTGGCTGTTCTTGGTCGGGGCTTGAGCGAGAGCTTCACGGTCTTCCTCAAGCCGATCTCAGAAAGCCTGGGCTGGGACCGCGCCCAGGCCGTCTCGATCTACTCCCTCACCTGGCTCGTCAGCGGGCTGACCGCACCCTTGGTCGGGCGCCTGTTCGATCATTCCGGGCCACGGCTCGTCTATGCGGTCGGCTTGCTCCTGCTCGGTTCGGCCTTTCTGATCGCGAGCCATGCGCAAGCGCTCTGGCAATTCCAGCTTTCGATCGGCATCTGCGTCGGCATCGGCGTTGGCTTCATCGGCAATGTGCCCAATTCGATCCTGCTCGGCCGCTGGTTCGGACCACGCCTGCCGACCGCCATGGCGGTGGTCTATTCGGCGATGGGCGGCGGCGTGCTGGCCTTGCTGCCGGCCTCGCAGCTCCTGATTGATCATCTCGGCTGGCGCGAGACCTATCAGCTGTTCGGCCTCGCCGCGCTCGCCCTGCTGGTGCCGCTGCTGCTGCTGCCCTGGCGCATGTTCGCGGCCGGCTCGCCGCACATCGCCAAGAAGAGCGATCCTGACTTCGTCGACAGCGGCTGGACGCTCGCGAGCGCGATGCGCCACCACGCATTCTGGGCGCTGTTCTCGACCTTCTTCTTCACCGCGGTCGGCATGTATGCGATCGCGGCGCAGATCGTGGCCTATCTGATCGACGCCGGCTTTCCGCCGCTCCAGGCTGCGACCGCCTGGGGCTTCTCCGGAATCGTGCTGGTATTCGGCATGCTCGGCGTCTCCGCGCTCGACGGACTGATCGGACGCCGGCCGTCGGTGCTGCTCAGCTACGCGATCTCGATTCTCGGCATCGTTCTGCTCTGGCTGCTGCAGTACTATCCCAACGTCATTCTGCTCACCGGCTTCGTCATCTGCTTCGGCAGCATGATGGGCTCCCGCGGGCCGCTGATCAGCGCCACCGCGATGAAGATCTTTCGCGGAGAACGCGTCGGCACCATCTTCGGCACGATCTCGATCGGCAGCGGCCTCGGCTCGGCCTTCGGCTCATGGAGCGGCGGCCTGATCCACGATGCCACGCACGGCTACGATCTCCTGCTCGTCTTCGCACTTGCGAGCGTGATCCTCGGAATGATTCCGTTCCTGGTCGTCCCTGCTTTGCGGGAGTAGGTCTCCCCGACGTAACCTGCACACCCCGATTTCACCGGGATCCTACGGATCCAGGCGCGGCGAACATGTGCAAAAAAGAGGGTCGCGTGCCGCTGGCGGCGGGCCTTGCGGTGTTTTGTCCGACATGACGAAAATGTCAGTGCTGAATTGATCCGGGGTGGCTTGCGAGGCGGAAGCGAATGCGGTCCAAGTCGCAGCATTGGGTCCAGCATTGGATGGAGGGCAAACCAATGGACTTTCCTTATCTCACTCGCTTTCAACCGGTTCTCCTGAGCCTGTTTCGCTTCATCACCGGCCTGTTGCTGTTCCAGTACGGCGTCGCCAAGCTGTTCAAGTTTCCGGCTGTTCCGATGTTCGCCAAGGTCGAGCTGATGTCGCTTTACGGCGCGGCCGGCGCGCTCGAACTGGTGCTCGGCGGGCTGCTCATGATCGGCCTGTTCTCGCGACTGTCGGCCTTCATCCTGTCCGGTGAAATGGCGTTCGCCTATTTCATGGGCCACATGTTCAGGGGCGAGACGCCGGTGTTCCTGCCGCTGCTGAACAACGGCACCCTGGCGATCCTGTTCTGCTTCGCCTGCCTGTATCTCTCGGCGGCGGGCGGAGGCCCGGTCAGCGTCGACGCAGCGATGGGCAAGAAATAGCCGCCGGACCGGCGGGCGCATCCGCGCCCCGCTGAAGCACATCTCATCCGCTAAGCACGACGACGGCGCCGGCAGATCTCCGGTGCCGTCTCAGCGCGTCCCCAGCACGTTCCAGATCAGAACGAGGGCCGCGACGAGCAGCAGAGACATGATGATGCGATGAACGAATCGATTCATTGCAGGTCCGTCCAGACGGTCTAGCTGCCAAAACCCAAGACCGATTCCCTTCTCCCGGAAGGACTGGAGCCCATCGGCAAGGCGATTTGCCTGCACGATTGCGCACGCGCCTGCGCCGTCCTCGCAGCAGGCCGCCGCATGCCTCCATTCATGATTGGTAAGAACTTCATGCTACCGGTGCGAGCAATAACAACCATTCCGTAGGGGCTGTGATGAAACTGCTGAGTCATCTGAAGATCCGTACCAAGCTTGCCAGCATGGTCTGCCTTGCGGCTCTCACGGTCACAGCCATCATCGGCGTATCGGCCGTGCTCAGCAAGAGCCGGATGATGGAGGACCGCGTCCAGCAGATGCGGACCGCCGTCGAGCTCCTCTACAACTACGCCCAAGCGCTCCAGGACGAAGTGACTGCCGGCAAGCTGACGGCGGCCGAGGCCAAGAGCCTGTTCCACCAGCGCGGCCGCCGCATGAACTTCAACGGCAACCAGGGCTATCCGGTGGTTTACAATCCGGACGGCTCCCTGGTCGTGAACGGCGCCAATCAGCAGCTCGAAGGCAAGATCACCGGCACCAAGGATTCCAACGGCGTGCTGATCGCCGACGCCATCATCAAGGCCGGCAGCGAGACTGCGCAGGGCGGCGTCACCTCCTATCTCTATCCCCGTCCCGGCCAGACCGAGCCGGTCCGCAAGACCGTGTTCGCGCGCAAGTTCGCGCCCTGGAACGTGGTCATCAGCTACGGCCTCTATGTCGACGACATCGACGCCGACGTGCGCGCCCTGACGCTGGAGCTTGGTGCCATCGGCATCGGCCTGATGCTGCTGATGGCGGCGCTGTCCTGGCTGATCGCGCGCGACGTGCTCGGCGCGCTCGACCGTCAGAAGAGCCGCATGCAGGCGATTTCCGAAGGCGCCATCGACAAGCCGGTCGAGGAGACCGACCGCGGCGATGAGATCGGCCGCATGGCCGAGACGCTCGAAATCCTCAGGCAGACCGCGCTCACGGCCCGCACGCTGGAGGCCGAGCAGGTCGCGGCCAAGGCCCGCAGCGAGCAGGAGAAGCGCGAGGCCCTGATCGCCCTTGCCGACCGTTTCGATGCCTCCGTCGGCCAGCTCGTCGGCCTGATGGCCTCCGGCTCCGGTGAATTGGAGACCACGGCCAAGTCGATGTCATCGACCGCCGAAGGTACCAATCGCCGCGCCGCATTGGTCGGCTCGGCCGCCACCGAAGCCAGCCAGCGCGTCCAGACCGTCGCCGCTGCCGCCGAGGAGCTCTCCTCCTCCATCACCGAGATCAGCCGCCAGGTCGCCCAATCCGCCGAGGTCACGGGACGTGCGGTGGACAGTGCCCGCCGCACCGATACCATCGTGCGCGCGCTGTCCGACGGCGCCCAGCAGATCGAGCATGTCGCCGAGCTGATCTCCAACATCGCGGCGCAGACCAACCTGCTCGCGCTCAACGCCACCATCGAGGCCGCCCGCGCCGGCGAAGCCGGCCGCGGCTTTGCCGTGGTCGCTTCCGAGGTGAAGTCGCTGGCGAGCCAGACCGCGGAAGCCACCCGCGAGATCGGCGACAAGATCGCCCAGATCCAGGGCGCCACCAAGGAAGCTGTCGATGCGATCGGCGGCATCACCGCCACCATCGAGGAGGTCAGCCGCATCGCCACCTCGATCGGCGCGGCCATCGAGGAGCAAGGCGCCGCCACCGCCGAGATCGCCCGCAGCGTCTCGCAGACCGCGGAGGCGACCAAGGAGGTCACCACCAATATCGGCGGCGTCTCCACCGCAGCCAACGAGACCGGCAACGCTGCCGGCATGGTGCTCGCGGCAGCCAGCAACCTCTCCAAGCAGGCCGAGCAGCTCTCCGGCGAGGTCGGCACGTTCCTGAAGGGCGTGCGCGCAGCGTAGCCTTCAGGCCCGAATATCTCCACTTGCGTCATGGCCGGGCTTGTCCCGGCCATCCACGTTTTTGGCTCCCCGCACGAAGAGCGTGGATGCCCGGCTTTCGCCGCGCCGAAGCGGCTTCGGCCGCGCAGGCGGGACAAGCCCGGCCATGACGTCGGAGAGAAGCAGATCGCCGCTACCGCCGCGCGAGGGTGCAACCGCTCGACAGCTGGCGCGTCGATCCGGTCGAGCCGTCGTTCGAATGCGAGGGGAATTCCTCGAACGGCGAGTTCTGCTTGCCGGTGTTGAACTCGAAGATCTTGCGGAACAGGCCCGGCGCCATCGCCGAGATCGGATTGACGCGCATCACGGGCGCGGCTGGCGTGCCGACGACCTCGTAGGTCACGCCGATCAGCCCCTCATTGTTGCCGCCACCGAGGAAGATGCCGAACAGCGGGATCTGGCCGAAGATGTTGTTGACGCCGTACATCGGCACGAAGGTGCCGCTCATGCAGACCTGGTTGCCGGGATAGTCGATCGAGCCCTCGATGGTGGCGCCGATCATCGGCCCCTTGACCACGCCATCGCGGATCGTGAGTGCGCCGTTTTGCCGGGTGAACTCGGCGCGCAGCGCGCTGAAGGAGACACCGTTGCCGGTGCCGTTGGGCGCGCCGGCAGCCACGCGCTCGAGCTGCGCCTCACCCTTCACCGTGAAGTCGCGCACGTTGATCAGGCCTTCACGCGCGGTGTTCGGCTCGGAGGCCGGCGGCTCCATCGCCACCACCATCTGGCCGCCGACCGCCTTGGTGTAGGTGTCGGTGAAGCGCAGCAGCGCGCCGGCATCATTGGTCTGCAGGTAGATCACCTCGCGGCTGCCCTGGGCGCGGCCACCGCGCAGATCTGCCGCGACAGGCGTGTCGCGGCCGATCTTGCCGCTCAGCGTCAACGCCTTGATGGCACCGTTGCGCTTCGACATCTTGGCGTCGAGGCTGCGCATGGCTTCGCCGTTGAAGCCGGCGACCGCACCGAGCTTCACATCGATGTCGAAATCGACGTTCTTCAGCTTGTTCTTGTCGTCCTTGGAATTGCCCGAGATCGCCGACTTCAGGAAGCCGCGGCCGTCGAACACGTCGCCACGCATGGTGCCGCGCAGCACACCGTCCTGGCTGCGCTCCACCCTGAGCGAGGCCTTGTCGCCGTCGGACGGCGCGTAGGTCGGGAAGTTCGCGTTCACGAGATCGCTGTTCGCGTCGAGCTCGAGCGAGCCCTTGATCGAGGCGCCGCCGCCTTCGATGACGATGTCCTCGAAACGCGTCGATTGCGCCGTCGGCACCACCTTGAAGCTGGCCTTGCCGGACTTGCCCGGCAGCTTGACCCAGCCAGGCAGGATGTTGTCGAGCCTGACCGAGGTCAGATCGGCCTCGACGCCGAGCTTCGTCGTCTGATCCGCGCCGCTCGCGATCTTGCCCGACAGCTTGATCGGCAACGATCCGATGACGGCGGGGCTGAGATCGAAGCCGAGCCGCGCGCGGCTGGCATCGTCCAGCGTCGCCTGCAGCCTGACATCCGCGTCGCCCTCGGCCGGCTTGCGATAATCGAGCGAGGCCGCCTGGCCGTTGATCTTGACGTCGCCCTTGACCTGATAGCCCTGGTTGTTGGCTGATATCTTGAGGTTGTTGGCTTCCAGCTTCTGGTTCATCACCAGCTTGTCGGCGGCAAAGCCGTTGAGATCGGCGGTGACGGCGTAGGTGGTGTCGGCCTTGGTCAGCTCGCCCTTGACCGGCATGCCAAGCTGAATGTTCGCCGAGAACGTTCCCTTGCTGGTGTTGGGATCGACGACGGTCGCCGACAGGTCGCTCAGCCGATCATTGGCGAGCATTTCAGCGGCCGCGGGCACCGGCCCCTCCACACGGAACCTGCTCCGCGACGGCGACGGCTTGGGCGCCATGTCCGGCACCTCGAAGACGAAGTCGGAGATCGTGACCTTGCGGCCCGCGGGGGTATCGGCAATGCCCTGCCCGATGTTGACAGTCGCGGTACGACCGGTCACGCGCGCCTTCAGATCGGCATCGCGCACCACCGGCATGCCGTCCACGGGCCGGACCGCAACGCCGCTCGCCACGATGTTGACCGACAGGCCGTCGTCCGGAATGGGCGGACCCTTGCGCGGCAGGTTCCTGGTCGGCGAGTTGACGCCGATCTCGATGCGCTGGAGCGTGCCGCGCTCGATCCGCTCGATCACCCATTCACGCAATTCGGGGACGATCAGCGTCGGCCACATCCGCTTCAAGGCCGAGGCCGACATCGGCGTGCCCGCAAAGCCGAGGGTGAGCCGCGGCTCGCCCGAATAGTCGATGGCGCCGGTGCCGGCGACGCCGATCTCTCCGTTGGAGACGTCGGCCTGTGTCAGCAGGATGCGCTTGTGGTCGGTGTCGAAGCGGAAGCCGATCGCGATGCGGTTGAAGACGAGCGGCGGCTCGTTGTCGATGCCGCCGAGCAGGATCGAACCGCCGCTGAAGCCGAGCTGCCAGTCGTTGATGTTGCCGTTGGGTGGCTCGACATGGGCCAGCAGCGTCAGGCGGTTCGCGCCGGAGAGAACCTTGAACGGCGCGACCAGCACCCGCCGGTTCGCATCCCACTCGACGTTGATCTCGGCCGAGTCGATTGCCATCGGGTAGTCGGGCGTGTCGGTATCGATGATGTTGCCGGCGCCGACCGCGATCTTGCCGCGGAAGAAGGTCGGCACGCCGTCGCGGCCGAGCTCGCCCTTGAGCTCGCCCGTCAGCGGCAGGTCGGCAGTGTAGGTGAGGTCCTTCACCCGCAGCGCCAGCAGGATGTTGGAGGTCGAGACCTTGTCGGCCTTGATGTCGACCGAGCGCACGCCGTTCTCGGCCGGGCCGATCGTGGCGCGCAGCATCCACGGGCGCGCGCCCTGCTCGCCGAGGCTGAGCGCGACGCCGCCGCGGCTCGGCCGGCGCAGGCTGAGCGTGATGTTCTCGAACGACCATTTGCTGCCGCGCTGCTGATCGTCGACGATCAGGACGCCGTTCTTCAGACCGATCTCGTTGAGGTTCTGACCGTCGAGGCCCGTCATGCTCAGGCTGTCGAGCCAGTCGAGGCCCTGAAGGATGCCGCTCTGCGCGGTCGCCTGCGGTGCAGCCTGCGATGCGTCCGGGCTCGCAGGCGCGGTCGCGAATGGCGGCGGGGGGACACCGCTGCGTGGGAATGTCGGCGGCAGGCCCGCGTCCTTCTTGGACGCGACACCGGTCGCCAGCGGCTTTGCGGTGTCGCCGGCCGACACGGTGACGGTGCCGTCGGGCGCAATGCGGATGGCGAGCTCGGCATCGACCAGGTTGAGACTCTCGGCACGCAGGTGCCCCATCAGGAGGGCCGCACCCGACAGCCTCACCTCGGCCTTCGGCGCGCTGGCGACGACGGCGTGATCGCGGTCGCGAACGATGATGTCTCGGATGCGGACGGCGACGCGGACCCGGCCCGCCCGCTCGATCTGAGTGCCGCCGACCTCAACGGTGTTGCCGTGGCCGATATTGTCCTCGATCGCGGCTGCGAGCCACGGGGTTGCGATGTCCAGACTGATGGGACCGGCACCGAGCCGCCACCACAGCGCACCGAAACAGCCGATGAAAATGACGATGACGGTGGCGACGGCCACCGCAAGGCGCTTCAGCCAGCGTCCCCCACCCGTCCAGCGGCGCAGCGCGCCAAATCCACCACCGAAGCGAAGAAAGCCCGAGCCGGAACGCGCCAGCAACCGGCGTGCGCGATTGCGTGCAGCCGCTTCCTGATCCGGATCCCAGTCGGCGTCGTCCCACTCCTGCGGCTCGAATTGGCCGCCGCGCCGATCAAAATCCCGGTTGTAGTCCTGGGGCGACGTATTCCTTGCCATTGCCTCTCGATACAGGCGCCCGTCATAGGATTGAGCGCCGCCGGGACCGCAGCCGTTCGCGGGAAGTGACGCTCCCTGCGCCGGCACTGCCGCCATACCTCGAATATTCCTGCTGTTCGTCATTTCGCCCCGGGAGCGCGTTCAACGAGCAGTGGGGTGGTGCGTGGAATTCCTTGTAACCATACTCCGGCGTCGCCAGACTTGCCCAGCCGAGGGCACGATTCCGGCTCGCCGGACAAGAGCTGCAATACCGCTTCGGTTGACCTGCCGAAAGCGTCGAAAGGAAGGCGTATGTCCAAGAAATCCCGAAAGAAATCGTCCAAAACGCCCTCCGGCAGTCCGACCGCTACAACGAAGTCCGCAAAAACGCGGGCATCGACTCAAACAAGATCCGCGAAAACGCAGCGGACGCCGGCACGCAAATCAGCTGCGACCATAGCAAAAGCAGGATCACATGAGGCGGCATCGAAACAGTTAAAATCCTCCAAATCCGCCTCCTCTCCGGCTGCGGCCAAGTCGGGCTTGAAGTCCGGCTTGGCCGAGGGCCAAAAGGCCCCGGCCTTCCGCCTGCCGCGCGATGGCGGCGACGTGGTCACGCTGGCCGACTATGCCGGCCGAAAGCTCGTCCTGTTCTTCTACCCCCGCGCCGACACCCCCGGCTGTACGCGGGAGGCGATCGACTTCACGCGCCTCGCCGACGCCTTCGCTGCCGCCGGCACCGCCGTGCTCGGCATCTCCGCCGATCCGTTAAAGGCCCAGGAGAAGTTCCGCGACAAGCACAAGCTCGGCGTCCCCCTCATCTCGGACGAGACGCATGAGGTGCTGGAGGCTTATGGGGCCTGGGGCGAAAAGTCCATGTACGGCAAGAACTTCCTGGGGATTCTTCGCACCACGATCCTGGTCGGGACCGACGGTAAGGTGGCGCGGATCTGGCGCAATGTCCGGGTCGATGGCCATGCCGACGAAGTGCTGGAGGCGGCAAGGAGCCTTTAACCAATCCTTTAAATTCGCGCGTTCCCATTTGCGGAAAATTAACCATGCGCGGCCCAGATTGCGGCGGCAATTGAGCCGCAAGGAACCCATCCGACCGGCGCGGGAGTGCCGATGTCGAAAAGTTCTGCCCAATACTCGCAGTACCCCCAACATCATCCTCACGACCACGGACGGGCTTTCCGGCGCCCCCTGGGTGCCCCGGCGGCGGTGACCGCGATTCCCCTGCCCGCCACCGACGATGCCTACACCATCGTGCATGCTGGCAAGCAGGTCCGCTTCGGGCCCGTGGTGTTCTGGATCGTGGTCGGCACCGTGGTGCTGCTCGGACTGTGGTCGGCCGCCACCGCCACCTATTTCGCGTTCCGTGACGACGTCCTGACCCGGCTGATCGCCCGCCAGGCCGAGATGCAATACGCCTATGAGGACCGCATCGCCGAGCTGCGCGCCAAGATCGATCGCACCACCAGCCGTCAATTGCTCGACCAGGAACAGTTCGACCAGAAGCTCGACCAGATCATGAAGCGCCAGACGGCGCTGGAGTCCCGGGCCACGGCGCTTGGCGCCATGCCCGACGTGACCGGCTCGATTCCCCGCGCCGCCCCGCAGCGGAGCGATGCGAGCCCGACCACGCCCAAACCGTCGCCGATCAGCGACACCGTGATCTTCGTGGCGCCGCCGGATCGCGAAGCGCGCCTCGAATCGCGCGCGCCGAACGTATTGGCGGCGCCGACCAGACAGTTCGCCAAGAACCAGGGGTTCGACAACGTACTGGTCCGGCTCACGGCCTCTCTCGATCAGGTTGAGCGTCGCCAGATGGCGGCGCTCAACGCGGCCGAGGAAAGCATGGATTCGCGCATGCGCCGGATGCGCAGCGTGGTCAGCGATCTCGGCCTGAACCTTGCCCATCTCGAAGCCGCCGTGCCGCGCAGTGCGATGGGCGGACCGTTCGTTCCCGTCAAGTTGACGGCGAATGCCGGACCGTTCGAAAAGCAGCTCCACCGCATCCACACCACGCGCGCTGAGATGGACCGTCTCAACCGCACGCTGGCGTTGGTGCCGTATCGCAAGCCCGTCATCGGCGAGGTCGAGTTCACGTCCGGCTTCGGTGTGCGCAGCGATCCTTTCCTGGGTCGGCCCGCGATGCACACCGGCCTTGATTTCCGCGCCGCCAGCGGTGATCCCGTCCGCGTCACCGCCTACGGCAAGGTGGTTTCCGCCGGATGGTCCGGCGGCTACGGCCGCATGGTCGAGGTCGACCACGGCAACGGGCTTTCGACCCGCTACGGCCATCTCTCCGAGATCAACGTCAGGGTCGGCGAGATTGTGAAGATCGGCCAGGTCATCGGCCTCGTCGGCTCGACCGGCCGCTCCACCGGTCCGCACCTGCACTATGAGACCCGCATCGAAGGCGAAGCGGTGGATCCGCAGAAATTCTTGCGCGCCGGCGTACGGCTCAGCGCGGGTTAGGCCCGCGCTTTTCAGTTTCGCAGCGCCGGGTTTCCCGAGAGCCAGAGGAGCGACCGGCGGCCGAGAGCCTGCGCAGTGAGCCGAGTGCACGCCCGTCGATCACCAGCAGCGCGCTGCCGATGACGATTGCGCCCGCGATCTCGCGCGCGGAGATCGGCTCATCCAGCAGCAGCCATCCCAACAGGATGGCGGTGACGGGAATGAGCAGCGTCACCAGCATCACGTTGCTCGCACCCGAGCGCCGCACGATCTGAAAGAAGACGATGTAGGCGAGCGCCGTCGAAAGCGCGGCGAGGCCGAGCACGGCGAGCCAGGTCGTGAGGCGCGGCATCGGTAGCTGCCAAGGCCGCTCCACCACGCCAGCGACGACCGCCATCATGACGGTCGATGCCATCAGTTGGAACGTGGCGGTCCCGAGCGGCACTGCGTCCTTCGGCAAGCGCCGCGCCGCCAGCGCCGCAAAGCCGTAGCTCAGTGCGCCGCCGAGGCAGAGCAGGATGCCGAGCCCCTGCCCCGGCCTCGTCTCGAAGCCCCATCCGCGCAGAAGGATCACGCCGGCAAGCCCCAACGCCACCCCGGCCAGACGGCGCATCTGCAAGGCCTCCTCGCCCGCTGCAACCAACACGACAATTGTGAACATCGGCGTGGTCGCGTTCAGGATCGAGGCGAGCCCACTCGGAATGAAAGTCTGGCCGATCACGATCAGCGAGAACGGGATGACGTTGTTGAGAAGCCCGATCGCGATGAACGGTGCCCAGCCCGCCGCCCCCTTGGGGAAGCCGATCCCCTGCATGCGGAGCAACAGAACGAGAATGGCCGCGCCAAGCGCGACACGCAGGAACACCAGCGTCAGCGGCGGCAATTCCCGCAGAGCCGCGCCGTTGAAGAAGAACGAGCCGCCCCAGAGAATGGAGAGCACCGCGAGGAGCGACCAGTCGCGCGCGTCGATCCTGTGGTCGCTTGGGAGCATGGGGTCTTACATCCCTTGGCCGAGCCCGCAGACCTAGGGCGACGGGGCGAACAGTGCCACCCGATTTCCGATGCAAAGCCGGTTTACGAAGCTGATGCCGGCAATGAATGGGGATCGAATGTCCCAAGCGATGCTGCCCGACCAGGACTTGAACCCATACACCCCATTCGCGAATCGAGCGGCAAGAACGGAGCCGTGCTGCTCGCCTCGCCTTATCGAACCGTCACCGGCAGACTCGTGAACCCCCGCAGCACGTTGTTGACGGCCCTGGTTGGCATCCCGAGTTCAAAGCGGGATACCCGACGTGCGAAAGCCGTCATCAACGCAGTGATCTCCAGGCGCGCTAGATGCATGCCGGCGCAAACATGCGCTCCAATCCCGAAACCGAGATGATCACGGACATCCCGTCTCACGTTGAATTTCTCTGGTTCTTCCCACTTTCGCTCGTCGCGATTTGCTGACGCGTAAAGCACAAGGACTCGCGATCCGGCGGAGAGTCTCACTCCGTCCAAAACCGTGTCTTCCGCCACGACCCGAGTGAAGCCCCGAATCGGAGACTCCAACCTTACGGCTTCGTTGATGGCTGCGGAGATCAGCGACGGATCCCGTCGCACCAAGTCCCACTGGTCGGGATTCTCGCCGAAGAACCAGATCAGGCTGCCCGTGGCGAAGATCGTGGTGTCCAGGCTCGGGCTGATATAATCACGCATCATCGCCGGGCATTTCTCCATCGAAATTTCTCCGCCTTTTGCAGCCTTCCAGATCGCGGCCGCCCAGCCGTCGGGTCTAAGACGGGCGATGGTGGAAGGATCGCGACAATAAGCGTGAAGCTCCTGTATCTGCGGCAAAGCCGCCGTGCCGCGCGAATTCATGGCACCAAGCGCATTGAACGTCGCAGCCGCCCAGCGCAGCATGTTCGCACGTCCATCCTCGGGCAGCCCCACCAGATCGGACACGATCGACACCGGTAAATGTCGAGCACAATCTTCTATCGCATCGAAACTCCCCCGCTTCACCAGACGCGCGACCAGCGCATCGGCTTCGGCCTCGATCCGCGGGGCAACATCCTTTAGCGCTGGCGCCGTCAACGGCGCGCGTATGATTCGTCGCATTTTGGTGTGTTCGGGTGGATCACTGGTGATCGTGTTGCCGATCGAAGAAGAATTGATCAATTCATTGGCGGCGACCCCGCGGGCTGAGGAGAACTTCGTGTGATTCATCAACACCGAGCGTACATCGGCAAAGCGGCCGACCGCCCACAGTCCGTTCCTGGGCAGCCATACCGCCGGGCCTGCATCGCGAATGGCCTGATAATGGCCGTAGGGCTCGGCGATCACCTCATCGCTGTAGATGTCGACGTCGTAAGACGCAGCATCAACAAGGGTATGTTTCGTAACTCCCGCGGGTGGGGCGAAGCGCATGCCAGGGTCAGACACCATCGCACCACCGATCGATCTTCGCGCCGTCGAGATTGTCGCGCAGGCGATTTGCGAGCCGGCTCGAATCGACGTCGTGTAGGGACTTGCCGCCGGAAATATCCAGAGCGTGGGCAGCTGCTTGCCCCATCGCAAAGCAGGGTCCCATGACACGGACCGAGGCCAGAGCCGCGACGTCGCCATCTATGCATCGGCCTGCCGCGATCAAGTTGTCGCTATCCCGATGCACGAGGCTGCGCAACGGCACATAGTGCATGTGGTTGCGATCCTCGAAAGTTTCCCAATGCACTGTCTCGGCGCTGTCATGCGCCTCGACCGGCCATGAGCAGCGCGCTACGGCATCGGCGGGGCGATGGCCGGTCCGGACTTCATCGATGGTGAGTTGGTGCGCGCCGACGAACCAGCGGGTTTGCCTGATTCCGGGCAAACCGTAGGCCCGGATACGGACCTGGCCCATCGACCTCGGAAACTCCCGCCGCAAAAATTCCAGCACCTTGTCGGCTTGGTCCCTGCCCTCGAGCGTGGCGCGCGTGGCCGCGATTGGCTCGGTCGGATTGGGCATGTGCGTCATGTTGACGGTCGCCACGCCGCGGCCGGGAAATGCGAAGATGAATCCATCCTCGCGGCTCAGACCGTATTCGGCCTTCTTGTTCTTCAGAACCTCTGCGACATGGAATCCGTCGAAATCGGGGATCGCATCTTCCGCGAAGCCCTCTAGCAAGATCATCTGCGTGCCCCATTGGGGTTGATGGGGTTCGCGCACAGGTAATCCGGCGTGCCATGCAATGGCAGCATCGCCCGAGGCGTCGACAAATCCATCCGCGCGGACGGCCAAATCGCCCCATCGCGTCGACACATCAAGCTCGACAACGCGACGACTTTCAACACGGGCCGAGCGCAGGACGGCACCCAGCACCAGGTTCACATTTGCACGCGAGAGTGCCCGTTCGCTCCAGCGACCGCATAGCATCTCGTCGTACTGTAGAACGATCGTGTCCAGCGCACGGCGGGCGTGGATTGCGCCGGCGCGATGCAGTTCGTTCAGCATATCGTCGACCGCGCCGAACGTAACGCGGTATGGCCGCGGGCCGTTGGAATAGAGGCCGCATATCGTGCCGAGCAACGTCCCGACAAGCTGGCCGCCGATCGTCGGCATGGCGTCGAGCAGGACGGTCTTGCGGCCTAGGTTGGCTGCCGTCAGGGCCGCCATGATTCCTGCGGCACCGCCTCCGACGACGCAGACTTCCGCGTCCAGGGTCATTCGTTCTCGCGCCCTGGTGACAGTGCGGGTGGCAAGATTAAGGGTCATGGACTTACTCGGCGGAGATGCCGCGGGCTTTCACCAACGCGGTTGACTTGCCGGCTTCGTTCTTGACGAATTCGCGGAATTCCGCGCGCGTCATGTTGAGGATCTGAAAGCCGAGATCGAGAAATCGCTTGGTGACCTGCGGCTGCCGCATCGCATAGCCGACCTCTTCGCTGAGCCGCTGGACAACTGGCTCGGGTGTACCCGCCCGTACCACAACCCCGAGCCACAAAGACATCACGACATTGGGCAGCCTGACCTCGTCTGCAGTGGGTACGTTCGGTAATTGCGGCAAGCGCTGAGGCCCCGCAACGAAGAGCGCCTTGATATTGTTCGCACTGACGTTAGGCAGCCCGGGTCCCAAACCGTCGAACAGCAGGTCAACTTGCGAACCTATCAGGTCTTGCATCGCCGGCGCTGAACCTCTGTAGGGGACATGAACCAGCTGGATGGCCGCGTCCGCCTTGAGCATTTCCCCGAGCAGGTGGCCTAGGCTGCCGTTGCCTTGCGAAGCATAATTCAGCGCCTTGGACTTTGCTGCGGCAACAAGATCGGCGGTTGAATTGAACGGGCTGGATTTTGGCACATAAAGCAGCATCGGCATCAACATCAGTGGAGCAACCGGCTCCAGATCTGTCAGCGGGTCGTAGCTGAAATTCGCATAGACGGCCTTGTTGATTCCGAGCGAAGCGGTGTCACCGATGAGAAGCGTGTGTCCGTCCGCCGGCGCGCGGATCAGGGCGGTGCCCGCGATCTGACCGCCGGCACCCGGCTTGTTTTCGACGATTACTGGCTGGCCGAGGCGCTCTCGCAATACTTCCGCCAGCGCACGAGCCATCAGATCGGCGGGGCCACCGGCAGGATAGATTACCAGGATGGATAGCGGTCGCGTCGGAAATTCCTGCGCCTTCGCCCTGCCCGGCACCGTCATGGCAATTGCGAGCATCAGTGCCGTTGAAATCGCTCCTGCGCGCGTAAGCATTATGCGCCTCCCCTTGCTGAAGTTCGGCTCGAACGGCCGATTTTCAGTTTCCTCAAATGCCGCCCTTCGTTGGCACGTGACGTCAGGACTCTAGGAGCATTATGAGTTATTCTTATAATGCCAATTGACTATGATTGTTATTCACTGGCTGTATAACCCTCGAGGTCGTGATGACTGTTGAAGTACGCCTGCTGGAATTGTTCCTGCGCGTGGCTGAACTCGGCAGCATCAACAAGGCAGCTGCGAGCGTGCATCTGTCGCAGCCGGCGTTGTCGCGGCACATTGCGCTCCTCGAACACCAGATGGGCAACAAGCTGTTCATCCGCACTCCGGGCGGCGTCGACCTCACGGAGGCTGGCAAGATGCTCTCTGATCGCGCCCGTCCTCTGTTGCGCCAGCTTACTCTCCTCAGAGAGCAGGTCGGCGAAAAGGCCTCGGGCCAACTTGCCATCGGCACGCCGCCCGCATGGCAACAGGTGGTGACATCCCCCTTCGTGGAGAAGCTTGCGGAGCGGCACCCCGGTATCACGCTCCGTGTCTACGAGGGTGTCAGCAATATCTTGCGCGAGTACATGTCCGCGCGCCTGCTCGACATTGCCATTGTGCCGTACGACTCCTCGCCTACCGCCAGCTACCGCAAGACGCCGCTGGTGCGCGAACCGATGGTGCTGGTCGGTCGAAGAGAGGATGCACTACACCCCGAAAAACCGGTCGCACTTTCTAGGCTTGACGGCTTGCGGCTGGTGCTTCCGGGACGTCCGAATGTGGCGCGGATCCAGATCGAGCACGCCCTGGAACGCAAAGGTATGCAGTTTCGATTGGCCGTCGAGACCGACACGCTGAGCCTTTGCCTCGACCTTGCACGCCGCGGAGTCGGATATGCCGTCGTGCCAGCCTCTTCGGTCTTTGAGCATGGCTTGGGGGATGCAATCAGTTGGGGACCGATCAAGGGGCAATTCGTAACCTGGGCACTCTGCGAGAATTTGGACCGAACTCACTCGCAAGCGGTGCGCGAGGGCCGCGCGCTCCTGATCAAGGCGGTGTCCGACGCGCTCGAGCTCAAGGTCTGGGCGCGCGCCGAACGTCCAAAAGCCAAAGCCTAGCGAAGCGTACGCGCCGATCCATGGGAACGTCCGTTTTGGATCCACAAGCCGCCGAACACCTGAAGGCGGAGACTTCCGCTCTGCGTTGCTAATCTGAAGTATGAGGACACGCCCTAGCCAGGCTTCTTCGGCCGCGACACCAGCTCGATCATCTGCCTTCATCCTCATCAGGCATCACCGCGTGCGCGTAGGCTCCTCACGAATATCCAGCGCGCCAGCAGCACTTGCACCGCAACCGCGTGCGGACCTCTACGCGGCCAGAAACGGTATCTGGACCGCCAGTGTGAAGCCGTTGACCATCAGCAGGCCACCCGCAGCACCGACAATGCCGCCGACGATCGCAAGCCACGGCAGCGTCGCGACAATCGAGACCGAGATCAGCACGATGGCGATCTGCAGGAGAGCTTCGGCATAGTCGAAGTAGGGATCCTGCTTCAGTGCATGGTCGCGCTTGCTCTCGTAGTCCTTGGCCTGCGCCATCAGTTCCTTCTTGCCCTCCTGCGTCTCGGGCTCGGACTCGTAGCGTGCTGCCGTCTTGCGATAGGCCTCCGCTTTTGCCTTCAGGGCCGTCCTGGCCTCGGCATTGAGGCTTTCGTCCTGCAGGAACGCCAGTTCGATCGCGTCGGCCGCGAGGTTATAGTCGGTCTGGCGAATGGTCTTGGCCTGGTAGAAGGCATAGTGGTTCGCGGCATAGATGTTGTTGTTGGTCGCCTCCTTGCCGGCATTGGCTCCGCCAAGCGCGGTGATGGCGAGCAGCATCGCCAGAATGGCGATGCCGACCGCCGCGCGCTGCTTGAAGCGGTCGTTCACCTGCTCCTGATCCATCATATCCGCGGCGTCTTCAGCTTTCATCGATCGGCTCCTCCTCGCTCCTAAAAAGCGCAGGCACGATAAACAACGGCGTTATGTCACTATCGCGACGAACGAGCCCGGGTCAGAAGCCGAACACCTGCAAGGCCGGAGTCCGCCGCCTTGCGTTGCTAGGCCGAAATTATGAGGCAGGCGTCTTTGGCCGCGACACCAGCTCGATCATCCTGCCTTCGTCCTCATCCGGCATCGCCGCTTTCGCCTGCGCGTAGGCCTCGACTGCGGCGCGCGCGACTAGCGGCTTGCCCGCGAGCAGGCTCTCGGCGAGCTTCACGGCATAGGCGGCATCCTTGTGCCGCAGCGCTGCGGTGAAGGTCGCTCCGGAAAAATCCCGGGCGACCATGCGCTTGGAGTGACGCGCGACCTGCGGGCTTGCCGCGACGCCTGCCTGGATCGATTCCAGCACCAGGTTCATGTCAAGCCCGGCCTGCTCGGCAATCGCAAGGCCCTCGGCGAGGCCGGCGATCTGGATCGCACCCATGAGATTGTTGATCAGCTTGTAGACCGTGCCGGAGCCGACCGCGCCGAAATGGCGGATGGTCGAGCCGATCGGCGTCAGATAGGGCCGCGCGCGCTCGAGATCGGCCGCGTCGGCGCCAACCAAGAGCGTCAACTTCCCGGCCGCCGCCGCGTCCGGCAATCCCGTCACGGGGCAGTCGATGTAGATCAGCCCGCGCGCATTGAGCTCGCGGCCCATCTCACGGGCGTGGTCATAGGAGACGGTGGAGCATTCGATCGCGATGGTGCCGGCCTTCGCCGTCTTGGCGGCGCCGTCAGGCCCGAGCCAGACCGCGCGCGAGGCCTCGTCGTCGGCGACCATGGTCACGACCGCGTCGGCATCGATCGCGGCATCTTCCGGCGAGGTCGCCCAGATCGCGCCGCGCGCGATCAGGTCCGCGGCCTTTGTGTTGTTGCGATTCCACACCGTCACGGTGAAGCCGGCATCGAGATAGCGGCCGGCCATGCCATGGCCCATCCGCCCAAGCCCGATGAAGGCGACGCGGGACATGGCTAGTCCACGTCCTCGACGTCGCCGGCCGTTGTGCCGAACGCGCGCTGCGCCAGCGTCGCGGCCATGAACTCGTCGAGCTCGCCGTTGAGCACGCCCGATGTATCGGAGGTCTGCACGCCCGTGCGCAGATCCTTCACCATCTGATAGGGCTGCAGCACGTAGGAGCGGATCTGGTGGCCCCAGCCGATGTCGGTCTTGGCGGCCTGGTCGGCGGCGGCCTTCTCCTCGCGCTTCTTCAGCTCGATCTCGTAAAGACGCGCGCGCAGCATGTCCCAGGCTTGCGCCCGATTCTTGTGCTGCGAGCGGCCGGCCTGGCAGACCACGGCGACGCCGGTCGGGATATGCGTCAGGCGCACCGCGGATTCGGTCTTGTTGACGTGCTGGCCGCCGGCACCGCCCGATCGCATCGTGTCGACGCGGACGTCGGATTCCTTGATGTCGATCTTGATGCTGTCGTCGATGACGGGGAACACCTGCACGCTCGAGAACGAGGTGTGCCGCCGCGCGTTGGAATCGAACGGCGAGATGCGCACCAGGCGATGCACGCCGGCTTCGGTCTTCAGCCAGCCATAGGCGTTGTGCCCGGAGACCTGGATGGTGGCCGACTTGATGCCGGCCTCTTCGCCCTCGGACTCTTCGAGGTACTCGACCTTGAAGCCGTGGGTTTCGGCCCAGCGCGTGTACATGCGCAGGAGCATCTGCGCCCAGTCCTGGCTCTCGGTGCCGCCGGCGCCGGCATGGACTTCGAGATAGGAATCGAAGCGGTCGGCCTCGCCCGACAGCAGCGCCTCGAGCTCGCGCCGCGCCACTTCCTTCTTGAGGTTCTTCAGCGCAGCTTCGGCTTCGGCGACGACGCCGTCATCGCCCTCGGCCTCGCCGAGCTCGATCATGCCGATGTCGTCTTCGAGCTCCTGCTCGACCTTGCCGATTCCGCTGAGCGCATCCTCCAGCGAGGTGCGCTCCTGCATCAGCTTCTGAGCTTTCTGGGGATCGTTCCAGAGGTTGGGATCTTCTGCGAGCTTGTTCAGCTCAGCGAGGCGCGCCGTCGATTTCTCGACGTCAAAGATGCCTCCTCAGCAGCCCGACCGACTGCTTGATCTCTTCTACCAACCGTTCGATTTCGGCGCGCATGTTGTTCTCTGTCTTGCGGAATCCCGCGTGCAGTTCGAGAGGGGATGTAGCGGCGGCAGCCGCAAAGCGCAACTGCCCGAACCGTGATCGTCGGTCTTATCCGCGGCCTACCACAACCCGCCAGTGCCCGGCCGGAAGAGGAAGCCGGAATCCGGCTGCTGCTGCTGCACCGGCATGCCGCGTCCGTCGGCGTCGGCAACGCCGATGACCGAATAATTGTCCGGCGGCGCCGTGCCGGGCTTGAAGGCTTCGAGGATGGTTCCGCCGGTCTCGCCGGGGCCGGCGCGCATGCCGGTCTTGGCGACGACGCGGACGAGCTTGATGCCGGCGGGCACCTTGAACGGGACCGCAGGCTTGTCGGCGAGCGCGAGCTTGAGGAAGTCGCGCACGATCGGAGCGGCGAGATGGCCGCCGGTCGCGGCATTGCCCTTACCGAGCGGGCGCGGCTTGTCGTAGCCCATGTAGACTGCGACTGCGATGTCCGGCGAGAAGCCGACGAACCAGGCATCCTTCGCCTCGTTGGTGGTACCGGTCTTGCCGGCGACGGGCTTGCCGACCTCCTTGATCACCGTGGCCGTACCGGACTGCACCACACCCTCCATCAGCTCCGTGATCTGATAGGCGGTCATGGAATCCAGCACCTGCTCGCGGCGGTCGATCAGCTGCGGCTCGGGCTGGTTCTTCCAGCCGCCCGGCGCGTCGCAGCCGCGGCATTCGCGCTGGTCGTGCTTGAAGATGGTGCGGCCGTAACGGTCCTGGATGCGGTCGATCAGCGTCGGCTTCACGCGGCGGCCGCCATTGGCGAGCATCGAGTACGCCGTGACCATGCGCATCGCCGTGGTCTCGCCGGCGCCGAGCGCGTAGGAGAGATAGTTCGGCAGTTCGTCATAGACGCCGAAGCGGCGGGAATATTCGCCGATCAAGGGCATGCCGATGTCCTGTGCGAGGCGCACCGTCACGGTGTTGAGCGATTGCCGTAGCGCATTGCGCAGCGTCACCGGTCCCTGGAACTTGCCCGAGGAGAAGTTTTCAGGCCGCCACACGCCGGCGCCCTGCCCCTGGTCGATCTCGATCGGCGCGTCGAGCACGACGGTCGAAGGCGTGTAGCCATTGTCGAGCGCGGCCGAATAGACGATCGGCTTGAACGACGAACCGGGCTGCCGGTAGGCCTGCGTGGCGCGATTGAACTGGCTCTGGTCGAACGAGAAACCGCCGACCATCGCGAGCACGCGGCCGGTCCAGGGATCCATCGCCACCATCGCGCCGGAGACTTCCGGAATCTGGCGGAGCCGGTACTGGCCTTCGACGGGGTGACCGTCCTTGTAGAGCGGATCGGCATAGATGACGTCGCCGGGCTGGAGCACCTGCGACACCGCTGTCGGCGTCTTGCCTCTCGTGCCACCCTGCAGCGCCCGCGCCCAGCGCACGCCGTCGACCGTGACGATGCCGGTCTCGCGCTGCTTGCTCACCGCGCCGCCGAGCTCGCGGCCAGGCTGAAAGCCGATCCGTGCCGACTGATCGCTGGTCTCCAGCACCACCGCCATGCGCCAAGGCGAGATGTCGGACAGCGACTTGATCTCGGCGAGCTTCACGCCCCAGTCGCCCGAAATGTCGAGCTTGCTGATGGCGCCGCGATAGCCCTGCTGCTCGTCGTAGTTCACGAGGCCGGCGACCATGGCCTTGCGCGCCATGACCTGGATCTTCGGATCGAGCGTGGTGCGAACCGACAGGCCGCCCTCGTAGAGCTTCTTCTCGCCGTAGCGCTCGAAAATGTCGCGGCGGACTTCCTCGGCGAAATATTCGCCGGCAAAGGTGTGGGCGCCGTTGGAACGGCTGGTGACGGCGAGCGGCTCCTTGCGCGACTTGTCGGCGTCGGCCTGCTTGATCCAGCCGTTTTCCAGGAGACGATCGATCACGTAATTGCGGCGCTCGATGGCGCGGTCGCGGTTGCGGACCGGATGCAGCGTCGCCGGCATCTTCGGCAGCGCCGCCAGATAGGACGCTTCCGCCACTGTCAGCTCGTTCACCGACTTGTCGAAATAGACCAGCGAGGCCGCCGCGATGCCGTAGGCGCCGAGGCCGAGATAGATCTCGTTGAGATACAGTTCGAGGATCTTGTCCTTCGAATAGGTCTTCTCGATGCGCATCGCCAGCAAGGCTTCCTTGATCTTGCGGGAGAAGGAGACCTCGTTGGTGAGCAGGAAGTTCTTGGCGACCTGCTGCGTGATCGTGGACGCACCCTGCGGACGGCGGTTCGAGCCGTAGTTCTGCAGATAGAGCAGGCCTGCGCGCGCCATGCCGGTGTAGTCGATGCCGCCATGTTCGTAGAAATTCTTGTCCTCGGCCGCGAGAAAGGCGTTGATCACGAGCTTCGGCACCGCCTGGATCGGCAGATACAGCCGCCGCTCCTTGGCGTATTCGCCGACCAGCGAACCGTCGACCGCGTGCACACGCGTCATCACCGGCGGCTCGTAATCCTGAAGCTGAGAGTAGTCCGGCAAGTCTTTGGAGAAATGCCAGATCAGGCCTGCCACGGCCCCGACGCCAACAAGGAACACCACTGTTCCCGCGGCGAACAGGAAGCCCATGAACCGCACCAGCAAGCGCATTATCTGTTTATCCGTTCAAACTCTGGATCAGCCCAGTATCAGCCCTTTGGCACACAAAACGGCACCAATCTCACGTCGCGAATTCACCGGCTTACGCAATCACATCGAGGCCGGACTTAAGACGCTTGCCGAACAGGTTCTCGCCGATTCCGGAACCCTCTACCGGTTTCTATAAAGCGTCCGCTGTGGCCAAACTAGGGCCTTTGGGCCGGGACGAACAAACCGGCTCAGTTCGACGTCCCGGCCGTGGCCATCCGCTTGGTCAAAAATCCGTCGATCGCCTGGGCCATCGAGCCCACGGCGCGGGACCGCCAGCCCTCGGAGACCAGGTGCTCGAGATCTGCCTTGTTGGAGACGTAGCCGATCTCGACCAGCACCGATGGCACGTCGGGCGCCTTCAGGACCCGGAAGCCGGCGGATTTCAGAGGATGCTTGTGCATCCGCACGGTCTGCTTCATTTCGCTCATCAAATGGCGAGCAAAACGGTTTGAAAAGGTGCGGGTTTCCCGCTGTGTGAGGTCGATCAGGATGTCGGCGACGTCGGTCGGCTCTTCCGCGAGGTTGAAGCCGGCGATCGCATCGGCGCGGTTCTCCGCATCCGCCAGCCGCTGGGCCTCGGCGTCGGAGGCCTTGTCGGAGAGCGTATAGATGGTCGCGCCCTGCGCATCCCCTTCCGCCCGCGGCAGCGCATCGGCGTGGATCGAGACGAACAAGGCCGCCTTGAGATTGCGGGCGATCTTGGTGCGGTCATTGAGCGGAACGAAGGTGTCGTCGTCCCGCGTCATGACCACGCGGTACTTGCCGGCTTTTTCCAGCTTGTCGCGGAGCGCCAGGCCA
Source organism: Bradyrhizobium sp. CCBAU 45321 (assembly GCF_028128975.1). Lineage (NCBI taxonomy): Bacteria > Pseudomonadati > Pseudomonadota > Alphaproteobacteria > Hyphomicrobiales > Nitrobacteraceae > Bradyrhizobium > Bradyrhizobium sp. CCBAU 45321. Next base: position 113,890 of record NZ_LFKZ01000131.1, read on the forward strand.
AAGGCCAGCACCAGGTTTTTCTCGCTCTCGCCGCTCGACTGCGTCCCGTTGTCGATGCCGCCGTGGCCGGGATCGATCACCACCACCGGTCGAGTATCACCCTTCTGCTGCGCGCCATCCGGGGCCGCGGCGCTGGGAACCGTGGCAGGCGGCGCTTCAGCGATCGCGGGCCGCAGCTCGGGACGGTTTTCGGGGCCACGTGACGACACGAAGGCGGTGCGGTCGACCTCCTCCAGCTCGAGCACGAGCCGGGCCGGTTGGCCGTTGGCCGCCTCCAGCACGTAGGATTTGGCGATCTTCGCCGGTCCGGACAGGTCGAACACGATTCGCGAGCCGCCGGGCATGACGAGCCCGTAGCGGAAGGCCTTGACCAGCCCCCGCCCCCCACTTCCGGTCCCCGCGGGCAGCTGAAAATTGACCTGCGGCACGTCCACCACCACGCGGTAGGGGTCGGCCAGCGTGACGGCGCGGAAGGTGACGGTCTGGTCGAGGTCGAGGATGAAGCGGGTCTGCTTGCCGTCGCCGGCCAGGCGGGCGGCCGAGGCGACCGGAAAATTCGCCGCAACCGCAGCAGGTTGCAGCCGGCTCTCCGCAGCGATCAGGCGCGCGGAATCGGCACAGGGCAATGCCGCAGTGCACAGCAACACGCCCCCCAGCAAAATCCGTCGATTTGTGCGGCTCGCCACCGATTCCGTGCCTCCGAGCAGCTCTCTTAACGCAATAGAACCACAGGGTTAATCGATCCTTAATGACGGAAACGCGAAACTCGGCGACTGTGACCGCCGTGCGACGCTCCCTTGCACGGATGGCTCATTCCTCGTATGTACGGAATGCTGACGGCCGATATTTCCGGTTGTGTCGCATTCAGCCTCCCGGTGCAGCGCCGGAACTCTCAAGGTTTGAGAATTCCAGCGTTTTCCGCTTCCCTCTATGACCAGCGCGGTGCGCGGCAGCGAGGTGGAGCGGGTCAAGCCCCGGCGGCGGACGGTCTCGGGCTACCACTCATGTTGCCGGGACGGTTCTGACAGCGGCGTAACCCATTACCCGGTCCCTTGATCCCAAGGGGGCGGTTCGTGATCCCCAAGGCGAGCGCGCGCGCGCCGTGCCTGGCCAGCAGCAACTGATTGAAGGGCGGCCTCGCCGCCCAGTGTTTCATACGGGCCGACGCTTGATGCGCCAGACTGTGCCGACGAAATCTGAAGGAGCATTCGCGACGCTGCGGAGTGACAATCCCGTGCGTCGCAATGGTCCTGAAGCTTCCGGTTCGGCAAGGCGCGAGAGACGGCGTTTCGGCCTTCCCCTCAGCCCCGAATCAGGTGGACCGTCGCGTCACCCGCCGGCGCGATACGCGCCCACGGCTTATCGCGTCCGCCGCCGCCAAGAGTTAAGACATGCCCAACAAGATGTTGATCGATGCCACCCACCCGGAGGAGACCCGGGTCGTCGTGGTCCGCGGCAATCGCGTCGAAGAGTTTGATTTCGAGACCGCGCAACGCAAGCAATTGCGCGGGAATATCTACCTCGCCAAGGTCACAAGGGTCGAACCCTCGCTCCAGGCCGCTTTCGTCGAATATGGCGGCAATCGCCACGGCTTTCTCGCCTTCAGCGAAATCCATCCCGACTACTACCAGATCCCGGTCGCCGACCGGCAGGCGCTGATCGAGGCCGAGGAACAGGCCCATCGCGAGGCCGAGGAAGAAAGCGAGAACCGCTCGCACGGCCGTCGCCGCTCGCGGCACCGCAACGCCCGCCGCCGCGGTCATGGCGAGCGCGTGCGCAGCGACATCGTCGAAGGTCTCGAAGCCGGCGCCGATCCCGCCGCCCAGCCGGTCGACGGCGCCGCGCTGCCGGAGCATGCCGAGGGCGAGCATCTGCACGCCGATAGCGAGCATCACGGCGAGCACGAGGGCCACGATCATGGCGACCACGATCATGGCGACCATGATCATGACGAACATCGTCATGCCCGCGATGACGAGCACCATCACGCTCACGATGATGCCCACGGCCGCGAGGACGAACGCGATCATCACGATCATGAACACGCCGACGAGACGCCCGCGCCTGTCGCGGCGGTCGGCGCCGAGCCCGCGGTCGAGACCGTTGCCGAGCCGCAGCCGGCTCCAACCTTCGAGACTTCCGCTCCCGAGGCTCATGCCGCGGAAGCGCAGGCGGAGCCTCTGGCGGAAGCCGTGACATCGGCCGCCGAACCGGCCGATGCCGTCTACGCCGCCGGCGAAAGCACGGAAGCCCCGCAAGCGGACGCCGGGGAAGCAGCCGAGGAGGACGACGAGGACGAGGACGGCGAGGATGCCGAAGAGGAAGTCGTCGAATCCGTCGGCGGCGACGACGTGCTGGAGGAAGTGCCGGAGCGCACCTTCCGCCCGCGCCGCCAGTACAAGATCCAGGAAGTCATCAAGCGCCGCCAGGTGATGCTGGTGCAGGTCGTCAAGGAAGAGCGCGGCAACAAGGGCGCGGCGCTGACGACCTATCTCTCGCTCGCCGGCCGCTACGCCGTCCTGATGCCGAACACCGCACGCGGCGGCGGGATCAGCCGCAAGATCACCAGCGCGCAGGATCGCTCGCGCCTGAAGGAAGTGGTGCAGGACCTCGACGTGCCCGAGGGCATGGGCATCATCCTGCGCACCGCGGGCGCCGCCCGCACCAAGCCCGAGATCAAGCGCGACTTCGAATATCTGATCCGGATGTGGGAGACGGTGCGCGACCTCACGCTGAAATCGCAGGCCCCGACCCTCGTCTACGAGGAAGGCTCGCTGATCAAGCGCTCGCTGCGCGACCTCTACAACAAGGAGATCGACGAGATTCTGGTCGCCGGCGAAGCCGGCCACCGCGAGGCCCGCGACTTCATGAAGATGCTGATGCCCGCCAATGTCGGCGCGGTGAAGCAATATCGCGACGGCCAGCCGCTGTTCTCGCGCATGGGCGTCGAGAGCCAGCTCGATGCGATGTTCTCGCCGACCGTGCAGCTGCGCTCCGGCGGCTACATCGTCATCAACCAGACCGAGGCGCTGGTCTCGATCGACGTCAACTCGGGACGATCGACGCGCGAGCACCATATCGAGGACACCGCGCTCAAGACCAACATGGAAGCGGCCGAAGAGGTCGCCCGCCAGCTGCGCCTACGCGACCTCGCCGGCCTGATCGTCATCGATTTCATCGACATGGACGAGAAGCGCAACAACCGCGCGGTCGAGCGCAAGCTGTCCGATTGCCTCAGGCAGGATCGCGCGCGCATCCAGGTCGGCCGCATCTCGCATTTCGGGCTGCTCGAGATGTCGCGCCAGCGCATCCGCGCCAGCGTGCTGGAATCCTCGACCGATCCGTGCCCGCATTGCGGCGGCACCGGCCACGTCCGCTCGGTGTCCTCGGTGGCGCTGCAGCTCCTGCGCGGCCTCGAAGAGATCCTGATGAAGGGCGCCACCCACAATCTCGTGGTCCGCACCCGCACCGACGTCGCGCTCTATGTGCTGAACCACAAGCGCGGCCATCTGCGCGATCTCGAGAACGGTTTCAAGGTCACGCTGTCGGTGATCGCCGACGCGAGCGTCAGCGGCCCGCAGGCCTATGTGATCGACCGCGGCGAGCAGGTGCATACGCTCGAAGCCGCCAAGGCGCTGCTCGTTGCGCAAGCCGCTGCGAGCCCGCCGCCACCGGCCGAAGAGGCCTATGACGACGAGGACGTCTTCGACCTGGAGACGGAATCCGAGATCGAAACCGACGAGACCGAAGGCCTTGCCGACGAGCAGGGCGGCGGCGAGGCAGCCTCGGAGCAGGACGGCCAGCGCCGCAAGCGCCGGCGCCGCCGGCGCGGCCGCGGCGGCCCGCGCGAAGGAGAGTTGCGCGAGGATACGGCGCCGACCGTGCCTGAGCCCGCGATGATCGCCGGCGAAAGCGAGGAGGAGACCGAGGCCGAGCAGGACGGTGAGGAAGGCGAGGAACAGGCCGCCCGTGGCGAACAGCAGGGCAGCGGTGATCGCCGGCGCCGGCGTGGTCGCCGCGGCGGTCGCCGCCGTCGCGGTAGCGGCGAGGAAGGTCTTGCCGGCTCCATCAGCGACGAGCTCGGCACCAACGCGCCGCCGGAAGCTGCCGATGCAGTGGCCGATTTCGACGGCCTCGGCAGCCAGGCTTCGCCCTCGATCGCGCAGGCCGAGCCGACCGGCGAGCCGCAAGTTGCCGAGCCTGAGCCGCACGCCGAGATCCGGACCGAGGCGCCGGCCCAGCCGGAGCCCGCTCCCGCCGCGACGACCGCAACGCCGGACGAAGAGCCAGCCGGCGACAGGGCCGCGCGGCGCCGCTCCACCGTGCGCGAAAAGGTGAGCTTCCTGGCGAACAGCCAGGCGGAGCCCGCAACGCCGGCGGCGGAGGCGACCGAGCCGGTTGCTGCACCCGCGCCGGCACCTGAGCCCGCGCCGGAGGCGGCAAGCGAAACCCCGGCCGCCCCACGTCGTGCCGGCTGGTGGTCACGCCGTTTCGGCGGCGGCGAGTAAAGGGACAAATAGAATTGAAACCGCCCGGCCCAACCGGGCGGTTTTGATTTGATGAGGTCAGCTGCGATGCAAAGCGCGATCATTCTCGGCGGCGGCATGGTGGGCGTGGGCGCCGCGCTGCATCTGCAGCGGCGCGGCTGGTCGGTGACGCTGGTCGATCGCAGGGAGCCGGGCCGCGAGACCAGCTACGGCAATGCCGGAATGATCCAGGCCGAGGCGGTACGCCCCTATCCGATGCCGCGCGACCTCGCTTCGCTCTTGAAGATCGCGACCGGCCGCACCAACGACGTGCGCTACAGCCTCTCTTCGCTGCATCTCCACGTCGAGCCCCTGCTCCGCTATTGGTGGCATTCGGCGCCGAAGCGGCATCGCGAGGCGATCGAGGCCTGGGCACGGCTGATCGCCTACGCAACGGCCGAGCACGACACCCTGATCCGCGAGGCGCATGCCGACAATCTCATCCGCCGCGCCGGCTACCGAGCGCTGTTTCGCGATCGCGCTTCGTTGGATCTCTCGATCAAGGCGGCGGAAGAAGATCAGCGTGAATTCGGCGTGAACTATCGCGTGCTGTCGGGCAGCGAGCTTGCCAGAGCCGAGCCGATCCTGCGTGACGATCTCCCGGGAGCGATCCATTGGCTCGACACCTGGACCGTGTCCGACCCCGGCGCGCTGGTCACGGCCTATGCCGAGTTGTTCGCGCGCCTCGGCGGCAGGATCGTGCTCGGTGATGCGCAGTCGCTGCGACAGACCGCGACCGGCTGGTCAGTGGACACCGACCAGGGCCGCATCGACGCTGCCCACGCCGTCGTGACGCTCGGGCCGTGGTCGCCTGATTTATTGTACAAATTCGGCTATCGCATCCCGCTGGTGCGCAAGCGCGGCTACCACATGCATTACAGCGGCGGCGCTTCGCTCGACCTTCCGCTGGTCGACAAGGCCCGTGGCTACGCCATGGGGCCGATGGCCAAGGGCATCCGCATCACCACCGGCGCCGAATTGACCGGCGCGGACGCACTCGCAACACCAGTGCAGCTCGCCAGCGCCGAAGCCTCGGCGCGCGAGCTGATCGACCTCGGCAAACGGGTCGAGCCGGATCCGTGGTTCGGCACGAGGCCCTGCACGCCCGACATGCTGCCGGTGCTCGGCCCCGCCCCGCGCCACCCCGGCCTCTGGATGAATTTCGGCCATGGCCATCAGGGCTTCACGCTGGGCCCTGCGACCGGACGCCTGCTCGCGGAGATGATGAGCGGCGAAACGCCTGCGGTCGATCCCACGCCGTATCGGCCCGAGCGATTTTAGCCCACAGAAGAAGGGCTGATCGAGCAGTTCGATCAGCCCTATTGCTTTAAGTCTGATAGCGCAGCTCGCGCTGCCAGAGCCCGATCAGTCCGTGGTGATCGCCGTCTCCATGTCGGTCGGATCGATCTCCTTGGCGAGATTGGCGTTGAGCTTGTCGCGGTCGAGCTCGCCTTCCCACCAGGCGACGATCACGCAGGCGACGCCGTTGCCGCACAGATTGGTCAGCGCCCGGCACTCGCTCATGAACTTGTCGATGCCGAGCACGATCGCCATACCCGGCACGAGGCGCGGATCGACCACCGCGAGCGTCGCCGCCAGTGTGATGAAGCCGGCGCCGGTGATGCCGGAGGCGCCCTTCGAGGTCAGCATCGCCACGACCAGGATGGTCATCTGCTGGGCGAAGGAGAGTTCGACGCCGAGCGCCTGCGCGATGAACAGCGTCGCCAGCGTCATGTAGATGTTGGTGCCGTCGAGGTTGAACGAATAGCCCGTGGGCACGACGAGGCCGACCACCGACTTGGAGCAGCCGAGCCGCTCCAGCTTCTCCATCAAGGACGGCAGCGCGCTTTCCGAGGATGAGGTGCCGAGCACGATCAGCAGCTCGTCCTTGATGTAGGCGAGGAACTTGAAGATCGAGAACCCGGCCATGCGCGCGATGAGGCCGAGCACGACGAACACGAACAGCGCAGCCGTGACGTAGAACGTCGCGATCAGACCGAGCAGATTGAGGATCGCGCCGGTGCCGAACTTGCCGATCGTGTAGGCCATCGCACCGAACGCGCCGATCGGCGCCGCGCGCATCACGATCGAGATGACGCCGAACACCGCGTGCGCGGCATCGTCGATGAAGCTGCGGATGGTGTGGCCGCGCTCACCGAGGCTCATCAAGGCAAAGCCGAACAGCACCGCGAACAGCAGCACCTGAAGGATCTCGCCTTGCGCGAAGGCGCCGACCACGGTGTCCGGAATGATGTGCAGCACGAAGTCGACGGACTTTTGTCCAGCGGCCTGCTTGGCGTAATTGGCCACCGCCGCTTCGTTTGCCGCTCCGCCACCGAAGCCGGACCCCGGCTTGACGAGATTGCCGACGACGAGGCCGAGCACCAGCGCGAAGGTCGAGACGACCTCGAAATAGACCAGCGCCTTGACGCCGATGCGTCCGACCTTCTTGGCGTCCTGGATGTGGGCGATGCCGGAGACCACGGTGCAGAAGATGATCGGGGCGATCACCATCTTGATCAGCTTGATGAAGCCGTCGCCGAGCGCCTTGATCCAATCGTTGGTGGCGACGGACGGCCACAGCCATCCGACGATGGCGCCGAGCACGATGGCGATCAGCACCTGGATGTAGAGGACTTTGTACCACGGCTTGGCGGCGGGCGGCGCGACCGGCGCCTCCGCTATTGTTGTCGTCGTCATCGTTTCACTTCCCCTCAAAGCGCTGGGCCAGCCAAGATCAACTTGGCCGGCCCGTTAATTGGAGCTGCAAATTGTGGCAGGTTTAACCGCGGCGATCGACGATGCGGCGCGCGGCCGGCATCAACGCCGCGCCGAGCGCATTCTTGACCAGCGAACCCGCAATGAACGGCACGATGCCGACCTGCCAGGCTTTCGCTGCGCCGAGACCGAGGCCAAAGGCCAACCAGCCGAAGCCGGCGCCAAGAATGACCACATGGCCGGCGGCCATCGCTGCAAACAGCAGCACGACGCTGCGATCCCAGCCGCGCTCGGCGAGCCAACCGGTCACGAAAGCTGCCACAACGAAACCGAACAGATAGCCTGCGGTCGGCCCGACGAGCGGCGCGATCCCACCCACAGGGCCTGCAAACACCGGAAGTCCGAGCGCGCCCTCGGCGAGGTAAGCGATCATGGTTGCGCTGCCAAGGCGCCAGCCATAGGCGGCACTGATCATCAGCACCACCAACGTCTGCAGCGTCATTGGCACGTAGGGCAGCGGCAGATTTACCTTGGCCGACAGCGCCATCAGCGCGGTGCCGAGCGCAATCAGCACGACGGCACGCAGCGTGCCGACGGCTTCGCCCGGTTGCGTCGGCCACATCAATGCGGCGAGAGAGGAATGTGGCGTTGCCGCGGACGGGGTGGAACGGTCAGGCACGTCGAACTCCGGAGGGCTGTCGAAACTGGCGGCTATTTAAGCCAGTGAGCGATCCGGTCAACTGCCTCCCGCATCTCATCGAGCGAGCGTGCATAGGAAAAGCGGATGAATGAACGGCCCTGGACAGGATCAAAGTCGAGGCCGGGCGTTGTCGCCACGCGCGCCTGCTCCAGCATCTGCTTTGCGAATTCGAAACTGTCCGAGGTGAAGTCCGAGACGTCGGCATAGAGATAGAAGGCGCCGTCAGCCGGCAGGAATTTCGTCAGTCCGGCCTTGGGCAAGCCATCGATCAGGACACGCCGGTTTTCCTGATAGCCGTGCTTGATCGCCTCCATCTCGGCCGCGCCGTCGAAGGCGGCCTCCGCTGCGATCTGCGACAGCGAGGGCACCGAGATCGAGAGGTTCTGCTGCAGCCGCTCGATCGGCCGCACCAGGATTTCAGGCACCACCATCCAGCCGACGCGCCAACCGGTCATGCAAAAATACTTCGAGAACGAATTGATCACGAGCGCGTGCTCGGACAGCGCGGCCGCCGTCACGGCCGGCAACGCGTAATCGAGCCCGTGATAGATCTCATCGGAGATGAAGCGGATGCCGGCATCTTCCGCCGCCGCGATCAGGCCGGCGAGCGCTTCACGGGACATCATCGTGCCCGTCGGATTGGCGGGGCTGCCGACCAGAACACCCTTCAGCGGCGCCTTGCGATGCGCTGCGAGCAGGGCCTCGCCGGTCAGCGCGTGCCGCGTTTCGTTCGTGGTCTCGATCAGCACCGGCTCGCAGCCGAGCGCGGTCAGAATATGTCGATACGGCGGATAGCCCGGCACCGTCACGGCGACGCGATCGCCAGGTTCGAACATCGACAGAAAGGCCAAGATGAAGCCGCCCGACGAGCCCGTCGTCACCACGATCCGCTCGGGGCTGACATCGCAGCCATAGGTGTCGCGATAATGGCGCGCGACGCGCGCGCGCAGACTGGGGATGCCGAGCGCGGACGTATAGTCGATCCGTCCGGCCTCGAGCGCCGCATGGGCGGCCGCGATCGCGGTCCTGGGGGCGCCGGCCGCGGGCTGGCCGACCTCCATATGGATCACATGACCGCCGGCCGCCTCGATTCGGGCCGCCGCGGCCATGACGTCCATCACCATGAACGGGGGAACATCGCTGCGGCGGGAGGGCTCGAGCCACTGCCCCAACCGGTTCCTCAATGTCGCGTCGCGCATCGATTTCTGCTATTGGCTGGCGAACCGGTCCGTCCGGTCCGTAAACGGGGCGCTTGTGCCCCAGACTGGCCGCATTGTACGGCTCATAAGGGCACCGCTCACAAGGGCATATCGCGTATCCGGTCCGCCGCCAATCACCAAAACCAATCACTGAACTGCTTGACCAAGATCACTTGACCGAGCCCCTTTTGACCAAGACCGCTTGATGTCGCTCCAGATCGCATTGCGCAAGAAGGCCTCCGCCCTCACCGCTCTCGTCACGGCCACGGCGATCGCGCTGACGCCGTTCTCGGCCGCGCGCGCTCAGGCCAAGGGGCCGCCGGTCCTGCGCGACACCGAGACCGAGCAGCTGCTGCGCGAATACACGCGTCCGATCCTGCGCGTTGCGGGTCTGGAGAAGCACAACATCCAGATGGTGATCATCAACGACGGCTCGTTCAACGCCTTCGTCGCGGATGGCCGCCGCATCTTCGTCAACTGGGGCGCGATCCTGCAATCGGAGACGCCGAACCAGATCATCGGCGTGCTCGCGCACGAGACCGGACATCTGGCGGGCGGCCATCTGTCCAAGCTGCGCGAGCAGCTCGCCGCCGCCCAGACCCAGATGATCATCGCGATGCTGCTCGGCGCCGGCGCGATTGCGGCCGGCAGCACGCAGCGCAGCAGCGTAGGCAATAACGGGCTCGCCAATGCTGGCGCGGCCGCCATCGCCGCTCCGCAGGAGGTGATCCGCCGTACGCTGCTGTCCTACCAGCGCCAGCAGGAGGAGAATGCCGACCGCGCCGGCGTGAAGTTCCTGGCTGCGACCCAGCAATCGCCCAAGGGCATGTACGAGACGTTCAAGCGCTTCACCAGCGAGAGCCTGTTCGCTGCGCGCGGTGCCGATCCCTACCTGCAGTCGCATCCGATGCCGGCCGAGCGCGTCGCCGCGCTACAGGAGTTCGCAAGCTCCAGCCCCTACTGGAACAAGAAGGACGATCCCGCGCTCCAGCTTCGGCACGACATGGTCCGCGCCAAGATCTCCGCCTTCATGGAGCGGCCGGAGACGGTGTACCGCCGCTATCCCCAGACCAACGACAGCCTGCCGGCGCGCTATGCCCGCGCCATCAGCACCTATCTGCACGGTGATCTACGCAGCGCGCTCGCCCAGATCGACGCGCTGATCCAGGTGCAGCCGAACAACCCGTATTTCTACGAGGTGCGCGGCCAGGCGCTCCTGGAAAGCGGCAAGGCGGCCGAAGCGATCGCTCCCTTGCGCAAGGCCGTCGCCCTCTCGAACAACGCCCCCCTCATCGAGATGTTACTTGGGCAGGCTCTGGTCGGAACCGATAATAAGGCCTACACCGACGATGCCGTTCGGATTCTCCGCGCCGCGGTGGCCCGGGAGCCCGAGGCGGCGCTCGGTTATACCCAGCTCGCGATGGCCTATGGCCGGAAGGGAGATTATGCGGAGGCAGATCTCGCCTCGGCCCAGGCCGCATATTTGCGCGGCGACAACAAAACCGCCCGCGAGCTTGCCACGCGCGCGAAAACACGTTTCGCCGTCGGCACCCCCGGATGGGTCAAGGCCGACGACATCGTGGCGGCGAAGCCGCCGCGCAACTGACGCAAACTCGAACGACGCCCGACCACGACGTCACGACACCGGGCTTGAATCCGCCGGGACGTTCTCGAAACCTGCTTTGGATAAGAGGATTTGACTATGCCTTCGCTGCGCCTGCTCGCTCCTGCCCTGTTCGCGCTCGCCATGTTCGGCGCAGCCGTGCCCGCCTCGGCCGACAGTTTCTCCGACAGCCAGCGCACCGAGATCGAGAAGATCATCAAGAACTATCTCGTCAGCCATCCCGAGGTGCTCGAGGAGGCCATGGCCGAGCTCAGCAAGCGCCAGGCCGCGGCCGAAACGCTGAAGCACCAGGCCAGCATCGCGCAGAACGCCGAGGCGATCTTCAACTCGCCGCGCCAGGTCGTGCTCGGCAACAGGGACGGCGACGTCACCTTCGTCGAGTTCTTCGACTACAATTGCGGCTATTGCAAGCGCGCGATGGACGACATGCTGACCATCATGAAGGGCGATCCGAAGCTGAAGGTGGTGCTGAAGGAATTTCCGGTGCTGAGCCAGGGCTCGGTGGAAGCGGCGCAGGTCGGGGTCGCCGTGCGCATGCAGGATCCCTCCGGCAAGAAATATCTCGACTTCCATCAGAAGCTGCTCAGCGGCCGCGGCGCCGCCGACAAGGCCCGCGCGATGCAAGCCGCCAAGGAAGCCGGTCTCGACACGGCTCGCATCGAGAAGGACATCGCCAGCCCCGAGGTGCGCGCCACCCTCGAGGAGAATTTCAAGCTCGCCGAAGCGATGGGCATGAACGGTACGCCGAGCTACGTGATCGGCAAGCAGATCGTGATCGGTGCCGTCGGTGTTGAAAGCCTGAAGGAGAAGATCGGCATTGCCCGTTGCGGCAAGGCGACTTGCTGATCACAGTTTTACGATAGCGAGAACACAAAAAGGCCGGCAGACATGCCGGCCTTTTTTCTTGCGCTGAACGTTGGCGCCTTCGTGCAAAGTCATTCATCTGGCGTTCAACAAACAAAAGCCGCGGAACAGTCGAAGTTCCGGAACAACTCAAATCCCCTTTCGTTGTCGGCGCGGGCAATGACGCGAATGAACACGTGAGGAGAATTTCGATGTTGAACCGCTTTATGATTTCGGTTGCCGCAGTCGCGCTCGTCGCGGGCACTGGCCTCGCGAACGCGCAGGGCAATATGGGCCGCGACAGCGGCGGCGGCGCCGGTGGCGCGCAGATGCAGCAGTCCCAACCCTCCGGCGGCGCAGCCGAGCGCGGCGGGTCGATGGGCCGGGATTCCATGAGCCATGACAAGGGGACCGTTGGCCAGGCCAGCGGCTCCGGCGCGATGAAGTCCGAAGACAAGTCCGGCGCGATGAAGGACGAGCGCCCCTCGGGCGGCGCGATGAACAAGAACGCGGCCGAGGACAAGTCTGGCACCACCAAGGGCCAGCGCACCGACGACCGCGCGCAGGGTCAGATGGACAAGTCCCAGCAGGACAAGTCCAAGAGCATGAGCCAGGACACCAGCAAGTCCGGAGCTAAGGACCAGAAGGACATGAAGGCCGAGGGCAGCAAGAGCGGCACCTCGACCACCGAGACCCAGAAGGGCACCGGCACGAGCACCAACCAGAATGTCCAAGGCCAGACCGGCACGAGCACGAACCAGAACGCGCAGGGCCAGACTGGCACCAGTTCGACCCAGAACGTCCAGGGCCAGAGCTCGACCACGGTTGGCCAGGCGGGCGCCGCTGCCAAGCTCTCGACCGAGCAGCGGACCCAGATCACCTCGGTGATCCGCGAGCAGCGCGTCGCCCCGGTGACGAACGTGAACTTCTCGATCTCGGTCGGCACCCGCATTCCGCGGGAGGGCATCACCCTTCACGCCCTGCCGTCGCGGGTCGTGTCGATCTATCCGGAATGGCGGAGCTACAAGTACGTCCTGGTCCGGGAAGAGATCGTGATCATCGATCCGGACACCTATGAGATCGTGGCCGTCCTGAACGTCTAAGGCCGGACACCGGCAAGCTCTTGGGGGCGGGCAGCGATGCCCGCCCCTTTGCATGCACCCGGCAGCCATGCTTCAGCCTGGTTAACAAGCAAATTCCGTAGTTTCCGCACAGGTTTTTGCGCACTGGATGAGGTGGCTGACCCCGCCCCTGAGGCCCTTCAAGGCTTCCCCTCACGCGCTTTGTTACCTATAACCCCCGCCACGCCGAAACACCTCTTTCCGGGATTGGAATGGCCGAACCTGCAACCGACACGATCCTCGTCCTGAACGGGCCGAACCTCAACATGCTGGGGACCCGCGAGCCCGACAAGTATGGCCATGCGACGCTGGCCGACGTCGAGGCGCTGTGCCGGGACACGGCCGCGACGTTCGGCCTGAAGGCGGACTGCCGGCAATCCAACCGCGAAGGCGAGCTGATCGATTTCATCCACGAGGCGCATCGGCGCAAGATGAAGGGCATCATCATCAATGCCGGCGGCTATTCCCACACCTCGATCGCACTGCACGATGCGCTGCTCGCGGTGCAGATTCCGACGGTCGAGGTGCACGTGACCAACATCCACGCCCGTGAGAGTTTTCGTCACCATTCCTACACTGCGCGCGCGGCTTTCGCCTCGCTCTGCGGTTTCGGCATCGAGGGCTACCGCCTCGCCATCCAGGGCCTTGCCGCCAAGCTCGGCATCAAGCCCAACGCCTGACGCTCCCTTCCAACAGTACATTCGGATCAAACAACATGGCGCGCCAGCCAGACGACAAAGCAGCCGCAAAGTTTTCCAGCGAGGATTCCGCGCTCGTCCGCGAGCTGGCACTTCTGCTCGATGAGACCAGCCTCACCGAGATCGAGATCGAGCGAGCGGGTCTGCGCCTGCGCGTCGCCCGCAACATCAGCGTTGCCGCGACCATGCCGATGCAGGTGACGGCTCCTCCGGCCGCCCTGCCGCTGGCAGCAAGCCCCGCGGTCCCTGCCGCGGCCGATCTGTCGAAGCATCCCGGCGCCGTGACCTCGCCGATGGTCGGCACGGCCTATTGGGCGCCGGAGCCGGGCGCAAAGCCGTTCATCGACGTCGGCGCCAAGGTCTCGGTCGGCCAGACCCTGCTGATCATCGAAGCCATGAAGACGATGAACCAGATCCCCTCGCCGCGCGCCGGCACGGTGACGCAGATCCTGGTCGAGGATGGCCAGCCGGTCGAGTACGGCGAGCCGCTGGTGATCATTGAGTGACGCGAATGGGGAATAGCGAATAGCGAATGGCGTCAGCCTTCCCTACTCGCCATTCGCCACTCGCCATTCGCTGCAGGACAACATGTTCGACAAGATCCTCATAGCCAACCGCGGCGAGATCGCCCTTCGCATCCTCAGGGCCTGCAAGGAGCTCGGGATCGCCACCGTCGCCGTGCACTCCACCGCCGACGCCGATGCCATGCATGTGCGGCTGTCGGACGAGAGCGTCTGCATCGGGCCGCCGGCGTCCAAGGACAGCTATCTCAACGTGCCCGCCCTGCTCGCGGCCTGCGAGATCACCGGCGCCGATGCCGTGCATCCCGGTTACGGCTTCCTCTCCGAGAACGCGCGCTTTGCGGAAATCCTCGCCGAGCACAATCTGCACTTCATCGGTCCGAAGGCCGAGCACATCCGCCTGATGGGCGACAAGATCGAGGCCAAGAAGACCGCCAAGCGCCTCGGCATCCCCGTGGTGCCCGGCTCGGACGGCGCCGTCGGTCCCGACGACGATGCGATGGCGATCGCGAGGAAAATCGGCTTCCCCGTGCTGGTGAAGGCGGCGGCGGGCGGCGGCGGCCGCGGCATGAAGGTCGCGCACAGCGAGGCCGACCTGCAGCTGGCGCTGTCGACGGCGGCCAACGAGGCCAAATCCGCCTTTGGCGATGCTTCCGTCTATCTGGAAAAATACCTGCAGAAGCCGCGCCACATCGAGATCCAGATCCTCGGCGATGGCCGCGGCGGCGCGATCCATCTCGGCGAACGCGACTGCTCGCTGCAGCGGCGCCACCAGAAGGTCTGGGAGGAAGGCCCCTCGCCCGTGCTCGCTGCCGCCGCGCGCGCCAAGATCGGCGAGACCTGCGCGAAAGCGATGCGCGAGATGAAATATCTCGGCGTCGGCACCATCGAATTCCTGTTCGAGGACGGCGAGTTCTACTTCATCGAGATGAACACCCGCATCCAGGTGGAGCATCCCGTCACCGAGAGCATCACCGACATCGACCTCGTGCTGGAGCAGATCCGCATCGCCGCCGGCGGCGACCTGCCGGCCAGGCAGGACGAAGTCCAGGTCATCGGCCATGCGATCGAGTGCCGCATCAACGCCGAGAATCCGCAGACCTTCCGCCCCTCGCCCGGCCGGATCCTGCAATATCATCCGCCCGGCGGCCTCGGGGTGCGGATCGATTCCGCCGTCTACCAGGGCTACACGATCCCGCCCTATTACGACTCCCTCGTTGGCAAGCTGATCGTGCACGGCAAGACCCGCGCCGAATGCCTGATGCGGCTGCGCCGCGCCTTGGACGAGATGGTGGTCGAGGGCATCGAGACCACGCTGCCGCTGTTCCGCGCGCTGGTGCGCGAAGCCGACATCATCAACGGCGACTACCACATCCACTGGCTGGAGCAGTACCTGGCCGGCAAGGCGGAACCAGTGCCGCGATAATCACATGCTCTCATGGAACCCCTTGCCTCTAATCGCGTTCTGGATGGTTGGGGCAGTTCCAAGGGGGCGTTTTGAACTCCATTGCCTGCAGACAGGTGAACCGTCGTGACGGCTGAAGGCCAGCGACGGCGCGCATTCTGGCAGATCCTGCTGTTCGCGGCGGGCCTTTTGGTGCTGACCGTGATCAGCGCCGGTTCCGTCTACCTCGTCAACAAGGCGCGGGAGGATAGCAAATGGGTGGTTCACACCATCGAGGTGGAGAACCAGATCAATGCCCTGCTGCTGGAGATCCGACGTGCAGAGAGCGGCGCCCGTGGCTACCTGTTGACCGGGGAAGACAACTTCAGGACTGACCATGAAAAGGCCGTGGCCGCCATCATCCCGGCCCTCGACAAGCTCACCCGCCAGAGCGTCGACAATCCGGGGCAACGCGAGAATGTCGAGAAGCTGAGCACGGCGATTGAAACCCGGCTCAGCCAGTTCGCGCAGGAAATGGCCTTCATTCGGCAAGGCCAGGCGGACAAGGCCACGGCACTGGTGCGTGAGCTGGCAGCCCAGGACGCCACGGCGAGGATCGCCAGCGTCGCCAACACGATGATGCGGGAGGAGGAGCGGCTGTTCCGCCTCCGCACGACCAACTCCGACCGCAGCCAGACCCTGGCCGCCTCGATGACCGGAATCGGCTCCGGCCTCGTTGTGGTGCTGGCGCTGATCTCGATCTGGCTGGTGCGGCGTTCGGCACGCGTGCGCGACGAAGCCGAAGCGCGCCTGCGCGAGGCCTACGCCAACCTCGAGACCGTCGTCGACGAACGCACGGCGGACCTGCGCGAGGCCAACGACGAAATCCAGCGCTTTGCCTATATCGTCAGCCATGATCTGCGCTCGCCACTCGTCAACATCATGGGCTTCACCAGCGAGCTCGATGAGCTCGGCGGCGACATCTTCCGCCGCATCGGCAGCCTCTCGCACGCCCCCGCGGAAGGAGCGCCGCTCGCGCCCGCCGCGCCGGGCGAGATCGCGCTCGAGGGCGGCGACAAGCAGCTCCAGGAGGATTTCTCCGAAGCGCTCGGCTTCATCAAATCGTCGATCGCCAAGATGGACCGGCTGATCTCGGCCATCCTCAACCTCACCCGCGAGGGCCGGCGCGAATTCCAGCCGGTGAAGGTCGACACGCGCGAGCTGATCGAGGCCATCGTGACGACGCTGGCGCACCAGGCCGCCGAGGCGCAGGCCGAGATTCACGTCGAGCCCCTGCCGGACCTCGTGAGCGACCGTCTCGCCCTCGAGCAGATCTTCTCCAATTTGATCGACAATGCCATCAAATATCTCAAGCCCGGCGTGCCCGGCGAGATCAGAATCCGCGGGCGGACCAAGCTCGGCTACGCTATCTTCGAGGTCAGCGACAACGGCCGCGGCATCGATCCCAAGGACCACCAGCGGATATTCGACCTGTTCCGCCGCGCGGGAACCCAGGACAAGCCCGGCCAGGGCATTGGTCTTGCCCATGTGCGTGCACTTGTGCGTCGCCTCGGCGGCACCATGTCGGTATCATCGGAACTCAACACGGGCAGCACCTTCACGATCACGCTGCCGATCGCCTGGAACGTGAGCAACCGGAACAGAGATCGATGACCCAGCCTGTCACCATCATCATGGTCGAGGACGACGAGGGCCATGCCCGTCTGATCGAGCGCAACATCCGCCGCTCGGGCGTCAACAACGAGATCGTCTCCTTCACCACCGGGACCGACGCCATGCGGCACCTGTTCGGCGCCGACGGCTCCGGGCTCGTGCAGAAGGGCAACGCGCTCCTGATCTTGCTCGACCTCAACCTCCCCGACATGACCGGGATCGACATCCTGAAGCAGATCAAGGAGAACAAATACCTGAAGGCCTCGCCCGTGGTGGTGCTGACCACCACCGACGATTCCCAGGAGATCAAGCGCTGCTACGAGCTCGGCTGCAACGTCTACATCACCAAGCCCGTCAACTACGAGAATTTCGCCAACGCCATCCGGCAGCTCGGTCTGTTCTTCTCGGTCATCCAGGTCCCGCCCGCCGCCACATGAACCAGCGCACGCCGACACTGCTCTACATTGACGACGACGGGGCGCTGGCGCGCCTGGTCGATCGCGGCCTGACGCGGCGCGGCTTCCGGGTCGTCCATGCCGCGAGCGGCGAGGAAGGGCTCGCGCGCATCCGCCGTGCCGCCGCCCAGAACAGCACCGAAGGCGGCATCGACGTCGTCGCGCTCGATCAGTACATGCCGGGCCTCGACGGGCTCGAGACGCTTGAGCAGATCATGGCGATCCCGGACGCGCCGCCCGTCGTGTTCGTGACCGCCTCGCAGGATTCCAGCATCGCGGTGACGGCGCTCAAGGCGGGAGCGGCCGACTATCTGGTCAAGGACGTCCAGGGCGACTTCATCCCGCTCCTCCACGTCGCGGCCGAAGGCGCGCTACGCCAGGCCGAGCTGCAACGGGCGCGCGAGGAAGCCGAGGCCGAGATCCACGCCTCGCGCGACCGCTACGCGGCGCTCGCCGCCGAACGCGAGCTCCTGCTGCGCGAGGTCAACCACCGCGTCGGCAACTCGCTTCAGATCATCGCCTCGCTGCTGCACCTGCAGGCAAGCTCCGCCGCGCAGGATGAGGTCAAGGCGGCGCTGACCAACGCGATGGGTCGCGTCGCCGCGGTGGCCCAGGTGCACCGCCGCCTCTACACCTCGCAGGACCTCAAGAGCGTGGTCCTCAATCAATATCTGGACTCGCTGCTCGAGGATCTCAGGCGGTCGGCCGAGGGCAACCGCATGTCGCGCCTGACTTTGAAGGCCGAGCCGATCGAGATCGATCCGGACCGTGCGGTCGCCGTCGGCATCATCGTCAACGAGCTGGTGATGAACGCGGTGAAATACGCCTATCCTGACGGCGCCGGCCCGATCCATGTCGAGCTGATCTCGCAAGGCGACGACCTCCTGCTCTCGATCACCGACGACGGCGTCGGCGACAACGCCAAGGCCGATCCGCGCTCCACCGGCATGGGCCAGCGCATCGTCGCGGCCATGGCCACCAAGCTCGACGCCACGGTCGAGCGCGATCCCGCGCATTCCGGAACCCGGGTCGTGCTGAAGTTCGGCCGCATGCTCGCAAGCGTCGGCAAAACCAGCACCGCTGCCGCGAGCTGAGCGGTCCGGCGCACCCATCGCAACTGCATTGCGATCCTGCTATGATGGCAAGCCATGACTTCGCGCGACTCCGCCCCGTCTGAAATCACGCCGGCCGTGCTGCTGCGCGCTTATGCCTGCGGCATCTTTCCGATGGCGGAAAGCGCCGACGATCCGACCCTGTTCTGGGTCGAGCCGGAGCTGCGCGGTGTCATCCCGCTCGACGGCTTCCGCGTCGCCTCGCGCCTTGCGCGCACGGTGCGCTCGGATCAGTTTCGCGTCACCGTCAACACCGCGTTCAAGGCGACCATCGCCGGCTGCGCGGCGCCGCAAGTGGGCCGCGAGGACACCTGGATCAACAAGCGCATCCGCGACCTCTATGGCGGGCTGTTCGAGCTCGGCCATTGCCACAGCGTCGAAGCCTGGCAGGGCGACGAGCTCGTCGGCGGTCTCTACGGCGTCAGTCTGGGGCGGGCCTTCTTCGGCGAGAGCATGTTCCACACCGTGCGCGATGCCTCGAAGGTCGCGCTGGTGCATCTGGTCGCGCGGCTCATTCACGGCGGCTTCGAGCTGCTCGACACCCAATATGTCACCGAGCACCTGAAGAGCTTCGGCGCCGTCGAGATCTCGCGGCGACGCTACACCGCGCTGCTCGACAGGGCGCTGGCCGGCGAGCCCGGCGATTTCCTGAAGCTCTCCGCCGGCGAAGCGATCCCGGGCGCAAGCGCCCTCGAAATCATCGCCTCGCGGCAATAACCAGCGACCGGACTGGCGGTCAGGAGTCGTTCACCTCTCCCGAAGGGAGAGGTCGGAGCGCATCGTAGATGCGGTCCGGGTGAGGGGTTCAAGTCTCACGGAGTGCCTCAGCCCCTCACCCGGATTGCTCAGGCGCGCAATGCGCGCCATAGCAATCCGACCTCTCCCCGTCGGGGAGAGGTGAAGAGCCCGCCGAACCCAACTCCATCAGGTTAGCGGCCAAATCCGGGGATGCCGAACAGGCCTGGGCGCTGCTCCGGTGGTGGCGGCGGTGGCGGCGCCGGTTGCTGCTGCTGGATCGGCGGCAGCGGCTGCGGCGGGCGCTGCTGCACCTGCTTGGGCGCGGCCTTCTTCTGCGCGGGCGGCGGTGGCGGCGGCTTGGCCGCGGCCGGATCCGGTGCCGCCGTCGCCACAGTCTGCTGCGGCTCTTTGCAGTCGGTCAGCCAGATGTCGTAGATCGGATGCTCGACGCCGTGCAGGCCGGGGCTCGCCGCGTACATCCAGCCCGAGAAGATCCGCTTCACCTCGCCCTGCAAGGTGATCTCGTCGACCTCGACGAAGGCGTCGGTGTTGGCCGCTTCAGTCGCCGGACGCGTGTAGCAGGCGTTGGTCTTGACGCGGAGCGCACCGAACTGGACGGTCTCGCCGATCTCCTCGTCGAAATTGATGATGCGCCCGGTGATCTTGTCGAGGCCGGAGAAGGTCGCCTTCTTGTTCACGATCTTCTGGGCCGGCGGCTCCGTTACGACCTCGTCGCCCGGCTGGAGGCTGGCCGGCGTCTGCGGCACGCCGCCCTTCTGCTGGGGCTGCCGCTGACCGGGCGCTCCGGGAGCGCCTTGCGGACCCGGCGGATTGATCGCGGCCGAGGGCGGCTGGTTCGGCGGCGCGAGGGTCGAGCCCGGCGGCGGTGCTAGGGGCTGGGTCTCGACCGGCCCGGGCATCACGTTGCCCTGCCGGCCCGGAGGCGGCGGCATCGGGCGCGACGGCAGCACCCGGCCCTGCGGCGGCAGCTCCGGCACCTCTTCGTCGTCCTCGGGCATCTGCTGCGGCTGGGGCTGGCCGCGCGGAATGCTGCCGGGCGGCCGCAGCGGCGGCGGATCGGAGAAGATCGTGCCGATCTGCGCACTTGCCGGCGTCGCAGCCGTCAGTGCGGTGGCGGCCAAAAGCGCCGCAAGACCGGTCAGGGAAAAGGTTTTGAACATTTCGCGCGGCTTCAACAGCGAATCGGGCTCGTTGGACATTCTACAGGGGATACCGCCGCTCGCAGGCCTTCCGGTTAACACGCCGAATACGGCGGGGGAAGGGCGGCATCCCTGCCCTTCCCGGCCCGGTCTGGCCAGGCCGGCTCCCGGATGGGATAGTCGTGAGCCCCCTCCCCGGGGCCGAATGCGGGTATGCCCCCGAACCGACAATCCCGACAGAAATGCCCTCCCTCCTCGAAGCCGCCCTCGCCCTCCCCCTGCGTGCCCTCGCATGGCTCGGTGGCCAGGGCACGCGCGCGGTGGCGGCGATTGCCTTCATCGCGGTCGCGGTGCCGCCGCTCGGCGCGCTGCTGCGCCCTTACGTCACCGAGGCGATCTTCCTTCTGCTCTGCATCTCCTTCATGCGCGTCGATCTCGTCGCGCTGTACGGACATCTGCGCCGGCCGGCGCTGGTCGCGGCCGCCACGGCCTGGACCACGATCGGTGTGCCGCTGATCGTCGCCCTCCTCGCCCAGGGAAGCGGGCTCGACAAAAGCTCACCCGGTCTCTTCCTCGCGCTGATGCTCCAGGGCATGGCTTCGCCGATGATGGCAGCGCCCGCGCTCGCCGCGCTGATCGGCCTCGACGCCACGCTGCCGCTGGTCACCCTGGTCACCGCGACCGCGCTCGTGCCCTTCACCGCCTCGCTGTTCGCGAGCCTCTTTCTCGGCGGCATGCTCAGCATCTCGCCGCTCGCGCTCGGCCTGAAGCTGCTCGGAATCCTCGCCGCATCGCTGCTGGCCGCGACCGTCATCCGCCGCCTGTTCGGCACCGAGGCGATCCAGCGCCACAAGCAGCCGATCGACGGCTTCAACATCCTCATCCTGCTGGTCTTCGCATCCGCCGTCATGGGCGACGTGGCGCACGATTTCGTCGCTGATCCGCTGTTTGCGATCACTGTCGCACTGCTCGCCTTCGCGGTCTATTTCACCCTGCTCGCGGTCACGACATTGATTTTTCGCCGCGCCGGCACCGAGCGCGCCTTCGCCATCGGCCTGATGGTGTCACAGCGCAATCTCGGCCTGATGCTGGCGGCAACCGCCGGCGCATTGCCGCCCACCACCTGGCTCTATTTCGCGCTGACGCAGTTTCCGATTCACCTTGCGCCGTACATGCTGATGCCGATCGCGCGGCGACTGAGAGTGCGCGCAAATGCGCCCGACGAGGCAACCAAGACTGACGCACCCTCGTTCGCGTCGCACCGACGCAGGGGAGGAACATCCGTTCAAGACCCCGGTTGAAGCCTCTAACCGCAAGGAGGTTAGCGATGAAGTTCGCCATGATTTTGGTTCTCGGCTCGCTTGCCATGGGCTCGGCAGCGAGGGCCGATCAACCCGGACCTGACTGGATGCCGATGGAACAAGTGAAAGCCAAGCTCATGGAGTCCGGCTATTCACAGGTCACCAAGCTTGAAGCCGACGATGGCCAGTGGGAGGGCGAGGGAGTCAAGAACGGCCAGAAGATGGAATTCCACGCCGATCCCAAAACTGGCGTCATCGTGCGCGAGAAGCCGGATAAGTGAACATCGCCGCAGTCCGCTTGAGCAAGGCGGACTGCGCAAGTTTCACTTGATTCCCATCCTCTGGCATTCGGCCAATATCCACTGCCGGAATGCCTGCATCGCGTGCGTGTGCCGCTTTGATTTGAGGGACGTGAGCCAGTACGACCCAAGATGGACGCGCGTGTTGTAGGGACAGGCCAGGCGTTTCCGGGCGACCTCCTCCGAGAACAAGATGACCGGCAAAAGTGCGACCCCGCCTCCGCGAGCCGCAGCATGCGCCAAGGAAATCGATGAATCGAACATCGGACCCGTCACGCGCGGCTGGCTGCATTTCGCTGCCTCGAACCACTGTGTCCACTCGCCGGATCGGTAGGACCGCAGCAGCACTTCTTGATGGAGATCGATCGGGTCTTTCAGACGCTTCGCCATCGCTGGCGTGCACATCGGAGTGAAGGGAGCATCGACCAAGCGCTCTGCGTTGGTACCGTGCCAGGCGCCGTCGCCAAATCGAATGGCGAAGTCCAAACCCTCGGCGCCGAGATCGACACGATTGTTGTTCGCAAAGATCCTGATATCGACCTGCGGGTGGCTCGAGGTGAAAGTCTTGATGCGAGGAACGAGCCAGCCTGCTGCGAACGTTCCGACGACGCCGATCATCAGCGTCTCCCGCATGCGGCCATTTTCGAAACGATCCAGCACCTGGTTGATGCGACCGAAAGCATCGGAAATGGCAGGCAACAGCGCCTCGCCTTCCTCCGTCAGGGCAAGCCCGCGCGTGAGCCGCCTGAACAGCTCCACACGTAGGCTTCGCTCCAGAGTTCGCACTTGCTGGCTCACTGCGGCCTGCGACACACGGAGTTCCAGGCCGGCCTTGGTGAAGCTGAGGTGGCGCGCTGCCGCCTCGAAAGCACGAAGTGCGTTCAGCGGAAGATTGGAAACGCTGGGAGGTCGGCGGGCCACGTCTGATCCAAGTTTTACTTATGGTTGGCCTTACGAAGCATCGTTTGTCAATCGCGGGAGCACGCAGCAAAAAAGCGCACGTTCAATGGGAATTCACGATGCTAACGCGACGTCAGTTCGGATCATCCACACTTGTGCTCGCAGGACATTTCTTCCTCTCGAACGCTTCGAGCGCTGCGACACTCGAAACAACACGACTGTTGGAGGCCATCAGACAACTTGAAAGCAAAAGCGGCGGCCGGCTCGGCGTCACCGTGCTCGACACGCAAACCGGCGCGTCGATTCATCATAGGGGAGACGAACGATTTCCGATGTGCAGCACCTTCAAGGTGCTTGCGTCCGCAGCAATATTGAAGAGTCTGGGAGACAAGCTGGACGGCCTCGATCGCCGCGTCCGCATCGAACAATCCGATATCGTCGAGAATTCGCCGATCACCCGTGAGCATGTCGGACCGGAAGGCATGTCGCTGCGCGAACTCTGCGAGGCTGCCATTACGAGGAGCGACAATACGGCGGGGAACCTGCTTCTCAGGAACATAGGAGGCACCGCCGGCTTGACCGCCTTCGCGCGCAGCCTCGGTGACGACGTGACCCGATTGGACCGCGTCGAGACCGAGTTGAACGAAGCTGCGCCCGGCGATGTTCGCGACACGACGAGTCCAAACGCGATGGCTGAGAACTACAGGCGTCTGGTGCTCGGCAACGCGCTCCCGCCGGCAGCCCGGGAGCAGCTTTCCAAATGGATGATCGCGAACAAGACAGGTGACAGCCGATTGCGCGCCGGCTTGCCGCAGGGCTGGCGCGTGGGCGACAAGACCGGAACGGGCGGCCACGGCACCAACAACGACGTCGCGATCGCATGGCCACCTCAGCGTTCGGCGCTCATCGTGGCAGTTTATCTCACGGGCGCCTCTGTCGATTTCAGCGGCCAGAATGAGGTGATTGCCTCCGTCGGACGAGAGGTCGGCAAGGAATTCGGCTGACCGCAGAGCTGACGTTCGCGCCGAAGCGGCCGGAGGTCCTGGAAGGGAGGTCTGTGCCGGGTGCCCCTACCCCGCCCGCGCCGCGCGCCGCAGCGCCTGCGGCGGCTGGCCATAAGCGCGGATGAAGGCACGCCGCATGCGCTCGGGGTCGCGGAAGCCGGTCACCTCCGCCACGCGCTCGATCGCCTCGCGCGAGGACTGCACGCGCTCGCGCGCGACTTCGAGCCTGAGCCGCTCGATCGCCTTGGACGGCGTCGTGCCGGTCTCAGCGGCAAAGGCGCGGGCAAAATGCCGTGCGCTCATGCCGGCGCGATCGGCGAGCTCCTCCACCGTCAGCGGCGCGTCGAGATTTTCGCGCGCCCAGGATAGCAGTGCACCGAAGCGACCGTTCGGCGCCTTCAGCTCCAGCAGCGACGAGAATTGCGACTGGCCGCCGCTGCGGCGATGGTACAGCACGAGCTGGCGCGCGGTCGCCTGCGCGATCTCCTCACCGTGGTCCTCGGTGACCAGCGCGAGCGCGAGGTCGATCCCTGCGGTGATACCTGCGGATGTCCACACATTACCGTCGCGGGTAAAAATCTGGTCCGGCTCCAACTTCACCTTGGGAAAACGCGCGATGAAATCGCGCGTCCGTCCCCAATGGGTGGTGGCGCGGCGGCCATCGAGAAGCCCCGCCTCGGCCAGCACGAAGGCACCCGAGCAGACGCTCGCAACCCGAACGCCGCGCCTTGCCAGCCGCTGCACGAAAGCCCGCGTGATCTCGCAGCGCGCGGCCCCCGCGACGCCCATGCCGCCGGCCACGACGAGCGTCGTGATCGCGTTCGCCGTCTTGAAGTCACGCGCCATCATCTCGACGCCCGAAGAGCTGCGCACCAGCCCCGGCTTGGCAGCGAGAACGCGGATGGCTGGCGCCTTGCCGACGTAGCGCGCTGCGATCTCGAATGCCGAGATCGGGCCTGCCGCATCGAGCAGCTGGAAGTTCGGAAAGATCAGGATGCCGATCATTGGCCAGGCCTGGTATGTCCTAGAGTAGGCATGTCCGAAAGCGAGGGAATTATGCCATTTCTGACAGAAAGGCACCATGCCATTCTGCCGGCGTCAAGCGCATTATCGGAGGCTCCCATGACGTCACCGCTCCAGATCGGAATCCTGGTATTTCCGCGCGTCACCCAGCTCGACTTCACCGGCCCCTTGCAGGTGTTCGCCATGGTGCCGGACGCAAAGCTGCACTTGATCTGGAAGCGGATCGAGCCGGTGCCGAGCGATTCCGTGCTGACGCTGACGCCGACCACGACCTTTGCGGATTGCCCCCAGCTCGATGTCATCTGCGTGCCGGGCGGCCAGGGCACCAACGACCTTCTCAACGACGAGGACGTGCTCGAATTCCTGCGCAAGCAGGCGGCAGGCGCCAAGTACGTCACCTCGGTGTGCACGGGATCACTGGCCCTTGGCGCCGCGGGCCTCTTGAAGGGCTACCGCGCCGCCACCCATTGGAGCGCAATGGAGATGCTCGCGCAGTTCGGCGCGACGCCGACCAACACCCGCGTCTGCGTCGATCGCAACCGCATCACCGGTGGCGGCGTCACCGCAGGCATCGATTTCGCGTTGACGCTGGTCTCGATCCTGGTCGATCGCACCACGGCCGAAGCGATCCAGCTGCAGATGGAATATAATCCAGCCCCGCCGTTCAATGCGGGATCGCCCGACACCGCGCCGGCTGAAGTGCTGGCGCTGCTGAGGGAGCGCGGCGCGCAAAACCAGGCGCGGCGGCTCGAGGCGGTGAAGCGCGCGGCCGTGCGGGTGGCGTAACGCATCGGGCTCGCTCTCGTGCCCCGGACGCAGCGCAGCGCTCTCGAGGCGATGCGGAGCATCGTCCGGGAGCGGTGTGCTGCAGAGCCGGGCCTATGGATCAGCGGAGTACATCGCTCCTGGGTCCCGGCTCTGCAACGCAGCGCTGCACGCTGCACCGCGTCCGGGACACGCGAGGCGAACAACGACAGAAAAAGGCCGCTCGGTTTCCCGAGCGGCCTTTCCTGTCTCACGGTGGCTGCACATTCACATCGGGCGATGTCAGAGCTTCCAGACCGGGGGCCTATCTCCCGATCGAGTCCTTCCTCGGCGGCCGCTGCATCTCGGGACAGTCGCGAACTGTTGCCCGAACCGAACGCGATGGTCTCCCATCTCCGTAAGATGGGATCATTGAGCCGCATCGCCCGCCCCGAGGCAACGGCCGCGCAAGCGGCGTCCCCGCTGTTCCCGTTGTCCACAGCGGCGCGGCGCGGATGCATATGCATCCGCTTTTGACGATGGTTCGTGGGTGGGACGAAAGGACTAGCCGGGCGTCCAGGGCTGATAGTCGCCGGTCGCCTTGGGACGCCTGCCGCTGGCGAGCGTCGAGCCGGAGGGCCGATAGGCCTTGGCCGTGCCGGTGAGATTCGGCTGGTGCGGCTTTTCCCACTCGCGCGGCTGGTAATCAATCTCGGTCGGCGGCTTGTCGACGACGTGGTGGATCCAGCCATGCCAGGACGGCGGAATCCGGCTCGCTTCCGCGTAGCCGTTATAGATCACCCAGCGCCGCTCGAAGCCGAGCGTTGGATCGATCGCCCCGCCCTGCGTGCGGTAGTAACGGTTGCCCTGCTCGTCCTCGCCGACCAGCTCGCCATACCGCTTGGTCCAGAGCTGGGTGCCAAAGGTCTGGCCATTCCACCAGGTGAAGAACTTGAGAAAGAATTGTTTCATGCGGCAAGGGCCCTGCTTCGTGGGGTCCTGATGCCATCCGTGGGGCGAAATGTCCAGTTCGGCAGGCGCATCGGCGCCCCCGCAAGTCCGCCTGCCGCGCACGCCCTGCCGCAAAGCGGACGCGATTCATTCATGCCCGATACAGCGGCGGGACCTGAGGGTCCATGCGCGCGCAAACCGGCGTGATCCCAGGAACCCACGCGCTTTCGCAGGGTTGCTTTCCGGGAAAGGAGTTTACCATGAACAATCTGAAATTATTGAGTGCCGCTGCGACGGTGGCGTTGGTTCTTCCCTTGGCGAGCCCGAGCATTGCGCAGCAGAGTCGTGCCGCCGCGGTCGGAGCGGGCGGTGGCGCCGCGGTCGGTGGCGGAGGTGCCGCAGTCGGTGGCGGAGGCGGCGGCTTCGGTGGCGGCGCCCGCATGGGCGGCGGCGGCGCCGCGTTCCAGGGCGGTGGCGGCGGTTTCGGGGGCGGAGCCGCGATGCGCCCGGGCGGTGGCAATTTCGCAGCCGGGGGCGCGGTTCGTCCGGGCGGTGGCAGTTTCGTCGGGGGCGCGGCAGACCGTGCCGCTATCTCGCCAAGCTTCAGTGGGACCCGTAGCGCTGCAGTCGCGGGCAACTGGCAGGGCGGCAGCGGCAATTGGAGCGGTCGTCACTGGCACGGCGGCCGCCACCATCACCATCGCCACGGCGGCTTCTGGCCGGGCTTTGCGGCTGGCGCCGCGTTCGGCGGCCTCGGCTCCTACGCCTATTACGGCAGCGGCTACGGCTATTACGATGATCCCTACTACTACGGCTACTATGACGAACCGACGGTGGCCGTGGTGCAGGATGGCGGCGGCGACCCCGCCTATTGCGCGCGGCGGTTCAAATCTTACGACCCGGCCTCGGGCACCTATCTCGGATACGACGGCCGGCGGCATCCTTGCCCGTAAGCAGATCGCCGAGACGAGAGGCGAAAGGCGTCGCAGCGATGCGGCGCCTTTTGCGCGACCGGCGTCTTCCTCACTCGCTTCGGCTCGATCTCGCGTGCACGGATAAATACAAATCGATGCAAATGGACCTTTATGCATCGAACCGTGCATATCCTGCGCGATCCAATCCCAAATTGACCAGACCCACGATTCGCGGATATCACAAATCACAGTGGGGACTTCGATCTTCTGGGAAGTGTCATGCCGCGTATTCTCGTGGTTGATGACGATCCGATGGTCGGCGCGACCATCGAGGTCCTCCTCCAACGTCAGGGCTTCGACGTCACGCTCACCGACGGCGGCGAAACAGGACTGGCTGCGCTCGAATCGCAAGCCTTCGACGTGATGCTGGTCGACATCTTCATGCCGCATATGCGCGGCTTCGAATCCATCCGCATCTTTCACGAGCGCGCCCCTGCCACGCCGCTGATCGCGATGTCGGGCTATGCCTTCGCCTCGTCCGCCTCGCCCTCTCCCGATTTTCTCCGCATGGCGCTGGAACTCGGCGCAACGCGCTGCCTGCGCAAGCCGTTCACGCCGGAAGCGTTGCTGACCACGATCCGGGAATGCCTCGCCGGCGCGGACGCGAGCGCGCCGCCGAAGGACCAGAAAGAAGCCCCTTGATCCCAACGCAGCGCGTCATTCTCGGTGCTGGACTTGCCATCCTCCTGATCATCACCGCGGCGTCGATCGCCCTCGACGTCAAGTCGCGGTCCGACGCGGCGTCGGTGAACCACACCGTCCAGGTGCAAAAGAAGATCTCCGATCTGCGCGTGCTGCTGCGCCGGGCCGAGAGCGCCGCGCGCGGCTACGAGCTCTATCGCAGCCAGGGCTTCAGCGACGAGTTCCAGGCGGTGCACGCCAAGATCGCGCCGGCCCTCGCCGAGCTCAAGCGCGACGTGCGCGACACCCCCGATCAGGTCGCCCTGCTTGAGGGCACCGAGCCGCTGGCGCTGCGCCGGATCGAGATCGCCGCCACCGCGATGCGCCTGCGGGCCGCCAACGACCAGGACGGCATTGCCGCGCTCAACAGCAAGGCCGAGGGCCGCGGCCTCATGGACACGGTGATGCGCAATCTCGACCGCCTGAGCGCGGAGGAAGAACGCCTGCTCGCCGCCCGCTCCCAGGATTCGCGCCGCACCGGCGTCGTGCTGCTCGGCATCGACGTCGCCGGCGCCGTGCTGATCCTGCTCCTGGTCGCATTGGTGATGCGCGAAAGCCGCCGCACGACGGGTGAGCTCCAGAGCTCGCTCGAGCAGACTCAAGCCGCCAAGACGGCGCTCGAGGCGGCGGTGGCCGAGCGCACTGAGCATCTCGTCGCCGCACATGACGAGCTGCGCCTGTCGGTCAACGTGCTCCAGAGCACGTTTCGCAGCATGGCGGAGGCGGTGCTGGTCATCGACGCCGAGGGCACCGTGCTGCTGTCCAATCCAGCCGCCGAGCGCATGCTGCTGCATCGCACCGGCATGAACGTCGGCAATCTGCGCGCGCTGTCCGACGTGTTTCACGGCGACGGCATCACGCCGCTTCCGGCCGACGAGCTGCCATCGACGCGCGTGCTGCGCGGCGAGCAGTTCGAAGAGCTGGAGATGATCGTCCGCCCGCACAGCGGCAACCCGCCGCGCCATCTCATGGTCAGCGGCCGGCCGATGCGGGACGGGCAAGGCAACATCTCCGGCGCGGTGCTCGTCTATCACGATGCGACGACCTCGCGCGAGACCGAGCGGCAGCTGCACCAGTCGCAGAAGCTGGATGCGATCGGCAAGCTGACCGGCGGCGTCGCGCACGACTTCAACAACATGCTCACGGTCATCTCCGGCAACACCGAGACGCTGGTGGAGAGCCTGAAGGACCAGCCCGAGCTGCAGCGCACGGCCCGGCTGATCGACGATGCCGCCGAACGCTGCGCCGACCTGATCCAGCACCTCTTGGCGTTCGCGCGCCGGCAGCCGCTCGAGCCGCGCAACGTCGACATCAACGCCGCGATCTCGGACATCGCAAAGCTTCTGCGCCCCACCCTCGGCGAGCAGATCCAGATCGAGACCGTGCTGGAACAGGGGCCGATGACGACGCATATCGATCCGTCCAGGCTCACCAACGCCGTGCTCAACATGGCGATCAACGCCCGCGACGCCATGCCGGGCGGCGGCAAGCTGCTGCTGGAGACCCACCGCGTCGTGCTCGACGAGGCCTATGCGCTGGCCAATGCCGACGTGGCAGCGGGCCCCTACATCATGCTCGCGGTCAGCGACACCGGCACCGGCATGCCCCCTGACGTGCAGCAGATGGCGTTCGAGCCCTTCTTCACCACCAAGGAGGTCGGCAAGGGATCCGGCCTTGGCCTCTCCATGGTCTACGGCTTCGTCAAGCAATCCGGCGGCCACATCAAGATCTACAGCGAGGAAGGCCACGGCACCACGATCAAGCTCTATCTGCCGCCGGGCGAAGGCGCCGCGGACGTCGCAGCCGGCGTCACGCCGACGGCCGAAGGCGGCGCCGAGACCATTTTCGTGGTCGAGGACGATCCGCTGGTCCGCAACTTTGTCACCGCGCAGCTGCAGAGCCTCGGCTACAAGACGGTCGCCGCGCCCGACGGCAAGGCGGCGCTGGACCTGATCGAGGCCGGCCAGAGCTTCGACCTGCTCTTCACCGACGTCGTCATCCCCGGCGGCATGAGCGGCCGCGAACTCGCCGAAGAGGTGGCAAGGCGCCGGCCGGGCGTGAAGGTGCTCTACACCTCCGGCTACACCGACAACGCCATCGTCCATCACGGCAAGCTCGACGACGGCGTGCTGCTGCTGACCAAGCCCTACCGGCGCAACCAGCTCGCGGAGATGATCCGGAAGGCGCTGACCGGCGGCGGGATGGCGCCGAGCTAGCGCGTGAACTCTTAAATCCGCGATGTCTGCTTATCCCCCAACAGCGGCGCAGTAGCGGACATAACAGGAGGTCCGAGAAGGGCCTATAGCCGACCTTCGCAGCAACGGATCGTCCCTGCAATAGCGAGACATTCTGCTTTACATAGTGATGAGTATAGCCTGCCATGACTGCTGCGCCTGTCTCTCAGCTTGCCGGCGAGTAGCGCTCTCTGGAACGGCTCCTGCACCGCATAGAGCGCCTTCCCTTTTGCCTTCGGCAGGTCACCCGCGAAATCCCGCAGGAAGGCCTCTTCGGAAAGGCCTCCCTCGTCGCCGTCAAACACGATTCCAGCCGATGCCGGTGGAGTCGGATAGGTCTTAGCGAGCGTGGTGTAGTCTTCGCCAGCGTCCGCCGCGCGCCGCTACATAGACCAGCGCGAGACGTTCGGATGAACGCCAGCTTTGGTGACGATCATGCCGGAAAAGGAATGACCGGCCAGAACCGTTAGGCCAGCGGCCGCGCAAGCACGCGCTCGCCCGCAGCCACCGCCTCAGGAAGTGTGGTCAACGGGTTTTGCACGGAGGTGACGTTCAACCCTACCGCCTGTAAGCGCGGAATGACTTCCGACAAGCTGGAGCCGTCGGCGAACGAACTTGATCGCGGCTCAGTCGGTGATGTGCAGTAGAGCATCGACGTCAGGCGAACGGACGATGGTGCCGTCGCGTACAAATGCTTCGTGATTGGTCTCAATGCTGTTGTGGTCATAAAGATAGTTGACCATGATCCCGAAGGATTCTTGAATCGCACGCAGAGCGGTATTGCCGAGCCAATTGATGCGCTCGAGCCGTGCGCCGTTGCCGAGGTGAAAACGCGCCACGGGGTCGATGCGTATCGAGGGCTTCCGTGTCAGATAGCTAGCGCAGAGCCGCAGCAAGGGCACGCGCAGCTTCTCGCTATGCGCCGGGTCATTCCACCAGCTATCGCGCTCCAGTTGCGATAACAGCGCCGCATCGGGATCACTTGCATTTGCAAGCCGATTAGCGAGCCATTGCCGAAATCCCGGTACCGGAGATAGGGTGGAAAAACGCTTCAGCTGCGGAAACTCCGACTGCAGCTCTTCAACGACCTGCTTGATCAGGAAATTGCCGAACGCCACGCCGCGCAGTCCGTCCTGACAATTGGAGATCGAATAGAAGATCGCGGTGTCGGCGCGGGCGGCGCGCTGCCGCGCGATGGCTTCACCGTCGTCCTGCGACAACAACGGCTGCACGGCCGTGGCCAGTCCTTCCACCAAAGCAACCTCGATGAAAATCAGTGGCTCGCCTGGAAGTGCGGGATGAAAGAAGCCAAAGCAGCGCCGATCGGGTGCAAGGCGCCGGCGCAGGTCGTCCCAGCCCTTGATTTCGTGCACGGCTTCGTAGGCGATCAGCTTTTCCAGCACCGCGGCCGGTGTCTGCCAGTCGATGCGCCGCAACTCGATGAAGCCGCGGTTGAACCATGAGGCGAACAAATGCTTGAGGTCCGCGTCGAGCAACTTCAGTTCGGGGTCAGTGCGCATGTATGAAGCAATTTCGCTGCGCATTGCGATCAGCGCGCTGATCCCGCCGGGTGCCATGTTGATTCGCCGCAGCACTTCCTGGCGCGGCGGCTCGGCAGCACCCGCGAGTGCGGCCGCGGCTTCTGCGGTGCCTTCGGCGAGGTAGCGCTGCGCCGCCGCGCGCAAAGCGGGGCCGTGAGGATGAAATTCCGTGGCGAGATAGCGCTGAAAGCAGCGGCGATCGTTGTCGTGGAGTGCGCCAAGCAGCTCGCGCAATTGCCGCGCGACCAGCGCTCCTGAGGCCTGGCTGCGCTCGGAGAGCAGCGATGCTGCGAGCTGCTTCGCGCGATCGAGGGGCGGCATTGTCGTGCTGGATGGATCGTTGAAAGTTCGGCGGATTGCGGACATGACTGTTCCTCCTCAAGCTTGGGCGGTGACGGCGCGGCGGAACTTGGCCGGTGGCATGTAGAGTCCGCTCGAGGCGGCCACGAGGTCATCGATCGTCTTGGCGGCGAGCAGATCGCGCGTCGCCGTGCCGACGTCGATGCCAAGGTCTTCCGGAAACATCACGATGCCGCGACGGCGGAGGCTCTCGGTTGTGTCAGGCGATTGGCGCTTGCCAAATTCGGTGTCGCCGGCGATCGCGCGCAATGCCGCCTCGCGATCTTGCGGTGATCGGCAGCGCAACAGGTTCGCAACGGCCTTCTCGGTGATGACATGACTCACGTCGTCGCCATAGATCATCACCGGCGGCAATGCGAAGCCGGCGGAGGCGGCCAGATCGAACGCGTCCAGACGCTCGACAAAACTGGGCGTGCCGTTTGGCTGATGGGTCTGCACCATCTGCACCACAAGCTTGCGCCCGCGTAAGGGATCGCCTGCTTCCTGACCGGCGCGAAGCCAGGTGGGGCTGTCGTGGCGACGACCGCGTGCATCCGCACCCATGTTCGGCGCGCCGCCGAAGCCTGCGATCCGGTCTTTCGTGGCCGTCGAACTGTTGCCTCGCGCGTCGATTTGCAGCGTGGCGCCAACAAACATGTCGCAGGCATATTGTCCGGCGACCTGCGCCAGTGCCCGGTTCGACCGCAGGCTGCCGTCGGCGCCGATCGGGAATATATCGGCGTGCTTTGCGACGTAGCGCTCCATACCGAGCTCGGAGCCGAAGCAATAGACGCCGTCGACGAAGCCGGCTTCGATCGCCGGGATCAGGGTCGGGTGCGGGTTGAGCACGAATTGGCTCGCGATCTTGCCCTTCAGGCCACGCCGGGCGGCAAATGTCGGGAGGATCAGCTCGATCGCCGCGGTGGCGTAACCGATGCCGTGGTTGAGCCGCCGGACCTCAAATGGCTCATAGACCGCAGCAATCGCCATCATCGCCATCAGCACGTTCTCGTCCCTTACCTTGGCGGGGTCGCGCGTGAACAGAGGCTCGATCGCGTAAGGCTTTGGGCTCGGTATGACGAAATCGACCCAGTCGCCGGGGACGTCTACTCGCGGCAACCGGTCAACGATCTCGTTGACTTGCGCCACGACAATGCCGCCGCGAAAGGCCGCGGCTTCGGCGATGGTCGGCGTGTCTTCGGTGTTGGGACCGGTGTAGAGATTGCCGTTGCGGTCGGCCTTGTCGGCGACGATCAGCGCCACGTGCGGCGTCAGGTCCACCAACATCCGAGCATAGAGCTCGAGATAGGTATGGATTGCGCCGATCTTCACCGTGCCGATGCCGACCAGTTCGGCGAGCTTGCGGCTCTGCGGACCTGCGAAGGCAAAATCGAGCCGATTGGCGACACCGCGCTCGAACACGGCGAGATGATCGGGCAGCGCCAGCACCGACTGCACCATGTGCAGATCGTGAATCTGCGCCGGATTCACGCTCGTCAGGGCGGCGGCAAGAAAATCGGCCTGCTTCTGATTGTCGCCCTCGATGGCAACGCGGTCGCCCGGCTCGATGATCGCTTCGAGCAACTCGGTCGCGCGCTCGGCAGGGCAGAGCTTTTCAGAGCAGATCGTGGCGGCCCGAGCTAGCCTCGCGGAGCGATCCGCTCCCCGTCGTGATGTGGCGTGCATGATGAACCTCCTTCGCTCGACGCTGTCTTCGATGCAGAAGTTAGGTGACCAGCATTGATCATAGAAACGATATTTTGTAATGTTACTGATTATGAATTTGGATCAATTGACATGCTGGAATTCGAGCTTTTGCGTTCCTTTGTTGCCGTCGCGGATTGCGGCGGCTTCCACCGCGCCGCCGAACGGCTCAATCTGACGCAGTCGACCATCAGCCAGCAGATCAAGCGATTGGAGCTTGAAACCAAACGTCCGCTGTTCCGGCGCACGACCCGCAGCGTCGCGCTGACCGACGATGGAGAGATGCTGCTGGGTGACGCCCGTCGTCTGTTGCAACTCGAGGAGGCGGCCCGCCATCGCCTGTCAGCGCCGCGTTTGTCAGGAGCCGTGCGTCTTGGAGTGGTCGAGGAAGTCGCCGGCGGCTCGCTGCCATCGGCGCTGGGACGCTTCGCCATGTTGCACGCGAGCGTGAAGCTCGAGGTGCAGATCGGCGTTAGTGCGGAATTGATCGAGCAGTTGAACAAGGGACGACTCGACGTCGTGTTCGCTAAGCGTCCGCTCGGTACGTCGCGTGGGCGCCTGGTCTGGCGCGAACCCATGGTCTGGGCCGCCGCCGACGCGTTTGATCTGGTTCCGGGCGCGGTGCTGCCGCTGGCGCTCTATCGCGAGCGGTCAGTATCGCGTGAGGCAGCGCTCGCCGCGCTAAATGACAGCGAACTGACGTGGGAGATCATCTATACCAGCCCCAGCCTGACAGGTGTGCGCGCGGCGGCGCTCGCTGGTCTCGCCATCACGCCGCTTCCCGCGAGCGCGGTCATTGCAGGTTTGCGCATTCTGGGATCGCAAGAGGGGCTGCCGCGCCTTCCTGACCTTGAGTTCGCAATCTATGAGAAAGCCCGGCCCGAAAAGGCCGCGGCGGCGCTGGCCGCAGCGCTTCTGGCACTTGGGCAATCGCCAGCGCGCCCGACGATTTAGCGCCCTACGTTCCGTTGCGGGTCCAAACCCCAGGGTGCAGATTGGTTCATCTCGCAATGATGAGGATCCGTCAGGCGGTATTGAGCGCATCGGTCCCATGACGGCTCTGGGTCACAAGCAGTAATGCTCTGGCAGATCAGAATATCTCCGCTCGTCCTCAGGAGCGAACATTACCTTTATGAGTACACCCCCTAGCCCGTATGAGTACACGCACTAGCCCGTGAGTTGCCGAAGGCGCTGCAGTCACCCAATCTATGAGGTCGTGGGCACTGGCTCAGGATGTGAGTTCCAACTGTCCTCTTGAGACGCCATAGCTAGCTCGGATCCGCGCTGGAGGTGTTCGGACACCGCGCGATGCAACGCGTAAGGCCGTTTTGGTCTTAACCGGGCCGGTCTCAAGCAAAAATCAAGCGCATCTCAAGGACAAAGCGTCTCACCAACCCAGTCTCTGAGCATGCTCTCGGCGACAAATGTTGGAGTCGGTGTCGCGAGAGTCCGCTTGCGGAGCGCGATACCAAGCGCAGTCACCAGATGCACGGCTCGGATCTTGGTCTGCGGCCGGAACTGCCGGCCCAGTTTCGACAGGTGCTCGCATGAAGAGACGAGAGTTCATCTTATTGATTGGTGGAGGACTGGCCTGGCCTGCGATCGCACGGGCGCAGGGCGGAACCAAGCTGCATCGTATCTTCTGGGTCTCGACTGAGTCCGAACCGGATCCCTTCCTGGACGGCTTTCGCGAGGGAATGCGCGCGCTGGGATACGTCGAGGGCAGGAACTTAACCTTCGAGACGCATTATGCTCCTGGAAATCCGCAGGCACTGCGCAAGATCGTCTCCGAGTTGCAGCGAGCGGATATCGACCTCGTGGTCTCGAGCGGTCCGGCGACACGCGCCATGACTGCCGTCACCGACGTCCCCGTGCTGTTTGCATTGAGCGGCGACCCCGTCGCTTTGGGTGTGGTGAAGAGCCTTTCTCACCCCGGCACCAATTTCACCGGCAGCACATTCCTGTCACTCGAGCTGGCAGGAAAGCGCGTTGAGCTGCTCAAGGACATCTATCCAAAGCTGCGAAAACTGGCGGTCTTCTCGAACACGGATCATCCGGGAGAGCCGCTGGAATGGCGTGCGACCTTGGAGTCGTGCCGAAATCTCGGCATTGAGGCAGCCTACGTTCCGTTCTCCGGCGCTCGCGAAATCGAGAACGGGTTGATGGCTGCCGGCAAGGTGGACGCGGATGCTCTCCTCGTGTTTCCCGATGCTGTGACGCTGGTGCATCGTGCGAAGATTGCGGAGCTTGCAATCGCGCGCCGGCTGCCCTCGATGTTTGGCTGGTCTGAATATTGTGACGCTGGAGGTCTCCTGAGCTACGGCGCAAACCAGCGCACGACCTATTTTCGGCTTGCCAATTACGCCGATCGCATCCTGCGCGGTGAAGATCCGTCAGATCTTCCGGTGATACGTCCCGAGAAGTTTGAACTGGCAGTCAATATGAAGACAGCCAGGCTTCTGGGTATGGATCTGGATGTGTCGTCGATCCTGTTTCGCGCCAGCAAGGTGATCTCCTGAGCGTAGTTATGACGGACGGTGCTGCGCAGCCCTCTTCGTGTACGATGCCCCCGCGTCGCTCGCTGTTCTGCAAGTACTTCGCGACGTTGTTTGTCGCTGCGGTCGTGCCTCTGATACTCGGCGCGGCCGTCGAGGCTTCTTTCGGCTATCGAGACCAGCGCCGCCAGATCAGCGCGGTGCTGCAGGCCGATGCTCGCGCGGCGTCCGACAGGATCGAGGCGTTCAGCGAAGGCATCCGAGATCAGCTGGGTTGGATGGTGCAGCTTCCCTGGGCTGCCGGAGGCGATGCGCAACATAAGATCGATGCCATGCGTCTCCTCCAGCAGGTGCCTGCTATCGTTTCGGTTTCGCTCCTGGATGAGACCGGCACCGAACGGGTCTTTGTCTCCAGGCTGCATCTGAACAGGACCGGACGCGGCATTGATATGTCTGCAGATCCCGCTGTTCTGGGCGCTCGCGCCAACAAAGTCTGGTACGGACCGGTTCAGTACCAGCGAGATTCAGAGCCCTACATGAGGATCGCGGTTGCCGGGAGCCTGCCGGAAGCGGGGGTTGCGATCGCCGAGGTCAATCTGAAGCTGATCTGGGACGTCATCGCAGCCATCAGAATTGGCGAGACCGGCTACGCCATTGTCGTCGATAACTCCGGTCATCTGATCGCACATCCCGATATCAGTCTGGTTCTGCGCGGTCGCGCCAGCTCGGGCAGTTTCGGCCGGATCAAGCATCTCGTTGGCGCGGCGAGTGGAGCGGCGGTGATAACCGGGGACCAAGGCAACCCGGTGGTGGCGCTGTCCGTTCAGGCCGCCGATGTGGGATGGACGGTGATCGCGATGCTGCCGACCTCGGAAGCCTTCGCATCAATTCGCGCGGCGTTGTGGCGATCGTCGATCCTCATTGCCTTCGGTGTGCTTGTCGCGCTGGCGCTCGCCTATTGGCGCGCGCACAGAATGTCCGGTCCGATCAAGCAACTGGAAGAGGGCGTGGAGCGGATTAGAACCGGACAATTCGAGCATCGCATCAAAATCTTCAGCGGTGACGAGTTGCAGCAGCTGGCGTTGCGTTTCAATGAAATGGCTTCTGAACTGGCGATCTCGCAGCAGAAATCTGCGCGGATCGAACGGCTGAAGCAGTTCCTGCCGTCACAGGTCGCCGAATTGGTCGAACATTCTCACGAACTGCTCGAAGGGCAGCGACGTGAAGTGGCTGTCATTTTTGGCGACTTGCGCGGCTTCACGGCGTTCTCCACGCGCAATGAACCCGATGTCATCATGGCCGTCATGCGAGAATACTACGAGGCCGTCGGCGCCGTGACGACTCGTCACGAGGCAACGCTCATCGGCTTTGATGGCGACGGAGTCATGCTCCTGGTCAATGCCCCGGTCGCATGCGAACAGCCGGCAACTCAAGCGGTCCGGCTCGCGATCGACCTGCAAATGACGGTGCAGTCCCTTGCCGGCAAATGGTGTGACGCCGGCCACGCGATCGGCTTTGGTGTGGGCGTTGCCATGGGACCGGCAACGGTAGGAACCGTTGGTTATAACGGTCGGCTGGACTACACGGCGATGGGAGCCGTGGTGAATCTGGCGTCGCGGCTCTGCAGTCTCGCAAAGGACGCCCAGATCCTGGCTGATCCCACGATCGCTGGAAGGGTCAGGGATAGCGTGCCGATGGCATCGCTCGGACAGCGAACCATCAAAGGCTACGACCGGGCTCTCGAGGTCTTTGCCGTCGCACCTGCTGACCTTCCGTCGAAACCGCCGGGCTCGGCACGACGAATGCGAGAGAAAGAGGCCCAGGACCACTGATACCCCGGCGTCCGGACGGCTACCCCCGTGTCGCCAGCACCACCGCGGCCAGCGTAAACACCAGCCCCGCGATCTGCCCTGGCCCGAGCGGCTCGCCGAGCGCGACCGCCGAGGCCACGACGCCGATCACCGGCACCGCCATGGTGCCGATCGCGGCGACCGAGGCCGGCAGGCGCGCCAGCGCTGCGAACCAGCTGACATAGGCGATGCAGAACTGCCCGACGACCGAATAGACCAGCAGCCACCAGCCGAGCGGCGTCACATGCGACAAATGCGTGGTCTCGATCAGGAGGCCGACGATCGAGATCGGCAGGCAGCCGATCCCGATCTGCCAGGCTGCCGCCGTGAGCGGCGGCAGGTGAATCGGGTACTTCTTCGAGAGCACCGTGCCGAGGGCAAAGCCGAACGCACCGACGAGTACCATGATGATGCCCGGCAGCTTTTCCGTGCTGGCGGCAAGGCCGTTGCCCCCCATGATCGAGGCAAGCCCTGCGAAAGCCAGCACCAGCCCAAGCGTGCGCAAGACCGTCGGCCGCTCCCCAAGGACCGGCCAGGCGATGATCGAGGCCCAGACCGGCATCGTATAGGCGATCAGCGCCGCCTCGCTCGCCGGCAGCCAGAGCAGCGCCAGCCCCATCAGCACCATCCAGCCGGTGACGTTGAGCGCGGCTGCGGTGAGCAGGCGCGGCCAGATCGCGCCCTGAACGTGCAGGCTTTGCCGGCGGATCACCGCAAGCAGCGCCAGCAGCAGCGCGCCGAGCACGCCGGTGACCCCGCGCAGCGTCAGAGGCGGCAGCTCGGCGAGCAGGAATTTCGTCACCGGCCAGTTGAAGCCCCAGCCGATCGACGTGATCGCAAGGAACATCAGGCCGGCCGGGGCGATGCGCGGCCGCACGCCCGGCGTCGTCGAATCAAGCATGTCGGCTAGTCCGGCAAAATCTGGGACCACCTTGGCCCGGATTCGCAGGTCCCACCACCGCTCTGGCGGGCATGCCTGCCCTCACCGTCCGTAGGGCTACGTGAGTCCTGCTGACGCAATCCCATTGCTCAAAAATATACCTGCCCTGTGAACAGCGGGATGAAGGCCCCGCGTCATCACGGCATGCAAATTTTTTCAGTTGGGAATCCCTGAGGACTCACTGATACTTGGGTCCACGACAGGCGCGGCGAAGACCCCTGTTATCCCCCACAATCCACCATATTTAGTATTTGATTCAGGAACTCGCACTAGTTCTTGACGGGCGCAACGGAGAGTCCTAGCTTTCGGTCCGTTCGGCGCGAGTGAGTTTGCGTCCCGCCGGCACTCCCCCAAAGGGTCTCGCAAATTTCAGCTCCGCCAGCCGGCCAAAGGCTGCGGATGAGGGCTTGTCTGCCCTCGGAATGCAGGCTCTTCGGGGCGCCAGAACGGGCCGGCAACAGGCTCGGATGGCATCGATGACGAAGTGACGTGTGGGGCGTTGAACGCATGTCGCGCACATCCCCTTGGGGGCGGATGGGTGTGGACATGCCGGCGGGATGATCGATGCGACGCATCGAGCTCGCGCCGGGAAAAAACAGGGCCGGATCCACCGGCTGAACTGCGGAGCCCCGAGGCCGAACGGCCGAAGGCGCCGCGAATGCAATGACGACCCGGCACGCCCACAACGAGGGGCGGGACCGGTCAAAGAAAAGGACGGGGCAAGACCATGCGGATTGAGCGGCGCCACACCACTGCGGGACAGTCACCTTATGCGGGAATCGAATTCCGCCTGACCACGTCGGAGATTCGCAATCCCGACGGCTCGGTCGTGTTCAAGCTTGATAACGTCGAGGTGCCGAGCGAGTGGTCGCAGGTCGCCTCCGACGTGCTGGCACAGAAATATTTCCGTAAAGCGGGCGTTGCCGCGCGCCTGAAGAAGGTCGAAGAGGAATCCGTCCCCTCCTTCCTGTGGCGCTCCGTGCCCGACACTGATGCCCTCGCCGCGCTGCCCGAGAAGGAGCGCTATGTCAGCGAGCTCTCGGCCAAGCAGGTGTTCGACCGCCTCGCCGGCTGCTGGACCTATTGGGGCTGGAAGGGCAAGTACTTCTCCACCGACGACGACGCCCAGGCCTTCTACGACGAGCTCCGCTACATGCTCGCCATGCAGATGGTCGCGCCGAACTCGCCGCAATGGTTCAACACCGGCCTGCATTGGGCCTATGGCATCGACGGCCCCGGCCAGGGCCATTATTACGTCGACCCCTTCACGGGCAAGCTGACCAAGTCCAAATCGGCCTACGAGCACCCGCAGCCGCATGCCTGCTTCATCCAGGGCGTCGGCGACGACCTCGTCAACGAGGGCGGCATCATGGACCTCTGGGTCCGCGAGGCGCGCCTGTTCAAATACGGCTCCGGCACCGGCTCCAACTTCTCGCGCCTGCGCGGCGAAGGCGAAAAGCTCTCCGGCGGCGGCCGCTCCTCCGGCCTGATGAGCTTCCTCAAGATCGGCGACCGCGCCGCCGGCGCTATCAAGAGCGGCGGCACCACGCGCCGCGCCGCCAAGATGGTCGTCGTCGACGTCGATCACCCCGACATCGAGACCTATATCGACTGGAAGGTGAAGGAGGAGCAGAAGGTCGCCGCCCTCGTCACGGGCTCCAAGATCAACCAGAAGCACCTCAAGGCCGTGCTGAAGGCCTGCGTGAATTGCGAAGGCTCGGGCGACGATTGCTTCGACCCCGAGAAGAACCCTGCCCTGCGCCGCGAAATCAAGCTCGCCCGCCGCAGCCTCGTGCCTGACAATTACATCAAGCGCGTCATCCAGTTCGCCAAGCAAGGCTACAAGGACATCCAGTTCGACACCTACGACACCGACTGGGACAGCGAAGCCTATCTCACGGTCTCGGGGCAGAACTCCAACAACTCGGTCTCGCTCAAGGACGACTTCCTGCGCGCGGTCGAGACCGACGGCGACTGGAATCTGACCGCCCGCACCTCGAAGAAGGTGACCAAGACGCTGAAGGCGCGCGACCTATGGGAGAAGATCGGCTACGCCGCCTGGGCCTCGGCCGATCCGGGCCTGCACTTCAACACCACCATGAATGACTGGCACACCTGCAAGGCGTCCGGCGACATCCGCGCGTCCAATCCGTGCTCGGAATACATGTTCCTGGACGACACGGCGTGCAACCTCGCCTCCGCCAACCTGCTGACGTTCTACAACACCGAGACCAAGCGCTTCGACGTCGAGGGCTATGAGCACCTCTGCCGGCTCTGGACCGTCGTGCTGGAAATCTCCGTCATGATGGCACAGTTCCCGTCGAAGGCGATCGCCGAGCTCTCCTACGAGTTCCGCACGCTCGGCCTCGGCTACGCCAATATCGGCGGCCTCCTGATGACCATGGGCCTGCCCTATGACTCGAAGGAAGGCCGTGCGATCGCCGGCGCGCTGACCGCGATCATGACCGGCATCACCTACAAGACCTCCGCGGAAATGGCGGCCGAGCTCGGCACCTTCCCCGGCTACAAGAAGAACGCCGCGCACATGCTGCGCGTGATCCGCAACCACCGCCGCGCTGCGCATGGCCAGTCCAACGGCTATGAGGCGCTCAGCGTCAACCCGGTGCCGCTCGACCTCGTCTCCTGCCCGCAAGGAGACCTCGTCAGCCATGCCCAGGCGGCCTGGGATGCGGCGCTCGAGCTCGGCGAGAAGCACGGCTATCGCAACGCCCAGACCACGGTGATCGCGCCGACCGGCACGATCGGCCTGGTCATGGATTGCGACACCACCGGCATCGAGCCGGACTTCGCGCTGGTCAAGTTCAAGAAGCTCGCCGGCGGCGGCTACTTCAAGATCATCAACCGCGCCGTTCCGGCCGCACTGCGCGCGCTCGGCTATCGCGAGAGCGAGATCGCGGAGATCGAGGCCTACGCCGTCGGCCACGGCTCGCTGGCGAATGCCCCCGGCATCAACGTCACCACGCTGAAGTCCAAGGGCTTCACGGATGAGGCGATCGCCAAGGTCGAGAAGGCCCTGCCGACCGCCTTCGACATCAAGTTCGCTTTCAACAAGTGGACCTTCGGCGAGGACTTCATCCGCGACCAGCTCGGCATCGGCGCCGAGGCGATCGCCGCCCCCGGCTTCGACCTGCTCCAGGCCGTCGGCTTCACCAAGCGCGAGATCGAGGCGGCCAACGTCCACATCTGCGGCGCGATGACGGTGGAAGGTGCCCCGCACCTTAGGCCTGAGCACTATCCGGTGTTCGACTGCGCCAATCCCTGCGGCAAGATCGGCAAGCGCTATCTGTCGGTCGAGAGCCACATCCGCATGATGGCGGCGGCGCAGCCCTTCATCTCGGGTGCGATCTCCAAGACCATCAACATGCCGAACGACGCCACGGTGGAGGACTGCAAGTCCGCCTACATGCTGTCGTGGAAGCTCGCGCTCAAGGCCAACGCGCTCTATCGCGACGGCTCCAAGCTCTCCCAGCCGCTCAACTCGCAGCTCATCAGCGACGATGAGGACGAGGACGATGCGGTCGAAGTGCTGCACGAGAAACCCATGGCGGCGCGCGCCGCGCATGTGGCCGAAAAGGTCGTCGAGAAGCTGGTCGAGCGCATCGTCGTGATGCGCGAGCGCGAGAAGATGCCCGATCGCCGCAAGGGCTACACCCAGAAGGCGGTCGTCGGCGGCCACAAGGTGTACTTGCGCACTGGCGAATACGACGACGGCCGCCTCGGCGAGATCTTCATCGACATGCACAAGGAAGGCGCGGCGCTGCGCTCCTTCATCAACAACTTCGCCATCGCGGTGTCGCTCGGCCTGCAATACGGCGTGCCGCTCGACGAATATGTCGACGCCTTCACCTTCACCCGCTTCGAGCCGGCGGGCCCCGTGCAGGGCAACGACAGCATCAAGTACGCGACCTCGATCCTCGACTACGTCTTCCGCGAGCTCGCGGTGAGCTACCTCTCCCGCTTCGACCTCGCCCACGTCGATCCCAACGAGACGGGTTTCGACGCGCTCGGCAAGGGCGTCGAGGAAGGCAAGGAGCCGGACGACGACGGCGGCCACCACGCGACAAAACTGGTCTCGCGCGGCCTCACCCGCTCGCGGACCGACAACCTCGTCGTGATGCGCGGCGGCTCGACCGCAGTCAGCCAGGGCAACGACAGCGCGCCCTCCGGCGGCAGCAAGATCACGGCCCTGGCGCACGGTGCGTCAGCCCGCGTCGGTGACGCCATCGAAGGCGCCGTCGCCCTGAAGCAGGAAGTCCAGCACGACCTCTCCCCCACGGAGAAGCTGGAGCAGCTGCAGTGGAGCAAGGCCGGCACCGCCGCGACCGCAGCTCCGACAAAGGCCGAGCGCCGCGCCGAAGCCAAGGCCAAGGGCTACGAGGGCGAGATGT
This sequence comes from Bradyrhizobium sp. CCBAU 45321, assembly GCF_028128975.1. Classification (NCBI taxonomy): domain Bacteria; kingdom Pseudomonadati; phylum Pseudomonadota; class Alphaproteobacteria; order Hyphomicrobiales; family Nitrobacteraceae; genus Bradyrhizobium; species Bradyrhizobium sp. CCBAU 45321. The sequence goes on from NZ_LFKZ01000131.1 coordinate 157,752, forward strand.
GCAGCGAGTGCGGCAACTTCACGCTGGTGCGGAATGGGACGTGCATGAAGTGCGATACGTGTGGAAGCACGACGGGGTGTTCGTGAGGTAGCCTAGTAATCGTTGTTGTTAGGTCCGAGTTTGACGAGGGAGAAAGGGCGGCCGAATGGCCGCCCTTTTACTGATCGAAGCCAAGATCGAACCACTGCCGAACCCGGTCCAAACTACGCTCGCTACGGCTTCGCCTAATTCGGCCGCGTTGCGCGTTGAGCAGAATACACTGGCAACCAACAGTTGCGCAGAGATCATTTCGGAGGCATCTTGTAGAAAGGCGCACCAATTACCGGTGAAAGCATGTTTGAATTCGTCGATCCCGAAATAGGCTTTACTTCGAGTGTAATCCGAGACCCCAAGCGGTTTGTTGGACGGTCTGACCTCATTCAAAGCTGCATGAACGCCCTCAACGCCAGGGAAGGCGTGATTGCTGTCTATGGAAAGCGGGGTGTAGGAAAATCGTCGCTAGTGCGACAGATACAGCAAATGGCAAATGGCAATTACGACATCGCTCAAAAAGCTGGTCTCGCCCACCTCATCCCGAAGTCAGCTCGTCGCTATTACACGGTCTATTACGCCTGCGATTCCAACATAAACAACACGGACGACCTAATCCGAAGGCTTTGCAATGACACAGATCCAGAAGACGGACTGCTCCGGCTAGTACCAGACAGCGGTAAGGAATTAACCGAGTTCTCGCGCTCTGACGAGATATCCGGCGGAATGGATCTTAAACTCGTCAAATGGGGGGCAAAGGGTTCCGATTCCCAAAAGTATGCAAGCGTCGTCCCGAATGACACGATACAGTCTTTCCGAAATTTTGTGAGTGGATCCGTCGATGCTAACAATCGCATTTGGTCGAAACGCGATGGCGTGCTGATCCTGCTGGACGAGTTTGACGTAGTCGGCTCCAAATTTGGCATGGGGTCACTGATCAAATCGCTCACTTCCCCTACAGTAAAATTTGGCGTTTGCGGAATCGGAGCGGATATCGGCGCGCTGATAAAGGACCACAAATCGGTGGCCCGGCTCATCGAGCAAGGGGCGATACATGTCAAACCAATGAGCGGAGACGAGACGCGTCAAATCTTCACAACTGCGACTGAGCTATTCCGAGGGAAGGTCACTTTTGCGAAGTCAGTCGTGGACCACATCGTCGAATTGAGCGAGGGACTGCCCTATTTCGCACAGCTGATCGGAAAATCCTCAGTTCAGTACGGCAACGAAGTAGGAACAAACGACATCGACGCGAAGATCTTCGGTGAGGTACTTGGGAAGATCAGAGAAGGTAAGTCTTTCCCCAACCTGGAAGAACAGTACCAGCTAGCTATCGGCCGAGGTAAGGAACGCGCGATGCTACTGACGCTGCTCGCGGAACAGCAAGGGGAAGCTACATTGTATAATGATGAAGTCGGCCGCGTCGTGCTGCAAAGAACCCGAACGACTGCGCAAGGGTTGGGAATTGAATACATAGACCAACTCATGCCGCGACTAGTCGAGGAGCGATATGGTCCGGCACTCATCAAAGGTGAGCAACGCGGACATTACGAATTTTCCGACCCAGTTTTCCGAGCCTACGTCAAATTGCGCAAGCTCGATTAACTGAGCATCCAATGTTGCCTAAACAGCTTCCAGAGTTTGTTGAGCGGCTTTTTAAGATCTGGATTGGCACCGCCTGGGCTAAAGGTGCCTTAGTGCTCATAATCGGTGGCGTAGTTTCCATCAACGGCATCATCCAGTACGTCCTCTCGCCCCTCGCCGAGACATTCGGAATAAACATTTCTATTCCTGAAACACCGGCGTGGCTGAGCCTTACACTCATTCTTTTGGGGATCTTCGTCTTAGTTCTTTCGCGGGTAGTCCCTGAACAAGCAGAAGGAGTGCCCGCGGCGAGTCCACATGACGTCGAGTTATTGGCTAACTACCGCAAACTTGTGACCCGAGAGCTTATTACCTTCTTGACGAATCACAGCTTTAGGTTCCCCTATCGCTTCGAAAAATTAGCCCCACTCGAGAGACTTGCTGATGACTGGCGCGGTGCGCACTATCAATTTCTCGACGCTGACCTGCAAAAAGCATTGACGTCCGTTATAGGATCAGCGCGCGGCCTTTGTAACAAGCTCGATACCTCCATTTTCCCCGATCGTGGCAATCCCGGTTTCGGATCTCCGCTTACGGACATTGATAGGCAGCGGGGAATACAGCAGAATACGCGCGAGACCATTCGCCATCTGAATGCTCTGGCAAAAGGCGTCGCAACGACCGCAAACAAGTTTGAGGAATTGGCGCGCCAAAAACTCCCGATGTAACTCCCGGATTGCGGCACAGGCACTAAATTCTAGATCGATCCGCCTCGTCTCGCCGCGCCGAAGTGGTAAATCGCAGCCTCCTGGATTTCGGAGTCGAGGTTCTCGATCCGCTCGAGGCTCATCAACACCCCCGAAATTGCCTTTGCGCTCGCGCCCTTCCCTCCTAAACTCCCAACCGCACCGGCATCGGTTCCGACGGGCCCGATAGAAGCGGAGTCAAGTCATGCCCAAACCGGAAAGCTTCCCGATCGAGAATATCTTCGTTCCCACGAAGCAGAAGAAAGCCATCAGGCCCGACACCGTCGCGGAGATCGCTGAAAGCATCCTGGACATCGGACAACAGGCCCCGATTTCCGTTTGGCGCGACGGAGACCGCCTCGTTCTGGTCGAGGGACTGCATCGGTTAGAGGCCTGCAAGGCGCTCGGAGAGACGACCATTCTCGGAGTCCTCGTTACGGCCGAGCTTGCTCAACACAAGCCGCAGCTCGCCGAGCGACCCGAAGTCGAGGCCGAGCGCATCAAGATGGCACGATTGAAGCAGTTGCGCCTCGAGAAGGAAGCCGCGGAGGCGTCGACGGCTGCCTTGAAGGGCGTCAAGCAGGCGGAAGCGTCGCGCACCCGTCCAGCGAAGGGCGCCCGCGACAAGCCGAAGGCATCACCGGGCCGGACCGCGAAATCGCCACCAAAAACATTGTCGGCCTGGATCACACAGCAAAAAGGCAGCGGCGGCCGCTATTGATGGCCGGGATGACCTGCTTGGGGATTTTCACGTCAGCCGGCCTTGGCGCCAGCGCTCAAGTTCGGGGATCGGCATCACAACGCGTCGAGATCTGAAGCTCCATCAGCGCCATGCGCTGCAGGACGATTGGGTCTCGCTCGCCCTCCTTCGCGGTGCGGAGGATCGATTCCGCGATCGCCTGAACATGCGCGGATCCGACCGGGGCAGGCAGCGTCGCAACCGCCGCGTCCAGCGCAGCTTTCATCACCTCGATCGTTTCAGGCGAAAAGGATGCATTCGAAAAGTCCAGCATGGAGGCACCGATCCGGAGGTCACCGCGCGCCCGGGTCTTGCCGGCGCGCGATGTCGCTGCTTCAGCAGGGGTTACCAGCGCCGCCCCCAACTCCCGCGCCAGCTGCTTCCCCATCCACCGCCGCCGCGGAGCAGTCGGACGACGAGGAGCAGCAGGACCGCACCTATGGTGGCGTTGACGATGGCGCTGACGATTCCGCTGCCAAGATGCACGCCGAGCTGAGGCAACAGCCAGCTGCCGACAAACGCGCCGAGAATTCCGACAACGATATCACCGACGATCCCAAAGCCGGTGCCGCGGACGATCTGGCCCGCCAGCCAGCCGGCGACGAGACCTACAAACAGGATGACCAAAAGGCTTTCGCTCGACATGTGCATTTTGCAACCTCAATGGTTTGGTCCGAATGGCGGTTGATCTGCGCAAAGCTGGTCGACCAGGGGCGTCGGACGTTGGGGTCGTTGGCCGTGTCCCGCCGAGCTTTCCTTGCGGATCGCCAGGCCGAAGCCGCGGTCGATCCGGATGGCATTGCCGGGCTGTTCGGACAGTTTCCGGTTGGTACGCTCGGAGGATTCAGGCGCCGTGCCTGAGCAGCCCTGGCAAGGCGAATGCGGTCTTTTTGTCGCTGCAGGGAGTCAGGATCGACGTTCGATCCTGCTTGCGTACAGTATCGTTGGCTCAACATGCGCAAGGGCCAACGGTTCCTCCTGGCACAACTTATATTTGAATATGTTGATTGCGTCTAAGTCCACACCGGGAATGAGCTCGCGAACGTCACTGTTTTTCCGCTTGTACAGGCGTTTCCGATAAAGGCGCATCAATCGTCATTAAACCAGAAATAGAATCGGAACTTCGACTGGTCGAGCCCGTTTGCTCTCCATGGCTGACTCTCGTCGGCATCATACTCAATCGAATTGGAAAATCAGATGAAACATACTTTGATGGCTTCTGTCGCCGTTGCGGCCTTGCTTGCTGCGACCGGTGTTGCGATGGCTCAAGGCGGAGCAAAGGGTTCTGAGTCCCCTGCTGCCATTGCGCCGAAAGCTGACAGCGCGGCACCGATGAATGCGCCCGCACCCGCAGCAAAGGGCGCGCCCGATGCAAAGCAACTCGGCGACGCAAAGGTCGACGGCAAGCCGAAGGCCGCGGAGGGAATGGCCCCGGCGACCACGTCCAAGGACGTGAAGACTTCGGCACCCGAAACCAAGCCGACCGCCGACAGCAAGACGACCGGCGAGATGAAGGCCGATGGGAAGGCAAAGGCGACCGATTCCGCCACCACCTCGAAGGACCTGAAGACGCCAACCGCGGAGAGCAAGCCCACCGCGCCGGAAGGCAAGACGACCGGCAATGCCGCGACCGCCGCGGTCGCCGCGCCTCCCGCTGAAAAGCGCACCCAGATCACGACGGCCATCAAGCAGGAGAAGATAGAGGAAGTCACCAACGTGAACTTCAACGTGTCGATCGGCACCGTCGTCCCGGCAGGCGTTCGTTATCACGCGTTGCCGAGCCGCATCGTCGAAATCTATCCGGAGTGGCGCGGATACGAGTTCATCCTGGTGCGCGGCAGGTACGTCATCCTTCGTCCGCACACCCACGAGATCGTCTATATCATCGAGGGCTAAGCGCAATCCGACGGATCACGCACGAACAGAGAGGGCGGCCCACGGCCGCCCTTATTGTCGTTCCGCCCGAGGCGATCCACCAGGCCGTTCTCGCCTCGCCGCTCCGGAGCGATAGCCGCAATCCCAGCGATCGCGGCCATCTCTCCCTCACCGATCAACCCGCTCCTATCAGGCCGCCTTCGCCTGCTCGGGCGAGGCCGTCTCCATCGCGCGCATGTAGAGGTCGAGCAGGCTCTCGCGCTCGTCGCGCTCGTTCTTGTCTTCCTTGCGCAGCTTGATGATCTCCTTGAGGATCTTCACGTCAAAACCCTCGCCCTTGGCTTCCGCGAAGACTTCCTTCTTCTGCTCGCTCAACTCCTGCATCTCGCTGTCGAGGTTCTCGATCCGCTCGACGAAAGAACGGATCTTGCCGCCGGGAATGGTGATGTCGGACATGGTGCCTCCTTGCTGAATGAGGCCGTGAAAATGCCCGCAAAGAAATGACCAATGTGTTAACCGAGTTGCCGCACCCGATGCCATCGCGCCGCAGCGATACCCGGGACAGGCGGCCACCCCGAGCTATCTGGACCGGCGACTTCTTGCCCGTATGCCTCGACGATGCAGCGGCAAAATCTCACCACATGGCCGCCACGCAAGCGACAGCCCACAATCGCGATTTCAGCGCAAACGCGACGGAGGCTCGCGGCTTCATCGATATTCGGGAGCCATTTGCAATGTTGAGTGCGGTGGACAACAAGCCAAAGGGAAAATCCGGACGGCGCGGCGGCAAGAAGAAGGCCGGACATCGGACCGGGGCCGGCGAGCAACGCGCAAGTGCAGCGCATCAATTGCCGGATGCCCCGGCGGAGACCAGGCAAGAGACCGAGCACGAGACCGAGCAAGAGCCTGGCCGACAGATCAGTGCGGAGATACCTTCGGCTGCGGCCTTGCCGGACGAGGCTTCCGGGATGGAGCTAGCTGCAAGCCCGCCCGTCGCACCGGTCGAACCGTTCCAGGCCACCACGCAGGCGATTGCCGACGCCTATAGCGACTACATCAGGACCTCGCTTGAGCAAGCCTGGAATTTCCTGGGAAAGCTCGCGACGGCGCGTTCACCCGTCGAGGCCTTTGAGCTTCAGATGGCGTACGCGAAACAGGCGTGCGACTCGTTTGTCGCCGAATCCCAGAAGATCGCCGAGCTGCATGAACAATTGACCAGAGAAAGGGTCATGCATCTTGAGGGGTTCGTGGCCAGGCTCACCCAGACCACGCTCGAAATCCGCACGATACGTCACTGACGACGGGTGCACATTGCGGCGCCGCGGGATGTAGGGTGGGTTAGCTGGCGGTTGCGCGAAGCGCGGTCCGCCGGCGTAACCCACCACCCCTCCGCCGCCGAGATCAAAGAGGTGGGTTGCGCTACCCGACCTGCGCTTTGCGCCGTCGCGGAGCTAACTCACCCTACGCGCCTGAGGACCGCCGGGAGTTCAGTACCCGGACTTGGTGCCGGTGGTCGACCCGCCGCTCGCGCCCGTGGTTTGACCTGTGGTTTGTCCTGTAGTTCGTCCTGGAGCGTAGCTCGACGCGCCGGGGCTGGTTCTCTTCGAGGACTTCGCCTGCTGCTTCTTCTTATGTCCCGGAGCGTAGCTGGAAGCGCCCGGCTCGCCCTTCTGGGAACCCATTTGCTGCATCTCATGACCTGGCGTCTTGCTCGATACACCCTGAGCAAATACGGCCGGGGCTGTAGCCATGACAACAGCAGCCGAAAGCGCGATGATCATTGCTTTCATGTTGTCCTCCTCGAACAAGCCCCCTCGAAGGAAACGGAATGGACTAGCGCCCGTTCCCGTCAGCGAACGCTCATGGTGAGACCGGCGCTGCTCGACTGGTCCCTGTCGCCGCCGCAACGCGATGAACGTTTTTCGATCAGGATCGGTGCACGTCGTAGGAATACGGGGAAGCTGCTCCCGGCTGCTTCAGCACCAGAAGATTCCAAGCGATCGCACGACAGCGCCGTGTCGCGCATGGTGTGCCGAGCCCGCCATAATTTTTCCTTTGCACACGCGTTGTGTCTGATAGCAGCGAGACCTATTCTTCCCAAAAATCGGACTGCCTCCCATTGACGCCCGACCGGATGGAGAGCGCATCGGTGCCTGAGACGAACGACCCCAAACCCGATACCGACAAGCCTGATGCGGCCAAGCCTGAAACCGCCAAGCCGGACGAGGCGCGCGCCGACGGTGGGCTGGCGCGGGCCTACGACCGGATCAAGAGCGCAGAGGAAGACCTCGCGCGGCTGGACCGGCTGGTTTCTGGAATGGAACGGAGCAGCGAAGCCCCGCGGACCTTCCACGCAAGCGCCGCCTCGACGGCAGCCGCCACCTCGGCAAACAAGGCGCCGACGCCGGATGCCAGGGTTCTAAACACCAAGCCTCGCGATCACGGCCTGAGGGGAGACAGGGCGATGATGCGCGCTCTGGCTATTCTCGTGATGGCGATCGGCCTGCTCGGTGCCGCTGTCGCATCGCAATATGGCGACGAGGCGACATCGATCGGCAAGTCCATCATGGCGCGATGGGCTCCACCCGCGAGCGCACCCCCGCAAGCGACCGCCGCGGAAAGTCCGGAGCAGCCGGCGACGGTGCTGCTGGCGGCCGCGGATGAGCCGAGCCCGGTGCCTGCACCGCCGGGGCCTAAGGACGCGGAAAGCGCCCCGAAGCCCGGCGCCACGGCGGCCGAGCCGGCATCGTCCGAGCTCGCGCAATCGCTCAAGGCCATCACGAGCGAGCTTGCGAATATCAACGGCAAGCTCGAGCAGCTGAAGAGCCGCAGCGAGCAGACCCTGCGCGACCAGGCCGACACTATTCAACAGCTCAAGGCCGCGCAGGAGAAGGATGCGGCGGACAATGCGCGCCTCGCCGCGCAGGTCCAAGCGCTGCAAACGCAACTGAGCGCGTCATCGGCGCCATCCGCCTCTGCAGCCGCCAAGCCCGTCGTGCGCAGCGTGGTGAGCAACGACACGGCTGCGCGTGCCCGGGCGCACGTACCAGACGCCGCGCCACGACGGCCGAGGCCACCGCCGCGAGGCCCCTGGATGCCGCCGCGCTATATGGCCGACCCTTATTATTACGGCGATCCGGATTGGTGAGCCCGTTTCGCGAAGGCGCGCGATTTGAAGTGCCGTAGGGTGGGTTAGCCTGCGGCGGCGCGAAGCGCAGTCCGCTGGCGTACCCCGCCTCTTGATTTCCGCGGAGACAGACGTGGTGGGTTACGCTGCGCGAGCTGCGCCTTGCGCAGTCGCGCAGCTAACCCACCCTACGGACCTACGCTCCCCTCAGCGTATCTCGCTCATCGTCACCTTGGCCGCGATCCCCGTCAGCTCGGGCTCTTGCGGCGCAAGCTCCTCATCGGAAGGGCCGACCGAGACTTCAGCCATTCTGCGTTTGACCTGTTCGCAGGTCTTGCGAACGTCTTCGGTGAACAGCGCGCATTCTTCGATGCGCTTGAAGATCTTGCGTCCCTCTTCACGATAGCCTGCCGCCGTTTCTCGCATGAAGGCGATCGCATCATGAACCTGGGCCGTCAGCGCCTCGCATTTTTGCGCGGCGTCGATCAACTCGGTGCCCATGGCCTCGATCTCTTTTGCAGCGGACTCATAGTCGCGAATGACCGCTTCTGCACTGAGCGCACCGACCCGGGACACCCCCGCGGTGTGCTCGACGTAATCAGGCAGATTAACTGAAGTAATGGAGCTTCCCGACCGGATCGAAGTGATGTCCGCTTCGAGTTGGACCAAGTTCACTCCGTCGCGTCTGTGCAATTGTTCGACACTTGCCATGACTGTCCTCCCAATACGCGCAAAGAAACCCCAAGCAGCATTGGGTTTATTACGGGGATAAGTGCCGTTCTACCTCTATGTATTCTTGACAGTCTCCACTTTGCCACTTTTGCCCAATCGCCAACACTGCACGCAGAGATAACGAGCCAACAAACTTCAATCTATCCGTGTACCTGTTCGAAGTGCACTCCCCGCCGCATCGGCGCCGGGCCATGGCGGGCACGATTACGTTCCGGGGGAGCGACGGTCGTCGGCGTCGAAGGCATTCCCGACGGCGGCGGGCGCAGGCTCGCCCCGCCCTGCATCCGCAGCACGATGGCGGCCGGCATCGCCCGCCGCGAAAATATCGTGCACCAGCCCGAGCTTCCCCAGCCCCAGGATGATCAGCCCGTTGATGTCCACCTCGTACCAGGCGTGCGAGAGATACGCATCCCGCGGAAAGCGGTGATGGTTGTTGTGCAGCCCCTCGCCGAACGTCAGCAGCGTGGTCACCAGCTCGTTGGTGGTGCCGTCATGGGTCTCGAAGCGGCGGTAGCCCCAGCGGCCGTCGCTGTGACAGACCGAGTTGACCAGCGACGTTGCCATCGTCATCAGGTAGCTGCGGAACAGGCCTGAGAACAGGATGCAGCCGATCATCGTGCGCACGCCGCCGAAGGCGTAGCCGATGGCACCTGGAATGATCAGCGCTGACAGCGCGTACCAGTACCAGCGCGTCCTGGTGAAGAACATCGCGATCGGGTCGGCCAGGATGTCCTTGGCGTAGTAGCTGGCATCGGTGGTCTCGCGGTCCCACACCCAGCCGCCTTGCGCATGCGTCATGCCCTTGGCGAAGCTGGTATACGCGTTGCCGGAGCCGTCATAGTACGGGCTGTGCACGTCGCCGGGCCGGTCGGAGTGCAGATGGTGCCGCCGGTGGTTGCTCACCCATTTCAGGATCGAGCCCTGCACCGCCATGGTCGCGAGCGCGGCGAAGATCGTCCGCATCACCGGACCGCAGCGGAAGCTGCGGTGCACGAAATAGCGATGCATGAAGCCGATGCCGATCGTGGACATGATGAACGTGCCGGCGAAGACCGAAACCTCCACCCAGCCGATGCCCTGCCAGAACGCCCAGACCAGCGCGGCGATCGAGCCGCCGACCATGATCGCGAAGGAGATGTAGGAATCGCGAAACTTGGCGTCGACCAGCGGACCTTCGGTCAGCACGCCCGGCGGCATCTTCGGCTCCGAAAGCTGCTCGGACGCCACGCTCTCAACCACACTCATTCCAGCCGATCCATTTACACTGCATTTTTCTGCAGTGCAGCGTACAACCCCTGGTTATCTGAGGCAAGGACCCGAGCGGCCGTAGGAGCACGGGCCGGCGCACCCCACCCGTTTTCACGCGGATAGAGAATAGTGATCGTGACGAGCAGATGCACGTCGTGCATCTGCTCAGCTCACCCACCCTCACGCGCCGATCAGTTTCGCGTCGGTCGGTGCCTTCACCACCAATACGGCCAGCGCCATCCTTCATAGCGCACGTAGGACGGCACCAGGGGCGGGCCGTAGGGATCGACCCGGTCGTGCTCGGGGCGATAGCGATAGCGTGGCACGATGTTGTAATCCCACGGCGTCGGCCTCAGCACAGGCGCCGTGACGATGAGCCGCTCCTGCGGCGCGCGAACGACGACGGCTCTCCGCGTCCGGGCTTCGGCGTCCGAGGTTGCAAGGCCGCTCAGCACCAGGGCCGTTCCGAGCGCGCAGGCGACAGTCATCTTGGTCATGCGTTGGTCTCCTTCGCTTCAAGAGTGCAAAAGGATGCCAGGCGAGGCAAGCAAATTTCGCGCGAGGTGCGGACATAAGCGCTGTGAGCTTTGGCGCTCCGACCTCTCCCCCGTCATTGCGAGGAGCTCTTGCGACGAAGCAATCCTGAGTCCTTCCGCGGAAGGAGCCTGGATTGCTTCGCGGAGCCTGTCATCGGGCCGCGCTCCGCGCGGACCCGGTGGCTCGCAATGACGGCGAGTATGACGCAAGGGTGGTCTAGGTGCGCAACAGAACTCCCGGATGTCGGCACCTGCCTCTCACTCGCGCGCGCGGCGCAGGGCCTGATCCAGCTTGTGCCTCTGCTTGTCCCAGCGCTCCTTCTCCGCTTCGGCGCGCGCTTCAAGCGCGGCCCGCTCGGCTTCGATCGCCCCCGCCTTCGCTTCGTGCTCGCGTGTTGCCTTGTCGAGCGCTGCTTCCGCCGCGGCAACCGCCTTGTCGCGCCGGGCACGCTCCATGGCGCGGGCGGCCTCCTCCTTGGCACGCGCTGCCTCGCGGCGTCGCTCCTCCTTCTCGAAAGCTGCTGCGGCCTTGCGGGCGGCCGCATCATCGATTTCGCGGGATGCATGCCGGGCTGTCTTGGCGGGACGCTTCTTTGACGTCGGCTTGCTCTCGGCCTTGCTCTTGGACTTGCGCTTGGGCTTGGCCTCGCCCCCGCCGAGATCGGTGGGCAGCTCCGCGCTCTCGGTGAACGGGCCGTCCGAGCCGACCGGCCGCCTCAGCACCACGCCCGGCTTCGCCATGGTCGCGGCGACGACATCGGGATCGTCGGTCTCCCTGGCGACGCCCTGATGGAACAGATTGGAGCTGGCGCCCCAGGCAGCAAGCGCCGCCTTCATCGAGGGCGCGGCGATCGCCTGATCGTAGAAGCCGAGCGAGGTCTGGTAGGTCTTCAGCTTCTTTGCCATATCGCTCCGATGTCGGCGCAGCTTTCCGCGCGCGAGCGTAGCCCGGATCGAGCAAAACACAATCCGGGGTCGTGCGGCACGCTCGGCGCTGGACTACGCTTGCGCTCCATCGAGGCTACGAATCTTCAAGCAACGCGTCATAGCCTTGCGCGCTGAACGCCAATAGACAAAAACCGTGCCCGAACGGATCGGCCAGCATCGCGATCCGGCCATAGGGCGCATCGCTCGCAGGCACTTCCAGGATCGCCCCGGCAGCGAGCGCACGCGCGACAGCGGCGTCGACATCGTCGACGACGACGTCGATATGCATCGGCGTCCAGTGCCGCTCATAGCGGCGGCGGTCGCCGCCGGCGCCGATCGTGCCGGCCTGCTTGGTCAAGAGATACACCGGCGCGGGCCAGCCGTTGAGCTCGACGAAGTCGGCGCCGAAGCGGCGGCCGACCGAGAGGCCAAAGGCTTCGGTGTAGAAGGTCGTGGCTTTCGCCACGTCGGGAACGTCGATGTTGAGGAGGAAGCTCATGAGCGGCTCGTCGCAAGTTGAGGCGCGAGCGTAGCCCGGACGGAGCGCAAGCGTAATCCGGGATGGTGCCGCACCCGACGCCCCCGATCGCGTTCCACGATGGCATCATGCCATTGTTTTGCCCGACGGGTCAACTCTTGTTCGATTTTACCGAAGTCAGGAAAAACCCCGAGCAATTCCATACGGATGGCTACTGTGCATGGGGTTGTTTTCACAACACTTGCTTGAGTAGGCCCTCGATTGCCCCTCAGGCTCAGAATCGGCCGCGAGCACCTGCCAGCTTTTGCTTGCTTTCCCGGTTCCCGCCTCTACGGTCGCGCCGCGAACGAACGCGCGAGACAAGCCCGTCATGACCGACACGATGAAATGCCCGACCTGCAATTCCGAGCACGCCTATCAGGACCGCGATCTCTGGGTCTGCCCGGAATGCGGCCATGAATGGAGCGGCGCGGCGGACGCGGCCGCGGACACGGCGCAGGATACGGGCGTGCGCGATGCCAACGGCAACGCGCTCGCCGACGGCGACAGCGTCATCGTGATCAAGGATCTCAAGATCAAGGGCTCGTCCTCGGTCGTCAAGGGCGGCACCAAGGTGCGCAACATCCGCCTGCAGGACGCCAGCGACGGCCACAACATCGCCTGCAAGATCGACGGCATCGGCGCGATGAATCTGAAGTCTGAGTTCGTGAAGAAGGCGTGAGGTCCGCTAGCTTTGCCGCTGCGCCAGGTAGAACCCGCACAGCACCGTCACGAGGCCTGCCATCTGCAGCATCGTCGGCGGCTCGCCGAGCAGCAACCAGCCCGTGAGCAGCGTCAGTGCGGGCACGCAGGCCGGAAACACCGCGGCGCGGGCGACGCCGAGACGCTGGACGGAGACGGCGTAGAGATAGAGCGCCGCGGGGCCGGCAAGCACGCCCTGCGCCAGCGCCTGGATCGCGTTCTCGGTCATGCCGATTGACGCAATGTGGGCGAGGCCGACCGTGGCGACGTAGACCGGCACCAGCAGCAGCGACAGCACGTTGATCACGAGCGCAGCCGGCACGGCCGAGACGCGCCATCGGCGCAGCATCGCGCCGAAGCCGGCGAACATGAACCCGGCGAGCACGAAGATCAGATCGCCCTGAATGCCGTCGGCGCCGATGTGGCCGATCGATTCCGCACCGATCACGCCGAGGCCTCCGACGATGACGAGCGCGCCGGTCAGGCGCGAGGCGGAGATCCGCTCCTTCAGCACGACCGCCGCGAGCAGGAGGCCGCCGAGCGTGGCGCAAGAGGGCTGGATCACGCTGCCATGGCCGAGCGGGACGAACAGGAAGCCGCTGTAGGAGATCAGCGACATCACGGGACCGCCGAGCACCATCAGCACCAGCCCCCTGCCCCAGCCGATACCGCAGAGATCGGAGAGTCCGGCGCGCAACACGAGGGGCAGGAAGGCGATCCCCGACCAGACGTAGCGATGCACCAGCAGATCGACCGGCGTGAAGCCGGCCCTGAGGCCGTGCCGCGTGGCGGCAAAGCCGAGCGCCCAGAACAGCGCCGCGGCAAGCCCGCAGACCACGCCGAGCAGTGCCGGCGCGGTATCCTTCTTCTGAGCGTCGGCGCCGCTCGTCCGCTGATCCATGGATCTCTCGATATGTCGGCTCGCTGAGCCGCTCAACCCACGCGGCTGCAGGGCTGTCACGCGAGGGCGGTGCCGACTGCGCGTGTTACAGCCCCTCGTCGAAGACCATCCGCCATCCCTTGCGCGTATCCATGTATTCCCGCACTTGCCTGATCCGGTCGCCCACCACCTCGAACACGAAGCAATACTCGTTCTCGTACGGCTTGCCGCCGGGCAGCGTGGCGCGCATCCGCTCCTCCACGATCACGACATCGCCGTCGACATACACGCCGCGGAACGCGATATCGATGCTCGAAAACAATCGGTGCATCTCCTGCGCGATGAAGCGCGCGATCTGGTGCGGCCCCTTCATGTGATCGGTGTGGTCGAGCGCGATGGCGGTGGCATTGCCCTTCGGCGCGATCCATTCGGCGTCTTCGGTGAAGAGTGCCGCGATGCGCTCGGGATCGCGTGACGAAAAGGTCTTCCAGGCGTTCAGTACGACGTCTCTCGGGCTGGTCACGATGGGGTCTCCGGCCGTGTTGCGATGAGAACCGCCTTCTAGGCCGCGAGGCGCGCCGCGGCTCGCCGCAATCGGACTCGGTCATCCGGCAGCCCTTCCGCCGCCGCCCCCATGCGCTACCATGCGATCATGTTGAGCTTTGATGTCTGCAACGCCGCGCGCCTGCGCCGCGATCCCCGCTATGACGGCCGCTTCTTCACGGCGGTGAAGACCACGGGCATCTATTGCCGGCCGGTCTGTCCGGCCAAGCAGCCGCTGGCGCGCAATGTGGTCTATTATCCGACGGCTGCGGCTGCCGAGGCCGCCGGCTTCCGGCCCTGCCTGCGCTGCCGTCCCGAGACCGCTCCTTTCTGCCCGGCCTGGAACGGCACACGCTCCACGGTGGCCCGGGCCATGAGGCTCATCGATGACGGCGCGCTGGATGAAGGCTCTGTGGTCGATCTCGCGACGCGGCTCGGCATCTCGTCGCGTCACCTGGCGCGCCTGTTCGAGCGCCATGTCGGCGCTACGCCGCAGCAGCTCGCCCAGACACTGCGCGTCCAGCGCGCCAAGCGCCTGCTCGATGCCGGCGATGACAGCATGACCGCTATCGCATTCCAGGCCGGGTTCGGCAGCCTGCGCAGGTTCAACGCCGCCTTCGCCGAACTCTACGGCCGCTCGCCGTCAAGCCTGCGCGCGCGGCGAGCTTAGCGGCCCGCGCCAGTGATCACGTCCGCGGTCTTCACCTTGCGCGGGCTGAGCACCTTCACCTGGTGGACCGAGGCGATTGCGCTTGGCGTTGCGACCTGCTGCTCGACATGTGCGGCACCGAGCACGCGCACCTGCAGCGGGGAAACCGGGAAACCGTTGGCCTCATAGGTCGGCAGCTCGGCGGCGAAAGCCGCGGTGCCGCCCGCGATCGTCAGGAAGGCGGCGATCGACAAGGTCTTCTTGTTCATTGGTGATGCTCCGAGGTTTGAGAGTCGAAGCCTATCTAGGCGCATTTTGCTGCAGCGCGACATACACAGCCGCATTGCAACATCGCATGCGGTGCATGACGTTATGCCTAATACGTCCAGGGATTTGGGCGAATCGCGCCGGCTGCGACGCGGCGCCTCCAGAGGAAGTGCTCAGCCGCCGAGCACGTTGCCCCAGCCATCGAAGAGATAGGTCTTCCAGGCCACGGTTCCATCCGCGCTAGGCCGGCTGGCGCGGCGGTAGTCCTCGGCCTGGTCGGCGGTCCAGGTGATGATCGTGTCGGAGAGACGATCGTGCAGGATGGCGGGCTCGGTGGGGTCGAAGGCGTCCATGGGACGAAGCGAGGGATGCGTCATGGCGCCTCCAACGCACCAGCCGCAACAAAGTTGCGGCAGCGTCAAATGGAACCGGGCGTTGCACTTCGGCCACAGTTGCCCCGAAAAGCCCGCACTCCCCGATTTGCGCCATTGCGCCGCCACACCGTGGCCCGAACAATCGACGTGCTGCGTGCCTTTCCGTGCGACTGTTTCGTCAGACTGTTTGCATCATCACTGTTCGGGCAGGATTGTTCGAGCAGACCGTTTGGAGGCAGGGGATCATGAACGATCGGCGGTCTCTTCTGGTGGCGTTATCGTGTCCCTCGGCGGTTGTCGCCGGCTGGCTGGCATTGTCTCTCTCCGCCTATGCGCCTGCGCTCATCGAGAATAGCGGCGCCAATGTAGCTGCGATCTCGCACGCCAAGGATCTCGGCCGCATCGACCTCGCCGACGTGCCGCGCGCTGCGACCCTTGAGGACCGCGTCGCCTTGGCCGCCGACATCGCGGCCACCGTCACTGCGCTGCCCGACCCTGCCGCACCGGCAGAGGCAACGCCGGAAGAGCCCGCCTCCACCATCAAGCTTGCCTCGGCCGACCCGGCGCTGATCCTGCCGGCGGAAGCCGTGCCCGCGCCGCCGATCTTGCCTGAACCGGAGCCCGTCGTCAGCGAGGTTGCCCCCGCCCCTGCGCCCGAGCCCGTCAAGCTCGCATCCGCCGATCCCACCGAGATCGTGACGACGGACACATTGTCGGCCGCGGCGAGCGCGAGCGACCCCGTTGCGCCTGCGCGCAAGGCGTCACCGCCTGCCGACAACATCGCTGTGCTCGACGAATGCTTCGTCATGGAAGCCTGCATCGACCGCTACCTCTGGGCGCTCTATCAGCGCACCGCCAAGGAAGACACGATGAAGGTGCAGGAGCGGCGCGCCGTCACCATCAAGCGCAAGGGCAAGACCGTCACGGTGATGCGCAGCTTCACCAAGCTGGTCGATCAGGACTTCACCTGGAAGGATCCACATGCGGCCGAGCGCGCGGGCATGTCAATGATGGACTACGTCATCGGCGGCATGGACAAGAGCTTCAAGCGGAAGCTGTTCCGCATGATGCTCGCGGCCGAAGCCGCCGGCCTCTCGCCGGGCATCACCAGCGCGTTCCGCGACGATTATCGCCAGTCGATCGCGAGCGGCCTGAAGGCTGCGTCCAACCGTTCCTATCACGGCGGCAGCACGCGCGGCGGTTATGGCCATGGCATGGCCGCCGATATCGTCAGCACGCAAGGCAATAATCGGGCGCAGCGCTGGGTCTCGACCGAGATCCTGTGGAAGTGGGTCGACGCCAACGGCAAGGCGTTTGGCATCGGGCGCCCCTATCTCGGCCGCGATCCGCCCCATGTCGGCCCGATCGACGGCCAGGAATATATCTCGAAGCGCGGCACCTCCGACCGCAAGGACGTTGCCGGCGCCAAGCCGAAGAAGACACAAGGCCTCGCGAGCGCCAAGCCGCCGAAGGCTGACGTCGCGCGCGAGCACAAGGGCTCGGCGGCCAAGCCGCAGAAGTCGGCGCAATCGGCCGGCAAGCGCGCGACCTGACGGTTTACGGCTTGCGCTCTGCCGTCGGCAGCGGCACCAGCCGCATCTCGGCCGAGCCGGCGTCCTGCGTGCGCACCAGCACGGCAAAGACCGTGTCGACCGCGCGCCCTACCGCCAACTCCATTGCTTCGCCCTTGGCCAGATGCGCCGCGATCAGCCCGGTAAGGAGATCGCCGGTGCCGTAGGGACGGATCGGCAGGCGCGGCGTCGCAAAGCGCGACAATCGCCCATCAGTGCACAGGATCGTCTCCACCTGCCCCGCCGCCGTGTCAGCGAGGGTGCAGCCGGTGGCGACGACGTCGGTGCCTGCCCCAGCCAGCACCGCGCAGGCCGCGCTGAGGCTCTCGGCGTCGGCAATTGCGGCGCCAGAGAGCAGCTCGAGTTCGAACTGGTTCGGCGTCGTCAGGTTCGCCGCCGGGAGCAGCCGGTGGCGGAGCACGTCCAGGATGCCGTCCGCGACATAGACGCGGCCGTCGTCACCGATCACGGGATCGCAGAGATAGACGAGCTTTCCATTCCGCGTGCGCGCCCGTTCGACGAAGTCGGCGATCACGGCGGCATTGCCGGGCGAGCCGAGATAGCCGGTAACGAGCAGCGCGGCCTCGTCGACCAGGCCGCGCTCCTCCACGCCCTTGAGGAGATCGGCGACGAGCTCGGTCTCCAGCACCCGCCCGCGCAGGCTCGGATAGCGCGGATGGTTGGACAGCAGCGTCGTCGGCACCGCAGCGACGTTCACGCCCTCCGCCTGCAGGGCATAGGCGGCCGCGCTGTTGCCGACATGGCCGTGGACCACCTGGCTCTGGATGGAGATGACGAGCATGAAAGAGGTCCGTACGGACAAACGTGGAGCGATGCAAGTGTTGCCCGGATCTCGCTTCAGCGTCGGCCCAATTCCCCGAGATAGGCGCAGAACATGTCGGCAAGCCCGTCGGCATGATGCGCAATCTCGGCATGACTGCGCGGCGTCTCCGAAAATCGCTTGCCGACCTCGCTGAGCGTGGTCGTGATCAGCTCGCCGGCGAGACCCCGCGTCGCATTGGAAGTTTTGGGCAGCGCCTCTCGCATGAAGGCATCGACGATGCCCTTGCTGGCCGCCCGGACCTCGCGCGCTTCGGGTGCGTCACGATAGAGTGGCGCGGCGTCGTTGAGGGCCGTGCGGATCGCAGCCTCCTCGCACTCGGAGCGGATGAAGGCATGGACCAGCGCGCGCAACCGCGCCGGTGGCGGCTTGGCGCGATCGGCGAGGATATCGCGCAGCAGCTCGCTCGTATGCCGCCACTCGTCGCTCTGGAGACGAAACAGGATTGCGGCCTTGTTTGGAAAATATTGATAGAGCGACCCGACGCTCACCCCGGCCCGCTCAGCCACCCGCGCCGTGGTGAAACGTTGCGCGCCCTCCTTCGCCAAAACCTGAACAGCCGCATCCAGAATCGCCGCCACCAGCTCCGTCGAGCGGGCTTGTTGCGGCTGTTTTCGCGAGGAAATTGAACGGCTTCGACGGTCGGCCATGGGTCGCTCCGGCAATGCGAATAGGAAATGCGACGAATTAGTCGTATTTCAAACGACGCGCAAGCACGCGCTTCTTTCGCCAACTCTGGAGACTTCGAATGACCACCCCGACCATCGCTTCGCTTGCGCCGCTACTGGATCGCCTGTTCAGCGAAGCCGAGGCAGCAAGCGAAGCAACGGAAGCCGCAGTCGCAGACCTGTCCGACGCAGAGCGGGAGCGGATGATGCGGAGCATGACCGAATATCGCGATCTCTATGGACGCCTGAAGGACGCACCGCTCGCGGTCTCGCGCGCGACCGGAGCGCTGCTCTACATGCTGGCGCGCAGCTCCCACGCCCGGTCCATCGTCGAGTTCGGCACCTCGTTCGGCATCTCGACACTGCACCTTGCCGCGGGCCTGCGCGACAACGGTGGGGGGCGTCTCATCACCAGCGAGTTCGAGCCGTCCAAGGCGGCGCGGGCGCGAGACAACATCTCGGCCGCCGGCTTGATCGATCTCGTCGACATCCGCGAAGGCGACGCGCTGAAGACACTCAGCACCAATCTGCCCGATGCGGTCGATCTCGTGCTGCTCGATGGTGCCAAGGCGCTTTACCGCGAGATCCTGGATCTGGTCGAAGGCCGGCTCCGGCCGGGGGCGATCATCGTCGCCGACAACGCCGGCCACAGCCCTGACTATCTGGCGCGGGTGCGCGCGCCCGGCAGCGGCTACATGTCCACGCCCTTTGCCGAAGATGTCGAACTCTCGGTCCGGATCAGCTAGGAAGGGGCCGACGCATCGCGGCCTCGAGCCGCCGCACGATCACACGCGGCGGCTCGGCCCCAGCGGAAGTCACCACGTCCCGTCGGCAATGTCGCAGGTTCGTCATTCGCATGTGATATTGGCGACAGCCGCGCGGTATCTTCCTCACGCCAAGAGGCTCATGACCTCCGCCTTCAACGCCTATACGGCCCTCGCCCTCGCCATCGTGTTCGAGGTCACCGCGTCGGCGTTCCTGCAGCAGTCCGCGCAGTTCACCCGTCCCTGGCCGACGCTGGCGATGGTGCTGTTCTACGTCGCCTCGTTCTACGCGCTCTCGGTGGCGATCCGGGTGATTCCGTTGAGCATCGCCTATGCGATCTGGGGCGGGGTCGGCATCATCCTGACCGCCACCGTCTCCTTCGTGCTGTTCCGTCAGATCTTGGACGCCGCAGCCTTCGTCGGTATCGCGTTGATCGTATCAGGGGTGGTGATCATCAACCTGTTCTCGGAGACCACCGTGCGTTGATGCGCGCGGCACCGGCACTGAAGGTCCAGGCCGCGCTCCACCATCACGCTGCGGACAGCTGATCGAGCTCGGACGGCGCGTAGGCCTTGCCATCCTGGTCGGTGACGACCACCCGCCACCCCTCGCTCGCCCACACTTTCGCCTTCGCTACGATGAGCAATCGGCTCTCGCGGGCGAAACTGTACTTTTCGTTGTCGCGTTCTGCGACCATCTTGTAGGCCAATTCGCATCCCCTTGCGTCGCCCTGCACCCGGCCTTCTCGTGGCAGCGGGCTTTGGCGGCAATTCGCCGGGAGCGTGGCAATTTCGTGCCATCCACGAGGCCTGTGGCCGGCCCCGTGCCGTCGCAACAGAGCGATCTCGTTGCCTCGGATCGGCGCTAGTGCACGCGGATAATGTGCGGGCGGCCGAGATTGATGAGGCCCTGCACCGCCGAAAGACGGTCATTGAGGGCTGCGATGGTGAGCAGCAGATTGTTGCGACGCTCATCGAGTAGTCCCATTTCTGCGCCCGACAGCTTGGTGCCCGCCCGCTCCTTGTGGATCTCCTCGAGGGATTCGCGCAGTCCGGCAATCAGGCCGGCCAGCTGCTTGGCCTCCTTGGTCATCGACCGCTTCGCGACATTTTGCTGACGGCGCGTCTCCGCTTGGTTCTGTCTCATCGTCATCCTCCGGTGCCCCGCTGCCCCGAGTGGATGCTTACAGCTTTGGATAGACATATTACGATCGATGAAATCTGCCCGCGAAGAACTTTCTTAAATTGTACGCGCACGGAACCGGAGGGCGCGCGCAAGCGGTAAGCCCGGCACGAGGGCCGGGCTTTCGTTGCAGCCGTGCTAGCTCGGCTGCGCCGCATGCGGCATCGCGGGCGGCACGGCCCACGCGGCGCTTTCGGCGTCAGCTCGCCGGCAGCATGAAGGCATCGAAGAACGATGCGAGCCCGGCAAAATCGTCGAGCGGCAGCACGGTCGCGACATACTGATCGGGCCGCACCACGACCATGCAGCCGGCAGCCCGATCGATGCCGCGCATCGTGAAGACGTCCTGGCCGCTCTTGAAATCCGGGCAGAACATCTTCTCGTAGTCGTGCAAGCCATAGCGGCCTTTGCTCGGGAGCAACATCGGCGGCATTGCCTCGATGGCGAGCTCGCGATGGTCCTGCTGAAACACCGCGCGCAGATCGATCACGCTGTCGATGTCAGCTCCAACAGGCGTATATCGACGGATAGGTGACTTCCGGGACTCCGCGAGGAAATTGCACAAAGCACGAATGGCCGAGCCCGACGCTGCGGGGTTCTCAGCGGGCGAGAACGCGTAGATGCGGAAGCGGCCATCAGCCCGTCCGGCATGGCCGAGATGCACCGGCTTGGCATCCGCCAGCCGGATCACCGGCGCGGAATGGAAGCGCGTGCCGATAATGAGGCCCTGCGCAAGATGCTGATGCGTGGCCGCGCCGGTGAGTATCGACGGCTTGTAATGCGTTGCCGTGCCCGCGGTAAAACGTCCGTGCCGGACGAAATAGTCCTGCGTTTTGGCGGCATCGGCGCCGCCGGCCTTGGCGGCGGAGGCGAGGATATCAGCCCATTCGCGATCGAAATCGATCAGCTCCTTCGCGACTGCCCGGCGCTCGGCCGAGTAGGAATGCAACAGGCTTTGCGCACATTGCCTCCGCAGCACGGCGGCGAGCTTCCAGCCGAGATTGAAGGCATCCTGCATCGAAACGTTCATGCCCTGCCCGGCCTTCGGGCTGTGGGTGTGGCAGGCATCGCCGGCGATGAAGATGCGCGGCAGGCGCGTCTCGATCTCGCCCTCCGGCACGTCGTCGAACTTGTCGGTGAGGCGCTGGCCGATCTCGTAGACCGACCACCAGGCGATCTCCTTCACCTCAAGCCGATGCGGCTTCAGGACCCGCTGCGCTTTCGCAATCACGTCATCGGCGGTGATGTTGCGATTGGCGACGCGTTCGCCGGCATCGAGCTTGGCGAGCTCGACATAGATGCGGACCATGTAGCCGCCTTCGCGCGGAATGATCAGCAGGCTGCCGTCCTTGGCCGACTGGATCAGCGACTTGAAGCGGATGTCCGGAAAATCGGTCACCGCCAGCACGTCCATCACGCCCCAGGCGTGGTTGGCGGAATCACCGTGCAGCTCGCGCCCGATCGACTTGCGCACCGTGCTGCGGGCGCCGTCGCAGCCGACGACGTAGCGGGCCTTGATCGTCTCGACCTTGCCCTCGTTCGCGGCATCGACGCGTTCGAGGCGCACGGTCACGGCAGGATCGTCGGCACCGGCGGCCGGATCGACATTCACATCAAGCACGCGTCGGCTGTAATACGGCGCGAGCTTCGCCGGCGACTTGCGCATGACGTCGAGAAAGCAATCATGGACGCGCGCCTGGTTCAGGATGAGGTGCGGGAATTCCGACAGCCCGTCCTCGACGTCCTGCACCCGGCCACTGCGGACGATCTTCTCCGGCGCCGCTTCATCCGGCTTCCAGAACGTGGTCTCGTTGACCCAACAGGCCTCCTTCAGCACACGCTCGCTGAAGCCATAGGCGTGGAACATCTCCATGGTGCGGCAGGCGATGCCGTCGGCCTGACCGACCAGCAGGCGGTCCGGCTTCTGCTCGACGATGCAGGTCCTGATGTCGGGGAATTGCGCGAGCTGGGCGGCGAGCGTCAGGCCGGCCGGCCCGCAGCCGACGATGAGGACATCGACCTCGCCAGGCACGGCGCCCGCCGCTCCCGATGCCTGAACGCGCGCGGCAGGATCGGCGATTTCAGGGTCGCCCGGCTGAAATCCATTGAGATGGAACTGCATGAGCACCTCTCCCGCCAAATTCTGTTTGATTATTGCTCAGTATGCTGACTATCAGTATACTTGTCAAATGATCCGCACCGCTCTGCCCCGGAGGAGATTTCGGTGAAAGACAACAACGACATGCCCGGACATCTGGCACGCCGCTTCCAGCAGATCTCGGTCGCGGTGTTCCTGGCCGAGGTCGGGGATGCCGGCTTCGATCTCACGCCGGTGCAATACGCGGCGCTTGCGACCATCAAGGCCAATCCAGGGCTCGATCAGGTGACGCTCGCCGGATTGATCGCCTACGATCGCACCACCATCACCGGCGTGATCGATCGCCTCGTCCAGAAGGGCCTCGCGGAGCGGCGCCCCTCCAGCCGCGACCGCCGCGCGCGTGAGCTCGAGATCACCGACGAGGGCCGCCGCACGCTGCGCAAGATCACCCCGGCCGTCGAATCCGCGCAGCGCATCATGCTGCGCGGCCTCAGCGCGAAAGAGGGTGAGGAGCTGATGCGGCTGCTGCGCAAGGCGATCGCCGCCGGCAACGAGCTCAGCCGCGCGCCGCTGCGCGATACGCAGCTCTGATCTCGGACCATGTCGGTAATTGTCGCAGCGCACGAAACCAGGAACTAACCTTCGGCTGCTAACGTCGGCCGCATTGGGGCGCTTAACGCGCGATTAACTTTGCGGGGCGGAGTTTCGGATGTTCAGGTTCCTGGTTGCGGCCGCGGCCGTCGCGCTCTCGACCGTTCAGGCGGTCGCAGGGGGCCATGGCGGCGGCGATCCTCCTCCGCCGAAGGTCGAGGCGCCAACGGCTCCCGCGAAGGTGATCCTGACCAAGCAGGGGCCCAAGCTCGTCGATCTCAACGGCATGACGCTCTACTATTACGAGCGCGACACCACGGGAAAGACGTCGAACTGCAACGGCAAATGCATCGAGAGCTGGGTGCCGCTCGCCGCAACGGCCGACGCCAGGGCCGTCGGCGACTTCACCGTGATCAGCCGCAACGACGGCAGCAAGATGTGGGCCTACCGTTATCGCCCGCTCTACACCTCGCCCGCCGACAAGGCGCCGGGCGACGCCAACGGCAACGCCACGACGCTGCAATGGCGGGTCGCCCGGCCTGAGAACTAGAGCGTGACAACGCACCAAAACTCGAACTGACCGGCGCAGACCTCAGCCGCGCCAGCGTCCACCCGCCTCGGCCTGCGCGCTCTGCCCCGGCGGCAACACCACGACCATCGAATTGAGCTTCACCCGGTCGTAGAGATCAATGACGTCCTCGTTGCGCATCCGGATGCAGCCGGACGAGATCGCCTGCCCGATATATTCGGGCTGGTTAGTGCCGTGGATGCGGTAGAGCGTGTCCTTGTTGCCGACATAGAGATAGATGCCCCGCGCGCCCAGCGGATTGGCGGGACCACCGGGAACGCGCGCCGGATAGGGACCGAGCCGCGCCTGGATATCCGCGGTGGGGACCCAGTCCGGCCATTCCGCCAAACGGCCGACCCGCGCGACGCCGGAGAACGCCATGGCTTCCTCGCCGACCGCAACGCCGTAGCGGATCGCCTTGCCCTCGGGCAGCACGTAATAGAGGTAGCGCGCGTCGGTATCGACCAGGATCGTGCCCGGCAGCTCCTTGCGGTGATAATCGACGATGTGACGCAGATATTGCTGGGGCACGTTCGCCTTCGCGTAAGGCGCGTGCGCGAGCAACTGACGGTCGCGCGGCGTCATGCTCGCATCCGTCGATGGCGAAAGTGTCGTCTGCATGCAGCCGCCGAGCGGCAACAGGGCTGCGACGAACAAAACGAGTAGAGATCTAGGCACCGCCGGCCCCCCAATAGCGGAACAACACCGCCCCCAACGTCGCCAGATATTGCCAAAATCGTGCTGAAAACAAGGCGGTGCAGGAACACATGCGCGTGTTCGGCAAATCGGGTTCCATCACCACAAAGGGCGGAAGAGTGTCGCATCATCTCCATCCCCTCGCCTTGCTTTGGTCAAACCCGGCTGGACTCGTGCGCATGGGGACCGGGGATGGGCTCACCTCGGATCAGCCCCGCGCCAATGCGGATGCCTTAACCTCGAACACTGGGCTTCAAAGGAGCTGCGATGCTCGCGACGCTGAATGCCAAGCAAATCGTCGATGAGATCGTGAAAGACACGGTCAAGGACAACGATCCTCACGACGCGGTCCAGATCTCGCCTGAGATAGTGCGGGCCTCGCGCCCCGCCAGCGTGTCGCCAGCGCTGGCGCCGGAGATCGCGCCGCGTCCGGAGCCCAGGATTGCCCCGGAACCCAAGTTTGCCCCGCAGCCCAAGGTCACGCCGAAGTTCAGTCTGGAGCCGGCGCGCGCGCCCGAGCCCACCATCAGCGTCGTCTACGGAAAATCCACTGCGGCACCGTCGATCGACACCGCTGTCCGCGTCACGTCCAGCGATGGTCCCGTGATCAAGAGGCGATCCTCGGTCGGCAAGTGGCTGCGCGGCGCGTCCGTCGCGTTCCTGCTTGCCGGCGCCAGCGTGGCCGCGAGCATCGCCTGGGAGAAGCACGGCGACACAGCAAAGCAGTTGCTGGCCGAATGGACGCCGGCGCTGACCTCGCTGCTCCCGACGACCTCGTTGCTGTCTGCGACACCGCAGCAAAGCGCGCCGGTCGCCGCCGCCCAGGCCGCGCCGCCCGCAGTAGAAGCCACACCCAACCAAACGGCAGATCAAGCTGCTGCGCCGCCCGCAGCTCAGCTTGCTGCGGCTCCGCCCGCGGCACCACAGCCCGTCGACGCGGCGCAGTCGGTGCAATCGATGACACGCGATCTCGCCGCCATGGCGCAGCAGATCGAGCAGCTCAAGGCCAACATCGCCGAGTTGAAGGCCGGACAGGAGCAGATGGCGCGCGAGATGGCGAGGCCACCCGCAGCGAAGCCGGTCACCGAAGCGCGGCCGCCGGTTGATCCGCGCGCACGCGCAGCCGCGGTCCCGTCGCAGCCCGCGGCGCCGCCGGTTCGCAAGCCCAAGCCGCCTGTAACGCGGACCTACATGCCGGCTTCTTCGCCCGCACCGCTCGCACCTCCGCCGCCGTCAACGCAGGCCGCCGCCGCGCCGCCGGCTGCGCCGACCACGACGACGCAAGCCGTTGCCGATGACGACGGACCTATCGTTCGTCCGCCGATGCCGCTGCGTTAGAATAACGCCGACGTCCCGCGCACGCTGTCCGAGTCGATGTGAAGCGTTAACTCCGGGCGATTACGGTGAGCGACGTCTCGCTCAAGAGAAAAGGCCGTCGGGATCTATGCCGGCGGCCTTCTCTTGCAGCTGCCGGTTCCCGGAGCCCGGTTCTGCTGCAATTCCATGCCTTAATGATCGCGCAGGCATATTTAATAAATTCTTAACGAGCCCGCACGCTGCACATCATTTCTGCGCCATAAGCCCAGAGATTGCGCGCTCTGTTCATTCGATAGAGGTCGACTCAGTGGTACCATCCGACATGTGTTGAGACTTGCACTGAAGCTCAGATCGTCACACCGGGGAATTCGGATGCCCTACTATTATTTCGATCTCGTGGTTGGTGAAGAGTTCAAGAACCAGGGTGGAATCATCCTCGAGGACATCGAGGTTGCCTCCGATCGCGCTGATCAATTGGCCTGCGAGCTGTCGCAGGTGAAGCCGGAGCTGCAGCAGAAGGGTTGCGCGGTGCGCGTCACCGATCGCGATCACAACGAGCTCTATCGCACGCCGCTCGATCCGGTGCCGGCCTGGCAGCGCTAGGCTAATCCAGCACTGGTGCTTCGAACCAGTTCGTCAGCGACAATCCGCCGTCGACGACGAAGGCCGCGCCGGTGACGTAAGCGGACAGCTTGTTCGACAGCACCGTGAGCGCCATCGGTGCGAGATCCCCGGCCTCACCGAGGCGTCCGAGCGGAATGTGCCGCGCCAGCGCGGGATCGGCGACGAACCCGCCGGCTGCGATCGCGCCGGGAACTAGAGCGTTGACGCGGATGTCGTAGCGTCCGAGCGTCTTGGCCAGCTCCTTCACCAGCATCGCCATGGCGGCCTTTGCCGTCGAGTAATGCGCCAGGTTGCGCGGCGTGCCCGCATGTAGCGAGGTCAGAAACAGGAACGAGCCCGGCCGCTTCGCCGCGATCAGACCTTTGGCGAGCCCGCGCGCCAGGTGAAAGCCGGCATCGAGATTGACGGCATGCATCTCCTGCCAGATGTTGCGATCGACTGCGAGCAAGTGATCCGCCTCGCGCCGCGGCGGCGAGGCGCTGTGGACGAAATGCGTGACCTCGCCCAGCGCGGAATGTGCTGATGTCAGCAGCTCATCGCAGGCCTCGAGGCTGGCAAGATTGCCGACCCAGGGCACGGCGAGATCTGGCCTCTCGCTCGCGCCGATCGCGGCGCGCACCCGCTCCGCGCTGACATCCGCGAACACGGTACGGATGCCCTCGCCGACCAGGCCGAGCGCGATCGCGCGGCCGATGCCGTTGCCCGCGCCGGTGACGAGCGCGGTGTCGCGGGTGGGATCGAACGGCGTGCTGAACAGGCTCATGTCGCGCTCCGATGCTGGGGAGCGCAGGTTAGCCTACTCGGCCGAGCGGCGACAATTGTGTCCCGATCCCATTGCCGAGCAGCGCGGCGGACGCTAGCCTCTCGAGAAAATGGAGGAGGTCCCAAGGATGCGAACCGGTTTTCTGATGACGGGCCTGTTGCTGTTGGCCGCCCCGGCCCTCGCTGGCGATGCGCCGCCGCGATCGACCTATGTGACGATGGTCTTGCAGGCCTTCGCCGCCAAGGTCGAGTGTCCCAACACCGATCTCGCCTATCAGGACCTCGTGCAGAGGGCGCAGCAGATGCAGCTACCCGACGGCACCACCGAGAAGGTGCGCAAAGCGATCGCCTGGATGCACACCGGCGGCAAGATGGGCGAGAAGCAGGACGATGACCTGATGGCGGAGGTCGCGATCGCGACCAAGGCGACCGACCTGGACCAGCGCCGCCTCGGCATGTCCGGCTGGTGCGAAGCCCAGAAGACCAATCTCGCCGGCCTGATCCGCAGCAAGGGTGGCTAGCGCGCCGGCTTCACCGCGTTAAGCACGCCGCGACGGAATCTCCGCCGCGGCCCAAAATCGTCACAATCCTCGAAAGCATGCGGCCTCTTTTCGGATTCGAACAGGAGGTCCTCATGCGGAGTATCCATTTCGTTTTCGCCGGCGCGATCGCAGCCGCCGCGGTGCTGACTGCGCCCGCATTGGCGAGAAACTCCGACGCCCAGAAGGGCGGGGAAAAGTCCACCTCGCCATCCTGCAGTGCCTATCAGCAGGCGCCGGACGGCTCGTGGGAACCGCTGCCCTGCAAGGAAGCCAGCGAGCGCGGGCAGCCCCAGACACAGAATCGCACGCCGCAGCAAGGCGCCGATCGCGGGGAGCGTTGAAACTCGCGCGTTCGAATGTCAGCTGTGATGCGGGCCGCGCATGATCTTCATGGCGTCCACAATGTGACGCCATTCCCTGGCCTCGTCGACTTCGCCGCGGCCCTCGCAGGCCTGGGCCTGCTCAGCGGCCTTCGCGATCGCAGCAAAGCCGTGCTGTTCGAGCATTTGCCGGGCAAGTGTATGGACCTGGACCTCGGACATCATGGGCGCTCTCCCGTGTGACCAAAGACGGCGCAAC
This sequence comes from Bradyrhizobium sp. CCBAU 45321, assembly GCF_028128975.1. NCBI lineage: Bacteria > Pseudomonadati > Pseudomonadota > Alphaproteobacteria > Hyphomicrobiales > Nitrobacteraceae > Bradyrhizobium > Bradyrhizobium sp. CCBAU 45321. The sequence continues at coordinate 186,032 of NZ_LFKZ01000131.1, forward strand.
GCCGCCGGGGGTCGCTCACAACGATCGAGGCGTGGGGCGCGTTCCGTCGATGTCAGGTCCAAGACGTCGATGTGAGCGGCAAAGACAAAGGCGGCCCGCCATGCCCGGCGGACCGCCTTTTCACCCACCCCAAAACGTGAAGCTGCGCTCTACGCGACCGCCACCTTCTTCCGCTCGAAATCGTTGGGCACCTCGATATCGACCTCGAGGGTCGAGACCTCGTCGCCGCGCTCGAGCCGGACGATGACCTTGGTCGGGTCCAGCGTCACATGCCTGGACACGACGGCGAGAATTTCCTCACGCAGCACACCGAGCAGATCGGGCTGGCCGCGCATTCCACGTTCATGGGCAAGCAGGATCTGCAGCCGTTCGCGAGCGACGGGTGCCGAGGCCTTCTTGCCGCGGAGAAGTCGAAGCAGACCCATGCTCATGCAGCCCTCCGTCGCAGCAGCCGATCCATAAATCCTCTGCGCTCGGCAGGAACGTGCATTGTCACGTTCTCGCCGCACAGGCGCTTGGCGGCGTCCATATAGGCTCGTGCCGGCGCTCCATCGGCATTCGACAGAGTCACAGGCGTGCCGACGTTGGAGGCCTTCAACACGTCCTGGCTCTCCGGAATGATGCCGAGCAACGGCGTCGCAAGGATCTCCAGGATGTCGTCGATGGTCAGCATCTCGCCGCGCGCGGCGCGCGAGGGATCGTAGCGAGTGATGAGAATATGCTTCTCGACGCGCTCGCCCTTCTCGGCCCGCACCGTCTTGGAATCGAGCATGCCGATGATGCGGTCGGAATCGCGCACCGAGGAGACTTCCGGATTGGTGACGATCACGGCCTCGTCGGCAAAGCGCATCGCCATGGACGCGCCGCGCTCGATGCCGGCCGGGCTGTCGCAGATCACCCAGTCGAACCGGCTGCGCAACTCGGCGATGACCTTGCCGACGCCCTCCTCCGTCAGCGCGTCCTTGTCGCGGGTTTGGGACGCCGGCAGCAGCCACAAATTCTCCAGCCGCTTGTCCTTGATCAGCGCCTGCGGAAGCTTCGCAACGCCCTGCACCACGTTGATGAGATCGAACACGACGCGGCGTTCGGCGCCCATCACGAGGTCGAGGTTGCGCAGGCCGACGTCGAAATCGACGACGACCACCTTGTCGCCGCGCTGCGCGAGCGCCGCTCCCAGCGCGGCGGTCGTCGTGGTCTTGCCGACCCCGCCCTTGCCTGATGTCACGACCAGTACTTTGGCCATCTCGATTGTCTCCTTCTGGTCAGTTCAGCGCTGTAATTCGCATGGTGTTGCCTTGCAGGAAGGCCTGGGCCGGCCGGCCGCGCAAAGCGTCGTCGATGTCCTCGGCGGTCTGATAAAATCCGTCGATTGCAAGCAGTTCGGCTTCGATCTTCTGGCAATAGATGCGCGCGCTGGTGTGACCGTTGACACCCGCCATGGCGCGGCCGCGCAACGCGCCATAGACGTGGATGGAGCCGCCGGCGACGACCTCGGCGCCGGAGCCGACCGAGCCCAGAATGGTGACGTCGCCTTCCGGAAAGATCACGGTCTGGCCCGAGCGCACGGGGCTTTCGAGCAGCAGCGACGTCGCCTTGGTCTCGGCCTTCACGTTGCCCTTCTTCGGCGCGCTCTGCTCGACCACGCAGCTGCGTCCGCCCGACAGCAGCGGCGGCATCATCGGCGTCAGCCTTCCCTCCTCCACACCCTCGATGCCGAGCACGCGGATGTTGCGGTCCTGCAGGCTGGTGAGCAGATGGCCGATGCCGGCCTGGCTGAGATCGACCGAGGACAGATCGATCACCACCGGCCGGCCGGCGAAAAAGCCGGGCGAGCGCGCAATCGTGGCGTCGATCTCGTGCAGCCAGTCCTGCACCGGAACCGTCGGCGTGAACACGAAAGCCACATAGGAGCGCCCGCGCAGGCGCACCATCTGACGTTGGACCTTTGCTGCAGCCTCCATGGCGGCCGACTCGTTCCCTGTTATTGAATGGTTAACGATGCGGCCGATATGGTTAATGGCTGGTTAATGTCTCCGTGCGGTTACGTGAGCGGATGCAAAGTCCTGTACCCTGGATGGAGCCAACGGTCGGCGCGACGCGCCGCCCGTTGGCGCAATCCGGGTCTCGCCTCACCCGGCACTCTCCCGGATTGCGCTGCGCTTCATCCGGGCTACGAAGCTGGGCGCGGCGTAAACACCGCCCCCTCGTCTCTTCCGCTCAGGTCTTGCTGCGCGTCTTGCTGAGCAGATAGTTGTCGTAGAAATTCTCCGCGATCTGCGTATAGAACAGCACCTCCTTCATATACGCGTCGTGGCTCTCCTTGGTCCGCTTGAACAGGTCGCTCTTGGCAGCGAGCTCGTTCAGGTGCTCCTGGGTCGCGTTGTAGCAGGCCTCCAGCACCGGTTGCGGGAACGCCTTCAGCTCCGCGCCGCCTGCGATCAGGCGCTTGAGCGCCACCGGATTCACGCTGTCGTATTTTTCCAGCATCCAGGCGCCGGCCGCCGCGCCCGCCTGGTTGACGATCGCCTGATATTGCTTGGGCAGCGAAGCCCATTTCTCGTCGTTGACGATCATGTGCAGCATGGCGCCGCCTTCCCACCAGCCGGGGAAGTAATAGTACTTGGCGACTTTCTGGAAACCGAGCTTCTCGTCGTCATAGGGACCGACGAACTCGGCGGCATCGATCGTGCCCTTCTCGAGGGCTGGATAGACGTCGCCACCGGCGATCTGCTGCGGCACGACGCCGAGCTTTGCCAGCACGTGGCCGCCCATGCCTGCGATGCGGAATTTGAGACCCTTGAGGTCGTCGACGGTCTTGATCTCCTTGCGGAACCAGCCGCCCATCTGGGTGCCGGAATTGCCGCAGAGGATGGCGTGCGCCTTGAACGGTTTGAGCGCCTCGTTGGTGAGGTCTGCGCCGCCGCCGAAATGCCACCACGATTCCTGGTGGCGATGGTTCATGCCGAACGGCGCGCCGGTGGCATAGGCCAGCGCCGGCTCCTTGCCGATGTAGAAATAGAGCGGGGTCTGCGCCATCTCGACCGATGCCGTGCTGACCGCATCGAGCGCCTGCAGGCCGGGAACGATCTCGCCGGCCGCAAAAGTCTGGATCTGGAATTTGTTGTCGGTGGCCTCGGCAACGTATTTCGCAAAGGTCTGCGCCGTGCCGAAGATGGTATCGAGCGATTTCGGGAAGCTCGACGTCAGGCGCCATTTAATCTCGGGCATGCTCTGCGCGATCGCAGGGGCCGCAACCAGCGTGGTCGCGCCGGCGACCGCACCACCTTGGAGGAATGTACGGCGTTTCATGATGGGTCTCCCTTGAACTCAGCGTCGAATGGATGGCTTGGGCCACGGCTTCTTGTCGAACCGTTTGCCCGTTCCGGGAGCGGAGTTCAAGCGACGGAAAAGACAGGTCGGGCTTGCACCGGATACCGTGGACCAGCTGGACCCAGCATGTCGCGGCGGACCCGCCCGCTCGGCCCGGCCTCGCCTCAGGCGGCCGCTGCTTCCTCGTACAGGCCGGCGATGAAATCGCTGAACGTCGGTGCTAGCGGCAGGACATAGCCCCATTGATCGGACATCGCCTGCGCCAGTGTCCAGGGCTTTTCGTATTCGGCCATCTCGTGGTCCATGAACCAGATCTTGCCGAAATGGGCCTTGTCGATCGTCATGCAGATCGGGTTGCCGCCGTGATCGCTCATGATCCACAGCAGCTCATCGACGGTCGGCCATTGCGGCGTCTGGCGCGTCTGCACCAGCGAGCACTCCTCGGTCCGCAATCCCAGCACCTCCTGCACCGAACCCGCCCAGTCCCCATGCGGCCAGTTGAAGTCGGCGCCCCCCTGATGATAGCCGCCGGCGCAGGCCAGCAGGAAGCGGCGATAGTCGTCCGGCAAGCGACAGCCGATGGACGTCTCGAAGGCGGTGAGCGCGGCTTCGGTTGGTTGCTCCGCGCCAACGTCGATGCCTGCAATGAATTCTGCCAATTTCATATTCCCTCTCCCTGGCGCGGGACGCGCAAGCCTTCGTCGCACCCGCCTTGCAGTGGGTTCGAGGACGACGGATCAGGCCAGAGGGAGAGATTCTCTCAGAGCAGCTTCGCGCTGACGAACAGCGCGCGCACGGCGTTGGTTGCCTGCACTGCCAGCATGGCGTTACCGGCGGCGCCTTCCAGGGCCGCGACGGCGTCCTCATGCAGCGAGCGAAATTCCATCCACTCGACCGACTTGAAGTTGGTCAGGAATTGATAGGCCTGGCCGACGGTCGCGATCGCCAACGTGTCGCCGTTCAGCTTGATCTTGAACGTCGTACGCAGCGGGGTCTCGGAACTGGATGGATCACTCATGGGCTGCTTCTGGACGAGGACGGCTTAAAGAAGGGGAAACGGCAGCCCCGCCGTCGCAGGCGAATATCAGGAATCGGTGCTCGCGCGCTGCGAGGCGGTCGTCGCTCCGCGCAGGCTCGGCACCACGACGAGGCGGTTGAACTCGCCATTGTCGTAGGCCTTGATGAACCGATCATAGTCCTTGATCGAGACGCAGCCGTTGGAATCGCCGCGCGGCCCGAGCAGGTAATTGTGCGTGAGCAGCCCGACGCGGCCGAGCGCGCTGGTGCCTTCGACCGGGGTCATGCGCAGCGCACGGACGCCGTGGAACGGCTTCTCGCGCGGCTTCAGATCGTAGATCGCCGGCGGCGTCGCGCCGACCATCCGCCGATCGACATGGTCAGGATTGTCCATCAGCGCGCCCAGGCCGGAATGGGCTTCCAGCGCCACGCCGCTCGGCAGGTAAACCGCCTTGGCCGAGATGTCGTAGACCGCGGTGCGCGAATCGTAGCCGAGAGCGGCGAGGTCCGGCCCCCTGCCGAGCAGGCCGTCGCCGGGCGTCAGCGAGGCCAGCTTGATCTTGTCGGTGAATTTTTCGAAGAAATTGCGGTTGTCGACCCTGAGATTGGTGTCCGCATAGGCCTGGCTGGAGGCGATCTGAGCGGAGAAGTCCGCCTGGACCGGACGCGCGCGCGGCATGGGGATGGCGTCGGCGCGCTGCGAGCGCCTCGCCTCCTCGGTCATGTACCGGTCGTCCTCGGTCAGGATCGAGCGCCAGTCGTCGCCTTGGAGCTTCTGGGCCAGCATCGCCTTGGCATCCCGCAGCTTGAGCTGGGCCGCATTCACCGCGGAGCGCTCCAGCACCCGCAAACCAAGCTCGCGCGGCGACGGGCCGGCCGAGGCCGAGGCGAAACGGTCCTCGAATGAGGGGGCATTGGCCGGCGGCAACGCCGCGGAGACCAGCGGGGTCGAATCGCTGATATCGGCGACCCACGCGGCGGCGCCGAGCGCCAGCGCCATCGCGGCCACGGACAGCAGAATCGTTTCAGCCCGCCCGACACGGCGGCGCGACAACAGCCTCTCGGCGTGTGCTGCGTCGGAAACCATCAGATCCCCAAATCGACCCCCGGGGGCTTACCCACCCCCACCCGGAGAGACTCTATACCAGCTACCACATTGGGAGCCAAAAGTTAGGCATAATCGGGGCCGCCAAGGCCCTCCAAAGGTATCCCCTAAGGTATCCAATGACCGATCCGTTCGATCTCGATCGCTTTGTCCGGGCCCAAGACCCGGTCTACGGCGACATCTTGGGCGAGCTGGCTAGGGGCCGGAAGCAGACTCACTGGATGTGGTTCATCTTCCCCAGGTCGCAGGTCTCGGGTTCAGCGCCATGTCGCAGCGCTATGCCATCGGCTCCCGCGCGGAGGCCGAGGCTTATCTCGCCCACCCCATCCTCGGCGGTCGCCTGATCGAATGCACCAGGCTGGTGCTCGCGGTCGATGGCCGGACTATCAACGCGATCCTCGGCGCGCCGGATGACGCCAAATTCCGCTCGTCGATGACGCTGTTCGGCGCGGTCTCCGACGAGCCCGTCTTCGATCAGGCGCTCGCCCGATATTTCGCAGGCGAACGCGACGGCGCCACGCTGGAGATTCTCGCAAAGCTCGATCAGGCGCCGCGCTAGTCGGCGCCGATCAGCGCCCCTGGAAGACGGCCGCTCGACGCTCGATGAAGGATTGGATGCCTTCCTTGGCGTCGGCACTGCCGAGCACGCGATCGCGAATTTTCGGGATGTAGGCAATCGCGGCCGCTTCGCCAGCTTTGACATAGTTCGCCGCCGCTTCCTTGGTCACCTGAATGCCGAGTGGCGCATTGCGCGCGATCATGGCGGCGAGCGTCATCGCCCGCTCGATCTGCTCGCCTGCAGGCACGACCTCCTGGACGAGACCGATCGCATGCGCGCGCTGCGCCGAAAACTCGTCGCAGAGGAACAGATGATACATCGCATCGCCCCAGCCGGCCCGCGACAAGAAGCGGAAATGCGCGCCGCCCAGCGGTGCGATGCCGCGCCTCGCCTCCATCTGGCAGAAGCGTGAGTCATCGGCTGCAACCACGATGTCACCGGCGAGCATCAACTCGATGCCGATGGTGTAGACGATACCCTGCACGGCCGTCACGATCGGCTTGCGGCAGCGCTTGTTGAGCCCGAACGGGTCGACATTGCCGTCCTTGGTGTTGCGCTTCTCCGCGGTGGGACCGAAGAATTTGGGCATATCGAGACCTGCAGTGAAATCCCCGCCCTCGGCGCAGACCACGCCGACGCGATAGGCATCGTTGTCGTGCAGTTCGGTGAGTGCATCGGACAATTGCTCCATCATCGCAGGCGTGAACGCGTTCTTCTTCGCGGCGTTGGCGATGATGATCTTGAGGACGTGGCCGTGCACCTCGGTGCGGATCTGACCTTCGCTCATGTGCTCGTCTCCCGATTGTGGTGTTGGCAGCAAGTCAGGCCGGCTGCTGAAGCGCCGCGCGGATCGCCTCGATCCGGGCCGGCGTGAACACGCCGGAATCCAACAGCTGAAGGATCGAGAGCACCCCGCCGCGCGATCCCCAGCTTCCCTCATCGATGATCTCGAAATTGACCCACCAGGTCGGCGACGGCGCCGGCATGCTGCAGGCCTCCGCAAGTCGCGCCAGCACGTTGCGGATCACCTCGGCGCGCACCTCCGCCGGCCAGGCCGCGTTCATGACGGCGATGTTGACGGTGATGATGTCGCGCGGCTTGTCCTGATCGCACAGCAACCGGCCGCCGATCGCCATGCTGTCGGGCGGCAGGTCGTGGAAATGCACCTGGAACCCCATTCGGGCCGCCGGCGCCTTCTGGCCGACCTCCGGCTCGAGCACGGCGTCGGTCAGGCTTTCCGCAAGCTGCCGACGCTGCGGCAGGCCGAGCCGTCCGGCCGGTGCGGTGACGGTGATGATGGTCAAATTGGCATCTCTCCACGAATATACACTCGTCATATTTCATCGCGGCTTGCTTATGTCAAGTGTCATAGTCTAGATGGAGATGGCCAATTGCAGGATTCCCGATGACTGCCACCACACGCGACAGGATGATCGCCGGCGCCGCCGACCTGATGAGCCGCCGCGGCGTCAACGCCACCAGCATGCGCGACGTGGTCCGCCACACAGCGACGCCGCGCGGCTCGATCAGCCACCACTTCCCCGACGGTAAGCCGCAATTGATCGCCGAAGCCGTGACCTTCGCCGGACGGCAGGTATCCATTCCTCTGGAGAAAGCCATGAACGAACGCGGCGTGATCGGCGGCCTCAAGGCTTTTGTCGCATCATGGCGCCGTCAGTTGGAGGCAACTGGCTTCGAGGCCGGCTGCCCCGTGCTCGCCGTGGCGGTCGATCGCTATGTCGGTGAGCCCAGTGACAAGGACGACGCGGCCGCGCAGCAGCACCTGCTCGACCTCGCCGACGGCGTGTTCGCCGATTGGCGGCGGATCATGCAAGCAGCCTTGTTGCGCGAAGGACTGGCTGCCGAGCGCGCCGAGCGGCTTGCAACCCTCGTCGTCGCCTCGATCGAAGGCACGGTCGCGATGTGCCGCGCCAGCCGCAGCGCCGACGCGCTCGATCAGGTTCAGGAGGAACTGGAGATCGTCCTCGCAACCGCCCTCGCCTGCACAAAAAAATAGATTGGAGACGCGCATGGACTTGTCCCGACAACGCGAACTCGCCCGTCAGCTCGCCGATTTGCGTCGCGAGGGCCGGCAACAGAGCGGCCTCGACGAACGGCTGGTCCCACCGGATGCGGACACGGCGTACCAAGTCGCGCAGATGGTTGAAGAAGAACTCGGCTGGGATGTCGTCGGCTGGAAGATCGCGGGCATGAAGTCCGGGCTCCAGCGTCAGCTTCGCATCTCCTCGCCGATCTATGGGCGGGTGTTCGCGCCCCTGATCAAGAGCTCGCCCGCCAGCGTCGAGCATGCCAGACAATGCAGCCCTATCCCCGAAGTCGAGTTCCAGGCGCTTCTCGGCGCCGATCTGCCGCCGCGCGCGAAGCCCTATACGGTGGACGAGGTCGGCGACGCCGTCGCCTCGTTGCATCCCGGCATCGAGCTCGCCGAGTGCCGCTTCATTCACGACGCGGCGTTTCCGCCGATGCCAGCGATTATGGCCGACGGCTCTGGATCAGGAACGATCGTGCTCGGAGAGCCCATCGCCGACTGGCGCAGCCGCGACGTCGCCACTCAGGATGTCGTCCTCAATTGCAACGGCATCGAGAGACGCCGCGGCTCCGCTGCAGAGGCGATTGACCATCCGCTGGTGCCGCTGGCCTGGCTTGCCAACGAGCTGTCGCGGACCGGCATCGGTCTCAAGGCCGGCCAGACGATCAGCACGGGAACGCTGACCGGTATGCTCCGGCCCAAGGCTGGCGAAACCTACGTTGCCGATTTTGGCCCGCTGGGATCGGTCAGCGCGACCTACAGCTGAGACGGCAAAAGAGCGTAAACCGCTGATTAACATGGCCGCCCTATCGTCCGGGCGAAATAATTCTCCGTTATTTGCCGGACAGATCATGAAAATCGGTACGCTCCTGACCAGCGCCATCGTCTCGCTCTCGACCGTCGGCGGCGGCCTCGCCGTCTACGTCGCCGTGACGAAATATCAGACCATGGAACTGATCAGCGAGGCGCAAGGCCGCCTCGCGATCGTCCGCGCGGTCAGCGACATCCCGCGCTATCTTAATCCGGAGCGCGGCTTTTCCACCAACATCCTCTATGGACCTGCGGCCATCGACCCTGCGCTGCTGGCCGAGCAGGACAAGCTGCGCAAGCAGACCGACCGCGCCCGCGACAAGATGAATGCACTGCGCAAGGAGCTGCCCGGCCCGTTCGACGACGGCACCACGATCGGCAGCAACATCGACGGCATCAACGCGAAGTTCACTGGCTTGCGCGAGGCCATCGACAAGGCGCTGGCGGGTCCCGCCGATGCGCGCAAGGACGCCGCCAAGAAGATCGTCGCCGACAATGCCGTGCTCAACGGCGGCGTGACTGCGCTGCTCAACGAGCAGGTCCGCCGCATGGCGATCCTGAACGGTGACGCCTACCGGCAGGCCAGCTACGCCAATGTCGCGATGACGCTGCGCGACGTCGGCGGCTTCAACTCCAGCCTGCACAAGAATCTCCTCGGCGGAAAGAAGCCGGCGACCGACGCCGAGAAGGCCGACATTGCCCGCTCGCAGGGCCGCAACGATCAGATCGTGATGTCGCTGCAGGAATTGCGCGGCAATCCAACAACGCCGGCGAACGTCGCGGAGGCCCTGGAGAAGTTCAACGCGATCTATGTCGAGGAGTTCGGCCGCGAGCTCAAGCTGGTGAAGGACGGCGCGATCACCGGCAAATACGAACACGACATGGATACCTATTACGCCGCCACGCAGCGCGGCCTCGGCACCATCATCGGCGTCCGCGACGCCTTCTACGACAACGCCGAGCAGATTCTCGCCGGCGCTTCGTCGGCCGCGCACACCAGCTTCACGATCGCGCTCGTCGGCCTTGTCGCCGTGCTGATCGCCAGCGCCGGCCTCATCGTGACGGTTCGCCGCCGCGTCTGCGCGCCGATCGTCGGCCTGACGACGCGCATGTCGCGGCTCGCCGACGGCGAGGTTGCGGAGACCATTCGGGGCGCCGAGCGCTCCGACGAGATCGGCGCGATGGCCGCGGCCGTTCAGGTGTTCAAGGACAACATGATCCGCGCCGATCGGCTCGCGGCCGAGAAGCAGGCCGAGAACGACGGCAAGATGCGCCGCGCCCAGGCGCTCGACGATCTCACCCGCGCCTTCGAGGCCAAGGTGACCGAGCTGGTCGGCGGCCTGTCGCGGGCCTCTGCTGCAATGGAAAGCACCGCGCAGTCGATGACCTCGACGGCGGCGCAGACCAACAGCCAGGCCGCCGTGGTCGCCGCCGCCTCCGAACAGACCTCGACCAACGTGCAGACGGTCGCGAGCGCCACTGAAGAGCTGACCTCCTCGATCGCGGAGATCGGGCGTCAGGTCGCCCAGAGCACCGAGATCGCGGCACGTGCCGTCGACTATGCCCGCCGCACCGGCGACACCGCGCGCACGCTCGCCGAGGGCGCGCAGAAGATCGGCGACGTCGTGACGCTGATCCAGAGCATCGCCGAGCAGACCAACCTGCTTGCGCTAAATGCGACCATCGAAGCCGCCCGTGCCGGCGAGGCCGGCCGCGGCTTTGCCGTGGTCGCCTCCGAAGTGAAGTCGCTGGCCGGTCAGACCGCCAAGGCCACGACGGAGATCTCCGAGCAGATCACCGCGATCCAGACCGCGAGCGACGAGACGGTGGCGGCGATCCGCAACGTCGCCGACGTCATCGCCGAGATCGACCAGATCGGCACCGCGATCGCGGCGGCGATCGAGGAGCAGGGCTCGGCGACCAAGGAGATCGCCCGCAGCGTTCAGGAGGCCGCCCGCGGCACCCAGGAGGTCAACAGCAACATCTCCGGCGTGCAGCGCGCCGCCGACGACACCGGCGCCGCGGCAAGAGAGGTGCTGGGCGCGGCCGAGCAGCTCTCGACCCAGTCGCGCGATCTCGCCGGCCAGTTCGAGCGCTTCCTTGGCGAGGTCCGGGCGGCGTAGCGCGACGTCAATACGGCGGCGCCTTACGCGCGCGCTGCGCTTTCGCCGCCTCGATCCACCACGTCAGATCGTCGGCGAAGCGCGGAAACGAGCGCTCCAGGGCCTTGCCGCCATCGCCGATTGGCTCGCCGGCCTCCGACAGCGTCTGCGCGATCGGGCCGACACCGATGGTGCTCGATACCACCACCATGCCCATCTCCGAGAGCGTGCCGTGCCAGGCGGTCGCCGCGCGTGCTCCGGACAGCCGGCCGGCCGAATAGCTCACGATCGCGGCCGGGCGCCAGAACCATTCCTCCAGGAAATGGTCGGTGAGGTTCTTCAGCCCAGGCTGCATGCCCCAATTATACTCGCCGGTGACGAAGACGAATCCGTCGGCCCCGCGGATCTGCCCGGCCAGCTTCTCGAGCGCCTCCGGCGCCGAGCCCTTGGGATGTTCCTTGTACATGCGGTCCAGCATCGGCAGCCCGATCGCCTTGGCGTCGATGAATTCGACGTCCTCGCCGCGGCCGCGCAGCCGGTTGATGACGAAATTCGCAAGGCGGATGCCCATGCGGTCGGAACGGTAAGAACCGTAGAGAACGAGAATGCGATTGCTCATGGCTCGACGGTAGCACGAAACCGGCGCCCAGCCCTACTCGATTTGTCGCATTACCGTCCGCGACCATGCTCCAGCGTTTGCGACGGCGTCTCGCCGAACTGGTCGCGGTAGCTTCTGGAGAAATCGCTGAGGTGCCAGAAGCCGTACGCCAGGGCCACCGCCTTGACGCTATCGGCCCCGGCGAGAAGGCGCCGTCGCACCAGCCACAGCCGGTGCAGACGCAAATAGCGGTGCAGGCTCATGCCGCGATAGCGGCGGACGACGTCGTGCATGGTGCGAACCGACAGCCCGAGCTTGCGGGCGATCTCGTCGCTATAGATCGGCTGCGACAGGTCGTCGGACAGCAGCGCGCGGATATCCTGGAAGATCCTGAAATTCCGTCCGTCGTTGGGACCCAGGGTCCAGCGGACCGGAACGATCGATTCAAAGACCTCGTCGACGGCTGCGAGCAGGGACTCCTTCATCGCGGCGCTCTTCAACAAGAGCTCCGGTGGCGGGACCGGCCCGGACGCCTCGGCCAGCACCCCACGAACCACGCCGCGCAGCCGCTGCAAGCCAGTCGCGGAAACCTCAAAGATCTTGAAGCTCGAGAGCGTGGGCGGCCAGCCACGATCCCTCACCTCCGGCCTGAAAACGACCGAGGCGATCTGCCGCTGCACCTCCTCGATGGTGGTGTAGGCCGCGCCGCCGTTGCCAATGACCACGGCGGGTCGCGCCCGTTGCGAGCCGTTGAAGCGAATTGGCACGTTGAGATCGTCCATGGTGAAGCCGATCGCCGTGCAATTCTCGACGAGCTGTGCGTCAACCACCCGCGGAAACGCGCGCGTCAAGTTCACGTCGCAGCCGGGCAACGACAGGATTGTCTGCTCGGCCGAAATCTTCGGTACAAAGGGCGTGAATTCGAAATTCAGCCCGCGAATGGCGCTTCGAAATTCGTCGGCATCTGAAAAGTGAAATGTTCTGAGCGCCACCCCGGGCACATCATCAATTTTGTTCATGGCAATAAGAAAACGCAGCGTCGTGTTTGACGTCCGTCCGGCCGCGTGCCGCTCCCCCTTTCGGCTTTCGGTTACGCAAAACAATCAAACTTGTCCTAGACAATTGAAGATAAAGACAGGCCGTGGCGCCGTGTCCCACCAAATTTCGATAGTATTTCCTGGAAATTGGCGGTGCATTAATACCCCAACATTTAATTTTTAAAATCAAAAATTAACAGATGTAAGGTGCAATAACGAACGTTGTATAGTCAAGTTTTTTCAACTCAGGCTCCCGCCAATGATGGCAAGTTCGCCTGCTGATACTCTGGTCGAGTTGGAAGACGCAGTCGCAACGTGTCCGCTGGACCGCTGCACCCGCATCCTCTCCGGCATCTTGCAGCTGCTCACCAGCAGCCGCGACCGGCCTCAGGAATTGCTCGCCAATGTGACCGACGGCGTTCTGCTGCGATTGACGGAGCGGGTGGGGGCCGGTGCGCTGATCGATCTCAGCACGGCACTCGCGGAGCTCAAGGTGGCTCCGCCGAAGACCGTGCGACGCCTCGCCTCCCACCGCGATCCACAGGTGGCGTGCCCTGTCTTGCTCAGCTCGCAGTCTCTGTCCGCGGCCGATCTCAACTCGATCGCGGCCGCGACCGGCGAACGGCAGCAATGTGCGATCGCCGCCCGCGCGCCTATCGATCCGCCGGTGATCGAGACGCTGATCAAGGTCGGCGCCCGCAGCGCGTGTATTGCGCTGATCGGCAATACAGAGGCACGTTTCTCTGATGCCGCTTACGCTGCGCTCGTTGAGAGATGCCTGACGGATGGTGAACTCACGAAGGCACTGACGCTCCGGCCGGATACGCCCGACACGGTCGTGCGGGAGTTGCTGTCGACCTCGGCAGCGCCGAAATCCGGCACAGGGCAGAAGGCCGCCGTGTCGCCTCGAGGCGCAACGGCCGCGCCAAACATCGCCAAGCTGCCCTGCGCGGCCGCCTATGCAAGCGCGCGGCCGGAGATCGTCGCCCTCAATCGCATCGGCAAGCTCAACGATTCCGCCGTGAACCGCTTTGCGATCCGTGGAGAGACCGCCAATCTGTTCACGGCGCTGTCGGTGCTTTCGGGGGCGCCTCTCGACATCGTCGAGCACGTCATGGCCGACGAGGATTGCGAGGGTCTGGTCATGGCCTGCCGCGCTTCACGGCTCAACTGGCAGACCACGCTCGCCATCCTGAGCAATCGCAGCGGCGCGCGTCTTTCCTTTGCCCAGCGCGAACGAGCCCAACGGATCTTCGAGACGCAGTTGCTGTCCACGAGCCAATGGACGGTGCGCTGGGGGCAAATCGCCGCAAGCGCCAAGCCAAGCGATGGGACGCATCGCGCCGCACGAGTGGGAGACAAGCAATGAAGTTCGATGGCCGCAAGGCGGCGCGCGTGCGAATGGACCACCGGCAGCCCGTCAATCTGATGGGCTCCGACGGCACCTGGCGGCGCAGCTGCGTCCTGCTCGACGTCTCGCAGACGGGCGCGAAGGTCGAGGTCGAGGGCACGCTGGACGTGCTCCAGGCCAAGGAATTCTTCATGCTGCTGTCGTCGACGGGCCTCGCCTACCGGCGCTGCGAGCTGGTCTGGATCGACGGCACCACGGCCGGCATCCACTTCGTCACCTCGCAAAGCAAGAAGAAGCAGGCGAGTACGCCGGCTGCCGCAACGCAGGCCGCCGCTCAGGCCAAGTAGACGAGAATTCGACCCCTCGATGGGAGCCCGCGATATTCCGGGTCATGTCCGTGCAGAACGCGCAAACCACACTCAAACCCACCAGCCTCGACGGCACCGCCGTCGCTGGAGCGCCGCGCCCGTTCGTGCATGTGCTGGCCGACACGTCCGACAAGCTGGCCGGTGTGTGCTCGATCCTCGAGCAACGCTTTGCCGTCGCGGGCGAGCGGCTGGACGCTGAGGCCAAGCTGTCAGAGGTGCCGTCCGCCATCGTCATTCGCGCCGAGCTTCGCGATGTCGACAACATCGCGGCGATCAAGAAACGGGCGGGCAAGCTCGCAAAAGCGAAGAAACGGATTTTCCTGCTGGAGCACACCTCGCATGTCTCCGTTTCGCAGGCCTATGCGCTTGGAGCGACCCTGGTCCTGCCGGGCGCGATCAACCGGGCGAAGCTGCTGGCGGCGCTGTCTGATCCGCCTGATCCGCTCTCGGCTGCGTCGCGCGCGAGCGCGCAGGCCGACACTGCCGTCGAGACCGCCGCGACCGCGATCGCATCCATGTTCACCTCCGTCACCCTGGGCCAGCCGCTCGACGTAAACGCCACCAAGGAAGCCGGTCGCCAGATCGCCGATCGCATCACCCGGCATGGCCTGACGGAGTGGCTCATGACGGTGCGGCGGCACCACGAAGGAACCTATCAGCATTGCCTGCTGGTGACCGGTGTCGCCATCGACTTCGGACTGAGCCTCGGCGTCGGCAGGGCCGACCTGGAACGTCTCTACTCGGCGGCCATGTTCCATGACATCGGCAAGGCGCAGATTCCACTCGCCATCCTCGACAAGCCGGGCCGCCTCGATGCCGCCGAGCGCGCGCTGATCGAAACGCATCCCGCCGCCGGCCATACGTTTCTCAAGGACCATGACGGGATCTCGCCGGAGATTCTCGATGCCGTCCGCCATCATCACGAGTACCTCGACGGGAGCGGCTATCCCGATGCGCTCTGCGCCGAGAGCATTGGCGATATCGTCAGGATTCTAACGATCTCGGACATCTTCGCAGCCCTGATCGAGCACCGGCACTACAAGCCGACCATGCCGCGCGCGGAGGCCTACGACGTTCTGTGCGAGATGACGGGCAAGCTGGAGAAGGCGCTGGTCCGCGCGTTCAAGCAGGTCGCGCTCACGCGGTGAGCGCTGTGACCCGTCTCGAGCGCAGCCTAATGCGTCGCACGATGGCTGGCGCGGCGCGGGATGGAGCGGCAGGCCAGCCCGTCGGCCAGCAGCTTCATGTCCTCGTGCCGGCCGCTGCGAATCAGCCGGCCGAACTCTTCGGGTGTGAAAGGAAGACTTGGATCATCATCGATCTTAGGCCGCAGTCGCGGACCGAAGAACCGCCGAACCAGGCTAGCCAGCCGCCGCATATCAATTCCCTCGCGCCAGCAACAAACCTCTCAGTCCGCATATTGTTCCTCCCGCGACTTCGAGATTGCAAGAGGCCACTCGCGACACCGCACCAAATATTTTCGCTAGAGAATAATCTCCTCTTGCTCGTGCTAATCGGCAAAACCCACGTAACGCACGAACTGGTGGTTGTGCTCGCGGTCCGAGCGCACGGCGTTCGCGGCAAAGCCGTCGTCGGGATAGCCCATCGCGACACAGGTCATGATGACCTCGTCTTCCGGAATCTCGGCGACCTCGCGCACGATGTCGGAGCGCATGATGCCCTGCCCGTTGATGACCGAGCCGAGCCCGCGGTCCCACGCCGCGAGCACGATGCCGTAGCAGAGCGCGCCGAGATCGAAGTGGCAGACCGCGCCGGGATCGAGCACGCGGTCATAGGTCAGCACCAGCGAGACCGGCGCGTCGAACTGGCGGAAGCCGCGCAGCACCCAGTCCTGCCGCATCGGCTTGTCGTCGCGCGCGATTCCCATCGCGCCGAACAGCTTCTTGGCGATGTCGACCTGCCGGGTGCGATGCACGCCCTGGTATTCGCCATGGCTGACGATGTCGCGCTTGACCTTGGCGCCGCCGGCCATCTCCGACATGTTGCGGCGACGCACCTCCTCCAGCGGATGACCCGTGAGCACATGGACATGCCAGGGCTGGGTGTTCATCGACGAGGGCGCGCGCTTGGCGCTCTCGATGATCGCCTCGATCACCGCGCGCGGCACCGGCTCGTTCTTGAAGCCACGCACGCTGCGGCGCGACTGGACCAGCGTCTCGAATTCCACCTCGTGAACCTCCCTGCCCGTCGTCCGGCCTTGCGACGCACGCCGGTTGCCGATGCTGCCCGCAAAACCTATGCTAATGACCAAGCAAGACCAAGAACCCTGTGAGGAAAGCCCATGGCCGCACCGCTCGATCCCGTCATCGCCCAGATCATTCCGCTCATGCCTATGCGCGATCCCACGGTCATGACGCCACAGAGCGCCCGCGATTCCTTGCGCGCACTGGCTGCCTCGCGTGCCGCCATTCCGCCGCCGCCGGTCGATAGCGTCGAGGATATCAGGGTGAAAGGCGGCGCCAGTCTGCTTCCCGCACGGGTCTATCGGGTCGGCGCCGCGCCGGCACCGACGGTGGTGTTCTTCCACGGCGGCGGCTGGGTTGCGGGCGATCTCGAAACCCACGACCGGCAGGCGCGCAACCTTGCGATCGAGACCGGCGCGGTCGTCGTCTCCGTCGACTATCGCCGCCCACCCGAGACGCGCTTTCCCGGCGCCTTCGAGGATGCTTTCGCCGCGGTCAGCGACGTGTTTGGCCGCGTCGCGGAATTTGGCGGTGACGCAAAGCGCTTCGGTGTTGCCGGCGACAGCGCCGGCGGCAATCTCGCAGCGACGAGCGCGATCGCCTGTCGAGAGGCCGGCATCAAGCTCGCCGCGCAACTGCTGGTCTATCCGGTCACCGACGTCGTCGGCGCTTATGCCGATGCGCGCGAGAACGCGCGGTATCCCTCGCGCAGCGAGAACGCCGAGGGCTACTTCCTCACGCGGGCGACGATGGAATGGTTCTGCGGCCATTATCTCGCCGATCCCGCACACGCCGGCGATTGGCGCGTCTCGCCGCTGCGGGCTGCCTCCTTGGCCGGCGTCGCGCCCGCGGTCGTAACCACCGCCTGGTTTGATCCCCTGCGCGACGAAGGCGCCGCCTATGCGCGGGCGCTGGAGGCCGCCGGCGTCCGCGTCAAGCACCATGAGGGTCCCGGCCTGATCCATGGCTATTTCGGCATGGGCGACGCCTCCGACGTCGCACGCGCCGAAGCGCAGCGCGCGCGGGCCGACTTCAAGGCGCTGCTGATGCGCGGCGCGTGAAGGCGATCAGGCGCTCTGCGGCCGCTGCGCGCCGGTGTGCCCCCAAGTCTCGTCCCAGTCCTGACCGGCGGCATCGACCACGCGGCCGTCGGCCTCGAAGAATTTGTTCGGCACCTGGAAGATCGCCAGGATCAACGCCCCGTCCGGGCACCAGGCGGCGTGCCGGCTGCCTGCCTCGCGCCAGATGAATTCGCCGGCCTTGCAGGCAATGCCCTTGGCCGGCCCCTCCTTGTCGACGAGCGCACCTTCGATGACCCAACTCTGCTCGATGCCGACATGCTCGTGATCGGGCAGCACCGATCCTGGCGCAAAACGCATCAAGGCGGTCATCAGCCCCGTACGCCGATCGAACAGCAGCGTCTTGGCCTCGCAGCCCGGAAAGCGCGTCTTCTGCCAATCCATGTCTTGGGGGCGAACCAGGTGGGAATGCCGATCGGCTGCCTGGTCGTGCGGGATCGCCGCGTCCATCACGATGCTTCCTCTCCGTCTCAAGGGACCAACGCTAGCAGGATCGCCCGATGCGGTCAGCGAGCACTGCAACAGAGGCGACATCTCCCGCGCTTGAAGTGCAAAAATCAGCGGGCGACCGGGCGGCCCAGTGCTCATCCTGCTTGATTGCGCCACGATTCCCGGCTCCAATCTGCCGGCCATTTCTGGTTCAGGAGACCCCCATGATGAAGCGGATTTTCGTCGCTGCGATCGTTGCCACCTTCGCAGCGGGTTCGGCCCTTGCGCAAGAAACCTGCGAGAGCAAGGCCGTCGGCAAGGACGGCAAGCCGCTGGCCGGCGCCGCCAAGACCTCGTTCCTGAAGAAATGCAAGGAAGACGCCTGCGCGCCCAAGGCCGTCAGCGCCGACGGCAAGCCGCTCGCCGGCGCCGCCAAGAACAGCTTCATGAAGAAGTGCGAGACCAGCGCGTAAGCGCGCAGTCCGTTCCCAGCTTTTTCAGCAAGCCATCACAAATGAAATGCCGTCATGGCCGGGCAGAAGCGCGTCTTCGCGCCAGATGTCCCGGCCATCGGCTCCTTGTGCCCCACCCCGCCGCCAGTTTCCGACACGCGCCGAGCGCGTAAAGCAAACGCGCCGCGACCCTAGACAGAACGCAGCGGCTGACAGATGATGCGGCGCTGAGCGAACCGGGGCGCATCAACGAGGCTTCCAGCAAAGGATGGACGAGATGTTGCAGTTCCGCGTGCGTGATCACTTGGTGGCGATAATGAGCGTGCTCTTTACGCTGCTTATGATCGTTGACGTTGCCAACGCGAGAGGCCCCGGCCTGCCCAACGTCATGGTTCTCGCAACCGGCGGCACGATCGCCGGCAGCGGGGCGAGCAGCACCACCGTCATCGGGTATACCGCGGCCACGGTGGGCATCGAGACCCTCTTGAACGCCGTCCCCGAGTTGAAAACCGTGGCCAACGTCAAGGGCGAGCAGGTCTTCCAGATCGCCAGCGAGAATATGAACAATGATTATTGGCTGAAGCTCGCCAAGCGCGTCAATACGCTCCTCGCGCAGGACGACGTGGATGGGATCGTGATCACGCACGGAACCGATACAATCGAGGAAACCAGCTATTTCCTGAATCTGGTCGTCAAGAGCAAGAAGCCTGTGGTCGTCGTCGGTGCGATGCGTCCATCGACCGCGATCAGCGCGGACGGCCCGATCAATCTCTTCAATGCGGTGATCCTCGCAGGCAGTGAAGAAGCCGTCGGCAAGGGCGTGCTCGTCGCCCTCAAC
Source organism: Bradyrhizobium sp. CCBAU 45321 (assembly GCF_028128975.1). Lineage (NCBI taxonomy): Bacteria > Pseudomonadati > Pseudomonadota > Alphaproteobacteria > Hyphomicrobiales > Nitrobacteraceae > Bradyrhizobium > Bradyrhizobium sp. CCBAU 45321. The sequence goes on from NZ_LFKZ01000131.1 coordinate 205,361, forward strand.
GATCAGATCAACGCCGCGCGCGACGTCACCAAGAACAACACGTCCACGGCAGACACCTTTCGCACGCCCGAACTCGGCTTTCTCGGCTACATGCAGGGCAACAAGCCGTATTTCTATCGCCAAACGACCCGCCGGCACACGGCGGATTCCGAATTTGACGTGTCCAAGCTCGATGTCCTCCCGCAGGTCGACATCGTCTACGGCTACGCCAGCATGAACCGGGTCGCGATCGACGCCTTTGTCGCTGCCGGCGCCAAGGGGGTCGTGCATGCCGGCGTGGGTGACGGCAGCCTGGCCCGCCCGGCGGTCGAGCCGGCGCTCGACGATGCCCGCAAGAAAGGCGTGCTGATCGTTCGCAGCAGCCGTGTCGGCAACGGCATCGTCGCGCGCAATGGCGAGGCCAAGGACGATGAGCACGACTTCGTCGTCTCGGATACGCTCAATCCCCAGAAGGCGCGCATCTTGCTGATGCTGGCGTTGACCAAGACGACCGACACCAAGGACATTCAGCGGATGTTCTACGCCTATTAGAGGCTACTTGCGCTTGAAACGGTAATCGAAAGCGGCGCCGAACGGCTTGATCAGCCCGGCCGTCGGCGCCGGAAAATGGATCGGCAGGATCAGCGTGTCCGTGTCGGCAACAGAGGCGAAGAACTTTAGTCGCGACATCGCCGACTGCTTCGCATCCCAATCCGGCTTCGCCGACCAGCCCGGCTCGCGGCACTGGATCTGGTGATGCATGAGGTCGCCCGCGACCACGGCGCGCTGGCCGTTCGAAGAAATGTTCACGCAGCAATGACAAGGCGAATGCCCCGGCGTCGGGGTCAGCGTCACGGTATCGTCGAGCGCGTAGTCGTCGTCGACCAGCAGCGCCTGCCCGGCCTCGACGATCGGCAGGCAATTGTCGCGAAAGACGGTGCCGGGCGGATTGTTGCCCTTGGCATGCTCGGCCTCCCAGGCCGCATACTCGCCCTTGTGGAAGACATATTTCGCGTTGGGAAACGTCGGCACCCAGCGTCCGTCGCGCAAGGTCGTGTTCCAGCCGGTATGGTCGATGTGCAGATGCGTGCAGAACACGTAATCGATCTGCTCGAAGCCGATGCCGAGCGCGAACAATTCGTTGCGCCAGCGCGCCTTGCCGGGAAAATCGAACGGCGGCGGATGGCCCTTGTCCTCGCCGGTGCAGGTGTCGACAAGGATGGTGTAACGCGGCGTGCGGACCACGAAGGTCTGATAGGTGATCACCATCATGCCGCGCGCGGCGTCGAACACCTCCGGCTCCATTGTCGGCAGATGGCGCTTGAACACGTCTTCGTCATAGGCCGGGAAGAAATCCTGCGGCCGGCGCCACGGCCCCTCCCGCTCGATCACCGCATCGATGGAGATGTCGCCGATCCGGACTGGCTTCATGGGTGTTCGCTCCCTTTTTGACGAAAGCGTAGCGAACGGAATCAGGGCATTCAAGGCGCCGAACCCGGGAGCCTCCCATGCGCCCCGTGCCGCAAATCAACCTCAAACCCCGGAGAAGATGATCGCGGAATGAGGAATGTCCGGTGGGCAGGAAACTGAGAGTGACCGCGGCGATCGTGATCGCCGTCGCAGCTGCAATCTACGTCAACAACACAAGCCATCTGGCGCCACATCGGGACGGCAAGCCCGTGCTGCTCGCCCATCGCGGCATGGCGCAACGATTTGACGAGCGCGAGCTGAAGAACGACACCTGCACCGCCGCGCGGATGCTGCCGCCGGCGCACGACTATCTCGAAAACACGCTGCGCTCGATGCGCGCGAGCTTCGCGGCCGGTGCCGACGTCGTCGAGCTCGACGTGCACCCGACCAGTGACGGCGAGTTCGCCGTCTTCCATGACTGGACGCTCGACTGCCGGACCGACGGCGTCGGCGTCACCCGCGCGCAGAGCATGGCAAAGCTGAAGACGCTCGATATCGGCTACGGCTACACCGCCGACGCCGGCAAGACCTTCCCGTTCCGCGGCAAAGGTGTCGGCATGATGCCGACCTTGTCGGAGGTGTTCGCCGCCTTCCCCGACAAGCAGTTGCTCATCAACGTGAAGAGCCGGGACCCGGACGAAGGCGAGAAACTTGCCGGCGTGCTGACCACGTTGTCGGCCGGGCGGCGTAGCACCATCATGGTCTATGGCGGCGACGAGCCCATCGACGTGATCCGTCGCCTCGCCCCGGATGTCCGCACGATCTCGCGGAAGTCTATCAAAAGCTGCCTGGCACGCTATATCGGATACGGCTGGACCGGTCTCGTCCCAGCGGCCTGCCGCAACGCGATGGTGCTGGTGCCAATCAACGTCGCCCCCTGGCTATGGGGCTGGCCCGATCGCTTTCTCGCGCGCATGAACGCCGTCAACAGCGCTGTGTTCGCGCTCGGCCCCTACAGCGGCGGCGAGTTCTCCACCGGCATCGATACGCCGGAATTGCTTGCGCGGCTGCCGCAAAGCTATTCCGGCGGCATCTGGACCAACGAGATCGAGGCGATCGCCAGGCTCACCGGCAACAGCAGAGATTAGCTCCGCAGCCCCGGCGCCTCCTGTCCGGTGCGCGCGACATATTCGGTGTAGCCGCCGCCATATTGGTGGATGCCATCAGGCGTCAGCTCCAGCACGCGGTTCGACAGCGTCGCCAAGAAATGCCGGTCGTGCGAGACGAACAGCATGGTGCCCTCGAAATCCGACAGCGCATTGATCAGCATTTCCTTGGTGGCGAGGTCGAGATGGTTGGTGGGCTCGTCCAGCACCAGGAAGTTCGGCGGGTCGAACAGCATCTTGGCCATCACGAGGCGCGCCTTCTCGCCGCCCGAGAGCACGCGGCAGCGCTTCTCGACGTCGTCGCCGGAGAAGCCGAAGCAGCCGGCGAGCGCGCGCAAGGAGCCCTGGCCCGCGGTCGGAAACGCGTCCTCCAGCGACTGGAACACGGTGCGCTCGCCGTCGAGCAGATCCATTGCGTGCTGGGCGAAATAGCCCATCTTGACGCTGCCTCCGAGCGCCACGGTGCCCTCGTCCGGCTCGCTCGCGCCGGCAACCAGCTTGAGCAGCGTCGATTTGCCGGCGCCGTTGACGCCCATCACGCACCAGCGCTCCCGACGGCGGATCATGAAATCCAGCCCGTCATAGATGCGCTTTGAGCCATAGCCCTTGTGCACGTTCTTGAGTGCGACGACGTCCTCGCCCGAGCGCGGCGCCGGCAGGAAGTCGAACGCCACGCTCTGCCGGCGCCGCGGCGGCTCGACGCGCTCGATCTTGTCGAGCTTCTTGACCCGGCTCTGCACCTGCGCCGCATGCGATGCGCGCGCCTTGAAGCGCTCGATGAACTTGATCTCCTTGGCGAGCATGGCCTGCTGGCGCTCGAACTGCGCCTGCTGCTGCTTCTCGTTCTGCGCCCGCTGCTGCTCGTAGAATTCGTAATCGCCGGTGTAGGTGGTGAGCGAGCCGGAATCGATCTCGATCACCTTGGAGATCACGCGGTTGATGAACTCGCGGTCGTGCGAGGTCATCAGCAACGTGCCTTCGTAATCGTGCAGGAATTTTTCCAGCCAGATCAGGCTTTCGAGATCGAGATGGTTGCTCGGCTCGTCGAGCAGCATCACGTCGGGCCGCATCAAAAGAATACGCGCCAGCGCCACGCGCATCTTCCAGCCGCCGGAGAGCTTGCCGACGTCGCCGTCCATCATCTCCTGGCTGAAGCCGAGGCCGGAGAGCGCCTCGCGCGCGCGGCCGTCGAGCGCATAGCCGTCGAGCTCCTCGAACCGGTGCTGCACCTCGCCGTAGCGGGCGATGATCTCGTCCATCTGGTCGGCCTTGTCGGGGTCGGCCATGGCGGCCTCGAGCTCGCGCAATTCGGCAGCGACCTCGCTGACGGGACCGGCGCCATCCATCACCTCGGCCACCGCGCTGCGGCCACTCATCTCGCCGACGTCCTGGTTGAAATAGCCGATGGTGATGCCGCGATCGATCGAGACCTGACCCTCGTCGGGCAGTTCCTCACCGGCGATCATCCGGAACAGCGTGCTCTTTCCGGCGCCGTTCGGCCCGACGAGACCGATCTTCTCCCCCTTGTTGAGGGCCGCGGAGGCTTCGATGAACAGGATCTGGTGGCCGGCTTGCTTGCTGACGTTGTCGAGGCGGATCATGAGGTCATTTTTGGGGGATTTTTGCGTTGCAGCGTCATACGGCATGCGGGCTGCAAGGGGAAGCCCGGGACAGGCCGGGATCCGGCCCATTCGGCCCATGACCGTTCGGCTTTGGGGCCTACGGACAAATGGGTCGGGCCAATTGCGTCCGGCACAGGCGACGTCCGACGCCCGGCGCTCAAGCTGCCCGGCCTCGGCCGCTTCGGGGTCACGCCCGGCCTGTAAGAACTTTTCGCCGAAATCTCAAAAAGGCTTGAGATCGGCTCTCTATCTCACTGAGAAAGGAGCCTGATAGGGCCGCCCGAACGGCACGCCGTTGATGACGGTCTGGACCGGCTTGAGGTGGGCTTTCCCTTCCCTTTTGTTGTTGCGCGTATCAACGAAGCTGACGGGTCCCTCGACCAGCTCCATGATCGCGACGTCGGCGGGCGCACCGACCTGAAGCGTGCCGATCTTCGGCGCACGGTTGATGATTTTGGCCGGCGCGGTCGTTGCCATTGCGACCACCTGCTCCAGCGTGAAACCGAGCGTCATGAACTTGCTCATCACGTTGGGCAGGAAGGGTATGCCCGGCGAATTGCCGGAGAAGACGTGGATGTCGGAAGAGATGGTATCAGGAGCGCATCCGCCGGGGATCGCCACGTCCGCCACGGTGAAATCGAAGCTGCCGCCGCCATGCCCGACGTCGAACATGACGCCGCGCTGCTTGGCCGCGAGAGCCGCAGGCAGCAGCTTGCCGTCCTGAACGATATTCGTGAAGACGCTCGACATGTTCGGGGCGCCCGAATAGGCATGCGTCAGCACGTCGCCGGGGCGCATCAGGTCGAGGATCTCAGACATCAGCTCCTTGGATTCGACCCCGCCGATATGCACCATCATCTTCGCCGGCCATCCGCACATCTCGCACGCCTGGATGCCGCGCTTGAGCGGCTCGAGCCCGTGCTTGAAGATGACGTTTTCCGACATGCGTACCTTGACCCCGAGCAGGAAGTCCGAATTCTCGGCCAGTGCCATGGCGCAGGCTTCGGTCTGCGCGGTGTCGATGTTGTGGAGCTCGGCGACCGGGAACGCCGACAGGCCGTTATTGGCGATGTGGACGAAGGCGTACATCCGCGCCCGCGTCTGGGCCACGATGAAGCGGCGCAGCGCCGCCAGATTGTTGACGCCGGCATCGCCCGCCGACACGACGGTCGTCGTGCCCTGGAACTGCACCAGCTCGTCGGCGGGAATGCCGATGGCCGAGCCGTAGGGATAGACGTGGCAATGCAGATCGATCAGGCCGGGCATCACCAGCTTGCCCGCGGCGTCGATGCTCTTTTGCGCGCGCTCGGCCGGGATCGTCTCCTGGACCGCCTCGATCGTGCCCCAGCGGATGCCGATATCGCGCCTGGCGCGCAGCGACTGGCTGGGATCGAGCACCTCGCCGCCCCGGATCACCAGATCGTACTTGTCGTTCGGCCCCATCGCCCCGCGCGCGGGCGCGGCGAGGCCGACGGCTGCCGCCGACGTCGAGAGTGCCAGGAAATCGCGGCGTGACAATGCAGGCATGATGATCCCCCCTCTGTGCTTTTGTTGATGGCGACGGCCGGGCTGGATGACCAGATCCGCTTCCGCCGCCACAGTCGAGTTCACAACGAACGGGATTGGAAATGAAGCCCGGATGATCCAATCCTATGCTGCGCCGCGACAGGCGCGTGAATGTCGGACTGCCTGGAGTCGAACGTCTAAGACCAATAATGCGACACCAGGGCTTGTCGGATGCCGGCAATGCGTCCAAACTGTGATCAAAGTCGCTGGAATGCGGCATACCTCCAGCGGTTGACAACGGCAAGCGCACTGAAGCGCGTTCGAAAAACCAGGCCGCCAGGGAGGACGTCAATGACTGCAAAGTCTGAAAAGACCAGAACAACTCGTCGGAAATTCCTGCTGACCGCCGGCGCGGCCGGCGCTGCCGCCATCGCCATGCCGCAAATCAGCCGGGCGCAGACAGCGACCCTGAAGATGCAGGGCTCGTGGGGCAAGGCCGATGTCTTCAACGAGATGGCCGAAGATTATGTGAAGCGCGTCAACGAGATGGCCGGAGGCCGGCTGCGCATCGACTATCTGGTCGGCGGCTCGGTCGTGCATCCGTTCCAGGTGTTCGACGGCGTTCATGGCGGCCAGATCGACGCGGCACACACGGTGACGGTCTACTGGTACGGCAAGCACAAGGCCGCCTCGCTGTTCGGCACCGGCCCGGTGTTCGGCTTCAACGCCAACGAAGGCCTCGGCTGGATCCACAACGGCGGCGGCAAGGAGCTGTTCGAGGAGCTCCAGACCAAGATCATGAACGTCAACATCAAGAGCTTCTTCGCGATGCCGATGCCGACCCAGCCGCTCGGCTGGTTCAAGAAGCCGATCACTAGCGACGCCGATCTCAAGGGCTTGAAATATCGCACGGTGGGTCTGGCCGCCGATCTCTTCCAGGCGATGGGCGCATCGGTCGCGCAGCTGCCCGGCGGCGAGATCGTGCCCGCGATGGAGCGCGGCGTGATCGACGGGTTCGAGTTCAACAACCCGACCTCGGACCGCCGCTTCGGCGCTCAGGATGTCGCCAAGAACTACATGATGGGCAGCCATCATCAGGCGACGGAATATTTCGAGATCATGTTCAACCGGACGAAATTCAACGCGCTGCCGAAGGAACAGCAGGCGATCCTGCAATACGCCGCCGAAGCCGTGTCCTCCGCCAACGAATGGAAGGCCATGGATTATTATTCGAAGGACCTGCAGGAGCTGATCAACAAGGACAAGGTCAACGTCCAGCGGACACCGAAGTCGGTGTTCGACGCGCAGATCAAGGCCTGGGACGGGCTGATCGCCCAGCTCGGCTCGGATCCGTTCATGAAGAAGGTCATGGACTCGCAGAAGGAATGGGTGCGCCGCGTGGTTTACTACAACATGAACAACGCGACGGATTACCGCGGCGCCTTCGAGCATCACTTCCCGGGCGTGCTCAAGGTCTGACGGCTGTCGCGGGGGATCGCGTCAGGTCTTATCGCGAGGGCGGCGCAATTGAAGCGCCGCCCACGATTTGGAGGGGGACATCCGGATGGACTGCTCGCAGCGAGTTCAGCTCGCATGACGAAATTCCTGTTCTTCATCGATGAGCTCAGCACGTGGGTAGGCAAGGCGTTCGCCTGGCTGATCCTCGTCCTCACCCTGGGTGTCAGCTACGAGGTATTCGTGCGCTACGTGCTGCGTGCGCCGACCACCTGGGCTTTCGACATCAGCTACATCACCTATGGGGCGATGTTCCTGATGGCCGGCGCGTACACGCTCTCGCGAAACGGCCATGTTCGCGCCGACGTGGTCTACCGCCTCTGGTCGCCGCGCACCCAGGCGACGATGGACCTCGTCCTCTATATCCTGTTCTTCCTGCCGGCGATCGCGGCCTTGATGTATTCGGGCTGGAATTACGCCCAGATGTCGGTGCGCTTCCGCGAAGTCAGCATCTTCAGTCCGGCCGGCGTGCCGGTGTTTCCGCTGAAGGCGCTGATCCCGCTCACCGGCTTCCTTCTGTTCCTGCAAGGGGTCGCCGAAATCATCCGCTGTGTGCTGTGCATCCGCACCGGCCGATGGCCGCAACGTCTGCACGACGTGGAGGAGACCGAGAGCCTCGTCATCCGCGAACATCAGCAGCACGCGGCTGAGCCGCAGAGCGAAAAGGGACCAGGCGCATGACCGATCCTCAACTCGGCATGCTGATGCTGGGCCTCTTCATCTTCATCATCATGCTCGGCTTCCCGATCGCCTTCACGCTGATGGCGATGGGCGTCTCCTTCGGCTACTATGCCTACTACACCCCCGGTCAGGACTTCTTCCAGAACCGCATCTTCACGCTTCTGGTGCAGAAGACGTTCGAGGTCACATCCAGCGACGTGCTGGTGGCGGTTCCGCTATTCCTGTTCATGGGTTATTTGATCGAGCGCGCAAACATCCTCGACCGCCTGTTCTACTCGCTGCAGCTGTCGATGAAGAACGTGCCGGGCGCGCTTGCGGTGGCCACCTTGATCACATGCGCGATGTTCGCCACCGCCACCGGCATCGTTGGCGCCGTCGTCACGCTGATGGGTCTGCTGGCGTTGCCGGCGATGCTGCGAGCCGGCTATGACGCCAAGCTGTCGGCGGGCGTCGTCTGCGCCGGTGGCTGCCTCGGCATCCTGATCCCGCCGAGCATTCTCCTGATCGTCTATGCGGCGACCGCCGGCGTCTCGGCGGTCAAGCTTTACGCGGCAGCATTCTTTCCGGGGTTCATGCTGGCCGGCTTGTACGTCCTCTATGCCATGACGCGCGCGATCATCAATCCCGCGCTCGCGCCGAAGCTGCCGCGCGAGCAGACCGACGTGCCGACCTCGAAGGTCATCTGGGCGCTCGCCACGTCGTTCCTGCCGCTTGCGTTGCTGATCGTTTCGGTGCTCGGCGCGATCCTGTTCGGCCTGGCGACGCCATCCGAGGCGGCCGCGATTGGAGCCCTCATGAGCATCGTGCTGGCGGCCGCCTATCGTTCGCTGAATTACGAGATGATACGCGAATCCGTGTATCTGACCGTGCGCGCCACGGCGATGGTCTGCTACCTGTTCATCGGCTCCTGGACGTTTTCGGCGGTATTTGCCGTCCTTGGCGGACAATCGGTGGTGGAGCAGTTCTTCACGTCGATGAACCTTTCGCCGATCCAGTTCCTGCTGCTGACCCAGCTCATCATCTTTCTGCTCGGCTGGCCGCTGGAATGGACCGAGATCATCATCATCTTCGTGCCGATCTTCCTGCCGCTGCTTCCCCAGTACGGCATTGATCCGATCTTCTTCGGCATTCTGGTGGCGCTGAACACGCAGACGGCCTTCAACACGCCGCCGGTCGCGATGGCGGCCTTCTATCTGAAGGGCGTGGCGCCGCCTGAGGTGAAGCTGACCGACATCTTCTCCGGCGCGCTTCCGTTCGTCGGCCTGGTCTTCCTCACCATGGCACTGGTCTACATCTTCCCGGGGATCGCATTGTGGCTGCCGAGCTATCTCTATGGGGCGCGATGAGCGGACCCGGCAAACCGACGAGAGGCTGCGCATGAGTCTCAACGCGCTCGGTCTCGCGGAGGCTGCGGCCGGCATCCGCGACGGCCGGCTCAGCTCGGTGGAGCTCGTCGGCGACTGCCTCAGGCGCATCGATGAGGTCGATCGCGATATCCAGGCGTGGGCGTTTCTCGATCGCGACCACGCGATGCGGCAGGCCGAGGCGGCCGACGATCATCGCAAGCACGGCAAGGCCACAGGCCCGCTGCATGGCGTGCCCGTGGGCATCAAGGATATCTTCGACACCGGCGACATGCCGACGGAATTCGGATCGGAGCTGTGGGCCGGACGCACGCCGCGGCGCGATGCGGCGGCCGTGGCGCGTCTGCGGGCCGCAGGCGCGGTGATCCTCGGCAAGACGGTGACCACCGAGTACGCGTACTACAATCCAGGCAAGACCCGAAATCCGCACAACCCAAATCACACCCCCGGCGGATCGTCCTCGGGCTCCGCCGCGGCCGTCGCGGCGCTGATGGTGCCGGGTGCCATCGGCTCGCAGACCAACGGTTCGGTGATCCGTCCTGCCGCCTTCTGCGGCGTGGTCGGCTTCAAGCCCACGCATGGCCTCATTCCACGCAGCGGCGCGCTCCAGCTGTCGCGCACGCTCGACCATGTCGGCGTGTTCGGGCGCAGCGTCGAGGACGCGGCCCTGCTGGCGGAGGTCATGGTCGACTTCGACCCGGAGGATCCGGACACCCGGCCAGTTGCGCGCCCGCCATTCTCTGTGATCGCGGCGAGCGAGCCGCCGTTGCCGCCGCGATTTGCCTTCGTGCGCTCTCCGGTCTGGGATCAGGCCGAGCCGGAGATGCGTGAAGCCTTTGCCGAGCTCGTCGACGCTTTGGGCGAAGCGTGCAGCGAGGTCGAGCTTGGGCCGAGCTTCGACGGGGCCGTCGACATGCACCGCATCATCATGGAAGTTGATATGGCCCACAATCTGCGGCGCGATGACCAGCGCGGCGGCGACAGGCTGAGCACGCGCCTGCGTGAGGCGATCGCGCGCGGCCGCGCGCATCTTGCGATGGATTATTGCAACGCTCTGGCCGGAATTGCGCCGCTCAACCAGGCCCTGGACCACCTTTTCGATGAATACGACGCCATCCTGACGCCCGCAGCGCCGGGCGCGGCACCCGGAATCGAAACGACCGGCAACCCGGCTTTCTGCTCGCTCTGGACCTATCTCGGCGTACCCGCCATCAGCCTGCCATTGATGCGCTCGGAAACGGGCCTTCCGCTGGGCGTCCAGCTCGTCGGCCGCCGCGGCAACGACGCCCGCCTCTTGCGCACGGCGCACTGGCTGATCAAGACCATCGGGCGCACGCGTGGTAGCGGTCGGCGCAACGCCCCGAGCGCCGGATCGAACTCCGCTCCCGGCGCCGAGAAAAGGAAAGTGCGATGACCAATCTGATCACCGGACTCATCGGCCTCGCGCTCATGATCGCATTTCTTGGAATCCTGCTGGTCTGGATCAAGGCCATTCCGCTCATCGTCATCGTTGTCTGCGTCGTGGTGCTGGCAGTGATCGATTTCGTTCGATCCCTGCGGACGAACGGCGCGCCTCGTTGAATGCCCCATGGCAAGAAGATGCTTCACTTCTCGGCATTGGCCGGAGCAGCCGGAATTGCGACAAGAAGAGAGCTTTAGCGGCCAACCCGTTCGAGCTGCCACTTGGGATCGCCTGCGCAGCGCGCGTCGAGACCTTTGCTCAGGTTCGCGAGGCTCACCGCGCCCAGCCGCTCGACCAGCAATGCTTCGGCATCGCGAAGGACATCGTCCACCGCTGCGTTGACGAGTTGCTCGACCGCGCAGTCTGGGTTGGAGTGCTCGTTCCCGATCGCAAATAGCCGGGGACCGCCAACCGCACGATAGACATCGAGAAGCGACACGCGCTCGAGATCGCACGCGATGACCCAGCCGCCGCCATGCCCTTTGTCCGATCGGACATAGCCCGCATCGCGCAGGCCCGCCAATGTGCGGCGAACGACGACCGGATTGGTCCCCAGCATCGCGCCGATCGCCTCCGACGTCATGGGTCCGTCATGGCGCGCCATGTGGAGCAGCACATGCAGCATTCGGGAAAGGCGGCTGTCGTTTCGCATCGGCTGATCTTTCGCATGCATCCCATCATTGGCAAGGGCACGCAGTCATGATACATATAAAGTTACATGACTCGTGAGGTATCGGACGTGCGACAGTTTGAGCATCCAGACCACTGGGACAGCGCAGCCAGGCATTATCGAGAGACCGCGCACCCTTTCACCGCCCTGTTTGCGGAGGCGGCGCTGGCGCGCGTAACCTTGACGCCTCAGAGTCATGTTCTCGACGTGGCAGCCGGCACCGGCGCGCTCGCCCTGGCAGCCGCTCGCACCGGCGCACGTGTCCTGGCGACCGACTTCTCGCCCGGCATGGTGGGATGCATCGCAGCTGCTGGTCTGCCCAATGTGGAGGCGCGGGTCATGGACGGACAGGCGCTCGATTTGCCTGACGCGCATTTCGATGCCGTCTTTTCGATCTTCGGTGTCATCATGTTCCCCGATTGGCGCAAGGGTTTGGCAGAGATGCGACGGGTTACGCGCCCCGGCGGGCATGGCGTGGTTGCGACCTGGCAGGATCGGGGCGCGGCGACCTTCCTCCTGTTGGGCGAAGTGCGGCAAAAGCTGTTCCCTGATCGGCCGGGCATGGCAATGCCTGAAGCCGTTCAGGCCATGAGCGATCCGGACGATTTCGCCCGCGCCCTCGTCACTGCCGGCTATCGCGATCCCCGGATCGACGTGGTGACTCATGATTTTCTGCTCAACGTGGCGGCGCTCGACGCGCCTGACACGCTTTTCGGCATGTCACCCGACTGGACCAGCCTGGACGACAGCGAAAAGGCTGCGGTGATTGCCGAGGTGCGGGCCAGAGCCGATGGTCGTCCGGTGCTGCCGATATGCTCGACCGCACTCATTGGCGTCGCTGAACGATGAATACAAACCGCCTTTGCGTGGACAATCCAACTCGCGTTGGTCGTCGCTACTTCTTAAGGATGCCCGTGTTGGTGTTTCCAAGCTGCTGGATGGCGGCGTTTGCGGCTGGCGTGTTGTAAGTCGGTCGAGATCCGCCGCCCTCCTGACCGGGCGGGGTCACGCCGAGTCTCTGGCCCGTCGTTCCCTGGCCCTTTGCATTGAGCGTGTTGGGCCCCGGCGAACCGCCGGTTCCGCTCAGCGTCGTTCCGTTTGAGAGCGTCGAGCCAGCCGTGCCGCCCGACCCGGTTGCGCCCGCCCCTCCAGCGGATGAAGCACCACCTGAACCACCTCCTGAGCTTTGCGCCATGGAAAACGAGATCGTGCCCAGAAGGACAGTCGCGGTCAAAACCAGAACCCTCATCTTCCACCCTTTCCTATGCCAGCGCCTGAACCGCTGGCTTCCTTGTCACCATTCCTATCGTCGGCGGGCGATCCATGCTCCGGCCAGGAAAGCGACGAGCAAGGACCGTAACGGCGCCCTCACCGTCACCTCGCGCAACTGATCAGCCCATCGCTTCGCCGGCTCTGGCGACGGCGTGCGGGCCTGCGGAGCAAAAACTCCGCCTCGCTCTCCGGAACCCGGCCGCAGGCCTGAGGTCCGCTCCGTGCCGCCTTGATCGTCCGTCAGCCCGGAGGCTTCCGTCATTGCCGCGGCTTCCTTCATGTCCATGCGCGAGCTCCATCCGATGACGATTGCGGAACAACTCAACTGATCTGGTGCCCGTCCGACCGAGGTCACAGGCTCGTTCGACGACCGGAGGCGGCTATGGCGTCGGCATTGATGCGAACTATATGCTTGTTGAAGATCCCGCCGTCACCGCTCCCTTGAAAAAGCCGTTGCTCATCTTTCTGTTCCTCGTCTTCGCACCGCTTGCCGCATCGGCGGCGAGATATTTTTGGCTGGATGATGGCCGCCAGAACTGGCAAACGGCCGACCGCTCCAGCGCGGGTCTATTGACCGCCGCGGCCGATCACCGTGAGGCGGTCATCCGGGTGTTCGGAGCAAGAACGGTGAGATGGCGCGGCATCTTCGCGATCCACACCTGGATCGTCGTCAAGGAGAAAGATGCGCCGACCTACACAAGGTACGACTACACGGCCTGGGGCGAGCCGATCCGCACCAACGGCTTCGCTCCGGATGGGCGGTGGTTCGGCGCCGTGCCGGAAATCATCGTGGCCGTCGATGGAGCGCGCGCGGAGGCGCTGATCCCGAAAATCAGAGATGTGGTCGAAAACTACAGGTTTCGATCCTATGGAGATTACAGCGTCTGGCCTGGTCCGAATTCGAACACCTTCGTGCAGGCCGCACTCGACTCCGTCCCCGAACTCCGCGCCGTGCTGCCGCCGACCGCGATCGGCAAGGACTTCCCGTACACCGGCAAATGGTTCGGCGTAACGGCGTCCGGCACAGGCATCTACGCCTCGCTTGCCGGATACATCGGCTTCTCGCTCGGCTGGGTCGAAGGTCTGGAGATCAATTTCTTCGGCGCCGTGCTCGGCATCGACATCCGACGCCCGGCGCTCAAGCTCCCCGGTCTCGGTCGGCTTGGGGTAACCCCCGGCCTGTCGTGATAGAGAGCGAATGCTGGGTTGGCCGGACATTCGTCATCAGGAGACGATGCTCGCCCAGGTGGGCAGATAGACTGGCGAGCTCAACCTCGTTCTGCCGCATCGCGGCCAGGCCCTCTTCCATTGTGACCTGCGGCTGCTCAGCATCGGCGACGAGAATTACCTGCTGACATCGGCAAGCACGTAGGATGGGTTGAAGCCCTTGCGAAACCCATCCTGCTTCGCCCGTATCTGGAGGCAGCGATGGGACGCTGGCGCTCTACCAACGAGCTGAATGCACGGAGGTCGTTAATCTCGGTGATCACGTCAGCGGCCCATTGGAGGCGGCCGGAACTGCGGACCTCCTGATTGAGCGAGGCTTTCCGTCCGTGCGGGGCGATCAGGATCGAATCCTCGTCGAGCTCTGGCAGACTGGCACATCGGCTCGCAGCGATTTTCCGACAGCTCGAACGTCGGCATTTCGATTGGTTGGCCAGCATGCCGCCGACGCTGACGTACAGAGAACATGTGTTCTTGTGCCATGCGTCGCCACGAAACGATGCTGCCTTTTGGTTGGACTACGTAAGTCGCGAAGGTGATATGCGCCCCAGTCCAATCGAGGCCATCGAGCCAGAAGCCGACGGGATCGACGCCCAGGTTATCCTGTGCTGACACACTCACATTCCTAGAATCGTTCCTTTGAGAGATGGACGACTTGTCGTGAATCCCGGCAGCGTTGGATTGCCCGGTTACGACGGAAGGACGCCCGTTCCTTACGTGGTTGAAGTCGGCACGCCGCATGCTTGCTACGCAATTTTGGAGTACCTCGGAAAGGGTGGCTCTCGACCATCCGGTACGTGCCTTACGATAACGCGCCTATGGCTGAACTCGCCCTCAGCAAAGGAATGCGCACTTGGGCGGATGCGATTGCAACTGGTTGGATCCAACGGAGGACTGGCATTTGAGAGCTTTTCGCTGCGGCCATCCTTCGAGACGCCCGCTTGAGGCGGCCTCCTCCGGATGAGAACGGCAACGGCGAATGGCCTCTACTCGCTTGACGATTGTTTAACCGCAATCCGCGTTAACGTTGCAGCGTTCCATGGGCCTTGCTGCCGATTGAGTTACCATCGGCAAGAACGTTTTTTCAGGCCGGAGAAGCAAATGAAAGTGGGCTTGGAGCTGCGGCGGGTCCTGCGCGGGATTGCCTTCCTGTCCGTGCTCTGGCCCTTCTGTTCTGCGGCAATTGCGTCCGATGCCGAGACTTACCAGACGGCGGCTGCCGTTGCCGTAAGCAAACTGGACTATGACCGAGCCATTCAAATCTACTCCAAAGGACTCGAACGGCAAATCAGCCTCAAGGACCGGGCGGAGCTGCTGCGGATGAGGGGTGTAACCGCTCAGCTTGCAAAAAGATGGGATCAAGCCGAAGCCGACCTTACCGCGGCCGTCGAAATGGTCGGCTCTACCGACCCGCGCGCTTATCTGGACCGCGGCGTTTTTTATCACCACCGAGGTCACTTCGAACTTGCGCTAGCCGACTACACCGCCGCGGGGAGGCTGTTCCCGGATAACGGGGCTTTCCCCAACGGTCAGGGGCTGGCGCTCATGGAGCAGGGCAAATTCGACGAAGCGATCAAACGGTTTGACGAAGCGATAAAGCTTGCGCCGACATCAGGTCTATTCATGCTCGGAAGGGCCGAGGCCTACAATCGTTCCGACCGACCGCAAACCGCGCTGGAGGATTACGACAAGGCGTTGGCGCTCGGACATCTCACGCTAAGCGATACCTATCGACTTCGCGTGGGTGTCGGAGCCGCTCATCTCAAACTGAAGAATGAGAAGGCCGCGATCGAAAGCTTGGATAAGGCTGTCGAACTCGACCCCAATTCGACTACAGCCCTCAGATACCGAGGCCTGGACTATGAACTGGCGGGTGAGCTTGATCGTGCGTATCGCGACTATGAGACCGTCTTAAGACTACATCCAGGCGACGAATTAGCCGTGAAGCGGCTGCAGAGGCTCCGCGCGAAGTAAGGATCAAGGGTCGCCTGATCCAGGTCATTCCGGGTTGCGAGGGCTGCCTTTGCCTCGAGGCGGAAATTAAAACGGCTGAATGAAGGCGTTTCAACAGAGTGACTTGTTGCACGCCGAGGGGGATTGACTCTGTCCCGCCCGCCCCTTGCGACGCCGCGCAAGGGGCAAGCTCTGTCTGTACTTCACGCGTCTGCGAGAGTTCCTGCAGGGCGACATCCAGGCGTCCCCCGGTGTTGCGCTTTCTTGAAACGAGCATGTCTGCTGATCGCTTGGTTGAGCAGGATTCCCGCAGCTCACGCGTTCGGTGCCATTCGTGTTCTTGACACATAGTTGTCGCCTTTGTTCGAAACGGTGCAATCAGGCGACTGCACGCGTCTAAGGAGGCTGTGAGCTGGTTCACATGCTGCCTTGGTTAAACGGAGTACGGTCGGAAGAAGCCCGATTAGAAGGGCACCGCCTCGAAACGGTGGCGCAGCGTCCGGCTGCCTGCCATTTTGGAAATTGCAATACTTGGCCATGAGCCCCGCCTCCGGACGCATTCAAAAAGCGGGCAGTGAAATGTTTATTGGACCTCATTTCCCTCCGTTCTTCCGCTGACTCGGAAACGGGATTTTCCAGTCCAAAGGTTTTTGAAAAGTCATTTGCCATGTGTATTTTTTCAAGCCGAGCCCGGTGCGCGGCAGGTCATAACCAAGCAAGCCGACCTTTCCTCTACGTTTTGGCTTCCATACTCTCGGCCGCCTGCGTCATTTCCTTTGCGAGCGCCGCGTCCGCTCAATGCGCGGCGCGCGACGTGTTGCAAAACAAGCTGAAGCTCAAGACGCGCTCGGCCTCGGTGTCGCAACAGCCTATTAAGTCCGCGCGCGACGTTGCGACATGGAAGACGATCACAATAGGGACCTTCGCCGACTCTCTTGCCTTGCGCAACGAACTCGATAGCAAGGGCTGCAATGTCGGTGGTCAGGCCGCTGAAATCCTTGCTAGGCCGACGTTCACCGTTAGCTCTCGGAAGACATATGTGGAGCTTCTCGATCTATCGCCTGCGCAGCTTGGATTCACGTCCGATACCGTGACTTTGGCTAACGTTTACGCACGCGCCCAGCAGTTCGGCCTTGAACTCGCTGCGGCCGAAGTCGGCCCACAATTGCGTCTCCAATATTTCGACCAGCCTATCGGCGAATTTCTCATCATCGGAATGGACCCGATCAAGACATGGAGCGGCGAGCCGATCATTCTGAATGTAGCGAATGGCGGCGCCGGATTGATACTCATCGGCCAGGATGGTCGCTCCGAAACGGATATATCCGTGGCGTCCCGTTTCATCTTCGTTCGATCCCATCGACCGGCAGCTGGCCGCGACGTCGTCGGAGCAATCGCAGGAATATTTCCGCCGCCGTGAGCGGACCGGTGCGCGTTTGCGTCGAATGTCAGCTCCTTGGCCCTCAGCCGAACTGCCCATGAACCGCCGCGAAGCCTGCTCTCAGAGAGAAACCGGACCGGACGAGCAGAGCGGTCGAACCGCTTTGACCCAAAGCCGACATGGCCGGGCCGTCATCTTGAATGCGCGCGCACTTTGAGCCCCTATCGAAGCGCTGGTCTGACCCACTATGATGTCGGTTCGAGCAGGGGAAATGGGCATGAGGCGGCAGAAATTTTTGAACCCAGCGAATATGGATTATTTCATTCAATCTCACCGCAAGAGAGCACGTGCGCTCGCCAAGTGGCTCGGCGTGATTGCTGCCGTTGTTTGGCTGAATCAACATAATGTCAGCGCTCAGGGGTTGTTGGCTGCCGCTACGGGCGCAAAGGATCTGACGTTCCCGGACTCGCCGTCCGCTAGCCCAGCGGACGGTTCACGTATGATCTTGCTCAAACCGAAGGGAGCGGGACCGTTTCCTGCTATTGTCCTGCACCACCAATGCGCCGGTCTGCGCACCAAAGGCGGCCCGAACAGGTCGATGGGCGCCTGGGCGCAAGCTGCGGTTCAGCAGGGCTTCGTGGTGCTTTTGATAGATTCCCTGGGACCTCGCGATGTCGATATGGTGTGTTTGGAAGTGAAGAAGGGCGTTAATTTTCCGCGCGGCGTCCGCGATGCTCTTCAGGCTGCTGATCACCTACGAGCCTTTCCATTCGTCGACAAGCAACGAGTCGCCCATGTAGGGTTTTCCTGGGGTGCAATGGTCGCGCTGCTGGGCAGCAGCAGCAATTGGCGAGCAGCTGCGCCAGGGAGTGAAGCATTTACAGCAGCTGTGGCGGTGTATCCGGGTTGCTTCTCAATCCAACCCAAAGCAGGCCCTCCATATGAAATCGTTCAGACCAAGATTGACCGTCCTACTCTGGTCTTGATGGGCGATAAGGATACCGAAACGCCGCCTGAAGAATGTATTCCCAAACTTCAAGCGGCAAAGAATGCAGGTGCACCCGTTGAGTGGTACACCTTCCCGAATGCTACGCATTGTTGGGACTGTCAGCACCTGAACGGGTTCTCAAAAGTCGATTTTCGTGGCACTAAAGTGATCTACCAATACGACCTCAGCGCAACCCACGAGGCGCAGCGACGAATCTTCGCGTTTCTGGAAAAAACCTGGGGCACCGGCCGCTGACATCCAGATGCGCGACTTGAATGTCGCCTTCGGAGCAGACGCGACGGAATTATCGGCAACCTACGCTCTTCGCATCAGCCTCAGCGAGGCCGCGAGCCGCAGGCTTCGCTTCCCCGCAAGCGCGATGCCTTCGAGCTCGCCGCTGTCTTCGGTGCACGTCCCGGAGAATCCGATGCCGACCTCGAGGCCGCCGAACACCGGGTTCTCGCCTTTTGCCGGCGTGTGCTCCTGGTTCAGCATCTCGCCCTTCCAGCGCCCATCCGCCGAGGAATAGGCGCCGAGATAGTAGAAGAACGCATCGCCCCCGAGGATGCGCCCGTCGATCAGCAGCATCACGCCGGAGAGCCCGGCATCGACGCCGTCGAGCGCCCTCAGCTGCATCCCATAGAGCCCGTTGGCGATGCCGCCCGGTCCGACCGTCCCGCTCGGCGGCAAGCCGTCGTCGTCAAGGCGCGTGAGATTGGCCCAGAACCTGGCGCCCGGCATGGTGTCCGCGCCGCCTTCGAGGCGGATCTGGTTGCCGTAGAGCCGGCCACGCGCTCCGATCGAGGCGACGTCGGCGCCCACCAGCGGCTTATAGCTGGGGTCGAGGTTGTGCCGCTCGGTGATGACCTGGGCGATGATCTCGCCGTCGCGCTCGACATAGGTGCCGAGATGCGCAAAGCCCGAATTGCCGCCCAGCATCCTGCCGTCATGCAGGCACATGATGCTGCAGCCGAAGCCATCGTTGACGCCGTATTCAACCTTGTAGAGCCCGTCCAGCAACGTCCTGAACCTGCAAATCGAAAATGAATTGCGGGCTACCTAGCATCGACGCCACAGCGAAGCCACCGGCTTTTGCGCGCATCGCCACCCCGGGGACCTCCGCCCGCCATGATGCCATTATGCCCCTGTTTTGCCCGACGGGTCAAAACTTCACTTCGTAAAACCCGCAGTCAATGATTTCAGAGACTTGGCTACTGTGCATGGGGTTATTTTGGGGGTTTGTTTGCCGGCCTCCAAAAAAGCTCCTCGGCCGATCGGTGCCAGGCTCGAACCTGCTCCCACGGACGCACGACCAATCGCGCATGGACACACAATCAGCCGAGGACGAGCTCAGCGCGATCATCGCCGGCGCCGCGAAGCAGCCGCTGCTCGATGCCGCCTACGCGCTCTGGCGCCAACGCTACCGGCTGGAGACGACTGCGGGACGTCCGACCGCCGAAGAGGTGCGGGTCAATCGCACCTTCTCGCCGGAGCAATTCATCATCCAGTACCGCCATGAACGCGCCCATGCCCATGAAGGGCCGATGTTCGGCTATGTGAAGCGCGCTCATCCGCGCGCCGACGATGAGGCGATCCGGCAAGCCATCATCACGGCGGTCAAATTCGAAGACGCCTACAACAAGCACTTCGACTGGAACGCCGATTTCGAGGATTGCGTGGCGCGCGCGGTGAAACAGGCCGCGCGGAAATATCCGCATTATCTCGAGACCACCTATCGCGATGCCCGCAACGATCTCGCCTACTACATGAAGTGAACTAGAAGCACAGCGTGGTGACCAGCCTGCCCTGCTTGTCCTTGATCGCATAGGGACAGCGAATGCGCTCCAGCGCCTTCTTGGCATCCTCGTCGCCGAGCGCGGCGGCGCGCTCGTAATAGGCTTTCGCCGCGTCCTTGTCCTTCGCACCGCCGCGGCCTTCCTGCGCAAATGCGCCCATCCGCTCCAGCGCGCCGGGATGGTTTTGCGCCGCCGCCTTCTCGAACAGCGCGCGCGCCGCGACATCGTCCTTTGCGCCGCCATCGCCTTCAGACAACATCAGGCCGAGCTGGTACTGCGCTTCCGCATTGGTCTCGGCGGCCTTGCCGAGCAGCGCACGAGCCTGGGCGGGATCGGCCGGCGCGGCGCCACCTGCGCCACCGAGCGCTGCGAGATTGCTGACGCCACGGGGGTTGCCGGCCTGCGCCGCCTTCTCGAACAGCTTACGCGCCTGCGCCTCGTCCTTGGCGACGCCCGAGCCGGTGGCGTAGGTAACACCGAGCTCGACCATCGCCGCACTCGATCCCTTGTCGGCCGCCTTGCGCCATGCCGCGATTGCCTCCGCGGTCTGCCGGTTCGCCGCGTAAGCGCGCCCGAGCGCGAACATCGCGCGGCGCGAGGCGTTTGCCGCCTGCTTGCAGAACTTGACTGCAGTTGCGATGTCGGCGGACGCGATCTCCGCGACGCCCTTCACGTCAGCCGGCTTGTCGGGATCGCTGGGATCGGCGGCGAGACGGTCGCACAACACGAGATCGGCCGATTGCGTCTGCGCCGTCAGGGGCGCGGCGAGCGCAAAGAGCATGGCAAGGAGGAAAGTCCGCATCATCGTCACGTTGCGTCTGTGGCTCGGCAAATTCAAGGCTCAAGTCGGTTCGCGTCTGCGGTGGGTGGCTCAGGCGCGATGCATCAGCTTGAGCGCTGCGGTCAGGCGCAAGCTCCGCTTGCCGGCCAGCGCGGTTGCCTCCAGCACCGCCTGCTCCGCGTCGTAGCTGCCGGAGAAGCCGATGCCGACCTCGTGGCCGCCGAAGATCGGATCGTCCTTGGCCGGCGTGTGCTCCTGGTTGAGGATCTGGCCCTTCCAGCGGCCCTTCGCGGCGGTGTAGCTGCCAAGGTAGTAGAAGGCCGCATCGCCGCCGAGGATGCGGCCCTGGTTGAGCAGCATCACTCCGGTCAGTCCGCCGTCGAGGCCGTCGAGCATGCGCAAATGGATGGAGTAGAGACCGTCGCTGATGCCGGCTTCGCCGACCCCGCCGGCGATCGGCACCTCCTCGTCCGTGATCGGCGTCATCAGCGACTGAAACGGCACGCCCGGCAGCTCCTTGAGCTCGCCTTTGAAGCGATAGAGATCGCCGTCGGCCCAGCCCTTCGCGATCAGGGTTGCATCGTCGGTGCCCGCCATGGCGCGGTAGCTCGGATCGGGATTATGGCGGACGGTCTTGATGACGATGTCGACGCCGCTGTCGGTCTTCTCATAGGTGCCGATATGGGCAAAGGCCGAATTGCCGCCGAGCATCTTGCCGTCGCCGGCATGCATCACGCTGCGGCCGACGGTATCGCCGAGCTGAAATCTCACCTTGTAGAAGCCTTCAATCACCAGCCGTGTCCCCCGGCCCTGCGCGCATCCGGATGCACTCTATCCCGCTTTCGGCGGCGATGGACAAGTTTCGCGGCGCCCCGGTCGGCAGGCACAGGAACGGTTGTCATCAAAATGCAAAAATCCGCCGGAGCCTTCGCTCCGGCGGATTGAACACCAACCCGGGCCAGCCCCCCAGCCCGGGCCGGGAGGATCTTAGGCCGCGGCCTTCTTGTCGGTCGGCACGGACGAGATCGTCTTCAGGATCTGCGAAGCGATCTGGTAGGGGTCGCCTTGCGAGTTCGGACGGCGGTCTTCCAGATAGCCCTTGTAGCCGTTGTTGACGAAGGAGTGCGGAACGCGGATCGAAGCGCCGCGGTCGGCAACGCCGTAGCTGAACTTGTTCCACGGCGCGGTCTCGTGCTTGCCGGTCAGACGCTTGTCGTTGTCCGGGCCGTAGACGGCGATGTGGTCCATCAGGTTCTTCTCGAAGGCGGCCATCAGCGCCTCGAAATACTCCTTGCCGCCGACTTCACGCATATAGGCCGTCGAAAAGTTGGCGTGCATGCCCGAGCCGTTCCAGTCGGTGTCGCCGAGCGGCTTGCAGTGGAATTCGATGTCGATGCCGTACTTCTCGGTCAGGCGCAGCATCAGGTAGCGGGCCATCCACATCTGGTCGGCAGCGGTCTTGGAGCCCTTGCCGAAGATCTGGAATTCCCACTGGCCCTTGGCGACTTCCGCGTTGATGCCTTCATGATTGATGCCGGCAGCCAAGCACAGGTCGAGATGCTCTTCGACGATTTTGCGGGCGACGTCTCCGACGTTCGAGTAGCCGACGCCGGTGTAGTACGGGCCCTGCGG
The DNA here is from genome assembly GCF_028128975.1 of Bradyrhizobium sp. CCBAU 45321. Classification (NCBI taxonomy): domain Bacteria; kingdom Pseudomonadati; phylum Pseudomonadota; class Alphaproteobacteria; order Hyphomicrobiales; family Nitrobacteraceae; genus Bradyrhizobium; species Bradyrhizobium sp. CCBAU 45321. The sequence goes on from NZ_LFKZ01000131.1 coordinate 227,763, forward strand.
CGCCGGATAGCCGGACTCGGGGAAGCCGAGCGGACGGCCGTTCTTGTAAAAGAAGTATTCCTGCTCGAAGCCGAACCACGCACCGGAATCGTCCAGGATGGTGGCGCGCTTGTTGGACGGATGCGGGGTCTTGCCATCGGGCATCATGACTTCGCACATCACCAGCACGCCGTTGGTGCGCGCACCGTCCGGGAACACCGCGACCGGCTTCAGCACGCAATCGGAGCTGTGGCCTTCGGCCTGCTGGGTGGAGGAGCCGTCGAAGCCCCAGAGCGGAAGCTGCTCGAGCGTCGGGAACGACGCGAATTCCTTGATCTGAGTTTTGCCGCGCAAATTCGGAGTCGGCGTATATCCGTCGAGCCAGATGTACTCGAGCTTGTACTTGGTCATTGAGCCTCTCTGTAGATGATGCGAAAGGTTGGGGGCCCGGGAGGGCCCCCGCACGTTTGTACCCGGCCATCATCGGCCAGCGCTTCCCAAGCATTTCGCGTGCCAAAAGGCCGCAGTACGGGCGGTTCTCCACCGCTTCCGGCTCCTCCTCACCGCGGACGAGCCCTCCACGGCACCGTGCGTCATAGCCGCGCACCTTTGCGCGAAGCTGCGCTGCAAAAATCCGGCGGAAAACGCCCGATTTAGAAGCAGCGGACGCCGCCCTGCGCGTTGCCGATGAAACGCGCATCAACGTCCGGTAACTTTCGCGAACTCCCCCACCCCTCCCCAGCAACGTTCGGAATGGCCCACGCGTTGGTCAGCGGCAGTGTGCCTTGGAGGATGCAGAAGGCTGCCTGCCTACAAATTGAGCGGAAACTGATTTCCTTTTCAGCACTTTCCAATCGGGGATGAGCGGCCGATATGGGGAGTCCAGTAACCACAATCGAACGAGTCGGGCGCACCATGGAGGCCAAGGCGCTTCGACCAAGGAGAATCGCAATGATGAACAATGGTCTGAGTCACGGATCTGCAAAGATCTACCAATTCCCCGTCGGCGGCCGTGCGGCCCTCGCCGGACGCCGCTATGGCGAGAACCGTCTTCCCGCCGATCAGGCGTCGCTGCCCGCGAACGTCTCGATCTGCAGCGACAGCTGGTATCACCAGGATGCGGTCGACGAAGCCAAGCCCAAATGGGAACGCTGATGCCAGCTGCTGGTCTGACAGTGCCGGGCTTTCCCAAGCGGCCGGCGGCAGTTTGAAAAAGGGTCGAAACAACGGCGTTTCGGCTCTTTTTAATTCCAGGCGCGCCCGTGCCTAGATCCCGGGCTTTTCGACCACCGCGCAGGCCGTAACCGGCCGCTTCAGGTGCTTGACCGTAGCGGGCCCGGTCTTGGGAATCCTCAGCGTGACTCCCGCCCCCGAATAGCGCGTCCCCGAAACCGCCAGCCGCTTGGCGAGTGTCACCGGCTGGCCATCGATCTGGACGAAGGCCCGTTTGTCGTAGTCATAAAAGCCCAGGATGAACTGCGTACCATCGGCGCAGCGGTAGGTCTGGAAGGTCTGCGCATCGGCCTGCCGCGCACCGAGCATTGCGCCCGCCAGCATACTGACCGTCAAAACAATGGCCTTGTGCCGGCTCATGATCGCCCCCTGTAATAGACCGCAAGGACGCCAAACGTGCATCCGGTGGAACCATAGCCCAAGCTGATACCATGCAAGACTCCTCCCCGAAGGACTCCCCTGCCCGCCATCTCGCGCTGCAGGGTGCGAGCAATTTCCGCGACCTCGGCGGCTACCCGACCATTGATGGCCGCACCACACGCTGGCGGCATATTTTCCGCTCCAACCATCTCGGCCAGCTCACGGCTGCCGACATCGAGGTCGTCCGCGCGCTTGGCGTGCGCAGCGCCTTCGATTTCCGTGGCCTGGAGGAGCGCGCGACCGGCATCTGCGTCGTGGACGAGATCACGGTGCATTCGCTGCCGATCGAGCCGACCGTCGTGGCCGGGCTGCGCGCCGAGCTCGCGAAGGGCACGCTGACCGCGGCCGTCGCGCTCGAGCTCATGCGCGAGTCCTACCGCAATTATGTGCGCCACAACACGCACAGCTTCCGCGCGCTGTTCGGTCATTTGCTGGAAGATCGCGCACCGCTCGTGATCCACTGCACCGCCGGCAAGGACCGCACCGGCTTCGCCAGCGCGCTGATCCTGCATGCGCTTGGCGTGGCGGACGAGGTCATCGCCGAGGATTATCTCTTGACCAACCGGCACTACAAGCGCGACCCGTCGAACGTCTCCGATCTGCCCGCCGATGTTCTCGACGCGATCGGCAGCGTCGAGGCCTCGTACCTTGCGGCCGCTTTCGAAGCGGTCGGCAGCGAATATGGCGATCTCGAAACCTATTTGCGCGACGGGCTCAAGCTCGGCACGGCAGAACGAGACGCACTGAAGGCGCGCTATCTGCAAGCATAGGGCGGCTGTGCCGGGAGAACGATCATGCAAGGCAAAATCTTGATCGTGACGGGCGCACGCGGCGCGCTCGGTCAAGTAGTCGCGGAAACGGCGCTGGTACGCGGCGCGCGCGTGGCTGGCATCGATCACGCGTCTTCGCAAACCGCCGCAAGCGCTGACCACATCGACATCGCGGGCGTTGACCTGTCCGACCCAGCGCAGGCGAAAACGGCCGTCGATGCGGCGGCAAAGCATTTCGGCGGGCTCGACGCATTGATCAACATCGCCGGCGGCTTTGCCTTCGAGACCGTCGGCGACGGCGATATCGCGACGTGGCAGCGCATGCATGCGCTGAACGTGCTGACCGCGCTCAACGCCTCGCGTGCGGCGTTGCCGCACCTTGCCAAGTCCACGGCCGGCCGCATCGTCAACATCGGCGCCATGGGCGCGCTACAGGCCGGCAGCGGCATGGGCTCCTATGCCGCGTCGAAAGCCGGCGTGCATCGCCTGACCGAGGCCCTCGCAAACGAGTGGAAGGGCAAGGTTACCGTCAACGCGGTGCTGCCCTCGATCATCGACACCGCGGCCAACCGCGCCGACATGCCGAAAGCCGACCTTTCCAAATGGGTGACGCCCCAGGAGCTCGCCGAAGTCATCCTGTTCCTCGCCAGCGATGCCGCGAGCGGCGTCACGGGCGCCCTGATCCCCGTTGGTGGACGGATGTAATCGCGTTCCGATTGGAACGTTAGAGACATCGGCCCGGATTCAATCAGGGCCGAGAACGCTCTAGACTGTCCACAACTGATTCTCCGATCGAGACGTCCCCCTTGGAAACCGCGCTTTACCTGCCCGTCAAACGCTTCCTCGAAGAGCTCGGCTTCACGGTCAAGGGCGAGATCGGCGGCTGCGATCTCGTCGGCCTCAGCGCCGGCGATCCGCCGGTCGTGGTGATCGGCGAGCTCAAGCTTGCCTTCAATCTCGAGCTGATCCTGCAGGCGGTCGATCGCGCGCCGGCCGGTGACGAGGTCTGGATCGCGGCGAAGATGTCCGCGCGCGGCAAGGGACGCGAGAGCGACGCGCGCTATCGCAATCTCTGCCGCCGCCTCGGCTTCGGCATGCTCGGCGTGACCGATCGCGGCCAGGTCGAAGTGCTGGTGAAGCCGCCGACCGCGGCGCCACGCCGCGAGCCGAAGGTCCGCTCGCGCCTCGTCGCCGAGCATCAGCGCCGCCAGGGCGACCCCGTGCTCGGCGGCAGCACCCGCGCACCGATCATGACGGCCTATCGCCAGCAGGCGCTGGCCTGCGCGTCGGCCCTTGCCGAAGGATCGAAGCCGGTGCGCGAGCTGCGCGAACGCTGCCCCGATGCCGGCAAGATCTTGCTTAACAATGTGTATGGCTGGTTCGAACGCACGGAGCGGGGAATCTACCGGCTCACCGAAGCTGGGCACGCCGCGCTGAAACGTTGGCCTCAGCAACGGGTGGAGGGCGGCGCAGGTGCTGCGTCACCGCTGTGACACCAGACCGGTGCATAGCTGAGATGCCGCACCGATTTCATATTGCAATGCAACATTGGCGGCACTAGGTATCCCGGCATCAAGATGAGGCCGTTATGAGCGCAGACTGGAATACCAAATATGGCACGCGGCGCGTCCGCCACGATCCCCCGACCCTGGACGAGGCGATCTTCGCCGCTGTCGGCATCACCGACGACCAGGCGCAGCAGGCCGAGATCGCCGCAGCCTTGATGGGAATGCCGCTCGACGTCGTCCAGGCCGAGGTGAAGAAGCAGGCCCGCACCAACAGCCGCATCACCGCCACGCGCGTGATCGCCGGCGAACAGGGCGCGCAGCGCTCCGTCGTGGTCGAACGCCGCGTCGTCCGCCGCTTCGGCGCCGGCACGCGCAGCTGAGCATTCCTTTCATCGCACCGAACACGAAAGCGGACCGGCCTGGCCGGTCCGCTTTGTGATTCCTGTCCGCAATTCCCGGTTATGCGGCGCGATTGCCGTACATGCTCGAGATCAGCTTCCAGCACGTGCTGTTGAAGCTGAGGAGCGCGCGCCCAGCCGTGAACGGCGAGGCCGCGAGATCGGCAAGCTCGGCCTCGGGCGTCTTGGCGAGGTCGATCGTGCCGGTCGATTCACCGTGGCGGAAAGCCAGATGGGCCCCGAACTTCCTGGCGAGCGCCCGCATCGCATGATTGTCCGCGCCCGTGGTGATGCGCAGCTGTTTGTAGTCCTTCCAGCGGGCCTCTGCGATCAGGCGGCGGAACAGCACGGTGCCGACGCCCTGGCGGCGCGCTGAGGCTTCCACGCTAAAGGCGACCTCCGGCAAGGAACCGTCCTCCGGCGGGTGCAGCTCGGCCGCGCCGCGCACCACGCCATCGACGATATAGGCAACGATCACGGTGCCGTCCTCGGCACAGCGGGCGGCATAGCGCTCGATGAAGCTGTCGTCGAGAAAGCCGTTGAAACGGTCATGCCGGCTGCCGGCATCAAGCCTCAGCAGGTGATCGCGCAGGAGCGGCAATTCTTCCTGCTGGATCAGGGTCCGTACATAGCCGGGAACGGTACGGACGGCGTCTTCAAGTACCACGTCAGAACTCCTCTTGGTGTTCCCTCGAGGAGGCGTTCGAATCCCTAGGCCTCCTATATTGTGCATCGCACCATGATTTTCAAGACGGAGACCTGCCCAAGTTTCGGGCACCGAAGCGACCAATTCGTTAATAAAATCAAAGTCCCGCAGTTTCACAGGACCAGCTGGGTCTGGGTCACAACCGCAACCAATTTGCCGTCCTCGGTTTCCAATCTGGTGGTCCAGACCTGGGTCCGCCGACCCCTGTGCACCGGGGTGGCGGTGGCGATGACCGTGGCCCCCTCCTTGGCCCCGCCGATGAAATTGGTCTTGCTCTCCAGCGTGGTGGTCCCCTTGGCATCCTCGGGCAAATTGATCACGGTCGCCGCCGCGCCGACGGAATCGGCCAGCGCCATCACGGCCCCGCCGTGGATGGTGTGGTGAAGCGTGCAGAGTTCGGGCCGGACCGTCATCCGCGCCACCACGCGGTCCTTCTCCGCCTCGACAAACTCGACGCCCTTGAGTTCGGCGAACGGCATCTTCATCGCTTTAAGCTTCTCGAGCGGCGTCATCAAAAGTCCTCCCAATTCATTGTTGTCTCAACGTGAATTGCCCCGCTCGGCAAAGCAATGACGTCCGAGGTAATCATCCCGGACATCTGAGAAGCGTCCTTCACGTCACCGCATTCACGACCTGGTACTCCGGCCGGCGCCAAATCTCGTTGGCAATCACCTCTTCGATGATCTCCGCCGCGCGCATGATCTCGTCCGCTCCAACATAAAGCGGCGTGAGGCCGAAGCGCATGATGTCGGGCGCGCGGAAATCACCGATGACGCCGCGCGCGATCAGGGCCTGCATCGCGGCGTAGCCGCCGGCGAAGGCGAAGGAGACTTGCGAGCCACGCCGCTCATGGTCGCGCGGCGTCACGAGCTTGAGTTGCGGACAGCGGCGCTCGACTTCACCGATCAGGAGATCGCCCAGCGCCAGCGAACGCGCACGAACCTCTGCGATATCGACCTTGTCCCAGATATCGAGCGAGGCCTCCAACGCCGCCATGGCGAGCACCGGCGGGGTGCCGACGCGCATGCGCTCGACGCCGCCCGCGGACGCATAGGCAAGCTCGAACGCAAACGGTTTTGCGTGGCCCATCCACCCCGACAGCGCGGCGCGCGCGCCGTCGGCATGGCGCGGTGCGACATAGAGGAAGGCCGGCGCGCCGGGGCCGGCGTTGAGATATTTGTAGGTGCACCCCGCGGCGAAATCGGCGCCGCTCCCGGCGAGATCGACCGGCAGCGCGCCGGCGGAATGGGCGAGATCCCAAACCGTGACGATGCCGAGCGCATGCGCTTTCGCGGTCAACTTCGCCATGTCGTGGCGGCGGCCGGTGCGGTAGTCGACCTCGGTGATGTAGAGCACCGCGACCTCCTCCGACAATGCGGTCTCGATCTCCTCCGGTGCTACCAGGCGCAATTGATGGCCGCGTCCGAGCGTTTCGATCAGGCCCTCGGCCATGTAGAGGTCAGTCGGGAAGTTGCCGGTATCCGACAGGATCACCTTGCGCGAGACGTTCATGTCGAGCGCGGCAGCGAGCGCCTGATAGACCTTGAGCGACAGCGTGTCTCCGACCATCACGGAGCCTGCATCCGCGCCGATCAACCGCGCGATGCGGTCGCCGACATGGCGCGGCTGCACATACCAGCCTGCACTATTCCAGGCGCGGATCAGCTCGTTGCCCCATTCCTGGGTGATCACGCGGTTGACACGCTCGGCAACGCCCAGCGGCAACGCGCCAAGCGAGTTGCCGTCGAGATAGATCACGCCGTCAGGTAAATGGAACAAGGCTCTGGTATCGTCGTAAACGCGAAGCCGGGTCATGGACATCCCTACAAAATCGTACGCACGCGCCAGAGCTCGGGAAATAGTTCGACCTCGAGCATGCGCTTGAGATAACTGACGCCGCCAGTGCCGCCGGTACCACGCTTGAAGCCGATGACGCGCTCGACCGTGGTGACGTGGTTGAAGCGCCAGCGCCGGAAATAGTCCTCGAAATCGACCAGCTTCTCGGCCAGTTCGTAGAGCATCCAGTGGGTTTCTGGCGCCTCGTAGACGATCCGCCAGGCCTGCAGCACGCCTTCGTTGAAGCTGTGGGTTTCGCGAACGTCGCGCGCCAGCACCGCAGCAGGCATCTTGAGCCCGTTGCGGTCGGCAAGCCGCAGCACCTCGTCATAGAGGCTCGGCGTCGCGAGCTCGGCTTCGAGCAGCTTGATCGTCTCCGCATCGTGCGCGTGCGGCTTCAGCATGGCGTGGTTGCGGTTGCCGAGCAGAAATTCGATCAGCCGGTATTGCCGCGACTGGAAGCCCGAGGATTGTCCAAGCTGCGAGCGGAAGCGGGTATACTCGCTCGGCGTCATTGTGCGCAGCACGTCCCAGGCCCCGTTCAGCTGCTCGAAGATGCGCGACATCCGCGCGAGCATCTTCATCGCGGGTTGCACCTCATCCCGTGAGATCGCACGGCGCGCAGCCGCGAGCTCGTGGATGGCGAGCCGCATCCACAGTTCCGTGGTCTGATGCTGGATGATGAACAGCATCTCGTCATGCGCCTCCGACAGCGGATGCTGCGCACCGAGGATCGCGTCCAGCGCGAGATAATCACCGTAGGACATGCGCCGGGTGAAATCGGTCTCGGCGCCTTCGCTTGTGGGATCGTAATCGCTGGACGTCATGGCTGGCCCTCTCGATCGATCGTCCCTGGCCTCATCCGTCGAGGCCGATCAGGCGCGCGGTGATCTGTGACGACGGATCCTTGAGCCCATCGATCACCGTGAAATGGTTGAGGCCGGGCTCGACGACGAGGTGCGTCGGCACGTCGAAGCCGGTCCAGATATTGGCCATCAGATCGGACTGGCGGATGAATTCGGGCCGCTCGCTCCCGCCGACCCAGGCCGTCACGGGCGAATGCCCTCGTGGCAGATGCAGCGCCGCGCTTTCCAGCGTCGCCTCCTCCATCGTCATTCGCAGCGTCTCGTTCATCCCCGTCTTCAGGAGCGGACGCAAGTCGTGCAGGCCGCTGATCGAGAGCGTACCGGCGATGCGGTTGTAGACGGCGGACTCGAGCCGGCTGTCGTCGCACAGCATGCGCGTGACGAGATGGCCGCCGGCGGAATGGCCGGCGAGCCGGATCGGCCCCGAGACGAGCGATGCCGCTTTGGCGATCGCGGCAGTGATTTCCGCAGTGATATCGGAGATGCGGGCAGCCGGTGCCAGCGTGTAGCTCGGCAGCGCCACCGTCCAGCCATGATGCCGCGCACCTTCGGCGAGATCGGTCCAGGTCGATTTGTCGAAGCGCATCCAGTAGCCGCCATGGACGAAGACGACGAGACCCTTGCTGTCGCCGTCAGGCAGGATCAGATCGAGCTTCTGGCGCTCGCCGGCGCCGTAGGCGATGTCGGGGCGAAATTCCCTCATCCCGGCGCGGTAGGCCGCCGCCCGCTCCGCCCACAGCGCCGGCAGCTTGTCCGAGCCCGGGATGTGGGCCGAATTGGCATAAGCGTCATCCCAATCGCGCATCGTTGCTCCCGAGGACTCGTCCGACGAACGAACGCCAGTCTGCCACCGGTCAGGGCGGCATCCTAGTCTTTCTTTTAAGCTTAAAGGATTTGAGGGAGCCGGTGGATTGGGCACCGACCGCTACGAGCCGAGGTGTCGTAGGGTGGGCAAAGCGGAGCGTGCCCCACCATCCTGGTTCATCTGAGAGAAAGGTGGTGGGCACGGCGCAAGTGCGCCTTTGCCGATTCTACAGGACTATCATCCGTCATTGCGAGCGCAGCGAAGCAATCCAGTCTGTCTCCGCGGCAACAGCCTGGATTGCTTCGTCGCAAGGGCTCCTCGCAATGACGGCGAAGAGGCCTACGCCTTCTCCACGCCGCACCATTCCGCGATGAACAGCGCCATCGCCTTGGTCGCCTTCTTCAATGACTCCAGGTCGACGAACTCGTTGAAGCCGTGCATCTCGCCTCCGCTGGCACCAAAACACAGACTCGGGATGCCGTGGTTGAGGCCGTAGAAGCGCGTGTCGGTCAGTGCCGTGAAGACGAGGTCCTCTGGCGTGCCGCCATAGACGCTGTTGAAGGCCTTTCCGAACGCAGCCTCAGGCTCCGCGGCGTTGGTCAGCTCATAGCCTTCCGACAGGAAGCCGGACCATTCGACCTGCGGCGGATTGTTGGCGAGGAAGCGGTGGTTTCGCGAAGCGGCGGCGACGCAAGCCATGATCTCCTTCTGGTGATCGGCGATCGACCAGCCCGGCAACACCGCAATCCGGCAGTCGACATCGCACCAGGCCGGCACGCTCGAGGCCCAGTCACCGCCCTTGATGATGCCGGCGTTGAAGTTGACGGGATGGTCGAGCGTCTTGAAGTGACGGTCGGCCTTGGCCCGCTCGTTCCATTCGATCTCGAGCTTTTGCAGCGCCTGGATCAGGTGATATGCCGCCATGATCGCGTTCGCGCCGGAGCCTGCGAAGGCAACGTGGGTCGGATGCCCCTTCACGCGGAGGCGGAACCAGATCACGCCGACCTGGGAGCGCACCATCTTGCCGCCGGTCGGCTCCGGAATGAAGCAGGCGTCCGCGCGATAGCCGCGTTGCAGCGTCGAGAGTGCGCCGACACCGGTGCTCTCCTCCTCGATCACCGATTGGAAATGGATCCGCGCCGTCGGCCTGAAGCCCGCGGCCTTGATCGCGTCCAGCGCATAGAGCGCACCGATCGTCCCGGACTTCATGTCGCAGGCACCGCGGCCGAACATCTTGCCGTCCTTGATGACCGGCGCGAATGGCGGCGTTTCCCACAATTCTAGCGGACCGGCCGGCACCACATCGCAGTGCCCTTGCAGGATCAGCGACTTGCCGCCATTGGTTCTCGGACGGTAAGTTCCCACCACGGATCGCGCCTTCGAGAAGTCGTGCTCGATCGGACCGAAGCCGCGCAGATCCTTCAAATCCTCGACGTCGATATGCCAGTCGTCGACCTCGTAGCCGCGTTCGCGCAGGAGATCGCCGATCATGTCCTGGCATGGTCCCTCCGCCCCGCGGGTCGAAGGGATCGCGACGAAATCGCGGGTGGTTGCAAGCTGAGCCTCGAAGCCGCTGTCGACGGCGTCAAGAATCCGCTGCTGCGTTTCGGCATTCATTCGGGCGACTCCAGACATTCCAATGGTCCCAGGGAGCGCGCAAACTAGCCGATTTCAGCCGTTCGGGTACTCCAGAAAATATGCATCCCGCAATGCATCTTCGAGCAGCCGGCCTTCGGAATAGCCGTTCAGAGTCGCAGGCCGACTCACACCATCGAGCAGGCGTGGGCACGGTTCGGGGGCGCCGAGCACGGTGCGGACCGGAATGCGCTCCGCATAGATCGGCAGCGCATAGTCCTCGTCGTCGTCGGCGACGCCCTTGGCGCGGATCTTGGCCGAGGCTTCCTCGATTTCCATTGCGATGAAGGACGTCGCCTTGATTTCCTGCGTGGTGCTCTGTCGCAGGCCGGCGGTGCGATCCGGGAAGAAGCGATTGACCATCGCGATCACCGCCCGCTCCTTCTCATCAGGGTTGGTGACGAGATAGGCCGTGCCGAACGCCATCACGGCGCGGTAGTCGGCGGAATGGTTGAAGCCGCAGCGTGCCAGCACGAGGCTGTCGAGATGGGCGACCGTCAGGCAGACGCGCTCGCCCTTGCTCTGGTTGCGTAGCATGCGGCTGGCGCTCGATCCGTGCCAATACAGCCTGGTGCCCTCGCGCCAGAAGAAGGTCGGCGTGCAATAGGGCTGGCCGTCGATTGCGTAGGAGACGTGGCACAGCATCGAGGAATCCAGGATGCGGTGAACCGTGTCGTGATCATAGAAGCCGCGGTCGTGCCGGCGCTTCACCTGGTTGCGTGCCGATGTCGGATAGGAATTCGAGGTCTCGGTCTGGCTCACGGCCGCTCCTGCTCGGATGGAAGAAATCCGGAGCAGTTGTAGCGGCGCATTTGGTCTGCGATAGTTCCAATTCCATGCAAAAAATTCCGACCAATTCCTCCCGAACCAAGCCCGAGCTTCCGCTCGATCTCACCGGCCCTCACGTCACGGCCGGCGCTTCCGCCGCGCACCGGCTCTATCAGGCGCTCTGCGAGATGATCGTCTCCGGCCTGGTCAGGCCGGGCGAGCCGCTGCCGCCGTCGCGGACGCTGGCGAGGCAGACCGGCTTCCGCCGCAACGCCGTCGTCACCGCCTATGAGCGCCTGATCGCCGACGGCTTTGCCGACGCAACGGTCGGCTCCGGAACGTTCGTCGCGGCGCGTATCCCCCAGCGCGCGGCCGAGCCGAACAAGCCGAAGGTCGTTCTCGAAGCTCCAAAGCAAGGCGCGTTTGCGCTTGGCTGCACCCATATCGACGAACGCGCCGTGCAGCGCTTTCGCGCTTTCGTCGGCCGCCGCATGCGCGCATTCGGAACCGAGCACCTGCATTACGGCGACCCTCGCGGCAGCCGCGAGCTGCGCGTGGCGATCGCCGACCATCTGTTGTCGGCGCGGGGGCTGCGTTGCGATCCCGACCAGATCATGCTGACCTCGGGCACGCTGCACGCGCTGCGCATCGTGCTGAGCGCGATCCTGAAATCCAGCGACCAGGTCTGGTGCGAGGACCCGGGCTATCCCGCCGCGCGAAAAACCATCGCCCATTGCGGTTATCGCGCCGTGCCCGTCCCGGTGGACGAGCACGGGATGCGCGTCGCCAAAGGCCGCATCGCGGCGCCGTCCGCGCGCGCGGCCTACGTTACGCCGTCGCACCAGTTTCCGCTTGGCGTGCAGATGTCGATGCCGCGACGACTCGAGCTTCTGGACTGGGCCAAACAGGCCGGCGCATTCGTGCTCGAGGACGATTACGACAGCGAGTTCCGCTATGACGGCGCGCCGCTGATGTCACTCGCCGGCATCGATCGCCTCCAGCGCGTGATCTATCTCGGCACCTTTGCCAAGACGCTGTTTCCGGGCTTGCGCATCGGCTATTGCGCGCTGCCCGAACGCCTGATCGCGGACGTGACGACGGCGCGGGCGGCGCTCGACCGCTTTCCCGGCACGCTGATGGAGGGCGCGGTGGCGGACATGCTCAATTCCGGCGCCTTCGCGGCGAATCTGAAGCGCGTGCGGAAACTCTATCGCGAGGCGCGCGACGTGCTCGCCGAGAGGCTGGAAATCGCATCCGGTGGCGCGCTTTCGGTGCCGGTGCCCTCACAAGGCCTGCATCTTGTCGCCCGATTCGATCCTGCCGTCGATCCGGCGGTGGCGGCGCATGCCAAGCAAGCGGCCGACGCCGAAGGCTGGCTATTGGCCGACACCTATTCGCGCGGGCGTCCCCTGCCCGGCTTCGTGCTGGGATTTTCTGGACATCCCGTGCCGCAGCTCGTGGCCTCCGCCGAACGTCTCGCGAGGGAATCGCGCGCAGCCTTGGCCGCAAAAGGAAAACCGGCCCGCCGGGCCTGACGAAGCTTCACTATCAGAATCGCCCGCCGCTCCCTAGATTGCGGCATCGATTCCGGGACCTCACATCATGCTGCTGCGCCACACGACCTGCCTCTCGCTGCTGATCTCCATCGCACTTGTCTCGACGGCACGCGCTGCCACAGTCGGACGCGAGCAGGACATCGGCGATCTGAAGCTCGGCCAGCGCGTGCTCGTGGATGACGGAACCTGCCCCGCCGGTCAGCTCAGGGAAGTGCGCGGCGCGAAGATGACCGACAAAGGAGTCTCGCGCACGAGCTCCTGCGTGCCGCGGCACGGACCGAAAACGAAGTAAGGATCCGGGAAGCTACTTCGCCGGATCGAACATGCACTGGAGGGTCGGTTTGGCGATCTTCGTGAAGGTCGGGCCGATCTCGCTGTGCTTGGAGGCCGGTAGCCAATCGGTCTCGATGGTGGGCACGCCGGTCTCGCTGATGCCGCGCAGCAGCGCTTCGCGCAGATCGCGATCCTCGACGGCCGCGGCGGCGTGATCGTGCAGGCAGCCGCAGACCGCTTCCGGATGCTCCCATCGCCCGAGCATGCGCGGCGCACACTGGCGCACGAACTCGCCACGCGGATCGGGTAGCCTGGACGGTGAGCGGACCTGCGCCTGAACGGAGCTGATGGTCAGAAGGGACACGAACGCTGCGGCGCAGAGACGAAGCAACATGATAGGCTTTGCCGGCTGTTTTGTTGTGGGCGGTCAGAAGCGCGCGGCAACCATGATCGGCTGAGCGGCCGGAACCGCAACGGGCGAGCCGCTGTACTGGAAAGTTCCGACTCCAGGGAGATTGCCGTCGGGCACACCCGCCAACGAGGAGCCGGCGAGCACGAAACCGAAAGCCAGGATGAAGCTGAGCGCGCGCATGATCTGTGTCCCAATTCGGTGGCCGGCGGTGCGCCGTCGTCGTTATGAGCCTGATAACCATGGGCGGTTTCGCGCGTGATGCGCGAAACGCTGAAAATGGTTTCGTCTTCGTGAGAATTGTTTCGTTCTGGCCGCGGCGACGAAACAATTCTCGGAAAATGCCAATTATTTCAGACAGGTCTCGCGGCAGGCCATAGTCGCCTGCCAAGTTCCGGCGCCGGCCCGGACATGCACCCGCCCAAGCGTCGTCACGCGGCCGCCGCGCGCGCTTCACATGCATTTTACGTTTTTCTGCTGAAAGGGCGGCAAAAGAAGGCTGGATCCTGTCGAACCGGAATTGGTTCAACAACGACCCAAGCCATCGAAACCGAGACGCCCGGATCATCGGGCGCATTCACGTGAGGGATGGCCATGATGGCGGGAAATCGCGCAACGCCGCGCGATGAAAATCCACCGACGGAGCGCGCAGATCAACCGATCATTCGCGGCAGCACCGGCGCAATGGCGCTGCAATCGAGCCGCGGCTTCGAGGCCGCGCCGCAGACATTCGTGCGGCTGACCGGATCGCGCCTTGCGAGGCCGCGCGATCGCCACCGGGTGACCGCGAGCGCGTCGCAGGAGTGAACGCGGAGCGCCTCATTGCGTGAAGAACTCGCCGCACTTCTGGACGTTTGCGTCCGCCGGTCCCCACGGCATGATCGGCACGGTCGACGTCGAGTTCTTGGGCGAGCCTTCAATCAGCTTGTCTGAATAAACCATGTAGACCAGCACGTTGCGCTTGGCGTCGCAGCCGCGCACGATCTGCATCTTTTTGAAGAACAGGGACCGGCGCTGGCGGAACATGTCGTCGCCCTGCTCCATCTTGTGCTTGAACTTAACCGGACCGACCTGGCGGCAGGCCAGCGAGATATCCGAGACCTCCTCGGCAAGGCCGAGCCAGCCTTTGAAGCCGCCCTTCTCCGGCACCGTGAAATGACAGGCGACGCCTTCGACTTCGGGATCGTCGAGACCATAGGTCGCGAGCTTGTCGTTCGGGCTCATCCATTTGAACACGGTAGAGCGGCGGAAGATCAGATCAGGTTCGTCGGCCGCAGATGCCGACGCCATTGGCGCAGTCAGAGCCAGGAGGAATAAAGCGAGGCCCTTCAGACGGATGCTCGAAAGACCGGGGAAACGAGATGACATGAAGTTCTCCGCTAACAAGTCCCCGCAATGTAGGAACGCAAGCGGCGCTCAGGAAGGCGGCGGAGGGAGCGGACGCGGCCGCCGTTTACCGCTCCGTGAGGCTTTTTTGCTACGCCTTGGACAAAAGTAGCTGATGACAGAACCGCGCTGCTGGTGAACGCGTATCCCCTTTGCGAGACTAACGTCTGATTTGGATTATGGATTCGAACATGAACAGCGTGAACGGGTGGGGTTCTTCTGCCAAGCCTGCACGGCTGTGGCAGGTCGCCATTTTGACGGCGGCGGGTGCGATCGGCGCGACCAGCGAGGCGAACGCAGCATTTTATTACTGGACGGACTATTCCGACCGGCCCTACTACGCCCGGCCGAACCGGCTTCCCGAAATACCGCGCCAGAAGCCGCAAAAGCGCGGCGCCGCAAGCAAGAAGGACGTCGTCGTCGAGAAGGAAGCCGGCACCAAGCCGCAAGGGCCGCTCGTCATTGTCGTCTCGATCGAGCGGCAGAAGGTGACGGTCTACGACAAAGCCGGTGTGTTCGCGGAATCACCGGTGTCGACGGGCATGAAGGGCCACTCGACGCCGATGGGCGTGTTCAGCATCATCCAGAAGCACAAATTCCACCGTTCCAACCTCTATAGCGGCGCGCCGATGCCGTACATGCAGCGGATCACCTGGTCCGGCGTCGCGATGCATGCTGGCGCGCTGCCGGGCTATCCGGCCTCGCATGGCTGCATCCGCATGCCCATGGCGTTCGCGATGAAGATGTGGAACTGGACCAGGATGGGCGCGCGCGTGATCGTGGCGCCGGGCCAGGTGTCGCCGCAAAGCTTCTCCCATCCCGCGCTTGCCTCGATGCGCGTGCCGCCGCAGCCCGTCGCCAGCCTCGCGCCGCAGACCAATGTCGCTGACAAGGCCGATAAAGGCACGACCGAAGCCAGCCCGGTCGAGACCAAGACGGCCAGCGCCGACAGCGTGGTCGAGCTGCGCACCTCGGTAGGCCACGCCGTGTTGTCGGACGTTACCACCGGCCAAGCGGCTGCGCGCGAGGAAGCCGCCGCGACGGCCGGCGAGGTCAAGACGGCCGAAGCGGCCAAGCCTGCGTCCGAAGACGCCGCCAAGCCGGCGAACGAGAACAAGCCCGCCGACAAAGTCGAGCCGGTCAAAACCGAAGCCGCGAAGGCACCCGATGCGCCGGCGCTCGCCACCGCACCCGATGCAAAGAAGGACGAGGGCCGCCTCACCGATCCTGCGCCGGCGGCAAAGCCG
This sequence comes from Bradyrhizobium sp. CCBAU 45321, assembly GCF_028128975.1. Lineage (NCBI taxonomy): Bacteria > Pseudomonadati > Pseudomonadota > Alphaproteobacteria > Hyphomicrobiales > Nitrobacteraceae > Bradyrhizobium > Bradyrhizobium sp. CCBAU 45321. Next base: position 243,558 of record NZ_LFKZ01000131.1, read on the forward strand.
GACACACCCAAGCGGGCCGGCCAGATTGCCGTCTTCATCAGCCGCAAGGATTCCAAGCTCTATGTGCGGCAGAATTTTGCGCCGCTGTTCGAGGTGCCTGTCACGATCGCCGCGAGCGACCGGCCGCTCGGCACGCATGTCTTCACCGCCGAGCTCGACAAAGCCGATGCCAACACGCTGCGCTGGTCGGTGGTGTCGCTGCCCGTGTCCGCCCGTTCCGCGGCGCGCGAGGACGACAGCCGCGTGGCGCGCCGCCAGCGCGGTGCCGCCGTGATCCCCGTCGCCGCAAAACCGGTGGTGACGCCGGACAGCCCGGCCGAAGCCCTCAACCGCATCTCGGTCCCCACTGAGACCATGGCGAAGATCAACGAGATGCTGACGTCAGGCGGCTCGATCATCGTCTCCGACCAGGGCATCAACCAGGGCGAGACCGGCGAAGGCACCGACTTCATCGTCCGCCTGTACTAGCTCTCTCGCAGGACCGATAACGCGGTGTTGACGCGCGAGGCCGCAGTGGCGGAGTAATCTGCCCTCGGATCATCTCGGGGGACGCCGTCATGATGAATCGCAGAACCGTGCTGAGCGTCGCGCTTGTGGGCGCGTTCGCGCCTGTCACGCGCGCCCTCGCTGATGGCGCCATGAGCCGGATCTCGGCCTACGCCTTCTCCTTCCCCGCATTGTCAGGCGACGACATCCGCCTCGCCACGTTCACCGGCAAACCGCTGCTGGTGGTGAACACGGCCTCGCTCTGTGGCTACACGCCGCAATATGCCGGCCTGCAGGAGATCTGGAACGAGTTTCGCGGGCGCGGGCTCACCGTGATCGGCGTGCCGTCCAACGATTTCGGTGGCCAGGAGCCCGGTGGCGGCAGCGAGATCACGCAGACCGCACACCACCAATATGGCGTTACCTTCCCGATCACAGCCAAGGCTGCGGTGGTCGGTGCGAGGGCGCATCCCTTCTACAAATGGGCCGCGGAGGCCCGACCGAAGGAAGTTCCGCGCTGGAACTTCCACAAATACCTGATCGGCCGCGACGGCTATATCGCCGAGGTATTTCCATCCGCCGTCGAGCCGGCCGACACGCGGATCAAGACCGCCATTGCAAGGGCCTTGTCCGACACTTGATCCAGGTGCACGCCATCCGGCTGGGCACAATTGCGGCGCGGCATCAAACAGCCGTTGCAATGGCGACGGCCCACCATCTAGGCTAGGATTGTTTTGGGCAGGACGGTTTTTGCCGCAGGCGAAAAGCCACGGCGGAACAACGGGATCAATCTCGAGGGACATCACCATGCGCGTGGCGGCAGGACTGATTTTAGCAGGTGCGATGTCGGTGGCGCTGACCGGCGCCGCATGGTCGCAGACGCCGGCCGCGAAGCCCGCGGCCGCACCGCAAGCCGCGCCGGCGGCAACACCAGCGGCTGCAACGTCCCCTGCAGCTCCAGCGCCTGCAGCAGCGGCCGCGGCGCCGGCGGGCTTCGTCAATCCGCCCCCGCCGAAACAGCCGCCGCAGCCGGCCCGCGCGGCCTGCAACACACCGGGCGCGCTCGGCGTCGCCCGCACCGTCGAGATCGACACCACGGGCGGTCCCGGCTTCGGCTTCGAGCACTTCAAGGAGCTCGACTTCCTGCGTGACAAGGAGGTCGTGCTGACCTTCGACGACGGCCCCTGGCCGCGCAACACGCCCGCGGTGCTGAAGGCGCTCGCGGACGAATGCACCACCGGAATCTTCTTCATCATCGGCAAGCACGCGACGTACGAGCCGGAGATCCTCAAGCAGGTCTACGCAGCCGGCCACACCATCGGCGCCCACACCTGGTCGCACGCGAACCTCAACAACAAGAAGCTCAACGAAGCGCAGCGCAAGGACGAGATCGAGAAAGGCTTTGCGGCGGTGAAGTGGGCGCTCGGCGGCATCTCGCCCGCGCCGTTCTTCCGCTTCCCGGCGCTGCAGCATCCGCCGGAGATGGTCACCTATCTCGGCAACCGCAATGTCGCGAGCTTCTCCTGCGACATCGACTCGTTCGACTTCAAGGCTTCCAAGCCCGAGAAGATCGTCGAGACCGTGATGAAGAAGCTCGACTCCAAGGGCAAGGGCATCATCCTGATGCACGACTTCCAGAAGCACACCGCGGAGGCCCTGCCCGAGCTGCTTAAGCGGCTGAAGGCCGGCGGCTACAAGGTGGTAGCGATGCGCGCCAAGTTCCCGGCCTCGACGCTGCCGGAGTACGACCAGGAGCTGCTCAAGGATCTCAAGCTGCCGACGGTGAGCCAGCGCCCGGTCAATTCGGTGGTGACCACCGTTTCCGAATAGCCGTCGCAATTGTCTTTCCGTATCGAAGGCTACGTCATCGTCTCCGCGGACGGCATGCTCGCCGATCCGTCGCACATCATGCCTGAGACGTTGAAATTCGAAGGCGACAAGCGGTTCTTCGAGCAGGCGCTCGATCGCGCCGCGCTGATCGTGCACGGCCGCAACTCGCACGAGCAGCAGCCGAATTCGGCCAGGCGGAAGCGGCTGATCCTAACCCGCAAAATCAGGGACCTCACCGTCGATCCGGAGATGCCGAACGCGACGCTGTGGAATCCTGAGCATGCGAGCTTCGAGGAAGCCTGCGCCTTCGCCGACGTCGCATCCGGCATGGTCGCCGTCATCGGCGGACCGGTCGTGTTCGACCTGTTCATGGACCGCTACGACACGTTCTGGCTGTCTGAGGCTCCGCATGTGCGGCTGCCCGGCGGTGAAGGCTGCTTCGTCGGCGTACCCCAGCGGACGCCTCACGAGGTGCTGGCTGCCCACGGGATGAGGCCGGGTGCGCCCTACCTCCTCGACGCGGCGCATGAAGTGACCGTGACCCCGTGGCGGCGGGGGTAGCCTGCCGGCAGTGCCGGCGGCGCTCCGACTCAAACTGGAAAAACAACCCCATGCACAGTACCGGCAACATCATACCGTTCCGCATATTTCTGGTGTGCCGTGCTAAAATTGGTCCCGCCGCCGGCCAGCGCAAAGCCGGCTAGCATATTTGCCGAGACCCGAAAATCGGCCCCGACGGCGGTCGTGGCGCTATAGCCAACGTCCGAGGCGCGGCGTCAATACGAGCGGGCGGCTGCGACACACCGCATCAATAGACTGAGACAAAAGAGCAAAAACTAACCCACGGCCAGAATGAGCGACGACTGCACGACGACTAGTCCGACGGACGCTTCCGGATTGAATGACGATGTCGCCCCTATATCGTCCCTGCTGCCGGCATTCGGCTTCAGCGCCGATCAGATGGAGACGGAGGCAAACATCGCAGCGTGGCGGGAAGCCGTCGCCACGCTGTTCGAGGTGGACGAGCTCGCCGCCGGCGAACCGGGCCCGTTTCGCGCCGACCTCAGCTCCTACGCCATGGGACCGGTGCTGATCGGGCTGAGCCGTGCCAGCGGCCAGCGCTTCCGCCGGACGGCCGAAACGATCGCGCGCAGCGGCGTCGACCACATCATCCTGCAGCTCTATCTGAAGGGCGGCTATGACGGCGTTGCCGGCACACGGCCGATGCGCGTGCGCGCCGGCGACATCTGCCTGTTCGATCTCGCCCAGACGCTGGAGACCAAGGCGACGGCATTCGAGAATGTCACGCTGGTGGTGCCGCGCCCGATGTTCGCCGCCCATCTCTTGCGGGTCGACGATCTGCACGGCCTGGTCCTGCCGGGCAGCAGCGTGATCGCACGATTGCTGGCGGGGCATCTCACCGCCCTGTTCGAATTTGCCCCGCGCATGGGCCTCGACGAATGCCAATCCGTGGTCGAGGGCACGGTGTCGCTGCTGGCCGCGTGCCTTCGCAACGAAATCGAACGTGGCGAGGCCGATGCCGACCATAGCGTCGCGGCAAGCCCGTCCTTGATGCGGATCCGCCAATACATCGAGGCTGGCCTTGCCAGCGAGGATCTGTCGGCCAATTCGATCGCCGCCCATTTCGGCCTGTCCCGGGCCTCGCTGTACCGGCTGTTCGCGCCGGTCGGCGGCATCGCCGACTACATCCGCAGCCGCCGGCTGCACCGCGCCTTCTTCGACCTCGCCAATTCGGGCGCGCGGGGCCCCCGGATCAGCGAGGTGGCACGGCGCTGGCAGCTCGGCACCGACGCGCACTTCACGCGCTCGTTCAAGGCCTCCTACGGCATCACGCCCCGCGCCGCACGGGAGGCCGCCCTGCTCGGCCGACAGCGCGGCAGCGATGGAGCGAGCAGCGCGACGATTTCCCGCTGGATGCGCGAGATCGCGCCGCCGAGAGCGGAGTGACCGCTAGACGTCGCCGTAGGCCGCCTCGGCCGGGCGCGTGGTGCGGCCATAGCCGATGATCATGCAGAGCGCGCCGATGATCGAGAGGTTCTTGAGCGCGTCGACCAGCATCTTGGCGTTGTCGGGCGCCGCCATGTTCCAGAAATCGTAGAACAGGACGGTCGCGACGGCGACGTAAACGATCAGCAGCATCGCGAAGAAACGCGCGCCGAAATTCAGCGCGATCATCAGCCCTGCGATGATCTCGAGCCCCCCGATCGCGATCGCCAAGAGCTGCGGCGTGGTCATGGCGGTCGCCGTCTCGACCTGCTGGGCATAAGGCGCGACGACATCGGGCACCACGAGCTTGGTTGCGATGACGTCGGCGGTGGCCTGGATGGCAAACAGCTTGGTCGCGCCCGTGTAGATGAACAGCACGGCGAACAGGATTCGCCCGAAAGTCACGAACGCTGGCATGATCGGCCTCTTGGCAAGCTCGGAGCGCAGAACGCTTGAAGAGATTATGGAGAGTCGTGCGCCAGTTTACAAACGGGGAAATGGCGAACTGATAGGAATTCAAAGTTGGCGCTCCCTAGCGGAATCGAACCAGCTGGGATGAGCTGAGTACTACTCTCTCGGCGTCATGGCCGGGCTTGACCCGGCCATCCACGAGCTGTCCCACCGCACAAAGAACGTGGATGCCCGGGACAAGCCCGGGCATGACGACTTCGAGGGACGTTGAGGCCTTACGTAAACAACGTCGGCTGCTGCCGCGAGGCGCGTTCCTGCGCTTCCACCACGGCGACTGCGGTCATGTTGAGGATGCCGCGTGCCGTCACCGAGGGGGTGAGGATATGCGCGGGCCGCGCCGGGCCGACCAGGATCGGGCCGACGGGCAGCGCGTCCGCCAGCGACTTGATCATCTGATAGGCGACGTTGGCGGTATCCAGGGTCGGCATGATCAGGATGTTGGCCTCGCCCTCCAGCTTGGAATGCGGCAGCACCATCCTTCGCGCAGCTGCGGAGAGTGCGGTGTCGCCCTGCATTTCGCCGTCGGCCTCGATCTCCGGATGCCTATCCTTCAGAAGCTGGGTCGCCAGCCGCATCTTGCGTGAGGAATCGGTGTCGTAACTGCCGAAATCCGAGTGCGAGATGAAGGCGATCTTCGGCTTGATGTTGAAGCGCTGGACGTGGACCGCGGCGAGCGATGCGATCTCGGCGAGCTCCTCCGCGCTCGGATTGGGGCGAACCTGCGTGTCGGCGATGAAGAAGGCGCCCTTGCTGGTGATCAATAGCGCCAGCGCCGCATAGTCGCTGATCCCCGGCGAGAATCCGATGATCTCGCGGACATGGCGCAGATGGCTCATGTAGCGGCCCTCGACGCCGCAGAGCATGGCGTCCGCCTCCCCGCGCGTGACCGCGAGCGCGGCGATCACCGTATTGTTGGTGCGCACCACGGTGCGAGCCGCATCCGGCGTCACGCCGCGGCGACCGGCGACCTCGACATAGGACTGCACGTAGGAACGGTAGCGCGGATCGTCCTCGGGATTGACGAGGTCGAAATCCTTGCCGGCCCGGATCGAGAGGCCGAAGCGCTTGATGCGCGCCTCCACGACCGACGGACGGCCGACCAGGATCGGCCGAGCCAGCTTTTCCTCCAGCACGACTTGCGTGGCGCGCAGCACGCGCTCGTCCTCGCCTTCGGCATAGATCACGCGCACCGGCTGGGTCTTGGCCTTGGCGAACATCGGCTTCATGACGAGGCCGGAGCGGAAGGCGAAGCGCTCGAGCAGCGCGGTGTATTCGTCGAAATTGGTGATGGGGCGCGTTGCGACGCCCGATTCCATCGCCGCCTTCGCCACGGCCGGCGCGATGCGCAAGATCAACCTGGGATCAAAGGGGCTCGGGATCAGCGAGCCCGGACCGAAGCCCTGCGTCTCGCCGGTGTCGAAACCCTGCGCGACGGCATCCGACGGCGCCTCGCGCGCGAGCTGCGCGATGGCCTCGACGGCGGCCTGCTTCATCTCCTCGTTGATCGCGGTGGCGCCGACGTCGAGCGCCCCACGGAAGATGAAGGGAAAACAGAGGACGTTGTTGACTTGGTTCGGGTAGTCGGAACGGCCGGTGCAGATCATGGCGTCGGGGCGCGCCTTGCGCGCCTCTTCCGGCATGATTTCCGGCACCGGATTGGCGAGCGCCATGATCAGGGGCTTGTCGCCCATCGCCTTGGCCATCTCCGGCTTGAGCACGCCGGGTGCCGAGAGTCCGATGAAGATGTCGGCGCCGCCGATCACGTCGGCGAGCGTGCGCTTGTCGGTCTTCTGCGCATAGACCGCCTTCCAGCGGTCCATCGAGGTGTTGCGGCCCTCGTGCACGAGGCCGTCGATGTCGCAGACCCAGATGTTCTTGCGCTGCGCGCCCATCGAGACCAGGAGATTGAGTGTCGCAATCGCCGCGGCCCCTGCCCCCGACGCGACGATCTTGACCTCGGACAGCTTCTTGCCGTTCAGCCTCAGACCATTGGTGATGGCGGCGGCGACGATGATCGCAGTGCCGTGCTGGTCGTCGTGGAAGACCGGAATCTTCATGCGCTCCTTCAAGCGCGCTTCGATCTCGAAGCATTCCGGTCCGCGGATGTCCTCCAGATTGATGCCGCCGAAGGTCGGCTCCAGCGCGGCCACGGTCTCGACCACACGGTCGATGGTGTCGGCGGCGATCTCGATGTCGAACACGTCGATGCCGGCGAATTTCTTGAACAGGACCGCCTTGCCTTCCATCACCGGCTTGGAAGCCAGCGGACCGATATTGCCTAGGCCGAGCACCGCGGTGCCGTTGGAGACCACGGCAACCAGGTTGGCGCGCGTGGTGAGCGTGGCCGCCTCGGCCGGGTTCTTGGCGATCTCGGTGCAGGCCGCGGCGACGCCCGGCGAATAGGCCAGCGCGAGGTCGCGCTGGTTGGCAAGCGGCTTGCTTGCCTGGATCTCGAGCTTTCCAGGGCGCGGCAGACGGTGGTAGGCAAGCGCCGCCTGGTGGAGATCATCAGAATAGGACGACATGCGGTGTCTCGCCTCGCGTTACCGGCCTCAAAAATGCACGATTCGACGGCCCAAGCGGACCGTATTTCCGGGTCATGGAAACGGGATGAAGCACGGCCGAAGGCCCGGTGGCAACATCCGATTGCATCCCCGTCAACAGGGCGCGCCGTCAAATATTTGAAACCATAGCTTTCTCTGGACCGCGCGGCGTTTCGCGAATATGGCAGGTTGCGCGGTGCGAAACGAGCAACTGGAGCTGGGAATGAAGCGAATCCTGATCGGCCTGATCGTGGCTGCCGCGCTCGCTGCGGGAGGGTGGTTCGGCTTCAACCTCTATGTCCAGCATCGGGCGACCAGCGAGGTCGAGGCGGCGTTCGAGCGTCTCCGCGCAGGCGGCGGCAAGGCGAGCCATGGCAAGATCACGTTCGAGCTCGCGACCCGGACGCTGACGATCGAGGACATTGCAATCATACCAGCCGGCCAGCCGCAAGCGCAGGTCAAGATCGCCGGCATCAAGGGCACCGGCGTTCGCCTGATCGACGATGCCAGCTTCTCGGCCGACAGTATCGACATCGGCGGCTTCGAAGTCGCCCTGGACCAAGTCGGCGCCGCGAAGCTGAAGGCATCCTACAAGATCCCGCAGCTCACTCTGCGGGACTATGCCGGCCCCCTCCGCGGCGGCAATCCACCTGCGGGCGGTACCTTGTTCGACATTTATCGTTATGTGCTCGAACAATACGCGAGCATCACGGCATCATCAGTCGCGGCTCCGACGCTGACGATGACCTTCGACGCGAGCGGCAGCGCCGCTGGAAGCGGCGAAATCACTTATTCCGGGCTGGCGATCCAGAATCTCAAGCGCGGCAAGCTGGAGGCGATGAAGGCCGATCGCGCCGTCTTCACCATCGCCGTGCCGCAGACGGGCAAACCGGACAAGCTGACCGGCGACCTCTCCAACATCATCGTCAACGATTTCGACACGACCGCAATTGCCGCGGCGCTCGCCCCGCTGAAGGCCGGCGACGACAGCTATCACCGCATCTACCGGCAGATCTCGGCGGGCCGCTATGTGCTCAAATCCAGTCAGGGCATGCGGATGGAGATCGACGGGATCAGTTTCGAGGACATCGCGGTGCAGCCCTCCAAATTCCGGCCGGCCGAGATCGTGGCGCTCTTGCCGACCGACCGGTCGGTGGTCGCGACCGCCGCGCAATCGCGCGAGATGATGGAGAAGCTCGCCGAATACTATGAGGGTCTTCGCATTGGTCGGATCGAGATCGGCAAGGCGTCGATGGGCCTTCCGCAAGGAACGGTCAGCATCAAGGCGGTCAGATACCAGGACGGCGAATTTGCGATCGAAGGCGTCGACGCGCCGTCTCCGAAAGGGCCGTTCAAGATGGAGCGCTTCGCGCTGAAATCGTTCAGCGCGGCAAACCTGATGCGATGGGCCGCCGGCATGAGCAGGCACGGCCAGCCGCCCCCGCCCGAAGAGATGCTGGGCCTGTTCCGCGTGCTCGAAGGCGCCGAGATCAAGGGCGTGGCGGCGCCCCACAACACCGCGCGGCAGCCCATCACCGTCGACACGATCCGCCTGAACTGGGGCCAGCTGGTGGGATCGATCCCCAGCAAGGCAAATCTGTTCGTGAAGATGGTCACGCCGACCGATCCCGCCAATCCGGCGCTGCAGCCGCTGATCGTGGCAGGCGTGGACAAGCTCGCGATCGACCTCGATCTCGGTGCGGCCTGGACGGAATCGTCGGGCGCATTCGCGCTCGCCCCCGCCACGCTCGATCTCGGCAACCTCGCCAGGGCGCAGCTGAGCGTGGCCCTCGCCAAGGTGCCGCGCGACCTCTTCACCACGATGGACCCGTCCGAGGCCATGGGTCAACTGGCGCAGGTCGAGACCGGCGCAATCGAGCTCTCCTTGCGCGACCGCGGCGTGGTCGATCTGGTCGTAGCCCAGTTCGCGCGCATGCAGAATGTCAGCCGCGATGCGGCGCGGAGCGCCATCGTCGCGATGATCCGGGCCCAGGGCGAGAAGGTCGCGGCCTCCAATCTCGATGCCAAGGTCGCGGTCGATGCACTCGCCGGCTTCGTCGAGACCTCGGGGCAAACGCTGAGCATCAGGCTGACACCGCTCGGCAATCTGCCGGTACTTCAGCTGATGGATGTCCTCGACCAGGAACCGATCATCGCGCTGGCGCAGTTCAGGATCGAGGCCTCGACGGGGCTGTAGGACTATTATGCTGCGAAAAGGGACGGCAGCTGCCTGGCCAAAATCCCTCCCCGTCATTGCGAGCGAAGCGAAGCAATCCAGAGTCCCTCCGCGGAAAGAATCTGGATTGCTTCGCTTCGCTCGCAATGACGGCTTTGAGAGAGCCGGTCCAATATCAGCCAGATCGCCTCGCGGAGAGTCCCCTCACCCGGATCGCATCTTCGATGCGACATAGCCGAAGCTACGCTTCGGCGTCTCTTTAGAACGGCCGCTGAAGGCGGCCTATGCTCTCCCCCAAGCGGGGAGAGGCGAAGAGCCACTCACTTCTGCGGCAGGTTGACCCGCACATGCAACTCGCGGAGCTGCTTCGTCGTGGCTTCCGACGGAGCGCCCATCAGGAGATCCATGGCCTGCTGGTTCATCGGGAACAGCGAGATCTCGCGCAGATTCGTGGTGCCACAGAGCAGCATCACGATGCGGTCGACGCCGGCGGCCATACCGCCATGCGGCGGCGCGCCGTACTGGAAGGCGCGGTACATGCCGCCGAAGCGGTCGACCACTTCCTGCTCGCCGTAACCTGCGATCTCGAACGCCTTCACCATGGCTTCCGGCACGTGGTTGCGGATGCCGCCCGAGGCGATCTCGTAGCCGTTACAGGTGATGTCGTACTGGAACGCCTTGATGGTCAGCGGATCCTGCGACTTCAGCGCCTCGAGCCCGCCTTGCGGCATCGAGAACGGGTTGTGCGAGAAGTCGACCTTCTTGTCGTCCTCGTTGTACTCGTACATCGGGAAGTCGACGATCCAGGCGAGCTCGAACCGTTCCTTGTCGGTGAGATTCAATTCCTCGCCGACCTTGTTGCGGGCAAGACCTGAGAACTTCCAGAACTTGTCGGGATCACCGGCGACGAAGAAGGCGGCATCGCCTTCCTTGACGCCCAGCTGCGCGCGGATCGCGGCAGTGCGCTCAGGCCCGATGTTGTTCGCGAGGGGACCTGCGCCCTCGCCGCCCTCGCGCCACATGATGTAGCCGAGGCCGGGCTGGCCCTCGCCTTGCGCCCACGAGTTCATGCGGTCGCAGAAAGCGCGGCTGCCGCCGCCAGGCGCCGGGATCGCCCAGACCTGGTTCTTGGGATCTTCGAGCATGCGCGCGAACACCTTGAAGCCGCTCCCGCGGAAATGCTCGGAGACGTCCTGCATCTCGATGGGGTTGCGCAGGTCCGGCTTGTCGCTGCCGTACTTGCGCAACGCCTCGGCGAACGGAATCCGGCGCCAGCCTTTCGTCACGGGCTTGCCCTTGGCAAATTCCTCGAACACGCCGGTGATGACGGGCTCCATCGCCGCGAAGACGTCTTCCTGAGTCACAAAGCTCATCTCGACGTCGAGCTGGTAGAACTCGCCGGGCAGACGGTCGGCGCGCGGGTCCTCGTCGCGGAAGCAGGGCGCGATCTGGAAGTAGCGGTCGAAGCCGCTCATCATCAGCAGCTGCTTATACTGCTGCGGCGCCTGCGGCAGCGCGTAGAATTTTCCCGGATGGATGCGCGACGGGACGAGGAAGTCGCGCGCGCCTTCCGGCGAGGACGCGGTCAGGATCGGCGTGTTGAACTCGAAGAAGCCCTGCCCCTCCATGCGCCGGCGCATCGACTTGATGATCTCGACGCGCGTCATGATGTTCTGGTGCAGTTTTTCGCGACGCAGGTCCAAGAAGCGATATTTGAGCCTAATGTCCTCGGGATATTCCTGGTCGCCGAACACCGGCAGCGGCAGGTCGCCGGCAGGGCCCAGCACCTCGATCTCGCTGATGTAGACCTCGACCTTGCCGGTCGGCAGGTCGTCATTGTCGGTGCCATCGGGGCGGCGGCGGACCTTGCCGTCCATCTTGACCACGAATTCCGAGCGCAGCTTTTCGGCCAGCGAGAACGCCGCCGAGTCCGGATCGACCACGCACTGGGTCAGGCCGTAATGGTCGCGCAGGTCGATGAACAGCACGCCGCCATGGTCGCGGACGCGATGGACCCAGCCGGAGAGGCGGATGGTCTCGCCGATGTTGCTCTCGCGGAGCGCGCCGCATGTGTGTGACCGGTAGCGATGCATGGTCGTCCCAAAATCAATGTCTGAAGGAAGCGAATCGAACGGCCCGTGATGGCCGGTCCGAAGTTGCGGCAGGGTTTACCCGACGAGGACCAAGGCGGCAACCAAGGGAACGCCCTGTTTTGGACCCGAAGGGCCCATTTTTGGCTTATCACAGACCGAGCCTTTGCCATCAGGCGTTCCAGTCCTATCTTGAGCCCATGACGGTCCATTTCCCCTTCCAGAACTCCTATTCGGCGCTGCCGGACAACTTCTTCGCCCGCGTCGCGCCGACCCCGGTGGCCGCCCCTCGGCTGATCAAGCTGAACCGGCCGCTGGCGGTCCAGCTCGGGCTCGATCCTGATCTGCTGGAGACCCCCGAAGGCGCCGAGATCCTGGCCGGCAAGACGGTTCCCGACGGAGCGGATCCGATCGCCATGGCCTATGCCGGGCACCAGTTCGGGCATTTCGTGCCGCAGCTCGGCGATGGCCGCGCCATCCTGCTCGGCGAGGTCATCGACAAAGACGGCGTCCGCCGCGACATCCAGCTCAAGGGCTCGGGCCCCACCCCGTTCTCCCGCCGCGGCGACGGCCGCGCCGCGCTTGGGCCAATCCTGCGCGAATACATTGTCAGCGAGGCCATGCATGCGCTGGGCATTCCCACCACACGCTCGCTCGCCGCGGTCGTTACCGGCGAGCACGTCATCCGCGAGACCGCGCTGCCCGGCGCGGTGCTGACCCGCGTCGCCTCCAGCCACATCCGCGTCGGCACCTTCCAGTTCTTCGCCGTCCGCCGCGACACCGAGGCGATCCGCCGGCTCGCCGATCACGTCATCACGCGCCATTATCCGGACCTGCTCCACGCCGAGCGGCCGTATCACGACCTGCTCGCCGCCGTGGTCGCGCGCCAGGCCGAGCTGATCGCGCGCTGGCTGCTGGTCGGCTTCATTCACGGCGTGATGAACACCGACAACAGCTCGATCTCGGGCGAGACCATCGACTACGGCCCGTGCGCCTTCATGGATTCCTACAATCCTGCCCAGGTGTTCTCCTCGATCGACGAGATGGGCCGCTACGCCTATGCCAACCAGCCGCGCATCGGGTTGTGGAATCTGACGCGCCTTGCCGAATGCCTGCTGCCGCTGTTCTCGGACGAGCAGGAGAAGGCGGTGGCCGAGGCGCAGGATATTCTCGGCGCCTTCTCGGACCAGTTCAGCGCCGCCTATCAGACCGGCCTGCGGCGGAAGGTCGGCCTGTTCACGGAGCGAGACGGCGACGATGCGCTGATCCAGGACCTGCTCGATGCCATGGCCAAGAACCAGGCCGACTTCACCCTCACCTTCCGCAAGCTGGGCGACGCCGCGGCCGATGACGGCGGCGACGTGCGCGCGCAATTCATGGAGGCCGCAGCGTTCGACGAATGGGCCGGCCGCTGGCGCGCACGCCTCGCGCTGGAGCCGCAAGGCCCCGCCGAGCGACAGGCCGCCATGCACGCGGTCAACCCGCTCTTCATCCCGCGCAACCACCGCGTCGAGGCCGTGATCCAGGCCGCGGTGAACGACGACAATTACGCGCGGTTCGAGGAAATGGTGAAGGTGCTGGCGAGGCCGTTCGAGGACCAACCGGAATACGCCGCGTACGCCGACCCGCCGCTGCCGGATCAGCGCGTGCTGCAGACGTTCTGTGGGACGTGAGGCGGGCTCCACCGCGCACCACCATCTCTAATTGATCAACTGCATGGATTGCGCTTTGCGCGGTCCATTCCCGTCCCGCACGCCCTGTGGACACGTCCCGCCCGCGGGAACCGCTGTCATCAAACTGAAACACACGCGCTCTAACCGCCTGTCAGGGTCGTCTTGCCGGAGACGTCCATCCTCCAACGGTCCCGACAAAGCGCGCCATGCCCTTCAAATTCATCCACATCACCGACACGCATCTCGCGAACCCCGGCGCGATGCTCTACGGCCTCGATCCGCGCGCCCGGCTGGACGCGGCGATCGCCGACATCAACAAGCATCAGTTCGACGCTGCGTTCGCGGTCGTGACCGGCGACCTCACCCATTGGGGCGAGGCTGAATCCTACGCCAACTTCGCCGAGGCGATGGCGGCGCTGAAAATTCCGTACATCGCGATGGTCGGCAATCACGACAAGCGCGTCACCTGCCTCGACGCGCTGAAGGCGGCGCCGCGCGATGCCAACGGCTTCGTGCAGGGCACGCGCACCACCGAGCACGGCGTGTTCGTCTTCCTCGACACGCTGGACGAGACCAGCCATGCCGGCGAGATGTGCGCAAGGCGCCTCGGCTGGCTGGCGAGCACGCTCGCGGCCGCTCCCGACGACCAGGAATTCGTCGTGTTCATGCACCATCCGCCCTTTCCGGTCGGCGTCCACGCCATGGACGAGATCGCGCTCAAGCAGAGCGCCGAATTCGCGGAAGTCATCGCGCCCTATCGCGCACGCATCCGCCACCTCTTCTTCGGTCATGTGCACCGGCCGATCTTCGGCAGCTACGGCAAGATCCCGTTCTCGACGCTGCGCGGGACCAACCACCAGGTCTGGTTCGAACTCGACGTCGCGGCCAGCGAGCATCTCGCCAGCCACGAGCCGCCGGCCTATGGCGTCGTGCTGATCGACGACCAGAACGTCGTCGTGCACAGCCACGATTTCCTCGACCAAAGTCTGCGCTTCCCCTTCGAGCCGCCGGCAGGAGTGGACGGCCGCGACTACGCGCTCAATTTCCGGGCGCGATGAGATGAGCCTCGCTGAACCCGCGGCTCTCCCGGTCGCGACGTCGGCGGCACCGCGTCTACACGTCCTGAAACGGTTCACGAGCCGCTTCAAGGCCTCGCTGCCGGCCTATCTGCTGCTCCTGCCCTCGCTGGTCTTCCTCGCGCTGTTCACCTATGGCGCGATGGGGCGCGTGCTGATCGATGCGCTCTATCAGCGTGCGACGCCGAAGGCGCCGGTGCGTTTCGTCGGCTTTGAGAACATCAGCGCGGTGCTCGCCGACCCCGCCTTCGCAGGCGCCGTCTTCAACAATCTGATCTATGCCTTCGGCACGGCGGTGCCGAGCATTGCGCTTGCGCTGTTGTTCGCGCTGGCGCTGTCGCGCACCCATGCGGTGAACAGCGCGCTGCGTGCCGCGCTGTTCCTGCCGGTGCTGATTCCGATGGTCGCGGCATCCGCGCTGTTCCTGTTCATCTTCCTGCCGAATGTCGGCCTGCTCGACTATTACATCGGCCGGCTGCTGCCGGTGCTGCCGAACTGGCTCGGCGATCCCGACATCGCGCTCTATGCGATCATGGTCATCACGATCTGGAAGAATGCCGGCTATTACATGCTGTTCTTCCTCGCCGGCCTCCAGGCCGTGCCCGAGGACGTGATGGAGGCCGCGCATCTCGACGGCGCCGGCCCGTATCGGCGGCTGCGCCACATCATCCTGCCGGAGCTGAAGCCGACCTTCCTGTTCGTCACCGTCATCGCCACGCTGAATGCGGTGACGCAGGTCGACCACGTCTTCGTCATGACCCAGGGCGGGCCGTCGAATGCGACCAACCTCGTGCTGTTCTACATCTACCAGCAGGCGGTCGAGCATTACGACATCGGCAAGGCCTCGGCCGCGACGCTGCTGACGCTGGCCGCACTGATGGCCCTCACCGCACTGTCCTTCCGCACTATGGCGAACCGCGAGGGCGGGCCATGAAGCTGTTTGATACGCTGTGGAAGGACGCCCCGCTCGCCACCCGCGGCGAGATCACGCCCAAGCTTGGTTTTGCGCTGACCGTGCTGCTCGCGGTCGTCTGGCTGATCCCCTTCCTGTGGATGGTCGTCGCGACGCTGCGCCCCGCGTCCGACGGCATCAACGCCATGGCCGAGCTGATGCCGAGCCTCAAGCCGACGCTCGACAACGTCAGGGATGCCTGGGAGATCGGTGACTTCCCGCGCTACACGCTCAATACCACCATCATCTGCACCGGCATCCTCTTGGTGCAGTTCGTCACGATCACGCTGGCCGGCTTTGCCTTCGCGCGTCTGGATTTCGCCGGCAAGACGCCGATCTTCTACCTGTTCCTGATGCAGCTGATGCTGGTGCCGGTGCTGCTGATCGTGCCGAACCTGTCGCTGGTGGCGCAGCTCGGTCTCTATGACACGCTCACCGGCGTGATGATGCCGTTCTTCGCCTCCGCCTTCGGCACCTTCCTGATGCGTCAGGCGTTCGAAGCCATTCCGACCGAGCTGGAGGACGCCGCCCTGATCGACGGCGCCGGTCTGTTCCAGCGCATCCGCCACATCTACGTGCCGCTGTCTATGCCGAGCTTCTCGGCCTTCGCCATCATCTCTGTGACCAGCCACTGGAACGACTTCCTGTGGCCGCTGATGGTGATCAATTCGCCGGACAAGCGCCCGCTCACGATCGGCCTCTCCGTTTTCACCAAGACCGCCGAAGGCACGCAGGCCTGGGGCACGATCGCCGCGGGTACGCTCATGGTGATCGCGCCTCTGCTCGTCGCTTTCCTGATCTTCCAGAAACGCTTCATCAGCTCTTTCGTCACCTCAGGCATCAAATAGGAGATTTTCCGATGCTGTTCTCCCGCAGGCTCATGCTCGGCCTTGCCATGGTAGGCACCATGGCAGGCGCCCTCGCCGTCCCGGCCAAGGCCGAAGGTCCGACCGAGGTCGACCTGTTCTTCCCCGTCCCCGTCGACGGCAAGCTCGCCCGCGACATGGGCACCCTGATCAAGGAGTTCAACGAGACTCATCCCAACGTCAAGGCGACTGCCGTCTACACCGGCTCCTATGACGACACGCTGATCAAGACGCGCGCAGCGATCAAGGCCGGCAAGCCGCCGGCCGCCGTGATCATGTCGGCGAACTTCCTGCTCGACATGCAGATCGAGAACGAGCTCACCAATCTCGATGCGCTGATCAAGGCCGACGGCACCACCAAGGAGCAGTTCCTCGGCCAGTTCTTCCCGGCGCTGCACGGCAATGCCGTGATCAACCGCTCGGTCTACGGCGTGCCGTTCCACAACTCGACGCCGCTGCTCTACATCAACGCCGACAAGGCCAAGGAAGCGGGCCTTGATCCGAGCAAGCCGCCGCAGACCTGGGCCGAGGTCACCGACTGGGCCAAGAAGCTGACCAAGCGCGAGGGCGACAAGGTGACCCAATGGGGCATCGCGATCCCCTGCGCCTACGACTATTGCGGCTGGATGATGGAAACGCTCACCATGAGCAATGGCGGCCGCTACTACAACGAGGAGTTCGGCGGCGAGGTCTATTACGACACGCCCTCGATGCTGGGTGCACTGACCTGGTGGAACGACCTCATCTACAAGCACAAGGTCCACACGCCCGGCGCTACGCCCGGCCCTGCCGTGAGCACCTCCTTCATCTCGGGCAATGCCGCGATGATGATGCTGTCGACGGGCTCGCTCACCTACGTGCGCGACAACGCCAAGTTCGCCTACAAGGTCGCCTTCATCCCGCGCAACGTCCGCAACGCGGTGCCGATCGGCGGCGCTTCGCTGATCATGCCGGCCGGGTTAGAGGCCGACAAGCAGAAGGCCGCCTGGACGCTGATCAAGTGGATGACTTCGCCGGAGAAGAGCGGCTGGTGGAGCCGCGCCACCGGCTATTTCGCGCCGAACATGGCCGCGTACAAGACGCCGGAGATGGTCGAATTCCTGGGCAAGAACCCGGACGCCAAGACCGCCGTCGAGCAGCTCGACGTCGCAAAGCCGTGGTTTGCGACCTACAAGACCGTGCCGGTGCGCAAGAACCTCGAGGACGAGGTGATGCTGGTCCTCAACGGCAAGAAGCAGCCGAAGGAAGCCCTCGCCGCCGCCCAGAAGGCCGCCGACGAGACGCTGAAGCCGTACAATGCGGAGACGTCGCTCAAGCTGCCGTAAGGAGCTGTACGATTTCGAACCGAATACGCATCTCGTAGGGTGGGCAAAGGCGCATAGCGCCGTGCCCACCGTCTACCTCTCAACTCTGTTGATCGATGGTGGGCACGCTTCGCTTTGCCCCACCCTACGAAGCACCGCTCACGAAAGACACTTCATCAGATCGTCACCACGATCTTACCGAACTGATCGTTCGATTCCAGGAAGCGATGCGCTTCGACGATGTCCTCGAAGCGGAACGTCCTAGCGATGACCGGCTGCAACGTGCGATCCGACAGCCCGTCGAGAATGAACGCCTTGGCCTGCGCAAGGCGCGCCGGATCGCGGATGATCTCGTGCACGAGGTAGCCGCGCAACACCAGGCTCTTCGTCAACACGTTGAAGAGCGGAAACGGCGTCGGCTCAGGACTCAATCCACCATATTCGATCAGGATTCCGCCCGGCGACATGGTCGCGGTCAGCGGCTCGAACGCGGGACCACCGACGGCGTCGAAGACGACGCGGACCCCGTTAGATCCGGCGATCGCCTCCAGCCGCGCCCGAATGTCGTCTTCGTCCGAGGCGACGACATGGGCCGCGCCGGCATCGCGCAAGGCCCCAAGCTTGGCCGAGGTCCGCGTCACCGCGACCGCCGTCGCGCCGACCCGGTTCGCAATCTGAATCGCCGCAATCCCGACGCTGCTGGATGCAGCGGTGATGGCGACGATGTCCCCTCGACCAAGCCGGGCGATGTCGACCAAAGCGCCGTAGGCCGTCAGATACTGCATCCAAACGGCCGCCGCCTTCTTGAAGCCGAGCTCCGGCGGATGTTTCACGACGAGTTCGGCCGGAAAGTTCGCGAGCTCGGCATAGGCCGGCCATCTTACCATCGACAGCGGCGGCACGATGCTCACGATATCGCCCGGCACAAAGCTCGTCACATCGTCCCCGACCGCTTCGACGATGCCGGCCGCCTCGAGACCCAGCCCAGATGGAAATGTCGCGCGCTCGATATAGGTCCCCCCTCGCAACAAGGCCTCGGCGCGATTGAGGCCGAGTGACTTGACCCGGATCTGCACCTCGCCCGTCGCCGGTGGCGGAACATCGATGGCTTCGATGCGCAGCACGTCGGGACCGCCATGGTGATGAAAGCGAACGGCGCGGGCCATGGATGCACTCCAAAACAGTTGAACTGAATAGAGCTATGCCGATCCGTGCGAAGAGGATAAATCGCCCAAGCAAGCCAACAGTCGAAACCAGGAGTTTTCAATCATGGATCGCCTGACCAGCATGGCCGTCTTCGTCAGGGCCGTCGATCTCGGCTCGTTCGCGGCTGCGGCCGATGCCCTGGAGATGTCGGGGCCGATGGTCGGCAAGCACGTCCGTTCCCTCGAAGAGCGCCTCGGGGCACGGCTCCTCAACCGCACCACGCGGCGCCAGAGCCTGACCGACGCCGGCCAAGCCTACTACGAACGCTGCCGCGCGGTGCTGAGCGAGGCCGAAGCCGCAGATAGCGTCGTTGCCGACCAGTTGTCGGAGCCGCGCGGCAGGCTGCGCGTCACCATGCCGGCCCTGCTGGGACGGCACTGCATTGCGCCGTTGCTGATCAAGCTCGCGCGGAAATATCCGCATCTCGAACTCGACCTCTCGTTCGGCGATCCGATTGCCGACATCGTCGAGGCCGGCTACGATCTGGCAATCCGAACCGGCGATCTCGACGACCAGTCCGGCCTGATCGCACGGCGCATCGCAAGCCAGCGCATGGTGGTATGTGGCGCGCGGTCGTATTTGCGCACGAGCGGCAGGCCGAAATCGCTCGACGACCTCGCCGCCCATCAAGCGATCATCTATCGCGGCTCAGGGCGTGTCCGGCCCTGGCTCTTTCCGCAGGACGGCGGGCCTCAGCGCGAGATCATGCCATCGGGCCGGCTCCGACTCGACGACCTGGAGGCGATTGCCGATGCCGCGGCACAAGGCATGGGTCTCGCCTGGCTACCCTATTGGCTGGTCCGCGAACGCCTCGACACGGGTGCGCTGGTCAATCTCTTCAGCAATCAGCCCCAATTCCTCTACGAGTGCCACGCTCTCTGGCCGCGCTCACCCCGGCTGCCGCCGAAGGTGCGCGCTGCCGTGGACATCCTCGCGACCGGCTTGCCGAAGCTGATGACGTGACCATGGCTGCGCCCAATTAACTCCTCGTCCACCATCCGCCCCGGCCCGCCGCCGGTAACCATCGCAATTAACAGACCCTCAACGCACCCCCGACAAATCTATCAATGTTTCTGGAGATTTCGCCGTGGATCTGTTGGTTTTCGAGTTCCTGGGATTGGCCTTGGTCGCCATGTGCGTGATCGTGGTGGCGCTGCCCTGCGCCCGCAAATCCTCGGACCGGATCCGTTACGAATAGGAATTTCGTCGGAAAGAGACGATTCCGGCCCGATGCAAGGCTCGAATTCGCTTAGAGCCCCTTGACATCACAGCACTTTCGGCGGAACGGCTGATACCAAGTGTCATGGGCCGTTCATGGATTTAATTACCACCACCGCTGACCTCGCGGCTGCCTGCAGCCGGCTGGCCAAGCACCCCGTCATAACAGTCGATACCGAATTCCTGCGCGAGACCACTTACTACCCGCTGCTGTGCGTGGTGCAGATGGCCAGCGCCGAGGAAGCCGTGGTCATCGACACCCTGGCCGAGGGGATCGATCTCAAGCCGTTCTTCGAGCTGATGGGCAACGAGGGCGTGCTCAAGGTGTTTCACGCCGCCCGCCAGGACATTGAGATCATCTGGCACCAGGCGGGCATCATCCCGCACCCGGTGTTCGACACCCAGGTGGCTGCGATGGTGCTCGGTTACGGCGACAGCATCGCCTATGACGCGCTGGTCGAGAAGGTCACCGGCCACCGCCCGGACAAGACCCACCGCTTCACCGACTGGTCGCGCCGGCCGCTAACCAAGGAGCAGATGCATTACGCGGTCTCCGACGTCACCCATCTGCGCGACGTGTTCGCCGCGCTCGACGCCGACCTGAAGAAGCGCCGCCGCAGCGAATGGGTCTCCATCGAGATGGAGGTCCTGACCTCGCCCCGCACCTATGACTTCCATCCCGAGCGCGCCTGGGAGCGGCTGAAGACGCGGGTCCGCAAGCCCAAGGACCTCGCGGTGCTGATGGAGGTCGCGGCCTGGCGCGAACAGGAGGCGCAGAGCCGCGACGTGCCGCGCGGCCGCGTGCTGCGCGACGAAGCCGTCACCGACATCGCGACCCACGCGCCGACCACGCTGGAGAAGCTCGCCCATCTGCGCTCGGTGCCGAAGGGGTTCGAGAAATCCAAATGGGGCGCGGACATCATCGCAGCGGTCGAGCGCGGGCTGGCGCGGGACTTCTCGAAGCTGCCCAAGCTGGAGAAACCGCGCAACAATTCCAACGGCGCCGCCATCGTCGAGCTGTTGAAGGTGCTGTTGCGGATGACCGCCGAGCGCCACGCAGTCGCAAGCAAGGTGATCGCGACCGTCGACGATCTCGAAGAGATCGCGGCGGACGATGAGGCCGACGTGCCCGCCTTGCGCGGTTGGCGCCGCGAGCTGTTCGGCGACGCCGCGCTGAAGCTCAAGCGCGGCGAGCTCGCGCTCGCGATCGAGAAAGGCCGCGTGATCGGGGTGCAGCGGGCGTAGGGGCACGCTGTCGCGCCGATTTCCCGTCATTGCGAGCCAACGGGTCCGCACGAAGCGCGGCCCGATGACAGGTTCAGGGAAGCAATCCAGAATCCCTCGTCGGAAACAGTCTGGATTGCTTCGTCGCAAGAGCTCCTCGCAATGACGATGGAGAGAGCGACGGAGCCCTACGCCGGCGTCAGCTTCGCCACTTCGCTCTTCATGTCGTTCAGCACGCCGGAGATCGCGTCCACCAGTTCGTCGATCTGGGTCTTGGTCGTGATCAGCGGCGGGCAGATGGCGATGGCATCGAGCATGTTGCGCGAGATCACGCCACGCTCCTGGAGCATGCGGCTGGCGATGCCGCCGACGGCGCCCGGCGTCGTGGCGGCGGTCTTGCGCGCCTTGTCGAGCACGAGCTCGAGCGCGGCAATCATGCCGACGCCGCGAACCTCGCCGACCAGCGGGTGGCTGGCGAGTTCACGCAAGCGGCCCTGCATGTAGCCACCGAGCTCGGCCGCGTGTGCGACGAGGCCGCGCTCCTCGATGATCTTGAGGTTCTCCAGCGCAATCGCCGAGCCGACCGGATGGCCGCCCGCGGTGAAGCCGTGGCCGAGCACGCCGATCTTGTTGCTCTCGTCCGCGATCGGCTCGAACATGCGGTCGTTCAGGATGATCGCCGAGAGCGGGAAATAGCTCGATGTGATCTGCTTGGAGACGACGATCGCATCGGGCTTGATGCCGTAGGTCTCGCAGCCGAACATCTTGCCAGTGCGGCCGAAACCGCAGATCACCTCGTCGGCGACCAGGAGGATGTCGTACTTCTTCAGGACCTTCTGGATCTTGTCCCAATAGGTCGCCGGCGGCACCACGACACCGCCCGCCCCCATCACCGGCTCGCCGAAGAACGCCGCGATCGTATCCGGCCCTTCCTTCTGGATCAGGGCGTCGAGCTCCTCGGCCCGGCGCGTGGCGAAGGCTTCCTCGCTCTCGCCCGGGGCGCCGTCCTTGTAGAAGTGCGGCGAGCCCGTATGCAGGATGTTCGGCAGCGGCAGGTCGAACGAGCGGTGGTTGTTCGGCAGGCCCGTGAGGCTGGCGGATGCGATGGTGACGCCGTGATAGGCACGCAGGCGGCTGATCACCTTCTTGCGCTGCGGTTGGCCGAGCGCATTGGAGCGATAGGCGATCAGCTTCAACACGGTGTCGTTCGCTTCCGAGCCGGAATTGGTGAAGAACACCTTGCTCATGGGCACCGGCGCGAGCGCGACCAGCTTCTCGGCGAGGTCGATCGAGGGACCGTGCGATTTGGCGGAGAACGTATGGTAGAACGGCAGCGCCTGCATCTGCTTGTGCGCCGCCTCGACCAGTCGCTTCTCGTTGAAGCCGAGCCCGACGCTCCACAGGCCCGCCATCGCTTCGAAATAGCGCTTGCCCGACGCGTCGAAGACGTAAGGCCCCTCGCCGCGCTCGATCACCAGCGGACCGGCCTGCTGATGCGTGCGCGCATTGGTGTAGGGATGGAGCTGATAGGCTACATCCCGGGCCTCTTGCGAATTGGGCAGCATGGACATTTGATGATCCCTAAAAACGTCACGCCGCCGGCGGGCCGGCGTCATCACTCGATGGCGAGTACTTGTCTCAAGTACTTGGCTATTGCCCCAACGCAAAACTTGCAATGCCAATTCGTCGGCGGCAAGCGCTCAGCAGCGATGCACAAAGCCGCATATGACAGGACCGTGGATCGCAGAACCCGGCTGGGCAGCTCTCACGCCGCGCCGTCGTCGTCCGCTTCGTCGGTGGCGGAAACGGCTTCCCTCACCTCCACCAGCGCCATCGAGAGCAAGTAGACCGTGGTAGGCAGCCCAAGCCTGCGCGCCTTCTCGGCGGCATGCGACAGATCGCTCGCCAGCTCCTTGAGCTCGTCTCCCCGCGACAATTCTCAACCCCATCGACCGACCGCGGCCGCCTACACCGCAACGGCGCCGCTGGTTCTGATCAGTTCGGCGCTGGACTGGACTGTAGCAAAATTCGCAATGACATCCACTACCGCATCCCGGTAGGCCGCGGCATCGTCCGTGCCCGGCTGCCGGCAAGCCACCGCGTCGGTGATCACATGGTAGCGATGACTGCGGTGAAACCCCTCGACGGCAGTGGCCAGGATGGTCTCGTCCAGGGAAAAGCCGATCAGGATGCAGCGTGTGGTGCGGATAGCGGACATGTGGCCGCCAAACCGCGACGAGCTGTAGGCGGACGGCAGCGGGTGCTCGAACGTCATCTCGCCCGGTTGTGGCCTGGTCTCCGCGATCCAATCGGTCAGCCTGGATGACGGATTGAACCAGGCCGCCTGCGCGATGCGCTTCAGATGCATCACCGGCCATAGATTGCTGCGCCACAGCGTCAGGAGTTCCAGGCAGCGCGCCGTCGTCACATCGCCGTCGCGGATGACGTGGCGGCGGCCGGGGGTCAGGTACTCGACCTGAAGATCCGCACAGACCAGGATCGGCGGATCATCGTGCATTGAAACCAGCATCGAGTTGCGCGCAGCTGCACCGGTTTCAGCGGTCGGCGAGCGCGAGGTCCCGCAGCGGCGAGGTCACCGCCCGCCCGGCCGAGGCATCGAGCACGCCAGGACGGTCCCAATCGCCCTCGGGACGAATGATCACATAGGGATCGCTGTCCAGCGTGATGGCGTCCGGGCCCGGCTCGATCTCCAGCAGCATCTCCGTGTAGGAGAAATCCGAGAACGTGATCTTGCGGTTGTGACCGAGCGGCTTAGCGCCGAAATGGGCCCAGAAATCGACCAGCCGGTCCTGCGCCTGGCCGTAGATCTTGCGAAAGCCCTTGCGCTTCACATAATCGACACTGGCCTGAACCAGCTTGAACGAGACGCGCGAGCGCCGATATTGGTGACGCACCGCAAGCCGCTCCACCTTGGCGAAATCGCCGAAGAAGCGCACCCGCAGGCAGCCCGCAGGCTCGTTGCCGACGAAGCCGATGAAATGCGCCGCGACCATGTCGTTGCCGTCGAACTCCTCCTCGAACGGACAATCCTGCTCGGCGAGGTAGACCGCCGAGCGGATGGCGGTCACCAGCATGAGATCGCTTGGGTCGCGCGCGAGGCGGATGGTGATGGCGCGGGAACAGGGCTTGGCGACTGGAATCCTAGTACCGTGCATCTGCAAAGCTCCTTGATTGGATGACCGCTCCCGGCATGCGCATCGGCTGTCGATGCCAGGGCCGCTCGTAGCACCAAAGGTCGGGCTGGAAGCTCGGGACGGGCGCAAAGCCTGTCGCCTTCATGATGTCGCGTCCGGCCACCGTTGACGGCTGCGCATAGCAATCCGCACCGCGAAACCTTATCTGCCGCAGATGAGCCGCGGCCTTGCCGAGACCGGCGATGCCGCGGCCCGTCGCCGCGATCGCCCAGATGTAGATGGCAGCGACGTCTTCGTCTGCCGATGCGAGATAACGCGTCTCGGGCGCGGTGAGGCAAATCTCGTCGAGCAGCAGCGCGTCATGTCCACGGTCATTGAGAAACAGGAAGGCCATGCCGCCGACGAGCTTGCCTTTGCGGCTGAATGTCAGGATGCTCTGGGGATCGAAGACGTAATATTTGGCAAGCTCCGCCGTCCCGATCTGCACACCCGGCACCAGCCGGTGCGCCATCTCCGAAAGCGCTCCAATTTCGGAAAATTGCGCACAGCGGACGTCGACGTCCGGGCTCAACGGCAAGGCATCGAAATCATGCCTTGCGGCAAACGTGCCCCTTTCCATACTCATGTCGCGCCTCTATCGTTCGAGGCTTTCATGCCCCGCTACGACGAGCTTAGCGGTTGGGGATCAGGAGTATGCAGCAGTTATTGCACCGGGGTGCTGCGATGATGCAGCACCGTGAAGAAGCCCTGGGCGCGTCCTGGGATGATTTGAAGCTGTTTTTAGCGTGCGCAAAATTTAAAAGTTTTCGGAATGCCGCCGAAGAGCTCGGCCTCACCTCCACCACGCTGATGCGCCGCATCGACCGGCTCGAGGAGAGCATTGGGTGCAAGCTGTTCCTGCGCGACCAGAGCGGGCTGACGCTCAGCGATGAAGGCGCCGCGATGATCGCCGACGTCACGCATATGGAGCGTCATGCCTTCAACGTCTTCCGCCGCGCCGCGCGGTCCTCGAACGACACCTCGGGCACCGTTCGCGTCGCGGTGACCGAGGGCCCCGGCAATTTCTGGATCCTGCCGCGGCTGATCGACTTCCAGAAGACCTACCGCAAGATCACGGTCGATCTGCGCTGCGCGATGGAGCAGGCCGACGTCGCGCGGCTCGAATCCGATATCGCCATCCAGCTCGAGCCGCCGACCAATCCCGATCTGATCGTCGCCAAGCTCGGCCGCCTCCACATCTATCCCTTCGTCTCCAAGGAGTATGAAAGCCTCTACGGCGTGCCGGCAACGCTCGCCGAATTGAACAATCACCGCATCATCAAGCAGAGCGCGCCGCAGGTCGACGACGGCGCCTATGCCCGCGTGCTCGGGCTGAAGTCGCTCGAAGGCATCGTCGGGATCAAGACCAATTCGTCGGTGGGCGTGCTCTACGCGGTGGAGCGCGGCGCCGGCATCGGCTTCCTGCCGACGGTGTCGATCGCGCTCGGTGCGCCGCTCGTTGCGGTCGATCTCGGCGTCAGCCATCACGCCGATCTCTGGCTCACCTATCACAAGGAGTTCCGCAGCTCCGAGCGGCACAAGATCGTGGTCGACTGGCTGAAGAAGATCTTCGACGCCAGGACCTATCCCTGCTTCCGCGACGAGTTCATCCATCCGAACGCGCTGGTGCCGATGATGACGGCGGCGCGCGAGGGCTTTGGCCTGGCGGGATACGTGGCGACGGCGCCGACTTAACGCAGGCGAGCGTCAACTCACCATTTGTATTCGAAGCCGAGCGTGCCCTGGTGCGAGGTGAGCTCTTTGCGGAATTTGCCGTCGTAATTGACGTAGAGCCTCGCCACGTTGGTCAGGCTGAGCGAAGCCGAGGCGCCGGCATCCGCGCCGTAACGGCTCTCGCCGATGCCGGGGACGATGATGTTCTGGGCGCCCAGGCTGACCTGGATGGTTCCGAGGTCTTGGTGGAAATTGTCGACGAACTTGCCGTAGGCCGAGAGGTCGAGGATTTTCTGGTCGATGATGAAGTAGCGGCCGACCTCGGCCCCGATCATGACGCGCGCGCGCGAGAGGGCCGACGAGCCGACGTTGAGCGGATCGAGCCCGCCGGTCTCCTGGAACGCAGCGCTGGTGGCGCGCACATATTCCAGCGCGCCCTTGGGCACGATGCGCATCTCGTCCTTGGTCCAGTAATAGCTGATCTCGGTCAGCGCGCCGTCCACGGCGGCGCGATAGCCCGCGGTCGCAAGGCCAAGGCCGGTATCGCGGCTGGAATGGACCTTGCCGAAGCCGTGCACCACCGCAAAGGCCCAGGTCCACGGGCCCTTGTCGACGGAGCCGCTGAAGCCGAGCTGGGTCAGATCGAGGGTTGCCGATTGCAGCGCCAGCGGCACGTCGATGTCGGTGTGGCTGTGGTCGACGGAGAATCCGATGTTGACGCCGGGTGCGAGCCGCGCGCCAAAGCCGGCAACGCCGCCGAAGGTCTTGCGCTTGTCGCCGACGAAGTCGCCTTGCGCATCGGTGCGGACCGAAAGGCCATAGCCCTCGAACCAGGTGCGGTAGCGCGGATCTTCCGCAGCCGCCGAGGCGCCGCCGCCGCCGGGATTGGTGCGGAACACACGGTTGACGCCGCCGGATGCCTGATTGCCGAGCCGCTCCAGGAAGCCCGAGCCGAAACTGAGCATGCTGTTGCCGGCTGACTGATTTTGATTGGTCGAGGTCGGCGACGGAATTGGGGTCGGTGACGGCGTGGGTGTCGGCGTGGGCGTCGGGGTCGGTGTGGGCGTGCTTTGCGCGAAGCCGGGCGTCACGGCCGCCATCGTCACGACCAGTGCAAACGCCATCGCGAGCGCAGCCACGATCCGACGGATGCGGGTGAGCCCGATCGTCTGCCGTGTCCCGGAGAGCTGCGCGGCGCAGCGCATGACGATGAATCCCGAAAGCGAAGTGGCGGCGCGCAAAAATGCAACAATGTCTGCGGCGCTTGCGACGATTTGTGCCGAACTGCCACGAGGGGTCAACCGGTTGGCGCATAACGGCCGAGGCTATTGCACCGATTGTGGTTCTGCTGCCACAGGTGGCAAACTTGCGCTTGACGGCACCCGGCTTGGTCTTGAAATCCGCGCGCGGCTTGCTAGCCGGCGAATTTCATGTTGCAATATCGGTCACAATCGGAATTGACCGTTTGCTGTGCGTTTCGCGACATTGCGCCTCAAGACTCGAACAGACTTCCGGGAGCCGTTTGTGGCGTGGCACGCGAAAAAGCGGCCGCGTCGTTTTTATATCTAGTGGAGGAGACGAGCGATGCCGCAAAAGGGCACCGTCAAATGGTTCAACCCGACAAAGGGCTATGGGTTCATCAAGCCGAATGGCAGCGACAAGGACGTGTTCGTCCACATCTCCGCCGTCGAGCGTGCCGGACTTTCCACCCTCAACGAGAACCAGGTGGTTGAATTCGACCTCGTGGAGAACCGCGGCAAGTCGTCCGCGGAGAATCTCAAGGTCTCCTGATCTTTCTCGCCGCAGGCGAGAGATCATGACGTTGCCCCCGGCTCTGCCGGGGGGTTTTGTTTGGGGCGCGCGGATGATCTACGTCGACGACTTCCGAAGTCGCTCGAGGCTTTCTTCCCAAGGCATCGAGGTTGGAAGTTGGTGAATGCGGCCGTCTCGATCGACAAAAATGGGGCCGTTTCCTGCGAGCCGGGCACTTGGTTTACCGGTCTCGACGAATTCTCGGGTGTTGTAGAAAAAGACCCACCCTTCATCGATCTCGATGGCCTGCCCCGACAGCATCAGGTCTTCCGCGCATGCCTGACCGACCCGAACAACCTCGGTGTTAGCAAGCGCCAAGGCGTCTTCCGGCGACATCAGCCGTGCACCACCGGCGCGATCAGAAAATTCTCCGAGGGCCCGCTGCCGTCCGTCCTGCACACATCGCCCTCGATCCGGACCTTGCCGGTTGCGAGCAGCCGCAGCGCTTCGGGATAGATCCGGTGCTCAACCTCTAGGATTCGTTCCGAGAGCGTATCTCCCGTGTCGTGGTCGCTGACGGGAACCGCGCCCTGCATCACGATCGGGCCGGCGTCGGTCTCGGGGATGACGAAGTGCACCGTCGCGCCGGAGAGCTTGACGCCGGCGCGCAGGGCCTGGCCGTGCGGGTCGAGCCCGGGGAATGACGGCAACAGCGAGGGATGGATGTTGAGCATCCGCCCGTACCAGGCTTTTGTGAACTCGGCCGTGAACAGGCGCATGAAGCCGCCCAGACAAATCAGCTCGATGCCGTGCTTGTCGAGCGCGGCCTGCAGCACCGTCTCGAAGCCGGCGCGGTCCTTGCCGAACGGCTTGCTCTCGATCACCTCGGTCGTGACCCCGCTCGCCCTCGCGCGTTCGAGTCCGGGCGCATCGGCCTTGTTCGAAATGACGAGCGAGATCTCCGCCGGGAAATCCGCGGCAGCGGCTGCCCTGATCAGCGCGGCCATGTTGGAGCCGCGCCCGGAGATCAGAATGGCGACGCGGCGCTTCATCACAGCGCCAGTCATCACAGTGCCATGTCGAGGTGGCCGTTATAGACGACGCGGTGCTCGCCCTCGGCGGGAATGACGGTGCCGAGCTGCGCCACGGTCTCGCCGGCGTCGGTGAAGACTTCCACGACCTTGTCGACCTTGTCGGGCTCGACGATCGCGATCATGCCGATGCCGCAATTGAAGGTGCGCAGCATTTCAAGCTCGGCGATGCCGGCTTGCGCCGCCAGCCATTTGAACACCGGCAGCACCGGCAGGCGTGCCAGGTCGATGCCGACACCGAGATGCTTCGGCAGCACGCGCGGGATGTTGTCGGTGAAGCCGCCGCCGGTGATGTGGGCAAGCCCCTTCACCGCGCCGGTCTCGCGGATCGCGCGCAGGCAGGATTTGACGTAGAGCCTGGTCGGCGTCAGCAGCGCGCCGCCGAGCGTCATCACCGGCGCGAACGGCGCCTGCGCCGAGAAGCCGAGGCCGGACTGCTCGACGATCTTGCGGACCAGCGAGAAGCCGTTGGAATGCACGCCGGACGAAGCGAGACCGATCACGGCGTCGCCCGCGGCGATGTCCTTGCGCGGCAACAAGGTACCGCGCTCGGCGGCGCCGACCGCAAAGCCGCCGAGATCGTAATCGCCGTCCTTGTAGAGGCCGGGCATCTCGGCGGTCTCCCCGCCGATCAAAGCGCAGCCGGATTCGCGGCATCCCTCCGCAACGCCCGCGACGATGGCGGCCGTGGCCTCGGGGTCGAGCTTGCCGCAGGCGAAATAGTCCAGGAAAAACAGCGGCTCGGCGCCCTGCACCACGAGGTCGTTGACGCTCATGGCGACGAGGTCGATGCCGATGCCGCCATGCAGGCCGGTCTCGATCGCGATCTTGACCTTGGTGCCGACGCCGTCGGTCGCGGCCACCAGGACCGGGTCCTTGAAGCCGGCCGCCTTGAGGTCGAACAGGCCGCCGAAGCCGCCGATCTCGGCATCGGCGCCCGGCCGCGCCGTGGCGCGCACCATCGGCTTGATCAGGTCGACCAGGCGGTTGCCCGCGTCGATATCGACGCCTGAATCGGCGTAAGTGAGGCCGTTTTTGCGGTCGGTCATGCCCGATTTCCAGTGGGTTTGCGGCTGGTTACGTCGAATTCCGGGGACGCGCAATGGCTCGCATGGCGTTCCCCGCTATACTATGTAGACATATCAACCGGTTCAGCCTGCCACGGGCCGGATTTGAGGTCAGAACCGGTGCCGGGAAGCGCTGCGTGAGTATTCCGAATATCATTACCCTGGGCCGCATCATGCTGGTCCCGATCATCGTCTGGGCCATCGTGTCGAGCCAAATGGAGGTGGCGTTCGCCGTCTTCCTGATCGCCGGCATCAGCGATGCCGTGGACGGCTTTTTGGCCAAGCGCTTCAACATGACGAGCGAGCTCGGCGCGCTGCTCGATCCGCTCGCCGACAAAGCGCTGCTGGTCTCGATCTACATGGCGCTCGGCATCTGG
This sequence comes from Bradyrhizobium sp. CCBAU 45321, assembly GCF_028128975.1. NCBI lineage: Bacteria > Pseudomonadati > Pseudomonadota > Alphaproteobacteria > Hyphomicrobiales > Nitrobacteraceae > Bradyrhizobium > Bradyrhizobium sp. CCBAU 45321. The sequence goes on from NZ_LFKZ01000131.1 coordinate 273,835, forward strand.
GGCGCGATCCCGCGCTGGATCGTGATCCTGGTGGTCTCGCGCGACATCATGATTGTCGCCGCCGTGATCGTGTCCTGGCTGTTCGACCGGCCGGTCGAGATGAAGCCGTCGAAAGTCTCCAAGCTCAACACGGTGGCACAAGTAGCGTTCGCAGCTTTGGTGCTGGCGGCGCTTGCCTTCGGCTTCAAGCCCGCGCCTTATGATATCATCCTGATGGGTCTCGTCACGGTCTTCACGCTCTCCTCCGTGTCGCTCTATCTCGTCGAGTGGCTGCGGCACATGAGCACGATCGAGGCCAAATGAGCGGGGAAGCGGCCCAGCAAAAGGCCAAGTCCCGCACCATCAAGTCGAATCTCTACAAGCGGGCCGGCGCGCCGGCATGGAGCAGAGCAAGCGTGGCAGGCCGCGTTCATCCCCGACAATTGGCGTTTGCGCTTCCGCATGCGGAGAGCCTCAGCCGGGACAACTTCCTCGAGGGCCCCGCCAATGCGGCCGGTCTCGGCCTCATCGACGGTTGGCCGGAATGGCCGAACCGGATCATGTCGCTGGCGGGCCCGGAGGGAAGCGGCAAGAGCCATCTCGCCGCGATCTGGGCCGAGGAAGCTGGCGCCCGCTCGACCACCGGCAATGCGCTGACCGCGACGGACGTGCCCGGCGCGCTCGCCACCGGCGCGCTGGTGGTCGAGGATCTCAAGGCTGGGGACTTCGACGAGCGTGCCCTGTTTCATCTGATGAACCTCGCCCGCGAGGACGGCGCCTACGTCCTGTTCACCGGCCGCGAGGCGCCGGCCGCGCTTCCCATCGAGCTTCGCGACCTACGCTCGCGCCTGCGGGCCGTTCCGGCGGTTGCGCTGATGCCGCCCGACGACCAGCTGTTCCGCGGCCTCATCGTCAAGTTCTGCGCCGACCGCCAGCTCAATGTGGACGAGAGCGTGGTCGGCTATCTCGCGACGCGCCTGGAACGGTCCTCGGCCGCCGCCCGGCGGGCCGTCGAGCTGCTCGACAGTGAAGCCCTGCGGCTCGGCCGTCCCGTCACCCGGGCGCTGGCCGCCGAGCTGCTCCGGGACGCCTGACCGGCTCGCAGGCCTCCCCGAAGTCCGCTTGACGCGGCGCGGGGGCGGAACATCAATGTCATCGAAACGTCATCGCTCTAACACATGCTCCCGCCGATTTTTGCGCTTGAGTCGCAATTGGGGTGAACTGGATGGACCGACTTCTGATGGACTCTGCGCAAGCTGTTGAAACGAAAGAGAAAGCCCCGGAATCCGAGAGCCTTCCGGCCATCGCGTCCAGTCCCGAGCGGTTCATCAACCGCGAGCTGTCCTGGCTGCATTTCAATCGCCGCGTCCTGGAGGAATCGGTCAACCCGAGCCACCCCGTGCTGGAGCGGGTGCGATTCCTGTCGATTTCAGCGAATAACCTCGACGAGTTCTTCATGGTTCGCGTCGCCGGCATCAAGGCCCAGGTCCGCGAGGGCATCGCCGAGCGCAGCCCCGACGGCCTGACGCCGTCCGAGCAGCTCGCGCTAATCAACCGCACCGTCTCCCAGCTCGCCTCCGACCAGCAGGCGATCTGGCGCGACCTGCGCGCCACGTTGGCCGAGGTCGGCATCGTGCTGGTGGACGGCAAGGACGTCAGCAAGGCGGAACGGACCTGGATCGAGGACTACTTCCTCCACAACGTGTTCCCTCTCCTGACCCCGCTCGCGATCGATCCGGCCCACCCCTTCCCGTTCATTCCGAGCCTCGGCTTCACCATCGCGCTGCAGCTCACGCGCGCCGCCGACGGCAAGCAGATGAACGCGCTGATCCGCATGCCCGGCAAGATCGACCGCTTCATCCGCCTGCCAGCGGATGGCACGGTGCGCCTGATCTCGCTGGAGCAGGCCACCGCCCTGTTCATCAACCGCCTGTTCCCCGGCTACAATCTGCACGGCCAAGGCGCCTTCCGGATCATCCGCGACTCCGAGCTCGAAATCGAGGAGGAGGCCGAAGATCTCGTCCGCCTGTTCGAGACCGCGCTGAAGCGCCGCCGCCGCGGATCGGTGATCCGGCTCGAGATCGACGCCAAGATGCCGGAGCAGCTGCGCAGCTTCGTGCAGCACGCGCTCTCCGCCGCCGACGACGAGATCTTCCTGGTCGACGGCGTGCAGGCGATGAACGAGCTCTCGCAGCTCACCCGCCTCGACCGGCCCGACCTCGAATTCACCCCTTACGTGCCGCGCCACCCCGAACGCGTGCGCGAGCATGGCGGCGACATCTTCGCCGCGATCCGGCAAAAGGACCTCATCGTCCACCATCCCTACGAGTCGTTCGACGTCGTCGTGCAATTCCTGCAGCAGGCCACGCGCGACCCCGACGTCGTTGCGATCAAGCAGACGCTCTACCGCACCTCCAACAATTCACCGATCGTGCGCGCGCTGGCCGAAGCGGCCGAAGCCGGCAAATCAGTCACCGCGCTGATCGAGCTGAAAGCGCGGTTCGACGAAGAAGCCAACATCCGCTGGGCCCGCGATCTCGAACGCGCCGGCGTGCAGGTCGTCTACGGCTTCCTCGAATTGAAGACGCACGCGAAGCTCTCGATGGTGGTGCGCCGCGAGGGCGGCAGCCTGACGACTTACGTCCATACCGGCACCGGCAATTATCACCCGGTCACCGCGCGCATCTACACCGACCTCTCCTACTTCACCTCGGACCCGACGATCGGCCGCGATGCCGCCCGCGTGTTCAATTTCATCACCGGCTATGCAGCACCGAGCGATTTGGAAAAGATGGCGGTGTCGCCGCTGACCTTGCGCAAGCGCATCATCGAGCACATCCAGGGCGAGACCGCACATGCGCGGCATGGCCGTCCCGGCGCAGTCTGGATGAAGATGAACGCGCTGGTCGATCCCGACATCATCGACGCGCTCTACGAGGCCTCGCAGGCCGGTGTCCAGGTCGAGCTGGTGGTGCGCGGCATCTGCTGCCTCAGGCCCGGCATTCCCGGTCTGTCGGAGAACATCCGCGTCAAGTCGATCATCGGCCGCTTCCTGGAACATGGCCGAATCTACTGCTTCGGCATGGGCCAGGGACTGCCGAGCGCGAAAGCGGCTGTGTATATCTCGTCCGCCGACATGATGCCGCGCAACCTCGACCGCCGCGTCGAGGTGCTGTGTCCGCTGCAAAATCCGACGGTGCATCAGCAGGTTCTCGAACAGATCATGGTCGCGAACCTGAAGGACAATGAGCAGAGCTGGCAGTTGTTGCCGGATGGGTCTTCAACGCGTATGAAGACCGCGAAGGGCGAGGAGCCTTTCAACGTCCACAACTACTTCATGACGAATCCGAGTCTGTCTGGCCGTGGAAAGTCGCTCAAGGAATCCTCGCCGCGTCGTCTCACGCGCCGGAACGAACGTCATCAATCCTGATCGGGGATTTGCGACGTGAAGCGGCCGCGCAAGCGCGGCTCGAGCGTCGCGGTTATCGACATAGGCTCCAACTCGGTCCGCCTCGTCGTCTACGAGGCGCTGGCGCGCAGCCTGATCCCGATCTTCAACGAGAAGACGTTGTGCGGCCTCGGGCGCGAGGTGCAGAGCACAGGCCTGCTCGCGCCCGACGCCATCGACAAGGCGCTGACCTCGCTGAAACGGTTTCGTGCGCTGTGCCGGGTGATGAAGGTCGGACGCGTGTTCGCGATCGCGACCGCCGCATGCCGCGACGCCTCCAACGGCTCCGATTTCATCGCCAGGGCCGAGCGGATCTGCGCGGTGAAGATCGAGATCCTGTCGGGCTCGCGCGAAGCACGACTGTCCGCGCTCGGCGTGATCTCCGGCATCCACCATCCAGACGGCATCGTCGGCGACCTCGGCGGCGGCTCGCTCGAGCTGATCGACGTGCGCAGGAACGCCGTACGCAGCGGCGTGACGCTGCCGCTCGGCGGCCTCGCACTGCAGGACCTCGCCCACAAATCGCTCAAGCGCGCCGACCGCATCGTGCGCGAGGAGATCGACGGAGTCCAGTTACTCACTGCCGGCCGCGGTCGCACCTTCTATGCCGTCGGCGGCACCTGGCGCGCGCTCGCGCGCATCCACATCATCCAGAGCGGCTATCCGCTCCAGGTGATGCACGGCTATTCCATTCCGGCTGCCGAGGCGCTCGACTTCTCGCGCCGCCTGCGGCGCCTCGCCGCCGCCGACATGCTTGCCGACATCGAGATCGTCGCCGATGCGCGGCGCCCTCTCCTCACCTATGCGGCGCTGGTGCTCGAGCACATCATCCGCGTCGCGAAGCCAAAGAACATCGTGTTCTCCACCTTCGGCGTGCGCGAGGGCCTGCTGCACGAGAAGCTGCCCGAGACCGAACGCAACAAGGACGGGCTGATCTGCGCGGCGGAGGAGCTGAACCAGCTGCTGTCGCGTTCGGCCAGGCACGCGCGTGAGCTGATCGCCTGGACCGACCGCCTGGTGCGCGTCGTCAAGCTGCGCGAGACGGAAGTGGACCGCCGCCTGCGCCACACCGCGTGCCTGCTCTCCGACATCGGCTGGCGCGTGCATCCCGATCATCGCGGCGAGCAGACGCTCAGCCTCGTCGTCAACGGCAATTTCGGCGCGATCACCCACACCGAACGCGCCTTCGTCGGCCTGTCGGTGTTCTATCGCTATGCCGGCCTCAGCGAGGAAAACCAGCCGCCGGTCACCATGCAGGAGCTGCTGACGCCGGCCCAGCTCGAACGCGCGCGCCTCCTGGGCGCCGCGTTCCGCGTCGCGCATCTGATCTCGGCCGCACGTCCCGGCGTCCTGCCAGCCACGCATTTCCGCAGCCAGGGCCGCAAATTGATGCTGGTGTTCGAGCACCGGCTCGGCGACCTCGTCGCCGACCGCGTCGGCAGCCGCTTCCGTCAGCTCGCCCGCCTGGTTGGCCGCGCCGGTTCAATCGTCAGGCGCTGACCTCTCAGCCGGGCCTCATCTTCCCGGGCCGTCTGTTGAGCCACATCATCGCGCCGCTGACGAAGAGGACGAGCGGTGCGAAGCCGGCCGCGAACACCAGCAGGCGTCCTGCGAATCCGAACGTCGCGCCATTGTGGAGCCAGAGCTGCTCGGCCAGATAGCGGTCCGCCATCGACATGGTGCCCGGCGTGCGGTCGTGCACCACAGCGCCGCTCCACGGATCGAGCCAGATCGCTCCACGCGACCGCACGGCGGGATCAGCTCCATCAGGACGGAATTGCACCCGCCAGGTGTTGCGCGTTGCGGTCGGCGGATGGAGCATGGCGACCGTCGCACCGGGCTGGACCTCTTGTGCGCGTCGCATGATCGCGTCAGGTGAGAGCACCGGCGTCCCTGCCGGAGGCGGGATTTCGACTCGCGGCGAGCGATCAGGCGTCGGCTGCGACACGAGGCCGACGATGGGCCGCACCAGGTCGGGAAAAACGATGCCGACGCCGGTGATCGAGATCAACAAGAGCACGGACAGCGCCCAAAAGCCTGCCGCACCGTGAAGGTCCAGAACAAATCGGAACAGTGAGACGTTCTTGCGCACCGAGATCGATCGCCAAAACCGCCCCGGCTTCGGCCACCAAAGGAAGAGACCCGAGACCGCCAAGCCGAGCAGCACGAACCCGGCCACGCCGACCAGTTCCTTGCCCCAGAACTCATAGAGCAGCAGCGTAAAATGGAGACGGTAAACCTTGAGTGCGAATGCGTTGGCGTAGTCACGCCGTCCGAGCACCTTGCCGTTCGAAGGATCGACCATGGTGGTCCACCGGTTCGGGTAGCTGCCTGGCGCGGTCTCATGCGAATGGATCACGATCCAGACCGGCCAGATCCGATCCGGTGCCAGGATCGTCGCGATCGGCGCCGGATCCGCTGCAGCGGCGGCGTGCATCACCTCCGCTAACGTGACGCTCTGCTCCGGACCGGCGGGCGCATAGAGCGCCGGATTCAGGGCGACATCGATCTCCCGGTAGAAGACGATGAAGCTTCCAGTCAGGCCGATCAGCACCACGACGATGCCGCCGATCAATCCGAACCAACGGTGCGCCCACAGCAGCGCGTGCTGCACGCGTCCGGGCAACATACTGGATCGGGCGGGCGCCGAGCCGCCTCGACGTGGCGCCCTGATTGTTTGGTCCATTCAGAGCACCCGTCGTCCGCGCCTGATCCAGCTCCGCAGCCGGCCCGAGGAGGCCAAAGCTCAGAAGTCGGTCGACATCGACAAGAGCAGGGTTCGGGGCGAGCCTTGCGCTAGCGCAGAGAAGCTCGCCACGCCCGCCCAGTAATTGGTATCGAACACGTTCTGGACCAGAGCGCGAACCGTGACGGGCCGGTTGTTGATGCGCGTGTTGTAGCGCGCGCCAAGATCGAGCCGCGTCCAGGCCGGGACGACCTGCGTGTTGGCCCCATTCAGATATTGGTGCCCGGTATAGATGGTGTTGGCGACCAATGTCAGCCCTGGTGCGAACGGGGTATCCCATTCGGCAGACAGATTGGCCTGCACCTCGGGCACTCCAATCGGCGTCTTGCCGAAATTGGCCAGCGTGCTCGTCTTCGTCAGCTCCGCGTCGATCAATGTCACGCCGCCAAGAACGCGAATGCCGGGCTGCACTTCTCCAAACACGGTGAATTCCACGCCGCGATTGCGCTGCTCCTGATCAGCCCGGAAGACGTTGCCGGCACCCGTCTGCCCCGACGGCTTGGTGATCTCGAACAGGCTGATCGTGGTCGCGAGCGCGCCGAAATCGACCTTGACGCCTGCTTCCTTCTGCTTGCTCAAATACGGCGCAAGGACCTCGCCCTGATTTGCCGCCGTCGTCGGCGCGGTGTCGCCCTTGCTGAGCCCTTCGATATAGTTGGCGTAGAGCGAAACGTTGCTCCAGGGCTTGACGACCAGGCCGACCATCGGTGTGAACGCCGTCTGGTCATAGGCCGAACTCACGGCGCCCGTGGTGGTGTTGTAGTTGTTCGACCTGACGCCCTGTTGCCTGACGCCGACCGTCAGCTGAAGCCGCTCCTGGAGAACCGACATGGTGTCGGCCAGCGCAATGCCGGTCAGCTCGGTGTCCGACAGCCGCGGCACGGTCGCGGGAGCCGCAACGAACTGCTGGGGACGCGCGATCGGCGCATAGATGTTGGACGACACCGCCGTGCCGTTCACCGAGCCCCGCGAGATCTCATCCCCATAGTAGCTCCCCTGCAAGCTCACGGCATGACTGATCGCGCCAGTCTCGATTCGGGCCCGCACGCCGACGTCGGCCACGTTCCTGTCGATGTCGAACTTGAATCGTCCCGGTGTCGACGTGGTGTTGCCAGCCGCATTCAGGATCGTTGGCGTCCCGAACAGACGGTCGACCTGGGTCCTGCCGCCTCCGACATCTGCAAACACCGTCACGGCGTCAGTCACATCGTATTCGGCGCGCGCCAGAAGCGAATTGTCGTGAACCTTGGCGAATTCCCAGGCCTGGGTGACATTGCGCCGTCCGACCGGCGCGGTCGGAACGGCCACGCCGGTTGCGACCAGGAACGGTCTCGTCGGCGCGTCGAACTTTTCCTCCTGCTCGATGAAATCGAGCGAGGCCCTGAACTTCTCGCCGCGATAGTCGAAGGCTGCAGAGCCGACATGCGCCTCCCGCGTCTGGTTGTCCAACGGCGTATCGCCGTTGTGATAGCTGCCATTGACGCGAATACCGAATTCGCGATTTTCACCGAACCGCCGGCTCACGTCGAGATGTGTGCCGAGCTGGGTGTTTGACGCGTAGTCGGTCGTGACCCGCGTGAGATCGATATCCCCGGCACGCTTCGGAACGATGTTGATGGTGCCGCCGACACTGCTGTTCGGCGCCATCCCGTAGAGCAGCGCGGTCGGGCCTTTGATGATCTCGATGCGCTCGACGTAATCGGTGAACACGCGGTAGTTCGGTGCAACGCCATAGACGCCGTGGAAGGCGATTTCCCCGACATTGCCTTCCCCGATCGGAAAGCCGCGGATGAAGAAGGAATCGAGAATGCCGCCGGTCTGGCCGGTGAAACGGACCGAGGGATCGTTGCTGACGACATCGGCGACGGTGACCGCCTGTTGATCTTCGATCCTCTTCGCCGTGAAGCTCGTGATGTTGAACGGCGTATCCATGAAATCCTTGTTGCCGAGCAAGCCGACCTGGCCTCCACGTGCCACCTGCCCGCCTGCGTAGGTCCGCGGCAGTGAACCGGGCCTCGCAGCCGTCGGGGTCGCTTCCGCCTGCAATTTAGCCCGCTCGTTCGCGGGCGCGCCGCGGCCCGCCCTCCTGACCGGATTGGCTCGTGGACGCGCGCGCGGCTTCGGCGCGTCTGCGGTGACGGTCACCGCCGGCAACGTGCTTCCCCCCGCGGCCTGGGGCGCGGCGCTCTGCGCGCTGCTGCCGTGCAGGACGCCGTCGCTACACAAGGCAATGGAGACCACGGAAACCGCGAAGGCTCTCGGGCTGGCGCACGTCAGAAGCGTCTTGATGCGAGCGGCAAGAACGGCAACAGGACGACAAAACACTTTCGACGACATCGCACCTTCCGATTTCATGAGCATGAACGTCGGGGCGAGGTGCCGTGGGAACCCTCGTCGAGTCAACGAAAGCACCCTTGAATCTCAGTAGTTTATAATAAGACAAGGTCTAAATCGCGTGAGGGTTGCGAACGACGACTCTCAACGCAACGCCCGCGCGCACGACGCGAGCTCTCGCGAAGCGAGATGCGCGCCGGTCATACGAATGCAATGATGGGAGGATTCGGTCGAACCCGTGGCCGGTGATCGCTCGCGTCCTGCCGACGCGGGAAGCGCCCCAGTGACGTGGACGCCTCTCATCGCTGGAGGGGCGGCTGCACCGATCAGCGCTTCAACGTCACTCCGCGGAGGCCTTGGCGTGCCGTTCGGAGGATTCGAGGGCGGCCGCGGTGACACTGCGCCGGCGCCAGATGGTGCCGACCACCAGCACGACGACGACTCCGATCACAGCACAGAAATACTCGCCGCCGGCCCCGCCATGGCCGAATTGCGGGGGAATGCGAAGGGCGCCGAGCACGCCGTCCAGCGAGGCGCCGAACGGCCCCTCGAACAGCGCGTGCAGCCGCGGCGTGACCCCGGGATCGGTCGCCATCACCGCGCCCGCGATCCAGCCGAGCAGCGCCGCACCGGCCCAGACCAGCACCGGGAGCTTTGTGAGCAGTGCCATGATCAGCGCGGCGCCGGCGACGATCAGCGGCACGCTGATGGTAAGGCCGAGGATCAGCAGCGGCACGCTGCCATTGGCCGCGGCAGCGACCGCAATGACGTTATCGAGACTCATGACGATGTCGGCCACCACGACGATCTGGATGGCGTGCCACAGATGCGCGGCAGCGTCGACGTCGTTCTCGTCCTCGTTCTCCGGCACCAGGAGCTTTGCCGCGATCACGATCAGCGCAACGCCGCCGACCAGCTTGAGGTACGGCAGCTCCATCAGGGTGGCGACGACGCCAGTGAAGATGATCCGGAGCATCACCGCTGCGCCGGCGCCGAAGATCATGCCCCAGAGCCGATGCCGCGGCGACAGACCGCGGCACGCGAGTGCAATCACCAGCGCGTTGTCGCCGGAGAGCAGGACGTTGATCCAGATGATCTTGCCGACCGCGATCCAGAAAGTCGGTGCGGCCATCTCGTTGCGGAACTGGGTAAAGAAGGTCCCGATCGTAGCGGGATCGAAGATCTGCCAGAGCCAGTCCACAATGGGTCCCTTCGCCCGTCGCCTTCTAGTCTGCCGACTGGATCAGCCGACGATCTCGTTACCCGAGAAGAATTGCGCGATCTCGATCGCGGCGGTCTCCGGCGCATCCGAACCGTGCACCGAGTTCTCGCCGATCGACTTGGCGTAGAGCTTGCGCACGGTGCCCTCGGCGGCCTTGGACGGATCGGTCGCGCCCATCACCTCGCGGTACTTGGCGATCGCGCCCTCGCCTTCCAGAACCTGAACCACGACCGGGCCGGAGGTCATGAATTCGACGAGCTCGCCGAAGAAGGGGCGCGCCTTGTGAACGGCATAGAAGGTCTCGGCCTGCTCCTTGGTCATGCGGATGCGCTTCTGCGCCACGATGCGCAGACCCGCCTTCTCGATCACGGCGTTGACTGCGCCGGTCAGATTGCGCTCGGTCGCGTCGGGCTTGATGATCGAGAAAGTGCGTTCGATGGCCATGATCTTGTCCTTGGGGAGAAAGCGGGGGTTCGGGGTTGCGGGGCTTATATCGGCGCCTTTGTCGGACGGCAAGCGACCGCGGAACAGCCTCATAGGCGGTTTCCGCGAGGGGATGGCTCCCGATCCGCTGGATGACGACAATTTCACCCAGATGAACCCAATCTGAAACCGCCGTCAGGATCCGGTTCAGCTTCCCCGGCGTAAGGTTGGGCCCATCGAAACCGAAGCCTGACCTCAGGCAGACCGTTTCGGCGGCCTTTCCATCGGCGCGATAGCCCCGCGCTGGCAGTCTTCAGGAGATAACCATGTTGAGGAAACTTTCGCTTGCCGCTGTCGCCGCGGTCGCGCTGGGAGCTGCGCTGGCGCCGACCTCGGCCTCCGCTCATTGGCAAGGCGGCGGGCATGGCGGTGGCCGGCACCACGGGCACGCGCACCATCACCACGGCCATCACCACGGCCATGGCTGGGGCGGACCGCACTTCTACGCTGGCGGTCCCGTCTCCTACGGTTATGGCGGCTGCTATGTGCGCCGGCTGGTCCCGACCCCCTGGGGACCCCGCTGGCGGCTGATCAACCGCTGCTACTGAGCCCGTCAGCACCTTCCGAAGGCTACCTAAGCCCCCAGGTACCTTCCAAGAGAAGCCCCGGCGCCCCCCTCGCCGGGGCTTTGCCTTGGCGTACAAGGCACCGCTCATACAATTTTTACGAGAATGCCCCGGCTTTCCCCACAGCCAGCGAAACCATTTCGCCGGCAATGACTTGGTACCGTGTCCTTACTTCGAGAAACACGGAACCTTGCGATGGCTGGCCTTTTTGCCAATGACAGCGAACAGATCGACCGGCGCACCAGCCGCTCGATTTGCGATGCCGTGGGCGAACGGCTGCAGCAGAGCCTCCGGCCCGAGCCGCGCCTGCCGACCCATCTCGAGCAGCTCCTGAACGAGCTGCAGCGGCGCGAGCGCGAGACGCACTAACGGAAAAACGAGTTGCGTTCGCCGCGCCTTGCGGTGACAAGGCCGCATGCTCGCCATCACCGACCTCTCCATCCGCCTCGCCGGACGCCTTTTGATCGACCAGAGTTCCGTGCAGATCACGCCCGGATCGCGCGTCGGCTTGGTCGGACGCAACGGCACCGGCAAGTCGACGCTGTTCAAGGTGATCCGCGGCGAGCTTGCGGCCGAGCACGGCTCGGTGACCCTGCCGCCGCGCTGGCGCATCGGCAGCCTGGCGCAGGAAGCGCCGAACGGTCCCGAAAGCCTGATCGCGGTCGTGCTCAAGGCCGACCTCGAACGCGACGCGCTGCTGACCGAGGCCGAGCACGCGACCGATCCGCACCGCATCGCCGAGATACAGACCCGCCTCGTCGACATCGACGCCCACTCGGCGCCAAGCCGCGCGGCCGCGATCCTCTCCGGCCTCGGCTTCTCCGCCGCCGATCAGCTCCGCCCCTGCGCCGAGTTCTCCGGCGGCTGGCGCATGCGCGTCGCGCTCGCCGCAACGCTGTTCGCGGCGCCCGACCTTCTGCTGCTCGACGAGCCCACCAACTATCTCGACCTCGAAGGCACGCTGTGGCTGGAGGATCACCTTGCGCATTATCCGCGCACGGTGATCGTGATCAGCCACGACCGCGACCTCCTGGAAAGCTCGGTCGACCAGATCCTGCACCTGGAGCGCGGCAAGCTCACGCTCTACAAGGGCAGCTACTCCTCCTTCGAGGAGCAGCGCGCCGCGCGCGAGCTGCTCGACGCCAAGGCGGTCAAGCGCCAGGAGGCCGAACGCGCCCGCCTGCAGTCCTTCGTCGATCGCTTCAAGGCCAAGGCATCGAAAGCCCGGCAGGCACAGTCGCGCGTCAAGATGCTGGAGCGGCTGAAGCCGATCACGGCGCTGGTCACCGAGGACGTGCGCGAGATCAGCTTTCCGGCGCCGGAGAAGATCTTGTCGCCGCCGATCATCGCCGTCGACAATGCCTCGGTCGGCTACGACCCGGCGAGCCCGGTGCTGGGCCGCGTCACCTTGCGCATCGACAATGACGACCGCATCGCGCTGCTCGGCGCCAACGGCAACGGCAAGTCGACGCTGGTGAAGCTGCTCGCCGGACGTCTCGCGCCGTTCTCCGGCAGGGTGACGCGCGCGGACAAGCTGTCGATCGCCTATTTCGCGCAGCACCAGCTCGACGAGCTCAACGAGGACGCCTCCGCCTACGACCACGTCCGCAAGCTGATGGGCGATGCGCCCGAAGCCAAGGTGCGCGCCCGCGCCGGCGCGATCGGCTTCTCCGGCAAGGCGGCCGACACCAAGGCGGGCAAATTGTCAGGCGGCGAGAAGGCGCGGCTGCTCCTGGGGCTTGCGACCTTCTTCGGCCCCAACATGATCATCCTGGACGAGCCGACCAACCATCTCGACATCGACAGCCGCGGTGCGCTCGCGGAAGCGATCAACGAGTTTCCCGGCGCGGTGATCATGGTCTCGCACGACCGTTACCTGATCGAGGCCTGCGCCGATCGGCTCTGGATCGTCGCCGACCGCACGGTGACCAATTACGACGGCGATCTCGACGAGTATCGCCGCCTGGTGCTGTCCACGCGCAACGCGGAAGCTCCGCGCGAGCGCAGCGCGCCGCCTGAGAAGCCGCAGCGCCCAAGAGCGGACAATCGCGGAGGCTTGAAGAAGCGCATCGCCGAAGCCGAGGCCGAGATCGCCCGCGTCAGCGAGATCATCGCCAAGATCGACACGGCGCTCGCTTTGCCCGACATTTTCACGCGCGATCCCAAGCAGGCGGCGCAGTTGTCGAAGGCGCGTGCCAATGCCGCCGACGCCCTGGCGCGCGCCGAGGAGCAATGGCTCGAGGCCAGCACGCAGTTCGACGAGGCGGCGGGCTAGCGCCTTCGCTGCACTCCAACCAACGTGCAAAACAACCCCATGCACAGTACCGGCATGATGGCACCGGCGAGCGAGCCTTTGAACAAGCTGCATTTTACCCGCTCGACCGGCAAGCCAGGCGGACCGCAAAAACTCAATCCGCGTATTGCCCGGCGGCCTTGATGATCGGCGCCCAGCGGTCGATCTCGCTGGTCAGCATCGCGCCCAACGCCTCCGGCGTCGCCTTGTCCTGCGGGACCGGCTCGGTGTTGATGTCGTTGAACCGGGCGATCAGCGCGGGATCCTTGAGCGCGGTCTGCAGCGCCGCGGTCAGCTTCTGAACGATTGCCGGCGGCGTGCCCTTGGGCGCATAGATGCCGTGCCAGACACCGAGCTCGAAACCCTTGAGGCCGGCCTCGTCGGCCGTCGGCAGATCGGGCAGGCTCTTCAGCCGCTCCTTGGTGGTGATCGCGTAGGCCTTGACCTGCTTGGCCGTGATCGGCCCGGTCGTGTTCGTCGCCTGGTCGCAGGTGAGATCGATCTGCTTGCCGAGCAGGTCGTTCATGATCGGGCCGTTGCCCTTGTAGGGCACCGTGGTGAGCTGCTTCTGGATCGCGGTCATGAACAGCATGCCGCACAGATGCGAGGCCGCACCCAGGCCGGCGTTGGCGTAGGTCAGCTTGTCGCCCTGCTGCTGGGCGTAGGCGACGAGCTCCTTGAGCGTGTTGGCCGGGAAATCGGGCCGCGCAATGATGGTCATCGGCGCGTTGGTCACGAGCCCGATCGGCGCAAAGGCCGTCTTGGTGTCGTAGCTGAGGTTGCGGTAGAGCGTCGCCGCTGTGGAGATGCCGACGTGATGGATCAGCAGCGTGTAGCCGTCCGGTTGGGCGCGCGCAGCGCGGGTCGTGCCGATGGTGCCGCCGGCGCCGGTCGCGTTCTCGACGATGACCTGCTGGCCCAGGGATTTCGCCATGCCTGCGGCCGTCAGGCGGGCGATGGTGTCCGTCGGCCCGCCCGCGGCGAATGGAACCAGGATGGTGATGGGCCTCGTCGGATAGTCCTGGGCGAACGCCGCGCCAGACGACAAGAGCAGAGCCGATACGAGGGCAATGAATCGCATTGGTTTCCTCCGGATTGTTGTTTGCGCCATCAAAGCGCATTCCGGGGCGCGCGACCATCACGAAAGCAACGTCGTCAGGAACATTGCAGCTGTCGAAGGTGCACCGATGCCGACCACACTGCATCCGGTGTGACCGCGCGACCTTGCCGTTCGCCCAAGCGCTACGTCTGCGGCTCGGCTTCGCTCTCGAGCTTGTTGCGGAGTGCCGCGACGATGCGATGAACCGTTTGCAGATCCTTGACCGCAAGCCCTTCGGAAAGGCTGTTGACCCACGGCATCTGCAAAGCCATGGCGGCGTCGAAAGCGCGCCGTCCCTTGTCGGTGAGGACGACGAGCTGTGCGCGGCGGTGATGCGGATTGGCCTCGAAGGCAACGAGGCCTTCCGCGTGGAGGTCGTTGACAATCCGCTGCACGTTCTGGCGATTGCCGCCGAGATCGCGGGCGAGCCAGGCTACCGGCTGCGGTCGCTCCGCCTGCACGATGGCGCCGAGAATTTGCCAGCGGGCGCTGGTGAGCCCCAGCCGGGCCACCAAGCGGTCCCCTGCGGTCAGGAGCAGGCTGTTCAACCGGAACAAGTCAAGCATGAGGTTCGTCAGAGCATCGCCGGCCGGCGTTCGCAGGGATTTCCGCATCCGTCACCATAGACAGTTATTGACATCATAATGTCAAACTAATAGATTTCCCATAATACCATATTGACACCATAAAACCATCTCGACGGAGTTCGTCATGGCAAGCTTACGCCCACTGGACCCTGACTTTCCCATCGAGCGTCAGTTCGGCATCGACACCGGCCCTTTGGTGCTGGTGAATCTCTTCACGCTCGACAAGGCCGACGAACAAAGCTTTCTCCAGGTCTGGCAGGACGATGCCGCCTTCATGAAACGGCAGCCCGGCTTCATCTCCACCCAGCTTCACCGCGCGATCGGCGAAAGCCCCACGTATCTGAACTACGCAGTTTGGCAGACGACTGCCGACTTCCGGGCTGCGTTCACGCACCCCGAGTTCAGGTCGAAGATCTCGGCTTACCCTGCATCCGCGGTCGCCTCCCCGCACCTGTTCCAGAAAGTCGCGGTATCAGGCATCTGCGTCGCGTAGCTCGCTTCGAAAACGGCAGACCCATGACCAAAATCATCCACCCAGTCGCGGGAGCGGTCGCACTGATCACCATTGCGACCTTCTGGTTTTCCACGGCTCTCACCGAGCTGTTTGCATCGCACGAGACCATAGCCATGGTGAAGACCGCCATACCGTGGGGCTTCCTGCTGCTCATTCCGATGCTTGCGGCGACGGGAGGCTCGGGATTCGTCCTGGCAAAGCAGCGGCGCGCCGGGCTGATCGGTGCGAAGATCGAACGCATGCCGTTCATTGCCGGCAACGGCATCCTGATTCTGATTCCCGCCGCGTTGTTTCTTGCCTCCAAGGCGAAGGCCGCGGAGTTCGACACCACGTTCTACGCCGTGCAGGCTCTCGAACTGGCCGCCGGAGCAACGAACATCGTTCTGCTCGGTCTCAATATGCGCGACGGCTTTAAGATGAAGGGCCGTTTGCCCGTTCGCCAGCCTGACCGCTTCAGCACCAAGCCGATTCTCTGAGGGCGCCGCCAACGGGGCTTTGCATCGGGTCCGCCCCGCTGATGTCCCGGGTCGAAGATTCTTCCGTTTCACCGCGGCGGAGGCGATCCCCGCCTACGCCTGCTTCTTCTTCGGCTTGGCTGCCCTCGGCACCGACTGCGGGTCCGGATTGCCTTCGATCGAGGACAGACGTCCAGCGGTGAACGTGTAGATGCCGGCGCGCGGACCAGTGGTCCAGGTGACGACGGCGACGCGGCGGCCGCCAGCGTCGTTGGACAGGTTGACGGTCGAGGGCGCGCCGATGCCGCGCACCACGTCGCACTCCGTGTGGCCGAGCGCGACCGTGCCGCCCATCGGTGCCGTCGTCGAGGCGTTGGCGTCGGCCGGCCCGGGCGGCGGCGCCATGCCGGGACAGGCGCCGTCGGCGCTGACGAGATCCTCAGCCCGCACCGGCTTGTCGGGGGTCAGCGGCGGCGATTCGATCGAGATGTTCTTGATGAAGAGGCGGCCGGGTTTCTGGAACCATTCGGCATCCTTCGACAGCAAATCGGCCCCGCCCGCGCAGCCCGCGACCAGCGGTGCTACGGCAGCCAACGCAATCAAGAGCGAGCCGGGAAGCTTTTGATGTCGCACGATAAACGAATTCCCCACGTGAAGGACCAGCCCTAAGCGATTGTCCCAACATCCCTTTGCGGCATGAAGGTGGCCGAAGCCAGCATCGCCCGAAAACTGCAAATTATCATTAATTGCGGCTAATTGCGCTTCTGCCACCGGCCGCGGTCGTCGGCCTGCCAATAGGTGACATCAAATCCCCGCGCCTTGCAATCCGTCCAGGCCGCGCGGGCGAGCGCAAGCGCGTCGGGATCGTCGCCGTTGAACAGCAGCACCATGCGCTCATAGCCCTGCGCGTCCTCGGGCAGCGCGGCGTTGTCGACCAGGAAGCGGACATTGGCCCCATTCGGGTTGCCGCCCTCGATCGCCAGCACGATCGGCTGGTCGGCCACATCGTTCACCCGCCATGTCGCGTGCGGCAGGAATGAATCGTCGCGATAGGTCCACAAATGCGAGTCGAGCGCATCGGCGCGCTCCTCCGAGGTCGACTGCACCACGACGCGCCAGCCGCGCTCGAGCGATTTCTCGAGAAGCGGCGGCAACACATTCTCCACCGTCATGTTTTGCAGATGGTAAAACAGCACTTCAGTCATGTCGGGTCATTTGCGCTCGTAATGGTCGGCGACCAGACGGTCCAGCAGGCGGACGCCGTAGCCGCTGCCCCAGCTCTGGTTGATGTCGGTCTTCGGCGCGCCCATGGCGGTGCCGGCGATGTCGAGATGGGCCCAGGGCACGCCGTCGACGAAGCGCTGCAGGAACTGCGCGGCGGTGATCGAGCCGCCATGGCGGCCGCCGGTGTTCTTCATGTCGGCGAACTGGGAATCGATGAGCTTGTCGTATTCCGGGCCGAGCGGCATGCGCCAGACCTTCTCTCCGCTCTCGATGCCGGCCGTGAGCAGCCGGTCGGCCAGTTCGTCGTTGTTGGAGAACATGCCGGCATGCTCGGTGCCGAGCGCCACCATGATGGCGCCGGTCAGCGTCGCAAGGTCCACCATGAATTTCGGCTTCACCTTCTTGGCGACGTACCAGAGCACGTCGGCGAGCACGAGGCGGCCCTCGGCGTCGGTGTTGATGATCTCGATGGTCTGGCCGGACATCGAGGTGACGATGTCGCCCGGCCGCTGCGCGTTGCCGTCGGGCATGTTTTCGACGAGGCCGATGGCGCCGACCGCGTTGACCCGCGCTTTACGCGCCGCGAGCGCATGCATCAGGCCGACGACGCAGGCCGCACCGCCCATGTCGCCCTTCATGTCCTCCATGCTGCCCGCCGGCTTGATCGAGATGCCGCCGGTGTCGAAGCAGACGCCCTTGCCGACGAAGGCGACGGGGGCCTCGCCCTTCTTGCCCCCGTCCCAGCGCATGATCACCGTGCGGCTCGGCCGCGCCGAACCCTGGCCGACACCGAGCAGCGCGCCCATGCCGAGCTTCTGCATCGCCTTGACGTCGAGCACCTCGACCTTGACGCCAAGCTTGCGGAGCTGACCCGCTCTGCGGGCGAACTCCTCCGGGAAAAGCACGTTCGGCGGCTCGTTGACGAAGTCGCGTGCGATGATCACACCGTCGACGACATGGCCGGCGGCGGCGAACGCTTTCTTCGCCGCACCGGCATCGCCGACCGCAAGCGAGACGTCGGCGCGCACGCCGCCCTCCTCGCCGTCCTTCTTCCTGGTCTTGTAGCGATCGAACTTGTAAGCGCGTAAGCGCAGGCCCGAGGCGATCGCAACCGCCTGCTCGCTCGTCATGGCGCCACCCGGCAGCTCCGCCAGGATGGTCATGGCGCTGGTGCCGGCGGGCAGCTTGCTGGCCGCCACCCCGCCGAACTTGAGGAAATCGTTGGCCTTGAGGCCGGTCGCCTTGCCGGCGCCGATCACGATCAGCCGGTTCGCCTTCACCCCCTCCGGCGCCAGAATGTCCAGCGCAGCACCACTCTTGCCCTTGAAGGCGGCCGCAGCCGCCGCGCGCTTCACGATCTCGGCAGCGCCGCCGAGGGCCTTGACCGTCGCCGGACCGAGCTTCAGGCCGTCGTCGCAGAACACGACCAGGATGCCACGAGGGGCGGCAGACAGCGGGACAAAGCCGACCTTGATGGCATCGGACATGGATAACTCCTCCAAAAGATGGGGCTTTTCGTCGTTCGGGCGTTCCAGCCACAACCGGAGTTGAACGGCGATTCACTGAGGCGTCCCCACTATGGCCAGCCGCCCGGCAGATGCCAAGCTCCGCCGTGGCCCCCACGCCACAACAGCGAAATATTAACCATATGATGAGGGTGCCATGGGGCAGCCATTTTGTTGACGGATCAAAGGGATGGTAGTGAGAGAATGAACTGGCGGAAGAGCTGTTGGCCGACCTTGGGGATCCCCTGATCGGGGATTGGTTGGGCAGCCGGAATTCCGATCGGAATTGGGGCTTGGTGGGAATTCGTGCGGTAGCGCATGGGGTCGATCGATAGGTATATCTTCCGCACGACGCTGGCGTCGTTTGCGCTGGTCCTGGTCAGCCTCACCGGCGTGATCTGGATTACGCAGGCGTTGCGCGGCATCGACCTGATGACGAGCCAGGGTCAGACCATCCTCACCTTCCTCGGCATCACCAGCCTCGTGATCCCGGCCCTGGTCCTGATCATCTCGCCGATCGCGCTGATGATCGCGATCTCGCACACGCTGAACAAGCTCGCGACCGATTCCGAGATCATCGTGATGAATGCCGCCGGCTTCTCGCCGATCCGGCTGTTCGTTCCGTTCTTCTATGCCACCTGCGTGGTGGCGCTGCTGGTCGCCTTCATCGCGGCCTATCTCGCCCCGGACGGGATGCGGCGCATCAAGCAGTGGGATGCCGAGATCACCGCGGACGTGCTCACCAACATCCTGCAGCCCGGCCGCTTCGCCCGGCTCGACGAGAACCTCACGATCCGGATTCGCGAACGCCAGCCGGGCGGCATCCTCGCCGGCATCTTCATCGACGACCGCCGCGATCCGAACGAGCGCGTCTCGATCGTCGCCGAGCACGGCGAGGTCGTGAAGAACGAGACCGGCTCGTTCCTGGTGCTGGAAACCGGCAATCTCCAGCGCTTCGAGGCGGGCAAGCGCGATCCGGCGCTCGTGGCCTTCGGCCGCTACGGCTTCGACATGTCGAAATTCGCCAAGGGCCGCGACGTCACCCTCGGCATCCGCGAGCGATATCTCTGGGAGCTGTTCTCGCCATCCGACAACGATCCCGTCTACAAGCAGATTCCAGGGCAGTTCCGCGCGGCCTTGCATGACAGCCTGCTCGCGCCGATCTATCCGTTCGCCTTTGCGGTGCTGACCTTTGCCTTCCTCGGAGCGCCGCGCACCACTCGCCAGAGCCGCAACTTTTCCATCGCCTCCTCGATCGTGGCGGTGTTCGGCCTGCGCATGGCCGGTTTCGCCTGCTCGGTGATGGCGGTGAAGTCGCCGGGCCCGGTGCTGGCGCAATATGCGATGGTTTTCGGCGCGATCGGCGCCGGGCTGTGGATGATCATCCGCGGTGTCGTGGTCGAGCCGCCTCCCGGCCTGATGGAGGCCATCAACCGGTCGAACGCACGGATCGCGCGGCTGTTCGGACGTCCGGCCACCGCATGAGCATGCTCACCAACACACTCGGGCGCTATTTCGCCGGCCGCTTCGTGGTCGCGGCGCTCGGCGTCTTCGGCGGCATTTTCCTGCTGCTGGTGCTGGTCGACTACATCGAGATGGTGCGCAAGACCTCGGGCCTTGCATCAGCCTCCGCGATCATGGTGGCCGAGACCTCGCTGTTCCGCGTGCCTCAGCTCCTGGAGAAGCTGACGCCGTTCTGCATGCTGATCGGCGCCATGACCTGCTATCTCGCCCTCTCCCGCCGGCTCGAGCTCGTGGTGGCGCGCGCCGCGGGCATCTCCGCCTGGCAGTTCATCTCGCCCGCGCTCGGCAGCGCGCTTCTGATCGGGGTGATCGCCACCGTCGCCTACAACCCGATGTCGGCCAATTTGCGCGAGCTGTCCAAGCGCATGGAAGCCGAGCTGTTCGGCTCGGCACCCGGCGGCGGCATCCAGGACGCTTCGGGCTTCTGGCTCAACCAGATGACCAGCGACGGGCAGACCATCATCAATGCGGCGCGCAGCGAGCAGCAGGGCATCCGGCTCACCGGGCTGACGCTGTTCCGGTTCGACCAGGACCTGCACTTCAAGGAGCGGGTCGAGGCACGCGAGGCGACGCTGGATGCCGGCCGCTGGCTGTTCAAGGGCGTCCGCCGCTTCTCGCTGGACGGACCGCCGATCGACCAGGCCACCCTGGAGATTCCGACCACGCTGACCGAGGCGCAGGTCCGCAACAGCTTTTCCACCCCCGAGACTGTGTCCTTTTGGCAACTACCGAGCTACATCCGCTCCTCCGAAAGCTCGGGCTTCGCGACAGCGGGATACCGACTCCAGTATCAGAAGCTTCTGGCACAGCCGTTTTTGCTCGCAGCCATGGTGATGCTCGCGGCCTCCGTGTCGTTGCGCTTCTTCCGGATGGGCGGCGTGCAGAAGATGGTTTTGAGTGGCGTGGGGGCAGGCTTTCTGCTCTACGTTCTGTCGAAAGTAACTGAGGACTTGAGCAAGGCTGAGTTGATGCATCCGATCGCTGCGGCGTGGTTGCCCGTTGTGGTGGGCGGCCTCACCGGCTTTTTGGCCTTGCTCTATCAGGAGGACGGATAGTGACTGCCGTCCGCCGAGGGCTCGTGTCTCGTCTGACGCGGCGCACATGGGTGCGCGCGAACGGGCGCGGCTTGTCCGTCCGCAGGCTCCTGATTGCCGTCGTCGCGGCTGCCTCGCTCGGCGGCTTGATCGACGCTGGCGCGGTGGCGCCGGCGAAGGCCCAGAGCTTCACCTACAATCCTCTGCCGCCGCGTCCGAAGCCGCCAAGGGCCCCCAACGACAACCAGATGCTGGTTCAGGCCACCGAGGTGGACTACGACTACAACAATTCGCGCGTCTCCGCGGTCGGTAACGTGCAGCTGTTCTACAACGGCACCAGCGTCGAGGCCGACCGGGTCATCTACGACCAGAAGACCAAGCGGCTGCATGCCGAAGGCAACATCCGCATGACGGATGCCGACGGCAAGATCACCTATGCCGAGATCCTGGATCTCTCCGACGATTACCGCGACGGTTTCGTCGATTCGCTGCGCGTGGACACGGCGGACCAGACCCGCATGGCCGCGAGCCGCGCCGACCGCTCCAGCGGCAATTACACGGTGTTCGAGAATGGCGTCTACACGGCCTGCGCGCCGTGTAAGGACGATCCGAAGAAACCGCCGCTGTGGCAGGTCAAGGGTGCCCGCATCATCCACGACCAGCAGGAGAAGATGCTGTATTTCGAGACGGCACAGATCGAGTTCTTCGGCGTGCCGCTCGCCTACATGCCCTATTTCTCGACGCCCGACCCGACCGTGAAGCGTAAATCCGGATTCCTGATGCCGGGCTATATTTCCGGCACGGACAGAACGGGCTATGGCGTCGAGGTTCCCTATTACTGGGCGATCGCGCCCGACATGGACGCAACCATCACCCCGCGCTTCTTGTCGCGGCAAGGCGCGCTGCTGCAGGGCGAATTCCGCCAGCGCCTGATCGACGGCGCCTACCAGATCCGTGCCTACGGCATCTACCAGCTCGATCCCGGAGCATTCGCCGGCCAGCCCGGCGACCGCGAGTTCCGCGGCGCCATCGACACCAAGGGTCAGTTCGCCCTCAACGACAAATGGGTCTGGGGCTGGGACGGCGTGCTGATGTCCGACTACTACTTCTTCTCGGACTACCGGCTCTATCAGTACCGCGACCCGCTCGGCTCGTTCCTGTTGCTGCCGACGGAAGCGCTGTCGCAGCTCTATCTGACCGGCGTCGGCAACCGCAGCTTTTTCGATGCGCGCACAATGTACTGGCTGAGCTATTCGGGCAACCAGAGCCAGGTGCCGATCGTCTACCCGGTGATCGACTATTCCAACGTGCTCAACTATCCCGTCTTCGGCGGCGAGGTCAGCTACAAGACCAATTTCGTGAACCTGTCGCGCGACGATGCGGTGTTCGACCCGATCACGACGCTCGCCAACACTAACAGCCTGTGCACCACGGCATCGGCCGATCCGCTGGCGCGGATGCCCTCGCAGTGCCTGCTGCGCGGCTTCCCCGGCACCTACACCCGCCTCACCGCGGAAGCGCAGTGGCGCAAGTCCTTCACCGATCCGTTCGGCCAGATCTGGACGCCGTTCGCGAGCCTGCGCGCCGACGCGATCAAGTCCTCGGTCTCCAACCAGCCCGGCGTGTCGAACTACCTGCCCGTCGGCGACACCGAGGCGTTCCGCCTGATGCCGACGGTGGGCCTGGAGTACCGCTATCCCTTCATCAACGTTCAGCCCTGGGGCTCGACCACCCTGGAGCCGATCGCGCAGATCATCATCCGGCCGAACGAGACTTACGCCGGCAGGCTGCCGAACGAGGACGCCCAGAGCCTGGTGTTCGACGCCTCGAACCTGTTCAGCGTCGACAAGTTCTCCGGCTACGACCGCGTCGAGGGCGGCGGCCGCGCCAATGTCGGCGTGCAGTCAACCACGCAGTTCGACAGGGGCGGCGCCGTCAAGGTGCTGTTCGGCCAGTCCTACCACCTGTTCGGCCTGAACTCCTTCACGGTGCAGGATGCCATCAATACCGGCCGCGATTCCGGCCTCGACAAGCCGCGGTCGGATTACGTTGCGAGCGCCAATTACTCGCCGAACAGCACCTACACGTTCAGCGTCCGCTCCCGCATGGACGAGCAGACCTGGAACGTGCAGCGCTTCGAGGCGGAAGGCCGCGCCAA
This sequence comes from Bradyrhizobium sp. CCBAU 45321, assembly GCF_028128975.1. Lineage (NCBI taxonomy): Bacteria > Pseudomonadati > Pseudomonadota > Alphaproteobacteria > Hyphomicrobiales > Nitrobacteraceae > Bradyrhizobium > Bradyrhizobium sp. CCBAU 45321. The sequence goes on from NZ_LFKZ01000131.1 coordinate 297,006, forward strand.
CTTCAATCGCTGGTCGGTCAGCGTATTGTACGGCAATTACGCAGAGCAGCCGGAGCTGGGCTATCTGACCCGCCGCGAGGGCATCCTGACGACGGGCTCGCTGAAGGTCGCGACCAACTGGGTGGTGTCGGGCTCGGCGCGCTGGGACCTCGAGGCCAACAAGATCAACCAATATGTGCTCGGTGCCGGCTATGTCGACGATTGCTTCGTGCTGGCGGCGAATTACGTAACTTCGTATAGCTATTCCGCGGGCACCGCACCGCCCACGCTGAGCCACGCGTTCATGTTCCAAATCGGCCTGCGCACGCTGGCGAACTCGTCGACTTCCAGCGGTTCCGCCGGCCTCCAGTGAATGGTTTGAAAGTGCCGGCCGCGTTTGCCCTATCTCGACGCGGCCGACATGCGAGCGACATCATGACGACGCCATTGCCTGTCTTCCGCCTCCTTCTCGCCATCGGTGCCGGGCTGATGTTCGCCGCCCTGCCCTCGCCGTCGCGCGCGCAAAACATCGCCGTGATGGTCAACGGCGATCCCATCACCGATTTCGACATCGAGCAGCGCACCAAGCTCGACCAGCTGTCGACGCAGAAGACCCCCAGCCGGCAGGAGGTCATCAACGTGCTGATCGACGACAAGGTCAAGATCAAGGAAGGCAAGAAATACGGCGTCGATCCCAGCGTCTCCGACATCAACCAGTCCTATGACGGCATGGCGCAGCGCATGCGCATCACGCCGGATCAGCTCACCAAGTCGCTCGAATCCAAGGGAGTCCGCCCGGAGACGCTGAAGAGCCGCATGAGGGCCGAGATGGTCTGGGGCAGCCTCGTGCGCGGCCGCTTCAAGGAGAAGCTGCTGGTCGGCGAGCGCGACGTCGCGCAGGCCGTGCAGGCGCAGACCGGCGAAAAGCTCCAGGTCGAGGGCACCGAGTACAAGATGCAGCCCATCGTGCTGATTGTGCCGCGCGGCTCGACGGCGGCGTTCCTGGAAACCCGGAAGAAAGAAGCCGAGTCTTATCGCGCCCGCGTCGGGAGCTGCGAGGAGGCCAATTCGCTGTTCCGCTCGACCCCGAACGCGACCATCCGCGACACCGTCACCAAGACCACCGCGGAGCTGCCGGAGCCACTGCGCAAGGTGCTCGACGACACCCCGATCGGCCGCCTAACCGCGCCCGAGATGACCAAGAACGGCATCGAGATGGTGGTGCTGTGCTCGCGCAAGCCGACCATGATCGACACGCCGAAGAAGCGTGAGGTCCGCGAGAAGATGTATCAGGAGAAGTACGAGAAGACGCAGAAGGCCTATCTCGACGAGCTGCGCAAGGCGGCGATGATCGAATATCGCAACCGCTGATGGCCAATCCCTTCTCAGAGCCCTCAACCGAGTCCGCAGCCAAGCCTCTTGCAGCCAAGCCCCTTGCCCTCACCCTGGGAGAGCCCGCCGGCATCGGCCCCGACATCACGATCGCGGCCTGGCTCAGGCGGGGCGAGCTGAACCTGCCCGCCTTCTATCTGCTCGGCGACGAGGCCCTGATCGCGCGCCGCGCCAAGGCGCTCGGCGCCGATATCAGGATCGCCGCGGTGAGCCCCAGTGAAGCGGGTTCCGCGTTCACGGACGCCTTGCCCGTGGTCGCGACCGGCGAGCGCGCCACCGCCGAGCCCGGCAAGCCCGATTCATCCAGCGCGCCGGCCGCGCTCGCCTCGATCCGGCAGGCGGTCCTCGACGTGCGCGCGGGCCGTGCCGGCGCCGTCGTCACCAACCCGATCGCCAAGAGCGTGCTCTACCGCGCCGGCTTCCGTCATCCCGGCCATACCGAATTCCTCGCCGAGCTCGCCGCGGAGAACGGCCGCGTGCCGCAGCCGGTGATGATGCTGTGGTCGCCCCAGCTCGCCGTCGTGCCCGTGACCATCCACGTCTCGCTGCGCGATGCGCTGGGCGAGCTCACCAGCGAGCTGATCGTCTCGACCGTCCGCATCGTCGCCGCCGAGCTGAAGTCCCGCTTCGGCATCGCAACGCCGCGCATCGCGGTCTCCGGTCTCAATCCCCATGCCGGCGAGGACGGCTCGCTCGGCCACGAGGAGCAGACGGTCATTGCCCCGGCGCTGAAAGTGCTGCGCAACGACGGCATCGAGGCCAAAGGGCCGCTACCCGCCGACACCATGTTCCACGAGGCGGCCCGACGGACCTTTGATTGCGCGGTCTGCATGTATCACGACCAGGCGCTGATCCCGATCAAGACCGTCGCCTTCGACGACGCCGTCAACGTCACGCTCGGACTGCCCTTCATCCGCACCTCGCCCGATCACGGCACCGCCTTCGACATCGCCGGCACGGGCAAGGCCAACCCGGCGAGCCTGATCGCCGCGCTGCGGCTCGCCAGCCGCATGGCGGCTGCGACAAGCTGATGAGCGCGATCGACGACCTCCCGCCGCTGCGCGAGGTCATTCGCCAGCACGCGCTGTCGGCCAGGAAATCGCTAGGCCAGAACTTCCTGCTGGACCTCAATCTCACCGCGCGCATCGCGCGTGCGGCGGCACCGCTCGAGGATTCCACCATCGTCGAGATCGGCCCCGGCCCGGGCGGGCTGACGCGGGCGCTGCTCGCGCTCGGCGCAAGGCGCGTCATCGCCATCGAGCACGACGAGCGCGCGATCCCGGCCTTGCAGGATATTTCCGCGCGCTACCCTGGTAGACTCGAGATCGTGCATGGCGATGCCATGACCTTCGATCCCCGCCCGCTGCTCGCGGGCGAGCGCGCCAAGATCGTCGCCAATCTGCCCTACAACATTGCGACCCAGCTTCTCATCAACTGGCTCATTACCGAGCCATGGCCGCCCTGGTACGAGATGATGGTGCTGATGTTCCAGCGCGAGGTCGGCGAGCGCATCGTCGCGCGCGAGGACGAGGAGGCATATGGCCGGCTCGGTGTACTCGCCAATTGGCGCTGCGAGACCAAGATCCTGTTCGACATTGCGCCGTCCGCCTTCGTGCCGCCGCCGAAGGTGACCTCCTCCGTCGTGCGCCTCAAGCCGCGCGCAGAGCCGCTTGCCTGCGATCGCAGGCTGCTCGAGCAGGTCGCCGCCGCCGCCTTCGGCCAGCGCCGGAAAATGCTGCGGCAAAGCCTGAAATCGCTCGGCGTCGATCCCGCGCGGCTTGCACAAGCGGCCGGCGTCGACGCGACGCGGCGCGCCGAGACCATTCCCATCTCCGGCTTTGTTGCCATGGCGCGTGAATTGGCGGATATACGCAGCGAAACCGAGTAACCAAGAATTCCGGAGGAAAGAAAATGGCGTTGATGCGTCGGCAGTCCCTGGTCAAGTTCGATGCGCCGCTGTGTGAGACCATCGTCGAGACGCCCAAGCCGCAAGGCCGTGAGGTCCTGGTCCGCATCGAGCGCTGCGGTCTCTGCCATTCCGATCTCCACATCCAGGACGGCTATGCCGATCTCGGCGGCGGCAAGAAGCTCGACACCACGCGCGGCATGACGCTGCCCTTCACGCTCGGCCACGAGATCGCCGGCGTCGTCGACGAGGTCGGCCCCGACGTTCCGGCGAGCCTCGTCGGCGCCCAGAAGGCGGTGTTTCCGTGGATCGGCTGCGGCCAGTGCCGCGACTGCGCCAATGGCGACGAGAACCTTTGTGTGAAGCAACGCTTCCTCGGCGTCTCCATCGACGGCGGCTTCGCCACCCACGTTCTGGTCCCCGACGCCAAATATCTGCTCGACTACGATCCCCTGCCCGTCAACCAGGCCGCGACCTTGATGTGCTCCGGCGTCACCGCCTATGGCGCGCTCAAGCGCCTGGTCGACCGTCCGCGCCAGCGCAATTTGCTGCTGATCGGCCTCGGCGGCGTCGGCATGATGGGCCTGTCGTTCGCGCAGGCGATGTTCAAGCAGCCGATCACGGTCGCCGACCTCTCGCCGGCCGCGCGCGAGACCGCACTCAAGAACGGTGCCGCTGTCGCCTACGATCCGGCCGAGCCCGACGTGATCAAGCGCATCCTGAAAGAGACCGAAGGCGGCTTCGACGAGATCGTCGATTTCGCCGGCAACGAGAAGTCGATGGCCTTTGCCGTCGCGGTTGCCGCGCGCGGCGGCAAGATCGTGGTCTCCGGCCTGATGGGCGGCCAGTTCACGCTGCCGATGGTGCAATGGGTCTACAAGCGCATGACCATCGAAGGTTTCATGGTCGGCACGCTCGCGGAGGCTCACGAGTTGATGGCGCTCGCCCGCGCCGGTAAGATCAAGCCGACGCCGATGCGCGAGGAGCCGATGGGCGACGTGCAGAAGTGGATCGACGAATTGCGTGCCGGCAAGGTCGTCGGCCGCATCGTCCTGAAGAACTGACCGCGGCGCGGCGGGTCCGACGCAAGTCTCGCCCGGCCGCACGGAACGCCTGCGGCCGCGCCGCGTTGGCTGCGCATGTCGATCCGTTGCACCGTCGAAAGCGCATTCTTCATCGCCTGGAGCTGCCTGGAGAAGAGCGGCGAGCTCGGGCCGCCGGACGCGAGCGCGAACTTCCTGCTCGACGCCATCGAGGCCCAGCTTCGAACCGGTGAGCGCCGGCAATTGATGCTCGCCAACCGGGCGATCGACGCTTACCGCGCCGCCGCGTCACAGGGCCGACTGAGGGAGGATCGCGAAATCCGCTGCGGCTGACGATCCTCGCTGCCGTCCAGCCCGCTGAAGCCGCGACGCCGTACTCTAGTTTTCAACGTTCGAACGTCCGTTGTGTGCACTTTGGAACCGTCGGTTCCGCCGCGGAAACGTAGGTTTGCCGCTGGCGCCGATTCCCGGCCCGCCCAAGAGAACACAATGTGACCGGTCGGCCCCAGAACGATCTGCTCCGGCAGCTCAATCATCAGGATTTCGAACTGCTCGCGCCTCACCTCCAGCCGATTGAAGTCGAGGCGAGCCACGTCCTGCATCACGCCGGCGACGACGTCGCCGCGGTCCATTTTCCATGCGGTCCCGCGCTGGTGTCGTTCGCCGTGCCGGTCGAGGACGACCGCGAGGTCGAAAGCCTGCTGGTGGGGCGCGAGGGTGCGGTGGGCATCGCCGCCGGCCGAAGCCCTTCGCTCGCCTATTCGCGCATGATCGTGAAGCTCGGCGGCACCCTGATGCGGCTGCCGCTGCGCGCGCTCGAGCAGGCGCAGCCGAGGTCGGCGACGCTCCAGGACGCCTTCGCGCGCTACGCCGACTGTCAGTTCGCGCAGCTCTTGCAGACTGCGGCTTGCAACGCAGCGCATTCGATCGAGCAGCGTGCCGCCAAGTGGATCATGTCCGCGCAGGAACATATCGGCGGAGCCGAGATTCCGCTCACCCACGAGCAGCTCGCCGGCATGCTGGGCGTCTCCCGCAGCTATGCCAGCCGCGTCATCCAGATGTTCAAGGCGCGGCGCATCCTCGCGACCCGCCGCGGCGCCATCCTGATCCTCGACGCAGCAGCGCTCGAGGCGAGAGCCTGCTGCTGCAACGATTGGGTGAAGAAGCATTTCGACGAGGTACGTGGTGGAGCGGCAACCGCGGAGGGCTGATGCCTCTTCTATCACGCCTGACGCGGCGACTGCCGCTTCAGATGAAGATAGGCCGGACTGAAATCGCCGAGCCGCTGCAGCTCGCGCCATTTCAGCACGACCAGCTCGCCGTCGCGAAGATCCATCGCGCCGCTGCGCCTGATATCTGCGAGCGTCCGATTCACCGTCGCGATTGCCATGCCGAGCGTCTCGCCGAGCTGTGCGAGGCTAATCGGCATGCGGCAGCGATTGCCGCGCACCAGCTGCGCCGCGCGGGCACGGTAGAACAGCTCGCAAAACAAATGCGCCATGCGCGTCTGCATCGGCCGGGCGCTGTTGTTGGTGATGGCCTCGCGAAAGATCGCGGCGTCGCGCAGCGTCTCGCGCCAGACTGCGAGCCCGAAGGTCGGCCTCCGTCGGAACGCGATGAACAATTCGCGGTGCGGGATGAACGCAACCGACGCCGGCCCGAGCGCACTGAGCCCGTGATCCATCTGATCGATGAACAGCCCCTGCGCATCCGGAAGATCGCCGGTGAGGTGGAACGCCAGATATTGCCGCCGCCCGCTGCCGAGCAGGTGATAGCGGGCAACCATGCCGGAGACGACCAAAGCGGAATGCTCGGGCTCGTCGCCTTGACGGATGAAATCCTCATTGGGTGCGTAATCGCGCAGCATGAAGGTCAACGCGCGAATCTCGGCAATATCCTCCTCTACGAGCACCGTGTGCTCGCCGAGGTTCCGTATCAGCACGTCGTGAGCTCTTTCCATGGGGCGGCCAAAAATCTCGCCGGTTCTATCAAATGATACGTCCGGCTTGCGTTCAGCGGACTAGAACGCAGATCGGAAGCACAGGTTGCTAACCGGCTTGCGACGCATCGATCGCAGCCACGCCATTCCCCCGATTTCGGACGGCCGGCCTTCATATGAAAAGCACCACTCTCCTGGAACGCATCCGGCGCCTGTTCGCATCCGATGCCTGCGAGCATCTGGACAGCATTAGAGATGCCTTGCTGAAGGGAACACTGAGGGAGCCGGTTCGGCCGATGTCGGATCAGGAGCTCGCTCGCGCCATCCGCGAGTTCCGCTCCGTGCCGGTTTCCGACTGGACGCTTGCGAAACTGTCGCGTCGCCTGGCCGAGGCGTCCGTGCCGCGGGACGGCTGAAGCGGCACGCGAGGCTCATGCCACATTCGAAATTCATCGCCCGTCTCCAGGTGATCGAAGGCCTGTCCGAGGACGAGCGCCGGCAGATCGCGGACTTGCCGTCCACGCTGCGCCAGGTCGCGGATGGCGAGATCGTGCTACGCCAGGGTGAGGCCGCGACCCGCTGCGTGTTCGTCGTCAGCGGCTTCCTTTACCAGTCGCGCATCGTCGGCGACCGCAACCAGACCCTCTCCTTCCATGTTCCCGGCGACATGCCCTGCCTGCACACGCTGCTGGTCACGCCGATGGACGCGGACCTCGTGGCGCTCGGCCCGACCATCGTCGGCACCGTCGCCCACAGCCAGCTCCGCCAGCTGCTCGACAGCTCGATCCACCTGACCCACGCCTTCTGGCGCGAGACGCTGATCGACGCGGCCATCTCGCGGCAATGGATCGCCCGCCTCGGCGCACAGGCGGCGCTGCCCAAGGTAGCGCACCTCATCTGCGAGCTCGCGGCAAGGCTGGAGATCGTCGGCCTCGTCAAGCGCAACTGCTTCCAGATGCCGATGACGCAACGCCACGTCGCGGACGCCTGTGGCCTGTCCATCGTCCACGTCAACCGCACCATTCAGGAGCTGAGGCATCGCGGGTTGATCGCCTGGGACGGCAGCGAGATCGAGCTGCTGCAGCCCGACGAGCTGCGCAGACTTGCGGATTTCACGCCTGATTATCTGAGCTGAGCGGACCGCCACGCGGCGAGCAGCGGTCCACCGCTCCCCAGCACGGGATCCGTCTTCGGCTTGCGGACCTTCGCGATGCGCTTGACCGCGTCGGGACGCTGGCGCGTGTCGGTGCACTCGTCATAGGTGCCGTCCTGCGGGTAGGCGCCGACGACCATAAAGTCCCGGCTGGATTCGATCAGCCGGTGGCCGGTGCCCGCGGGCAGGACCAGCACGTCCCCGGCCTTCAGTTTCAGGATGCGGCCCTTGATCCCGCCGCACTCGATCCTCGCCGTGCCGCGCGCCACGCCCATCACTTCATGGATCTGGGAATGATAGTGGACGAAGTCGTACACGGTGTCGCGCCACGACCGGCCCCAGCCGTTGGTGTCGAACAGCGTGTCGATGACGACCTCGGGCGGAAAGCGCCGACCGTTCAGCTTCACCGCGCCGCGATAGAGCAGCGCCGGGAAGCGCGGATGGTTCGGCACGATGCCGTCGTCGCGAAAGTGCATAACGGTCGGCTTGCGGGCCCGCACCAGCCCCCGCAGCGTCGCCGCATCGGGCTGCTCCTCCACCAGCTTCTTGGCGAAGTTCTTGATCTGATCCTTGACCGGCATGTCGCCTCCTCAGCCGCGAAATAACGGCTGCGGAGGCGAGAAGTTTCCGGGCCCGATCGGAGCGCCCGACAGGGCCTCTCCTCATCATGAGCGCGGCATTGGAAGGAAGCGCGTCAACGCTCGCCGGCAATCCGCTCGGCAAACTGCCGAAGATAGAGCGGCCAACCCTGATCGCTGTCAACGCCGCTGCGGACGCCTTCCCAGCCCTCGCCATGCCGATCGAGGTGACGGTGCTCCAGCTCCAAGCGGGTCCGGCTCGGTGTCTCCGCAATGAACCGGACCTCCCATTCACTGGTCTTGGCGGGATCGGTTTCGATTTGCCAGCGCGGGCTGATGTCCCAGCTCAAGAGGACTCGATTGGGTGGTTCGAACGCCAATACGCGCGCCCAGCGGCATTCGCTGCCGTCGATCCCCCGATCATAGATGCTTCCGCCTACACGAGGTTCGAATACGGTCTCTGCGATGGGAACGGCGAGCAGATTGTGCTCGCGCGGCTTGAAGCTGCCGAAGTCCTCGGTGAAGACCTTGAACGCGCGCTCGATCGGCGCCTCGACGACGATGGCATGCTTTACGGGCGCAATCGATACACGTGTGTTCATCTGGATCCCTCCGGTGGTTTTTCGACGGCTAGTTTGTAAGCGGCCAACGTGTCGCTCCAGAACCGGTCGAGCCAGGCGCGCATCTGTCCGAGCCCCGCCGGGTCGACGTAATAGACGTTGCTGGCGCCCTTCGGCTCTGCACGAACCAAGCGGGATTCGCGCAGCACCTTGAGATGCTGCGAGACGGCCGACTGGGACACCGGCAGCTGTCGCGTGATCTCAGCGACGGTGCGTGGCCGTGCGCCGACAAGCTCGAAGATCCGCCTGCGGGTGGGATCGCCGAGTGCGGCCAGTTGTGCGCTGTCTTTAGCCATAGCCACTCACCGCCCGATGCCCCGCTTGCTCGACCTATAATAAGTTATGACTAATGATTAGTATGAACTTATTATCGTGTCAATCGGCTCAGGTCGTGGCATGGAACTCTGATCGTGGCGTTGGAAAGTCTTATCCGGCGGCGGAACGAACGCCGCGCGGGCCCGATTCAAGCCACATCCTCTCCGGATTTGCGGCTCATTGCCACCCAAGTCTTTGATGACAAAGGGGTCGTTAAGAGTTGCGTCATGCGTAACCGGGAGACCAGGATGGGCAACCGCACCGCAAAGTTCGTTTCGACCCTCGTCGCCAGCATTCTTGCGGGCGCGCCGTTGGCCGCGGTATCACAGAACGCGCCGACACCATCGAGCACGGCCAATGCGGCGCCCGACTGCCTGGCTTCGCCGAAGGATGCCGCGCCGCAGGGCCAGCACTGGTACTACCGCCTCGATCGCACAACGAAGCGCAAGTGCTGGTATCTGCGCGCCGCAGGCGGCAAAGCCGCACAGACCGCGCAGGCGACGACCGATACGTCCGAGCCGGACGCAGCATCGCCGCAGGCCGTGCAGAACGCGCGCGCAGAATATATCGCGCCGCAGACGAGTGCCGCAGCGGGCACGCCGAACATGGCCGCGCCCGCGCCGGCCGCGGCGAATGCACCCGCGGTCGCGCCGCAGCCGAGCAGCGTCGCCGAAACCAACGCGCAGCAGCCGGCCGTGACCGCGCGCTGGCCCGAGGCCTCCACAGCGTCCACCGCCCCAGCGCCTCAGCCGGCGCCAACCACGCTTGCAGCAGCCGCGCAGCCAAACGCGAAGCCGTCAAAATCCCCTGCTCCGCTCCCGCCCGCGGCCGATGGCACGACTGACAAGTCCGGCGGTTCGCTGCAAATGCTGATGCTCGTGATCGGCGGTGCGCTGGCGCTTGCTGGCATCCTCGCCAGCGTCATCTACCGCTTCGCCGGCGGACGGGTCCGCGCCCAGGCCGCCGACCGCCGCGGGCATTGGGACGATTGGGCGCCGCAGGACCATGACGGAAGCCACGCGCCCTGGCGGGATTCACCACCGGCCGCCGCCCAGCCGCCGCGCCCGATCGATTTCGATGCAGCACGTCCGCAACCGACAAAACAAGTGACGAAACTCGCTGCGATCGGCCGCGAGATCGAGCTGATCGACGCGCGCAAGCAACTTGCCGCCAATCCGGCCGCAGAACCCGTCGAGACCAGAAGCAACAAGGTCGAGAACGAGACGGTCGAGAAGATATTCCAGCCCGTCGCCGCAGCGCCCAAGCTCGCCGCTGTCGAGAGCGGCAAGGCTCACGATGACGCGCCGGCGGGTCGGGACGCCGATGCGGTCGACGTCGACGTCATCACGACGATGCTGGAACAGCTGGCCAAGCAAGGGCCGCGCCTGTCGCGGCCTAACCTTGAAGCTGACCTTGCAAACTTCGCACGAAGCCTACGAGGCCAATCCGCCGCTCGCGCTTGAGCCGTTCCGCCTTCAGGATCGACTGCACCTCGGCGAAGGCTTCGTCGACCGCGTGATTGATCACGATGTAGTCGTACTCGGCCCAGTGGCTCATCTCGTCGCTGGCGCGGCTCATGCGCTTGCGGATCACCTCGTCGGAATCCTGCGCGCGCGAGTGCAGGCGCTTCTCGAGGTCGGCCGCCGAGGGCGGCAGGATGAAGACGCTGACGACGTCGGCGCGCGCCTTCTGTTTCAATTGCTGGGTGCCCTGCCAGTCGATGTCGAACAGCACATCCTGGCCGGCCGACAACGCCGCATCCACGGGACCGCGCGGCGTACCATAGTTGTTGTCGAACACCGTCGCCCATTCCAGCAGTTCGTCGGCCTTCACCATGGCATCGAACGTCGCCTTGTCGACAAACGTATAGTCCTTGCCGTTGACCTCGCCCGGCCGCATCGCGCGCGTGGTCGCAGATACCGACATTTTCAAGCCCGGCATCCGGTCGATCAGCATGCGCGACAGCGTCGTCTTGCCCGCGCCTGATGGCGAGGACAGCACGAACATCAATCCGCGCCGCTCGACACCGTCAGTTCCGTGACCGCCCGTCGTCATGGATCACTCCAGATTCTGCACCTGCTCGCGGAACTGCTCGACCACGTTCTTCATGGCGAGGCCCGTGTTGGTCAACTCGATGTCGTTCGACTTCGAGCAGCAGGTGTTGACCTCGCGGTGAAACTCCTGCGCCAGGAAATCCAGCTTGCGCCCGATCGGGCCGCCCTTGCCGATCAGCTCGCGCGCCTGCGCGATGTGGGAGGCGATGCGGTCGAGCTCCTCGCGGATGTCGGCCTTGGTGGCGATCAGGATCGCCTCCTGCATCAGGCGATCGGAATCGAAACGGTCGGAGGTATCGAGCAGCGCTGCGATCTGCTCAGCGAGCTTCGCCTTGATCGCCTCCGGCTTGCGGCCGGGCGCGGCCTCCGCTCTCTTCGCCAGCTGCTCGATCTCGTCGACGCGCTGGGTCAGGATCTGCCCAAGCGAAGTGCCCTCGCGCTTGCGCATCGCGACGAGCTCGTCGAGCGCCTTGTCGAAGGCCTCGGCGGCCGCGGCGCGCGCCGCCTTGTCCTCCTCCTCGTCGCCCTCGGGCTCGGCGACCTCGACGACGCCCTTGATGGCGAGCAGGCCGTCGATGCTCGGCGCCACCGCGTCGACCTTCCCCGAGATCAGCGCGGCGGCCTTCAGCACCGCGTTGAGCACGTCCTCGTTGATGCGGACGGTGGCGGCGGCATTGGTGCGCTTGACGGTGAGATTGGCATAGACGGTGCCGCGCGAGAGCAGCTCGCCCGCGCGCTTCTTGGCATGGGCCTCGAGCTCGTCAAACCCCTGCGGCAGCCGAACGCGCAAGTCGAAGCCCTTGGCATTGACCGACTTCAACTCCCATTCGAACGTATACGGCCCGCTCGCGCCGTGGCATCTCGCAAAGCCGGTCATGGACGACAGCGCCATCAGTTCAAATTCTCCAGGAACACGGGATTCGCGAGGCTATCAAGCCACGCGAATCTTAAGACTATTTTGCCGGAAAGTGGAATGCGTAATGCCCGCCAGCTGGTCTGCGCGCGGGCTTTTAGCGCTGGACCACTGGCGGCGAGCCCTGCACCGCGCCCTGCCGCGCCGGTGCAGAATTGGCGGGACCAGCCGGGCGCGCCGCCGGCGGCTTCTTCTGCTGATTGGGCCGTGCCGGCGTGGTCGCAGTCGGCGCGTCAGCGGCGCCGGGCCCGGCAGCCGCCGGCGGCTGCGCGTCCTCGGGCGGCTCGACCGTGTCGTTCTGGATCTGCTTCTCCATCGCGCGGAGCTTGGCGACGTTCTTCTGGTGCGCGTCGTAGGTCTCGGTGAAGGCGTGCCCGCCGGTGCCGTCGGCGACGAAATAGAGGTCGCGGGTGCGGGCCGGGTTGGCGGCAGCTTCGAGCGAGGCGCGGCCCGGATTGGAGATCGGGCCCGGCGGCAGGCCGTCGATCACGTAGGTGTTGTAGGGCGAGGGCTGCGTGATCTCGCTGCGCTTGATCGGCCGGCCCAGCGTTCCCTTGCCGCCGACGATGCCGTAGATGATGGTCGGATCGGACTGCAGCTTGATCCGCTGCTTCAGCCGGTTGACGAACACCGCGGCGACGCGGCTGCGCTCGTCCGCCTTGCCGGTTTCCTTCTCGATGATGGACGCCAGCGTGACCAGCTGCTCCGGCGTCTTGACCGGAATGTCCTGATTGCGGCGCTCCCAGATCTCCGACAGCACACGCTTGTGCGCCTGCTGCATGCGCTGGACCACCTGCTCGCGCGGGGTGCCGCGCGGGAATTTGTAGGTCTCCGGGAGCAGCGTGCCTTCGCGCGGCAGCTCGCGCACGCTGCCGGTGAAGATGTCGTTGTCGGACAGCCGCGCCACGATCTGCTCGGAGGTCAGGCCTTCGGGAATCGTCACGGCGTGCTGCACCACCTTGCCCTCGACGATGGTGCCGATGACGTCGCGCAGCGAGGCGTTCTTCTGGAAGGAATACTCACCCGGCTTGAGGTCCGAGCTCGCCTTCAACGCGGCGACGCTGGCGATGAACACCCAGGGATTGACGTCGGTCACGCCTTCCCGGTTCAGCGTCTCGGCGATGTCGCGCTTGCCCGCACGCTGCGGGATGTTGACGATCTTGTCCTCCTTCAGCGGTCCGGGCGCCTCGAGCACTTGGCGGCCGTAATAATAGACGCCGCCGGCGCCGAGCATGGCGATCAGCAGAAGGGTGATGATGGCGTTGCCGACGACGACGAACGGATTGCGCGCGCGGTCCGACCGCTTGGGCGGCGGCGGAAGTTGCTCGGGCTCGAGCGCGGCCCGCGGACTCCGGGGTGAAATGGGCGGCCTTTCACTCATCGAAACAACCTGAATCCTGCCGGTTCAATAGCGGCCCGACAATCGCTTGCCCTGCCAAAAACGCACGCGCCCACGTCCATGACTATCGCCGAATACGGCAAAACGGTGGATTCGTCTCAAACACAAACTAACTGACTAGGCGCCGGACGATCACCGACGCATTGGTACCGCCAAAACCAAAAGAGTTCGACAACGCGACGTTGACCTCACGCTGCTTCGCCTTGTGCGGCACGAGATCGATCGCGGTCTCGACCGACGGATTGTCGAGATTGATCGTCGGCGGCACGACATTATCGCGAATCGCCAGAATCGCGAAAATCGCTTCGATCGCACCGGCCGCGCCGAGCAGATGGCCGGTCGACGACTTGGTCGAGGACATCGCGACCTTGGAGGCGGCGTTGCCGAGCAGACGCTCGACCGCGCCGAGCTCGATCTCGTCGCCGAGCGGCGTCGAGGTACCGTGCGCGTTGATGTAATCGAGATCGGACGGCGTCAGCCCGGCGCGCTTGAGCGCGGCCGACATGCTGCGGAAGCCACCATCGCCGTCGGGCGACGGCGAGGTGATGTGATAGGCATCGCCCGACAGGCCGTACCCGATCACCTCGGCATAGATCCTCGCGCCGCGGCGCCTGGCGTGCTCCAGCTCCTCCAGGACGAGGACGCCGGCGCCCTCGCCCATCACGAAGCCGTCGCGGTCCTTATCGTAGGGACGCGAGGCCTTTTCGGGAGTCTCGTTGAAACCGGTCGACAGCGCGCGCGCGGCGTTGAAGCCGGCAATGCCGATGCGGCTGATCGGCGACTCGGCGCCGCCCGCGACCATCACGTCGGCATCGCCCAGCGCGATCAGGCGGGCGGCATCGCCGACCGCATGCGCGCCGGTCGAACAGGCCGTGACCACCGAATGGTTCGGTCCCTTCAGCCCGTGGGCGATCGAGACGTAGCCGGAGGCGAGATTGATCAGGCGGCCGGGAATGAAGAACGGCGACACCCGGCGCGGCCCGCGCTCCTTCAGCAGGATCGCGGTGTCGGCGATGCCGTTGAGGCCGCCGATGCCGGAGCCGATCATGGTGCCGGTCGCGCACTTGTCCTCTTCGGTCTCGGGATGCCAGTTGGCGTCGTCGAGCGCCTGGCCGGCCGCGGCCATGCCGAAGATGATGAAGTCGTCGACCTTACGCTGGTCCTTCGGCTCCATCCACTTGTCCGGATTGAAGCTGTCGTTCGAGCCGTCGCCGCGCACGACCGTGCAGGCGATCTTGGTCTGCAGATCGGAGACATCGAAGCTCTCGATCCTGCGCGCACCGCTTTCGCCGTTGAGGATGCGTTTCCAGGTCGGCTCGACGCCACAGCCGAGTGGCGAGACCATGCCGAGACCCGTGACGACAACCCGCCTCATATCCGAAAACTCCGCATCGAAAGAATCACGGCCAATAACAAGAAACCGGCTGACCGCTGCGAAGCGGCCCGTCCGGTTTCAATGTTGTCCCCGCGAAATTGAAGAGCCTTAGCTCTTCGCGTTCTTCTCGAGAAACTTCGTAGCGTCGCCGACGGTGAGAATCGTTTCCGCAGCGTCGTCCGGAATCTCGCAACCGAATTCCTCTTCGAACGCCATCACCAGCTCGACGGTATCCAGACTGTCGGCGCCGAGGTCGTCGATGAAGCTCGCGTTGTCGACAACCTTCTCGGGTTCAACACCAAGGTGTTCGACCACGATCTTCTTAACCCGCTCGCCAATGTCACTCATTGCTTAACCTCGTGTTGTTCCCTGTAGACCCGACCCCCCGGGACGATACGAGCCGTCGTGGTCGTTTGACTGCCTTCGCTTACGAACTTTGATTTGGCCCATCCTAACCGATGGAGGCCCCGGCGAACGACGGCCAAAGGCTCCGCATCGCCAATATACAGGGTTTCAAAAACCTGCAATGGCGTTCTTTGCCCATCCGTTGGAGGTCCGGTTATCATACTTCAATTGCCTTGACTACAAGCCTCATTTCGCTCCGGAAACGGCCGTTTGCCGCATGCCGCACCGCCGTGACAGGCGACGCGGCACGAGACGTCAGATCATGGCCATGCCGCCGTTGACGTGGATGGTCTGCCCGGTGACGTAGGCTGCTTCGTTCGAGCTCAGATAGACGGCGGCCGCTGCGATGTCCTCTGGCGTCCCGAGGCGGGCGGCCGGAACCTTGGTGAGAATCGTTTCGCGCTGCTTGTCGTTGAGCGCATCGGTCATCGGCGTCTTGATGAAGCCCGGCGCGATGCAGTTCGCGGTCACGCCACGCTTGGCGTATTCGGCCCCTAACGTCTTGATCATGCCGATCAGGCCGGCCTTCGACGCAGTATAATTGCCCTGCCCGGGATTGCCGGTGACGCCGACCACCGAGGTGATGGCGACGATGCGGCCGAAGCGCTTGCGCATCATCAGCTTGGTCGCGGCGCGCGCCAGGCGGAAGGTCGCGGTCAGATTGACGTTGATGACCTCGTCCCAGTCCTCGTCGCGAAGCTGCACGAAGAGATTGTCGCGCGTGATGCCGGCATTGGCGATGAGAATGTCGACCTGGCCCATCGCCGCTTCCGCAGCGGGCACCAGCGCCTCGACCTCATCGGCCTTGGAGAGATTGCAGGGCAGCACGTGGGCGCGCTCGCCGAGCTTGCCGGCGAGCTCGTCCAGCACCTCCTTGCGCGTCCCTGAAATGGCGACGGTGGCGCCCTGCGCGTGCAGCGCCTGCGCGATCGCGCCGCCAATGCCGCCGGTCGCGCCGGTGACGAGCGCCTTTCGGCCAGTCAGATCGAACATTGATGGGCTCCTTTAAGCCTGCTTCGCAGCGGCCAATGCATCCTTGGCGGCGGCAATATCGTTCGGGCCGCCGACCGCAATGCCGACGGCGCCGTCCGCGATACGCTTGACGAGACCGGTCAGCACCTTGCCGGCGCCGATTTCGAAGAAGCGGGTGACGTCCTGCCCCGCCATGTAAGCCACCGACTCGCGCCAGCGCACCGTGCCGGTGACCTGCTCGACCAGGCGGCGGCGGATCTCGTCGGGATCGGTGATGGCGCTCGCCAGCACGTTCGACACCAGCGGGGCGGCCGGTGCCTTGATCGTGACCTTCGACAGCGCCTCCGCCATGGCATCCGCAGCCGGCTGCATCAGCTTGCAATGGAACGGGGCGGACACCGGCAGCAGCATCGCGCGCTTGGCGCCCTTGGCCTTGGCGATCTCGACGGCGCGATCGACCGCAGCCTTGTCGCCGGAGACGACGACCTGGCCGCCGCCATTGTCGTTGGCGGCCTGGCAGACCTGCCCCTGCGCCGCCTCGCCCGCAACTTCCATGGCGGCCTCGTAGTCGAGACCGAGCAGCGCGGCCATCGCCCCGGCGCCGACCGGGACGGCCTTTTGCATTGCAAGACCGCGGGTGCGAAGCAGACGCGCGGTATCCGAAACCGTCAGGCTGCCGGCCGCCGCCAGCGCCGAATATTCACCGAGCGAGTGGCCGGCGACGAAGGCAGCATCTCGTCCCACGGAAAAACCAGCCTCCGCCTCGAGCACGCGCAAGGTCGCGATAGACACGGCCATCAGCGCCGGCTGGGCGTTCTCGGTGAGCTGGAGAGTTTCGGCCGGACCTTCCCAGATGATGGCCGTCAGCTTCTCCCCGAGCGCGGCATCGACCTCGTCGAATACGGCGCGCGCCACCGGAAAGGCGTCGGCCAGGGCCTTGCCCATGCCGACAGCCTGGGAACCCTGCCCAGGAAATGTGAATGCAGCCGTCATCGGCGCTCCCTGCTGTCAGGCATGATCCCTGTTCTGAACCGGCAGCCGATTTACGCCCGGCCTTACGCCGTGGTTCCTTGGGCCATGGTTCCGGATCATGCTCCAAAGGGGGCCGTAGACACCGTCCGGGGCCGCACTGTCAAGCCGAGACGGGAACCTGGAGCAGCATTCAACGGGGAATAAGCCCCTCAAAACCCGCCGGCGGTCTGGTTGGCATCGACGTCCGCTCCTGCCCGCGCGCGGCGCGCGCTGCTCACCAATTGCCCCGGCCGATCCTCGCGGTTCGGCTTTGCCGTGGCCAGCCGCAGCACCGAAGCGTAGTTCGGCTGCACTTCCATGCGATCGGCGTACCGGCTCGCACTCAGCAGCCGGTGCACCTTCGGCAGATTGTAGCAGGGCACGTAGAACAAAAGGTGATGCTCGAGGTGATAGTTCACGTAATACGGCGCGATGAACAGGCGCTCGAGAAAATTGGCATGCGTCGTGCGCGTGTTGCGCAAGGGGTCGCTGCTATCGGGGACGACGGCGTGCTCGGCGATATTGCGGATGCGGGTGATGACCATCATCCACGTCAAGAGCGGCACCAGCCAGAGCAGCGGATAGGCCCACCACACGCCGGCCGCGGCGAGCGCGGCAAACATGATCCCGTTGACCACACATTGCGGGCCAAGCATCTCCCAGAAATGCGCCGCGCGTCGCCGCCATGACCAGTCCCTTGGCCCGAGCGCGTTGAGCAACTGCGCCTTGCGCTGCTGATAGCCGGTCTGCCCGGTGATATCGCGGATGAACTTGCGACGATAGCTCAGCTTCGTGATCGGAAACGGCGCCGACAGCACGAGGTCGGGGTCGTCCTCCTGCTGGGTGCGCGCATGGTGCTGAAGGTGATAGCGCCGGTAGCTGCGCGTCTCCGCAAACAGCGGATAGGCGCAGAACCACTGGCTCAGCGTCAGATTGGTTTTCTCGTCGGCGGACAGGCAGCCATGTGCGCCGTCATGCATCAGGATCGCAAGGCCGAGCTGGCGCGAGCCGATGATGGCGACGGCGAAGATATAGGTGAGCGGATTGGGCCACCATGCGACCAGCGCGATGGCTGCAATGATCAGCGCCCAGGCGTGCGCGATCAGCGCAGCGCCTTTCCACGTCGCGCGCTGGCGCACCTCGGCCAATTGATCGTCGGTCAGGAAATCGCGGGCACGCATGCGAAGCGCGGTCATGGCCTAACCCTTTCCATTCGAATTGTCGGATGCCTCGCGCACCTCGACGAGACGCAGGCGCCCGGTGTCTTCAGTGGATTTCGCCTGCTCGCCCAGCACGCGCAGCATCTCGGCGCAGAGCGCCTTGGGCGAGCGGCCCATCGCGTAGCCCTCGAGAATGACGCCGATGGCGACGGCCCAGAACCGCCGCGAGCTTTCGTCGGGCGCGCGCAGCGAGCGCCAGCCGTGCCGCTTGACCTGCCCCGCATAAGCGCGCGTACCCTCGCTGTGCAGGCGCTCGATGGTGCGCTCCACCAATGGCGCGAGATCCTGGCGACGCCGCGTCAGCGTCAGCGCCTCAGCGAAGAAGGCGACCGAATCGTTCGCCGTCACGGTCTCGGCCAGCGCATGGGTGTATTCCCCCGGCGTCCGCGCCTTGAGCGCCGCCTGCTCGGTGGCACGTGCCAGGTACAACAGATCGCGGCAGGCGCATTCGACAAACAGCGCCTCCTTGGTGCGGAAGTAATAGGTGATCTGGCTCGGGAACGCGTCCGCGGCGGCCGCGATGTCGGTAATCGACGTGCCTGACAGCCCCCGCTCCCGAAACAGCGGGCTCGCAGCATCCAGGAGCAGTGACCGCATCTTGCGGCCGGCCGAGCGCGTCGCGCGCGCGGCGTGCTTGGGGTCGCCTGCCGCTTCGAGCGGCGCATCGGCCGACGCTTCTGCCATAGGATCTTCTCCGCTGATTTATTTGTATGATATACAAACAAATAGATCAAGCCGAATCTTGGTATTGGAGGATGGGGTTCTTGTTCCCGTTGGAGGGGCGGACCGGCTCGGCTTGAAAATGCCCCGCCACCTTGCAAAGCCGGCCAAAATCCGTATAAGGCGCCCATCCGCAGACCCCGGCCGGGAGCTGAACGGACGGTCTCAGCAAATCATTCGTGATTTTGATGTGGCAGGGCCAGTCGGCCCGTCGTCCCGTGTTTCCGCCTTCTGAGCTTGATCCCAGAGTCCTTTCCGAAGGCCTCTTAAGGGTTTGACGCCGGGCGATGCGCCAACATGAGGAAAGGACGACCATGCCTCTTTACGAGCATGTTTTTCTCGCGCGTCAGGACGCGAGCCCGCAGCAGGTCGAAGAGCTGACTGCGCAGATGACCGGTATCGTCGAAGGTCTCGGCGGCAAGATCACCAAGACCGAGAATTGGGGCGTGCGCTCCCTCACCTACCGGATGAACAAGAACCGCAAGGCGCACTTCGTGCTGCTCAACATCGACGCGCCGTCCGCGGCGATCGCCGAGATCGAGCGCCAGGAGCGCATCAGCGAAGACGTGATCCGCTATCTCAGCGTCCGCGTTGAGGAGCTCGAGGAAGGCCCGTCCGCGATGATGCGCAAGGCCGACCGCGACCGCGAGCGTGACGACCGCGGCGGTGGCTTCCGCGGCGAGCGCGAAGGCGGCTTCCGTGGCGACCGCGAGGGCGGTTTCCGCGGCGATCGCGGTCCGCGCCGTCCGCGCGACGAAGCTGAAACCACGGATGGGGAGTAAGAATCATGGCTGAAGCTGGTGCACGCCGCCCGTTTTTCCGTCGTCGCAAGAGCTGCCCGTTCACGGGCGCCAATGCTCCGAAGATCGACTACAAGGACTCCAAGCTCTTGATGCGTTACGTCTCCGAGCGCGGCAAGATCGTGCCGAGCCGCATCACCGCGGTGTCCGCGAAGAAGCAGCGTGAGCTCGCTCGCGCCATCAAGCGCGCGCGCTTCCTGGGCCTCCTGCCCTACGTCATTCGCTGATACGACCAATTCGACCGGCGGACGCTGCGCCGCCGGTCGCGACTTTTTCGAACTCATAAGGCTTCCGGGTCGTCCGGTCGCCGATGGTTGGGGCAAGCGACGCCTCTAACCGCTCGAAGGGAGCGGGACAGCTGATGATGGCCTTTGGACTGATAGCCCTGATCGCCGGCGCTGCGTCGGCCCTGATGTTCGCCTCGATCATCTCGGGCGCGCTGATCGCGCTTGTCCTGTTCTATCTCGCTCCGCTCCCCCTGATGGTCGCCGCGATCGGCTGGGGCCCGCTTTGCGCGAGCCTCGGCGGCATCGCTGCCGCGATCGGCCTTGGCGCCCTGTTCGGCCTGCCCTACTGCATCGCCTTCGCCGTCACCGTCGCGTTGCCGGCGTGGTGGCTCGGCCATCTCGTCCTGCTCGGACGTCAGGTGGGAAGCGCCGCGTCTGCGACCGGCACCGCGCCCTCCGCGGAGCCGGACGTCGAGTGGTACCCGGTCGGCCGCATCCTGCTCTGGATTGGAGGTTTCGCGACGCTGACCACGATGGCCGCTTTGCTCACGCTCGGGACCGACGCCGAGACCATCATCGGCACGTTGCGCCGTGGCCTGACGCGCCTCCTGCGCGCCACCGACCCGCAAACTTCGGGCGAAGCCAGCCAGTTCGTCGACGCGCTGGTGCGCATCGCACCCGCCGCCGCCACGATTGCCGCGACGATGACGCTCACCCTCAACCTCTGGCTCAGCGCCAAGGTGACCGCGACGTCGGGCCGGCTGCGCCGTCCCTGGCCGGACCTCAAGACCACCGAGCTGCCGCAGATGACGCTGGTGGTGCTGTGCATCTCCCTCGCCTTCTGCTTCACCGGGGGGCTGCTTGGCATCGTGGCGCAGATCGCCACCGCCGCGCTGATGATGAGTTATGCGCTGGCCGGTTTCGCCGTATTGCATACGCTGACGCTCGCGCTGAACGGCCGCACGTTCTGGCTCGGCTCGACCTACGCCGCCGTCGTCGTGTTCGGATGGCCCGTGGTCGCGATGGTGATTCTTGGGCTTGCGGATGCCTTGTTCGGCTTGCGCGAACGCTTCCTGCGCAGCCGGCAGCCGCCGCCACTGCCTACACCCTGAGTTCAACCCGAAACTGAAACCTCGAGAGCACTTCAAAAGGAGAACGAATATGGAAGTCATTTTGCTGGAACGCGTCAACAAGCTCGGCCAGATGGGCGAAGTCGTGAAGGTTCGCGACGGCTACGCTCGCAATTTCCTGCTCAAGCGCGGCAAGGCGCTGCGCGCCACCGCCGACAACCGGGCCAAGTATGACGGCATGAAAGCCGAGCTCGAAGCGCGCAACCTCGCCTCGAAGGCCGAGGCGTCCAAGGTCGCAGAGAAGATCGAGGGCAAGAACATCATCGTGATCCGCCAGGCCTCGGAAGCCGGCCAGCTGTTCGGCTCGGTCAACGTGCGTGACATCGTGCTCGCGTTCGAAGCCGACGGCGTTTCGCTCGCCCGTCCGCAGATCCAGCTCGACGCGCCGATCAAGACCATCGGCAAGCACTCGATCACCGTTGCCGTTCATCCCGAAGTCGAGGTCGAGATCACCGTCACGGTTGCCCGCAGCCAGGACGAGGCCGAGCGCATCAACCGCGGCGAGGACATATCGACCCGCAACGAGGATCGCGACGCGGCCGCCGAGGCGATCGCCGCCGCCGGCGAGTTCTTCGATCCGGAAGCCCAGCACGACGAGGTCGCGCCGGCGCCGGCTGCGGAAGAGAAGTAAGCAGCTGAACTCGTCATTCGGGGACGGTCTGCAAGACCAGACCCGGATGACGATCCCGATCAAAGCCCGGCTGCCTCACGCGGCCGGGCTTTTCGTTTTCGCAACGACGTCCTCGCTCAGCATCGCGATCGAGGTGGCCGTATGCTTCTCGACGCCGTCGCTGACGCAGAACACGTCGGCGGCGACCACCGCGACCTGGCGGCCCGGCTTGATCACCCGGGCGCGGCAGATCAGCTTTTCGCCGACCGCAGGCGACAGCAGATTGAGCTTGTATTCCGCTGTCAACGCCGGCTGGCCGCGCGACGTGGCGGCTGCGATCGTGGTGGCGTTGTCGACCAGGAAGGCGGTGACGCCGCCATGGAAGAAGCCGTGCTGCTGTAACAGCTCCGGCCGGCGCTCCACGGCGATGGTGCAGGTGCCGCGCGCCAATTCGGAGAGCTCGGCGCCGACCAGGTTCATGAAACCCTGCCGGCCGATATTGGCGTGGATGCGCTCGGCAATCGGCGCAAATTCCGGATCAGCTTCGGCCCGCATGCGATCTCCCCTTATTGCTTGTTGATGCGATCGAACGGCCTCAGCGCACGATTGGCGCAGGCGATCAGCGTGTCCGCCTCGATGCGCGGATCGGTGCGCTCGCGACCCGACAGATAGGCGCGGCAGAAAATCTGCGCCGGACCGATCAGCTGGCTAACGAACATCACCGGCGTCATCGGGAGAAGTTCGCCGCTTGCGACAAGCGGCGCGCGCCAGCGCTCAATGCCTTCGGCAAGCCGCGCATTCTGCGCCCGCTGGGCGTCGCGCACGTCTTCGCCCCACTCGCTGCGCGAGATCTCGAAGAGGTAGCGCGCCTCGCGCCGGCTGGTGACGATCCAGTCGAGATGCGCCCGGATCAGGCGATCGATGCCCTGCTCGGCGTCGGGGCCGGAATCGAGCGCAGCCAGTATCGCGGCGTGATAGTGCCGCAGGACCTCCAGAAACAACGCACCGGCAAGTTCTTTCTTCGAACCGAAGACGTGGAAGAAGCTGCCGTTGGAAGCCCGCGCGCGGGTGCGGATCGCAGCCACCGTCGCGGCTTCGAAGCCGACGCGGTCGAACACGGCAAGGCCGGCCGCCAACAGATCGTCTCGTACGCTCGCCGTCATGGGCGCCTCCTAGAGCAATACTCTAGAGCACTACTCTAATGACGGTCAAGACGATGCGAAGGCCGCGGATGGGCGCGGCCTTCGCATCGTCGATCGAAAGATCCGGGTGACTTAGCGCGAGATCGGCGGCGCCGGCGGACCGGAGGACGCAGGCGGCGCCGGCGGCGGCGGGGCTGCAGCGGTCGCGGGCGGCGCCTGTTCCTGCGGCTTGGCCGCGGGGGCCGGCTCGGCAGGTTTCGGAGCAGCCTCTTCCACCGGCTTGGGCGCGGCCGGCTCAGCGGGCTTGGCGGCGGCTGGAGCGGCCGGCGTCACCTGCGGGACCGGATCTGGCCGCAGCGCCGGCGTCTCGCTGCGCGGCTCGACCTTGGCGCTGTCAGGCTTGACGGGCTCCGGCTTCGGCTCGCTCTTCTTGTCGTCGCTCGCCGGCGCCGCGGCATCGACCTTCGGGGCTTCCTCCGTGTCGGGCTTGGCGCGCCGCTTGCCTTTGCGTGCCTCGGGCGCAGCCTCTCCCTCCGGCTTGGCACCCTCCTCGGCCGGCCGCGCCGCACGCTTCTGGCGCGTACCCTCGGCGGCAGAAGCAGCGCCCTCGCCGTCCGGCCTCGCGGCATCCTGCGCGCGCTGGCGCCGACCCTGTTGTTCAGGCGCGGCGCCGTCCTTCTTGGCGTCCTTGGCCTGATAGCGGGTGTCGGTGGCACCGTTCGAGATCAGATAGGCGGAGAGGACGCCCGCCATGTCCGAACTCGTCGTGTAGTGCTGGCGCAGGAATCCCGGCAGCGAGCCGGGCGACACGGACTTCAGCAGCCCGCGCGGGCTCTTGTGGCAGACATTGCAGGTCTGCGAGAACAGCTGCGACGGGGTCTTGCCAGCCTCGAGATTCGTCGCCTGCGCAAGAACGGAATTAGCCGCACCGAAGCCAATCAGAAGCAACACCGTCGCGAGGCTGAGCGCTCGGCTCGACATTCCCATCATCTCCGTTGAATTTCCGCAAATGCAGCCGGCATCCGGCGCGGCGGCGGTCACCTTTTAACCGATTGAGCCGCGAATGGAAGCAGGTCCGCGCGCAAGGATGTGATTAAGCGGTTTTCGAATATCTACTTTGAACACAGTGCAATAGCGCAGCCGGAACCGGCTCGCTAGATTTGAATGCAAACGCATAGGAACCGCTGCGGCGCCTGGGCGTCAGTTATAAAGGCCGGGTAGTCGCATCTTTCGGGTTCGCTCGAGAGGATTGCCGATGGACCGTTTGTTGCGTCGATTTCTGTCCCAATTCATCCGCCGCGGGTCGTTGACGGTGACCAGCGCGAGCGGGTCGAAGTTCACCGTCGGCGACGGCTCCGGCGAGCCGGTCGCAGTCCGCTTCGTCACTGCGGACTCCGAGCGGAGGGTCCTCGTCAATCCCGAGCTGGGGCTGGGCGAGGCCTACATGAACGGCGAGTTCGTGGTCGAGCGCGGCACCATAGCTGATGCCCTCGCGATCCTGCTCGATCAACCCGACCCATTGCCGCAGTGGGCAAAGCCGTGGTGGCACCTGCGCTACCTGACGCGGCACCTCAAGCAGTTCAATCCCCGCCCGCGCTCCCGTCAAAACGTGGCTCATCATTACGATCTCGACGGCCGGCTCTATTCGCTATTTCTCGATGCCGACAAGCAATATAGCTGCGCCTATTTCGAGACGCCCCAGATGTCGCTGGACGACGCGCAGCTTGCCAAGAAGCGGCACATCGCGGCGAAGCTTCTCGTCGGCAATGGCCAGCGCGTGCTCGACATCGGCTCCGGCTGGGGTGGCCTCGGGCTCTATCTCGCCGAGATCGCGGGCGCCGACGTCACCGGCATCACGCTCTCGACCGAGCAGCTGCAGGTCGCCAATGCGCGCGCCGCCGAAAAGGGCCTGACGGGCTCGGCCAGATTCCAGCTCCAGGATTATCGCGACGTCGAAGGTACGTTCGACCGCATCGTCTCCGTCGGCATGTTCGAACATGTCGGGGCGAGGTTCTACGACGCCTACTTCCAGCGCTGCGCCGAGCTGCTGAAGGAAGACGGCATCATGCTGCTGCATTCGATCGGCCGTTCGCAGGGACCGGATTCGACCAATCCGTGGATCGCCAAATACATCTTCCCCGGCGGCTACATCCCCGCCCTCTCGGAGGTGCTGCCGGCGATCGAGCGAGCGGGCCTGCTGGTCTGCGACATCGAGATTCTGCGCCTGCACTACGCAGAGACGCTGAAGGCCTGGCGCGAGCGGTTCATGGCGCGGCGCGAGGAAGCCGTGCAGCTCTACGACGAGCGCTTCGCCTTGATGTGGGAATTTTACCTCGCGGCCTGCGAGATGACGTTCCGCAAGCAAGCCATGATGAACTTCCAGATCCAGATCACCCGTCGCCAGGGCGTGGTGCCGATGACCCGCGACTATATTCCGCAGGAAGAAGCACGGCTGCGGGCCCGGGAGGGCGCGGCCATGCCGAAGCTCAAGCTGGCTGGTGAATAGGTCCGGATCCTAGTGACGAAGCGTCGAAATCCCGGACGTCCGGAATGATGCCGTTAACGCCAATTGCGCCCGCAATTCGAGCAGGATTTCGGGTGCGACCGGCTGGCGACGCACCTCGGGGCGCTCCGCGTGCTTCATAGCCGCGATCAGCCCCGACAGCCAAAGCCGGCTGCCTGCCTCGCTTTGCCAGTTCTGGTGCTGCCGTTCTGGCTGCATCGCTCGCCTCGTATCCCTGTTGGCGGGGGAATGAGATAATCCCCTGCCCATCCGCCTGTTCCGGCATGACACCCGAAAGAATCCGGGGAGATGTGATCTGCTTCACAGAAGTCTGGTCGGGCCTGGCCTAGACCGTCGCCATGAGCAAAGAGACCCAAACCTCATTTGACGTGCAGGACGACCTCCGCACCGATTACGCCCTGATCGTCACCGGCGTTGGGGCGGCTCTGGTTGCGCTGGTCTACCTCCTGCTGGTCTGAGGCCGAGCCGAATCGGTCAGCGTGCGTCATTTCGCGCGCCTCTCGATAGGTCTGCGCGTCAGCCCCCAGGGTTCACGGGTTTCAGGATTTTTCCGCGGCGCGACACAGCCCTCTGCGCCGAGCGAGTTCCGCCAAAATCCAGTCAAGCGCGGCGCGTGCTGCGGCTGCTAATCATCCACCATTTTAACTGAGCGGTTGATAGCGGTCAGCTTTTGCTTCCGCTTTGACCTGCGGCGGCGCTTTATCCCGGCCCCGCATCCGCCCAAGAAAATTGCTAAGCACGCCCGACCATGGCACTGACTGATTCGAACGTTCTCAAACTCGCGCCCGATGCCGGAACTCCCGCCTATCGGAGCGCACCGCACAATATCGAGGCGGAACAGAGCCTTCTGGGCGCGATCCTGGTCAACAACGACGCCTTCTACCGCGTCTCCGACTTCCTGGAGGCCAAGCACTTCTTCGAGCCGCTGCACCAGACCATCTTCGAGACCGCCGGCAGCCTGATCCGGATGGGCAAGATCGCCACCCCGGTCACGCTGAAGACGTTCCTGCCGGCCGATACCGATGTCGGCGGCATGACCATCGGACAATACCTGGCGCGGCTTGCGGCCGAAGCCACCACCATCATCAACGCCCAGGACTATGGCCGCACCATCTACGATCTGTCGTTGCGCCGCGACCTGATCGGCATCGGCGAGGACATGGTCAACGTCGCCTATGACGCGCCGGTCGACTTCCAACCGCGGGCGCAGATCGAGGATGCCGAGCGCAAGCTGTACGAGCTCGCCGAGTCCGGCCGTTATGATGGTGGCTTCCAGAAATTCTCGCAGGCGCTCACCGTCGCGGTCGATCTCGCGGCCAAGGCATTCCAGCGCGACGGCAAGCTGTCGGGTATTTCGACGGGCCTGCGTGACCTCGACACCAAGATGGGCGGTCTGCAGCATTCCGACCTCATCATCGTCGCGGGACGCCCCGGCATGGGCAAGACGTCGCTGGCGACCAACATCGCCTACAACGTCGCGCAGGCCTACGTGCCGGAGCTTCAGGCCGACGGCACCATGAAGGCCGCCAATGGCGGCGTGATCGGCTTCTTCTCCTGCGAAATGTCGGCCGACCAGCTCGCCACGCGTATCGTGGCCGAGCGCACCGGCATTCCCTCCTCCCACATCCGCCGCGGCGGCATCACGGAAGCCGATTTCGAGAAGATCCGGCAGGTCTCGATCGAGCTGCAGTCGCTGCCGTTCTACGTCGACGCCACCGGCGGCCTGTCGATCGCGCAGCTGATGGCGCGCGCGCGCCGGCTCAAGCGCCAGAAGGGCCTCGATCTCCTGGTGATCGACTACATCCAGCTGCTCTCGGGTTCAGGCAAGCGAAGCGACAATCGCGTGCAGGAAATCACGGAGATCACGACCAGCCTGAAGGCGCTGGCCAAGGAGCTCAACGTCCCCGTGATCGCGCTGTCGCAGCTGTCACGTCAGGTCGAATCGCGCGACGACAAGCGGCCGCAGCTCTCGGACCTGCGCGAATCCGGCTCGATCGAGCAGGACGCCGACGTCGTGCTGTTCGTGTTCCGCGAGGAATATTACCTCGCCATGAAGGAGCCGCGCCCCGGCACCGAAGAGCATGCCAAATGGCAGGCCGACATGGAACGCACGGTCGGCCGCGCCGAAGTCATCATCGGCAAGCAGCGCCACGGTCCGACCGGCACCGTCGAGCTGCACTTCGATGCCTCGGTCACGCGCTTCGGCGACCTCGCGCATGACGGCCAACTGCCGGACCGCAGCGACTACTAGATTGTTCCCCGGGTTGAACGGGGCCGGTCTCTTGCGTAAAACGACGCCATGACAATGGCGTCCGCCCCGAAATCAATCCCGCAATCCGGCCCCCTCTCCCCGGAGGCCAACCAGGCTGCCGCGCTCGCCGCCTTCGGCGGCGTGCTGACCGTCGATATCGATGCGATCATCGCCAATTGGCGCAAGCTCGAGAAGATCGCGGTGCCGGCCGAATGTTCGGCGGTGGTCAAGGCCGACGCCTATGGCTGCGGCGCCGAGCAGGTGTCGCGCGCCCTGAGCAAAGCCGGTTGCAAGACCTTCTTCGTCGCCACCATCGAGGAAGCGCGCAAGGTGCGCGCCGCCGTTCCGGAGCCCACGATCTACGTGCTCGGCGGCTATTTCCAGAACACCGGCGAGCACTACGCCAAGATCAATTGCCGTCCGGTGATCGGCGATCTCAACGAGCTCGCCGAATGGGACGTGTTCTGCCGCCGCACCGGCTGGAACGGGGGCGCCGCTGTTCACATCGACACCGGCATGAACCGGCTCGGGCTGACGCTGTCGGAAGCGCAGGCCATCATCCCCCGCATCAACGCCGGCGATCACGGCATCACGCTGGTGATGAGCCATCTGGTCTCGGCCGAGCAGCTCAACAGCCCGATCAATGCCAGACAGCTCGCGGCCTTCCGCAGCATCGCCAGTGAGTTCACAGGCGTGCCGGCGGCGCTCGCCAACTCCTCCGGCATCTTCCTCGGCGCGCCCTTCCAGTTCGACCTGGTGCGGCCGGGAGCTGCGCTCTACGGCGTCAACCCGACGCCGGAGGCCGACAATCCCATGCAGCAGGTGGTCGACCTCAAGGCGCGCATCGTGCAGATCCGCAGCATCGAGCGCGGCGATACCGTCGGCTATGGCGGCACCTGGACCGCGCGGCGGCCGACGAAACTGGCGATCATCGCGGTCGGCTATGCCGACGGCTATTTCCGCGCTGCCAGCTCCAATGACGGCACCCGCGGCGCCGATGTCATCGTGGCGGGCAAGCGCTGCCCTGTCGCGGGCCGCATCTCCATGGACCTGATCGCGATCGACATCACCGATCTGCCGCCGAACGCGGTGCGGCGCGGCCACATGGTGACGCTGCTCGGCGAAGGCATCACCGTCGACGAACTCGCGCACCATTTCGGCACGATCGGCTATGAGGTGCTGACCAGCCTCGGCCGCCGCTATGCCCGCGTCTACAAGGGCGGCAATGTCGAGGAGCCGCTGACGAAGCCGGAGCCCGCCTCGAACGCCGGGCAGCCGCCTTCCCCACCGCCGATCGAACAGCCGTCGGCGTTGCCGCCGCTGCCGAGTTAACACGCGCGCGTGCCCCGGACGCAGCGCAGTGCGCCGCACTTCGCGGCGTAGTGCGCTGCAGAGCCGCAGCCCATATCTCAGCAGTTCACCGTGTCGCCTTCTGGATCCCGGCTCGCGCTCCGCGCGTCCGGGACACAAGGATTATTTCTTCTTTCTGCTGTCCAGCGCCGTCTTGCAGGTGGCGCTGAGCTGGTCGCGCTTGGCGTTGAGACAGGCGACGATGCCGCCACCCGGCGCGATGCCGGCGCAGAATTTGTCGTAGTCCGCCTTGCACGCGCCGCGCGTTTCGGCTGACTGTGCCGTGGCCCCGGAGAACGCGACGACGAAGGCGGTAGCGGCAAAGCTCAACTTGGACATTGTATCTCCAGGGACGAAAGGCAGAGCCGGTAGCTCTAGATGAAGATTGCGACATTCAACATCAACAACATCAACCGCCGCCTGCCCAATCTGTTGGCATGGCTGCGCGCTGCGAAGCCCGATGTCGTCGCGCTTCAGGAGTTGAAGGCAAGTGATGGCGAATTTCCGGCGACCGCCATCGAAAGGGCCGGCTATGGCGCGGTGTGGCGTGGACAAAAGACATGGAACGGCGTCGCCATCCTCGCCCGCAATGCCGAGCCCGTGCTGACGCGCGACCGCTTGCCGGGAAAGCCTGCCGATCTCGAAGCGCGCTACATCGAGGCCGCGGTGCGCGGCGTCATCGTCACCAGCATCTATCTGCCCAACGGCAATCCGCAGCCGGGACCGAAATTCGACTACAAGCTCGACTGGTTCGCGCGGCTGCGGCGGCACGCCAACGCATTCATCAAGCAGGACCTGCCGGTGGTGCTCGCCGGCGACTACAACGTCGCGCCCACCGAGATCGACATCTATCCGACGCGCTCATGGGACAAGGATGCGCTGATCCAGCCGAAGAGCCGCGCGGCCTTTGCCGCGCTGGTCGAGCGAGGCTGGTGCGACGCGATCCGCGAGCTGCATCCGGACGAGCGCATCTACACGTTCTGGGACTACAAGCGGAACCGCTGGCCGCGCGATGCGGGCCTGCGGCTCGACCATCTCCTGCTCAGCCCTGCCCTCGCCCCGCGCCTCGCCAAAGCCGGCGTCGACAAGAAGATCCGCGGCGAGGACGGCGCCAGCGATCACGCGCCGGCGTGGGTGGTGTTGCGGTGACCCAAATGCAGTCAGCAGCGGGCCGCCCGATAAAAGTATGAAAAACAACCCCATGCACAGTAGCCGACCTCTGTCCGCTCAATGACTTACGGGTAAACCGAAATCAAAGTTGATCCGTCGGGCAAAACACTGGCATGATGTCACCATCGAAGGCGTCCACGTCGCGCCGAGGGCTCTTCAGATCGCCCCTTCATCGGGAATATTGAGAACGGTACCGCAGGCCTTGCAATGCACGGCGTCGGCATCGTGCCTCTGGAGCCCGCACGTCGGGCATGGAAACCGCACCTTGTGGGGACTGAGGAGTGCGCGGGCGAGATTGAAGAACAGAGTAACGCCAAAAATCATGATCACGACGGTGATCAGGCGACCGAACGTGCCTGACAAGGTGATGTCGCCAAAGCCGGTCGTCGTCAGCGCCGTGACGGTGAAATACAGGGCATCGGCATAGTTTCGGATCTCGTCGTTGCGAAACTTCTGGGTCTCGTAGACGATCCCGGTCATGACGAAGATGAAAACGGCGAGGTTCGTGACGGCGAAGATGACCTCTTCGTTGCGACGAAAGAACGGGGAATCGATGCGCAGCCTCACCAGCATCTGGTAGTCGCGAAGCAGGCCCAACGTCCGCAGAATCCGGAGAAAGCCGCCCGCCTCGCCGGCAAGCGGCGCCAGGAAGGATACGATCGCGACCATGTCAGCCCACGTCGCGAGCTGGGTGAATTTTTGAAACGGATGCCGATCGACCAGGAGTCGGGCGGAGAAGTCGGCAAGCAGAATGACGCCGAACAGCACGTCGAGCGTCTCGACGATGTCACTGGGCGGCAGGAAAGAGGTTGCAATGATGAACAGCACCGTCACGATATCGAAGATGAGCAGCGCATAACGGAAGCGCACGCCGTCCGGCGTTGCGCCCTCGTAGAGGAGGCGGACACTGCTTCGGAGAGACGTGAGGGTCACTGGAAGAATCTCGGTTTGCGAGGATGATGGCAACTCGGAGCGCGAGCCGCAACCGACGATGCTTGTACAGCTGCGTGGACTCGCGATTAGGAACCAGGAGTGCAGCGCGGGTGTTCAGCTCTTTTTGGGGGCTGAATGCTCAAACCCGAGGATTGTCGCAAGCTTGCGGAGCAATACCGAGCGCGCGCGAATGATGCCACATCGGCGAAGCGCCTCGCCAATGTGCTTCTGAGCGTTTCCAACGCCTATCTCGCTCTGGCGAGCCAACTGGAGCTCCTTGCGTCCGTCGAACATCAGGAGCACGCGAGGAGAGCCGGTCGGAACGTTCAAGGCTGAGCCGTCAGATGAAAGATGGCAACCGAGCCGGCGGCGGCGCCATGACGCCTCATCATTGCGGTGCCGCGATAGAGCTCGCCCCGCTGATCCCTCGGAGGGAAGCCTCTTGACCTCCGCGCCCTGGTAAGCATACTGGTCTGACCACGATCAGACCAAAGAGACGGGGATGGAGTTCAAGCGAGCCGCCGACGGCGAAAAGGGGTTCGAGAAGGTGTTTGCCTTCCTGCGCGAGCGCCTGCTTACCGGCTCGCTCCGGCCGGGCGACCGCCTGATTTCGGAGCGCGAGCTCGCCACCCTTCTCGGCGTCAGCCGGCCAATCGTCCGCGAGGCGCTGCGCGCCCTCACCGTCCTCGGGATCGTCGAGATCCGCGACCGCATCGGCACCGTCGTGACGCGGCCAGATGTCTCGGTGCTGAACGACTTCTTCACCTTCGCCCTCGCCCAGCAGGCCGACATGCTCGAGGACGTCATGCAGGCGCGCGTCGCGATCGAATGCCAGGCGATCCGCCTCGCCTGCGAACGTGCCAACATCGCCGATTTCGAACGGCTGCAGCGGGCCCTGGCGAAGATCGGCGAGACGATCGACGAAGCCGATGCCGGCGGTATGGCCGATTTCGACTTCCACCGCGCCATCGTCGTCGCCTCGCATTCGGAGACGCTAAGCGTGCTGCACGCGTCGATGGCTGGCCTGTTGACACATTCGCATCGCAGCCGCCGCGAGCTGGTGCAGGCCTTCCCGTCGATGAAGACCTACCTTGTCGACGATCACCGCCGCATCTTCGAAGCCCTCATTGCGCGCGATCCCGAGCGCGCGGATGCGACGCTGCGCAAGCATTTCGCCATCGGCGACGAATACCGCAGACGCGCCGTCGTCGGCGACATCGACAAGACCAGTGCCTCGGGCTGATCGCGCACAGCCCTCAATCAAGACGCCGATTAAACAAGAAACGGACTGACGACATGGGACGGAACGACAAGGGCAAGGTCGGCTTCATCGGCATCGGCACGATGGGCCGGGAGATGGTGCGCAACCTGCAGGCGGCGGGCCACGCGGTCCGCGTCTTCGATCTGAACGAAGCCGCGCTGGCCGACAGCGTCAAGGAAGGCGCGACGCGTGCCAAAAGCCCTGCCGATGCCGCGCAAGGCACCGATATCGTCATCACCATGCTGCCCGACACGCCCCACGTCGAGGCGACGATCTACGGCGAGCAGGGCCTGCTGAATTCCCCGCCGCCGGGCAAGCTGATCGTCGACATGAGCACGATCTCGCCGGTTGCCGTCCGCCGCATCCATTCGGACCTGCAGAAGACAGGCGTCGGCTTCATCGACGCGCCGGTCTCCGGCGGGCCGGTGGGCGCCAGGAACGCCGCGCTCTCGATCATGGCCGGCGGCGATGCGGACACGTTCGCCAAGGCCGAGCCGTTCTTCCGCGCTATGGGCACGACCATCACCCATGTCGGCGCATCCGGCGCCGGCCAGACCGTCAAGCTCTGCAATCAGCTGATCTGCGGCATCAACATCCAGGCGATCTGCGAGGCGCTCGCGCTCGGCCGCGCTTCGGGCCTCGATCTCAACCTGCTGCGCCGGGTGCTGCTCGGCGGCTCCGCCGCTTCCTGGATGCTGGACAAGCTCGGCCCCGCGATGATCGCCGGCGACGTCTCCGCGGGCTTCCGGATCGATCTGCAGCTCAAAGACCTTCGCCTGGTGCAGGAGCACGCACAGGCCCTGAACGTGCCCTTGCCCGGCACCGCGCTCGTCACCAGCCAATATGTCGATGCGCGCGCCCATGGCGAAGGCAGCAACGGCAACCAGGCGCTGTTCCGCGTCTATGACCGCATGACCAACCAGACCACCGGCTGACCCTGGAACGATGAGCCTCCAACTCGACTTTCCCGCAGTGCTGGAGCGTTGGCCGAGCTTTCTGGCCGGCGCCGTCCTCACGCTTGAGTTGGCATTCTTCGCGACCGTGCTAGGCGCTCTGCTCGGCACGCTCGCGGCGGTCGGACGCGGCACGCACAATTCGCTGATTGCCGGTGCCTGCAAAGTCTATGTCGAGACCATCCGCAACACCCCGCTGCTGGTGCAGATCTTCCTGGTCTATTTCGGCCTCGCCAGCCTCGGCCTGAAATACTCCGCGTTCACGGTGGCGGTGGCGGCGCTGACCATCAATGTCGGCGCCTATACCGCCGAGATCATGCGGGCCGGCTTCGAGGCGATCCCGCGCGGGCAGATCGAGGCCGCCGAGGGGCTGGCGCTGTCGCGCTTGCAGATCTACTGGCACATCATCCTGCTGCCGGCGGTCGAGAAGGTCTATCCTGCGCTCACCAGCCAGTTCGTGCTCCTGATGCTGGCCTCCTCGGTCTGCTCGCAGATCTCGGCCGAGGAGCTCACCGCGGTCGCCAACTACATCCAGTCGGACACCTATCGCGCGTTCGAGACTTACATCATCGTCGCCGTGCTCTACGTCATCCTGTCGCTGGTGATGCGTGCCGGCTTCTGGGGCCTCGGCCTCCTCCTGTTTCCGCGCCGGCGCCGGCTCGGCACGCCGTTGTGAGATGACTATGGGCGGACATCTCAACATCAATCACCTGATGTTCCTCGGCCAGGGCGCGCTGTGGACCATTGGTCTGTCGCTGATCGCGCTGATCGGCGGCGGCATCGTCGGCTTCGTGATCGCACTGGCGCGCATCTCGCCGCTGAAATCGGTGCGGCTCGCCAGTGCGATCTATGTCCAGTTGATCCAGGGCACGCCGCTGCTCGTCATCCTGTTCCTCGGCTATTTCGGTCTTGCCGCGATCGGCCTGAAGGTCTCGCCGCTGGTCGCGGCCGGTGCCTCGTTGACGCTCTACGTCGCGGCCTATCTCGGCGAGATCTGGCGCGGCTGCATCGAGTCTGTGCCGAAGCCGCAATGGGAGGCCGCCGAAGGTCTGGCGCTGAGCCGGACCCAGCGCATGGTCAAGGTGATCCTGCCGCAGGCGATCCGCATTGCGACGCCGCCGACCGTCGGCTTCATGGTGCAGATTATCAAGAACACCTCGCTCGCCTCCGTGGTTGGCTTCGTCGAGCTGATGCGCTCGGGGCAGATCGTCAACAACTCGCTGTTCGAGCCGTTCGCCATCTACGCCATCATCGCCGTCACCTACTTCGCCATGTGCTATCCCCTGTCGCTGTTCAGCCAGAGGCTGGAACGGCGGATGGGGCGTGGCAGGTCCAACCTCGCGCCAGCCTGACATGCAGCAAAACGCCCCCTCCTCCGAACCGATCGTGTCGCTCCACAACGTGCAGAAGAGCTTTGGCGCGCTCCGCGTGCTCGACGGCGTCTCCTTTGCCGTTGCACGTGGCGAGGTGCTCGCCCTGATCGGCCGCTCCGGCTCCGGCAAGAGCACCGCGCTGCGCTGCATCGACCGCTTCGAGAAGGTCGACGGCGGCCAGATCGTGGTCTGCGGGCATCGCGTCGACCGTCCCGACGTGAACTTGCGTGCGCTACGCCAGGACGTCGGCATCGTGTTCCAGAGCTACAATCTGTTTCCGCACCTCACCATCGAGCAGAACATCACGCTCGCGCCCTGCGCGGTGAAGGGCATGGCGACGTCGCAGGCCAAGGATCTCGCACGAAAAGTTCTGGCGCAGGTCGGGCTGGATGAGAAGCTGCACGCCTATCCCGAGCAGCTCTCGGGCGGCCAGCAGCAGCGCGCCGCAATCGCCCGCTCGCTCGCCATGCAGCCGAAGGTGATGCTGTTCGACGAGGTCACCTCCGCGCTCGATCCCGAACTCACCGGCGAAGTGCTGAAGGTGATCGAACAGCTCGCGGCTGACGGCATGACCATGGTGATGGTCACCCACGAAATGGGCTTCGCCAAGGGCATCGCCGACCGGATCGTGTTCATGCATCGAGGCAAGGTCCACGAGACCGGACCTGCCTCGATCCTGACGTCGCCGACCACGCCCGAACTCACGCAATTCGTGGGAACGGGAAACCTAAAATCATAACAGGGAGAGGAGAACCAGGGATGACCAAGAAGATAGTGCTGGGAACGGCCGCCGCGTTGTGCGGCCTCATCATGATCGCGGCAACGCCCGCATCGGCCGATCTGCTCGACGACATCATGAAGGCAAAGAAGATCCGCATATCGACCGACCTCGCCATCCCGCCCTCGGGCATGATGGATTCCACGATGAAGCCGACCGGCTCCGATGTCGAAGTGGCGCAGCTCCTCGCCAAGGATTGGGGCCTCGAGCTGGAATTCATCCAGACCACCGGTGCGACCCGCATCCCGAACGTCCTGACCGGCAAGGCCGACATCATCATCTCGACCCTGTCGGTGACGGCCGAGCGTGCCAAGGTGATCGACTTCACCAAGCGCTATGCGACGCTGCAATCCGACGTCGGCTGCCTGAAATCGTCGACCGTGAAGGACTGGCCGGACCTGAAGGACAAGTCGATCGGCGTCTCGCGCGGCACCACGCAGGACACAACCTTGTCCAACATGAAGGACAAGGACCTCAAGATCGCGCGCTATGACGACGATGCCACCATGGTGACGGCGGCGGTCTCGGGCCAGGTCGACTGCGTCGGCTCGTCCGCGACAATCATCAACCAGATCGGCGTGAAGAATCCCTCGCGCGTGTTCGAGTCCCGGATTCCGCTGGCGACCTTCGACCTCGCGATCGGCCTGAAGAAGGGCGAGCAGCCGCTGATGGACAAGCTCAACGCCTGGATCACCGAGAACGTCAAGAACGGCAAGCTCAACGCCATCTACAAGAAATTCCACGGCGTCGATCTGCCGGCGGACATGCGCAGCTGAACCACGGGGAAAGACATCGTGACAGCCGCGCCCGGCTGTCACGGTCATGCAAAGATCAAGAAGGACAAAGAATGCGTCTCGTCATCGGATCCGACCACGCCGGCTGGCCGCTCAAGCAGACCGTCATCGACCACATCCGCAAGCTCGGCCACGACGTCATCGATGTCGGCTCCTATGACGACAAGCCGGTGGATTTCCCCGACATCGCCCGCGCCGTGGCGGCGAAGGTGACGTCGGGCGAAGCCGCGCGCGGCATCATGGTGTGCGGCACCGGCGTTGGCGCCTCGATCGCCGCCAACAAGATGAAGGGCATCCGCGCCGCGGTCTGCCACGACGTCCACTCCGCGCATCAGAGCGTCGAGCATGACGACGTCAACGTAATGTGCATCGGCGCGCAGATCGTCGGCGCGTGGCTCGCTGTCGATCTCGTGTCGTCGTACCTGTCCGCCGAATTCTCCACCGACGAGGATTTCCGCCGCCGCGTCGAGAAGCTGCGCGTCATGGACGAGGAAGGCTGAGGGCTCTCCGCCATGATCCTGGTGTTCGGATCGCTCAACATCGATCTGGTCGCGCAGGCCCCGGTGATTCCAGGTCCCGGCCGAACGGTGCTGGCGCCGTCCTACCGGACGCATTTCGGCGGCAAGGGTGCCAATCAGGCCGTTGCCGCCGCGCGGATCGCCGGGCCTGGACGCGTGAGCATGGCTGGCCGCGTCGGCCGGGACGGATTTGGCGACAGCGCGATCGAGAACCTCAGAGCCAACGGCGTCGACGCCGACCGCGTCATCAGAGCCGACGAGCCGACCGGCTGCGCTTTCATCACTGTCGATCAGGCCGGCGAGAACGCAATCACGGTGGCGAGCGGCGCCAACATGACGGCGCGTGCCGGCGATCTTGCGAGCGAGCTGTTCAATTTGGACACCGTGCTAGTGCTTCAGATGGAGGTGCCCTTTGCGCACGCGCTGGAAGCTGCCCGAAGAACCGCCGCCGCCTCCGGCACCGTCATCTGGAACCTTGCACCCGTTCCGGAGCAGATGACGCGTGAGATGGTCACGGAGCTTCTCGCCGTCACCGACTATCTCCTCGTCAACGAGCACGAGGCGCGCGACGCCGCCACCGCCATCGGCCTGGCGTCCGCCGACTACGAAGCCGCAAGCACCGGACTCGCGAAGTCCGGCAACCTCACCTGCATTGTCACCGCCGGCGCACAAGGCGCGCTCGCCGTGACGGCGGAAGGCACCCGCCTGCGGGCGCCCGCCCAGCGCATCACGCCGGTGGACCCGACCGGCACCGGCGACACTTTCGTCGGCGCCTTTGCGGCGATGATCAGCGAAGGCGTGTCGCTGCAACGCGCGCTCGAAGTGAGTTGCGAAGCGGCGGCTTTGAAATGCCTCAAGGCCGGCGCCCAGACCGGCATGCCCATGCGCAGAGCGATGGGCTCCCTCGCGTAGGACTGATCGCCCGCATCGCTGCCCGCGGCTAAACTCTCCCGATTCCTGGAGGCTGTTTTGGCCTTTCTCTTCGTCCTCGCCGTCGGCCTCGTCGCCGGCACCATCTCCGGCATCGTCGGCACCGGCTCCTCGATCATGCTGATGCCGGTGCTGGTCTATGCCTATGGCCCGAAGGAAGCGGTGCCGATCATGGCGGTCGCTTCCGTCATGGCGAATTTTTCGCGGATCCTGGCGTGGTGGCGCGAGGTCGATTGGCGGGCCTGCGCGGCCTATTCGGCGACGGGCATCCCGGCGGCGGCGCTCGGCGCGCGGACGCTGCTGGCACTGCCCTCGCATGCCGTCGATCTCACCATCGGCCTCTTCCTGATCGCGATGGTGCCGGTGCGGCACTTTCTGGCGCGGCACGAGCTCAAGGCCAATCTCTGGCATCTCGCCATCGGCGGCGCGCTGATCGGCTATCTCACCGGCATCGTGGTCTCGACCGGGCCACTCAGCGTGCCGTTGTTCCTGTTCTATGGCCTGTCCAAGGGCGCGTTCCTCGCCACCGAAGCGGCCTCCTCGCTCGGGCTCTATTTCGCGAAGTCGGTGACTTTCGAGCGTTTCGGCGCCCTGACCGGGGAGGTCTTCATCAAGGGTCTGATCGCGGGCGCCTCACTGATGTCGGGCGCCTTCATCGCCAAACGCTTCGTGCTGCATCTGAGGCCGGAAACCTTCCGCCTGCTGATGGACGCGATCATGATCGCGGCGGGGCTCTCGATGCTCTGGACCGCGGCGCAGCCGTGACCCAGCCGCAACTCAGACGGCGAATTCGGGGGTGATCGATGGGCTATCAGAGACGACCCGGCTCGCCACGGCCGGCTGCCCGTCGAGCCCCCGCAGCACGGCCTCGAGGGGCTGCGGCCGCTGATAGAGGAACCCCTGCCCGAGCCGCACGCCCATCTCGCGCATGGCCTCCGCCTGCTCGGCGCGCTCGATGCCTTCGGCGACCAACGTCAGTCCCAGCGTGGCGCCGAGCGAGGCGATGACGCCGACAATGGCCTTGTCCTCGGCGCTGTCGGGGATCTCGCTGATGAACGCCTTGTCGATCTTCACCTTGTCGAGCGGAAACCGGCGCAGATGCGCGAGCGAAGAATAGCCGGTGCCGAAATCGTCGAGCGCGATCGTGGCTCCCAGGCGCCGCAGGCGATGCAGCGTTTCGGAGGCGCTGGCGATGTTGTTGATCAGCGATCCCTCCGTGATCTCGAGCTCGAGCATCGATGCCGCGACACCGAAGCGCGCGCAGGTCGCATGCAGCTCGGCGGCGAGCGAGTGGTCGGCAAGCTCGGACGGCGGCAGATTGATCGCGATCCGCAGCTGAGGCCTGCCCGCAGCGGCCAATTGCTGCAAGGCCCGGCAGGCATCGGTCAGCACGTAGCGGGTCAGCCGCGCATTGTTGCCGCTGCGCTCGATCAGCGGCAGGAATTCGCCGGGGCCGATCACGCCGTGCTCGGGATGGCGCCAGCGGATCAGCGCTTCCAGCCCGACGACCTCATGGCTGTCGAGATCGACCTGGCTCTGGTACCAGACCTCGAACTGGCCCTCGGCAAAGCCGGTGGGAATGGCGAGCTCGAGATCCCTGCGGCGGCGATAATCGCGCTGGAGCGCTTCGTCCAGCACGGCGACCGTGCCGGGCGCCTTGCTCTTGGCGTGATAGAGCGCGATGTCGGCGAGCGTCGGCAGATGCGACAGCTCCGGATCGTCGGCGTGGCGCACGGCAAGGCCGATGCTGGCGCGCGGCACCACCTGCTTGTCGTGGAGGCGGATCGGCTCGGAAATGGCATCAAGCACGCGTTGAGCGAATGCGTGCGCGGCCTGCTCGTCGCTCACCTCGGGGCGGATGACGACGAACTCGTCGCCGCCGAGCCGGGCGACCCAGTCCTCGGCTTCGACCGCGCGACGAAGGCGCTGCGAAATCTGGACCAGGAACGCATCGCCGGCCTCGTGACCGAAGGTGTCGTTGATGCCCTTGAAGTCGTCGAGATCGATGAAGCAGAACGCGACCAGCGTATCCGGCGCGCCTCCATTCTGGCTCGTCACGGCGAGACGCTCGGTCAGGGAGCGCCGGTTCGGCAGCCCGGTGAGCGGATCGTGCGTCGCCATGTGCCCGAGCCGGTCCAGCGCGCCCGACGTCGTGTGCTGCATGGCGTTGAAAGCGCGCGCGAGCTGGCCGAATTCGTTCGAGGACGTGACATCGGCCGGATAGGCCCGGCCGTCCTGCTTGCTGCGCTGGATCGCCGACATCATGGCCGCGAGTGGCCTGCCGATGAAAATGTTGGCGGAGATGCGCATGGCGATCAAGGTCGCAAACGTTGCGAGGAGCCCGACGACGAGCAGCAGCAGCAGGCGGCTGCCCGCATCCGCGTACAGCGTCGCACGCGAATAGGCGATGGCGATGCGGCCGGCCTGAACGGCCATGTTACCGTTGCTGTAGTGGATCGGGTGCGAGACCTCGGCGACCGACTGGCCCTGGGGGCGCGCGACCACGCGGGCGATCGCAGCGCCGGTATCGTCATAGACGGCCGCCGCCGCAATGTTCTCGTCGTGCATGATCTCGTTGAGCACGCCCGTGACCTGGTCGTAGCGCATCTTCCAGAGCGGCTCGGCGATCAGCTCGGCCCGGCTCTCGGCGACGCGGGCCATGCGGGCGTCGAGTTGCCTGAGCTGCGACCAGAAGCTCGATGCCTCGACGCCGGCGGACGCGAGCAATTGCACCAGCAGCAGAACGGGCACGGTGGCCCAGATCATCGCGTGGACGACCGAGCGCAAGCGCGGCGGCGCTGCCTGCTCGTTGCGATCCGGCTCGGTCATCGCCTCATCCTTGCGCATCAGTCGGCAACGCCTTCGGCGACCGGCAGCGACGAGATGAGCGCATCGAGGGAAAAGTCATACTGGCCGCAGCGCCCGGCCTTCGCCCGGAACCGCGCGAAGTCGATCCGGTCGAACGCACGGGTCTTGATGAGATCGCCGACCGAAGCGAGATTGTCGCGCGTGATCGCCGACGTCTTCACCTCGACGCGGGGCGAGACGGCTGCAAAATCGCAGCCATCGGCATAATCGCGCAGGAGAACGACGGACCAGCCGCCGAGCAGGAAATGCCCGCCATCGGTCAGGAGCATGCGGCCCGCCTTGATCTCGCGCAGAGCATCCTCCGACCAGTTGAGGCCGACCACCTGGATGTTCTCGCCGGGCACAAGGCCGGCGGCGATCGTCGCGCGCAGCGCGCCGAGCGCCATCGGATCGTTTCCGGCCCAGATCCCGGCGGGCCGGATCTGCTTGCGCGCGGCCCAGCTCAGGTAGTTTGCCGTGACCCGCTCGGCCTCGGACTTCGTCCAGTTGGCGAACAGCATGCGGTCCACCACGACGTCGGACGCAGCATCCACCGCGAGCGTGAGGCCGGCGTTGCGGGCGATCGAGGCGGGCGTGGTCTCGTCGCCACCGATGCCGAGAATGTGGATCTTGCCGTCCGCGCTCTGCCATTTCTCGGCACGCGCCGCGGTGATCAGCGCATTGGCCATCCGCGCGCCCGCGGTCTGAAGATCGGTCGTGATGTCGCCGAGCCAGGTCTTGAGCTTTTGCCTCGGCGGTCCAAGGCGCACGGCGTCCTCGCCGATCAGCGTGTTCGAAAGCAGCAGCGTATTGACGCCCGCGGCTTCGGCCGCCTCCAGGATGGGAACGGCGGCGGATTCCTCGTTCGACAGGATGAGGAAGTCGGGCTTGTCGGGACGGGCCACCACGCCGAAGCCGAGCTCCTGCATGGTGCGGTAGTTCCGCTCGCTGGTCAGCACCTCGACATGCGCATCGAGCTTGCGGCCGGCGGCCTGCATGGTCTGCGCGACCATGTCCCAATAGACCTCGCCGGACTTGCCGGGATTGACGAAGACGATGTTGAGGGGCTTGGCGATGCTACCGCCAACCGACCCAAAAACGCCGCAGGCCATGCCCGCCGCGAGCAATATTCGCAGGAATCTCGTCAATTTTGCCGCCCCCATTGGTTCCGAGATTGGACCCACGTCCGCTAAGAATTGGCAAAATCGCACCGGGCACAGCGGCGCAGGGCTAACGAAAGGTATATCTCCCGTGCCGAATTGAGATATTCGAAGCGCCGGCGATCGCCGGCCAATCCGTGCTATCAGCACATCTGAAACCCGCGACTCGCGCTCCCCCATGGCCAAATCCACACTTTCCTTCGTCTGCCAGAACTGCGGCGCGGCCTATAACCGCTGGCAGGGCAAGTGCGAGTCCTGCGGCGAGTGGAATACGCTGGCGGAAGAAGACACCAGCGGCAGCGTGCCGGTGTCGATCCGCTCCAAGCGCAAGGGAAGAACCTTCGCGCTGGAGAGTCTCGCCGGCAAGAGCCCGGACGCGCCGCGCCTGTCCTCGGGGATGACCGAGCTCGACCGCGTTACCGGCGGCGGCTTCGTGCGCGGCTCGGTGCTGCTGGTCGGCGGCGATCCCGGCATCGGCAAGTCGACGCTGCTGACGCAGGCGACCAGCCTGCTCGCGCGCGCCGGCCACCGCGTCGTCTACATCTCCGGCGAAGAGGCGGTCGCCCAGGTGCGCCTGCGCGCCGAGCGGCTCGGGCTGTCGGACGCGCCGGTCCAGCTCGCGGCCGAAACCTCGGTCGAGGACATCGTCTCGACGCTGTCGGAGGGCGCGGTGCCTCGGCTGATCGTGATCGACTCGATCCAGACCATGTGGACCGACACGGTGGAATCGGCGCCCGGCACGGTAACGCAGGTGCGCGCCTCGGCGCAGGCGCTGATCCGCTTCGCCAAGAAGACCGGGGCCGCCATCATCCTGGTCGGCCACGTCACCAAGGACGGCCAGATCGCCGGCCCCCGCGTGGTCGAGCATATGGTCGACGCGGTGATGTCGTTCGAGGGCGAAGGCTCGCAGCAATTCCGCATCCTGCGCGCCGTGAAGAACCGCTTCGGGCCGACCGACGAGATCGGCGTGTTCGAGATGACGGGCCTCGGCCTGCGCGAGGTCACCAACCCCTCCGAGCTGTTCCTGTCGGAGCGCGATCTCGGCACGCCCGGCACTGCGGTCTTTGCCGGCATCGAGGGCACGAGGCCCGTGCTGGTCGAATTGCAGGCACTGGTAGCCCCGACCTCGCTCGGCACCCCGCGCCGGGCCGTGGTCGGCTGGGATCCGAGCCGGCTCTCAATGGTGCTGGCGGTGCTGGAGGCCCATTGCGGGGTCAAGCTGTCCGGCCACGACGTCTATCTGAACGTTGCCGGCGGCCTGCGCATCCACGAGCCGGCGGCGGACCTCGCCGCCGCCGCAGCCTTGGTGTCATCGCTGGTTAATGCGCAGTTACCCACCGATGCCGTCTATTTCGGCGAAATCTCGTTGTCGGGCGTGGTGCGGCCGGTGGCGCAGACCCCGGCCCGGCTCAAGGAGGCGGCAAAACTCGGCTTCCAGCGCGCCGTGCTGCCCGAATCGGCGCGCGGCGATGCCGGCGGCGACGCCGGGCTCTCCCTGAACGCGGTGAACAGCCTGACGACATTGGTGGCCGAGATCGCAGCGCGGGGCTCCCGTCGGGGCGAATCCAGTGCACAGCCAGAGAAAAATGCCACACCGGCCAGATTCCGCCGTGGAGAGGGTTAGGTGGAGGTGACGCCGGAGGCCTCCGCCGCTATACAGCCGTCACAAAAGCAGCATGGGATTGCGTGGTTGCGGCCTTGCCGGGAACGCCGTCTGCCCTTCTTTTAGGGCAGCGGCCAAGCACCGATTCGCTAGAGCACCTTTGAAGTACGAGCGGACCAGACCAGCCGATGCCAGTAACCATCCTCGACCTGATCCTGCTCGGTGTGATGCTGATCTCGGGCCTGCTCGCGATGGTTCGCGGCTTCATGCGCGAAATCCTGTCGATCGCGGCCTGGGGCGCCGCGGCGATCGTGACGCTGTATTCGTTCTCGAAGCTGCTGCCGACCGCCAAGACCTATTTCAACAACGACACGGTCGCGAGCGTCGTCGTGGTGGCCGGCGTGTTCATCGGCACCCTGGTCGTGGTCTCCGTCATCACGGTCCGGATTTCCGACATGATCCTGGATTCGCGGATCGGCGCGCTGGATCGGACCCTCGGCTTCCTGTTTGGGCTGGCTCGCGGGCTTTTGATCGTCGTGGTCGCGTTCCTGTTCTTCACCTGGCTGGTGCCGGACAAGCAGCGCCCCGACTGGGTCACCGGGGCCAAGTCCCGCGTCGTGCTGCAGGGAACCGGCGATTGGCTGATGGCCCTCTTGCCTGACGACCCCGAGAACACCATCTTGAAGAGATTCAAGAAAAACAAACCAGATGATGATCAAGCTGAATCCGAGCAGCAGCCTTCGGGCAGTGGCGACGGGTACAGTAAGTCGGCTCGTGACGGCATGAAAAAGCTGATCGAGAAACCTGCGGCGCGTTGATAGAGCCCCAAAAGAGAGGCGAGAACGAGATGCGACACCCTGACCAGGACGCCCTGCTTGATCTCGATCCAAACGCCGGTCCAGGCCCGGCGGCGCTTGAGCTTCAGGACGATCTGGAAGGCGATACGCTTCGCGAGGAATGCGGCGTCTTCGGCATCTACGGCCACCCTGATGCAGCCGCCATCACCGCGCTCGGCCTTCACGCGCTCCAGCACCGCGGCCAGGAGGCCGCCGGCATCGTCTCCTATGACGGCAGCCGCTTCCACTCCGA
Organism: Bradyrhizobium sp. CCBAU 45321; assembly: GCF_028128975.1. NCBI lineage: Bacteria > Pseudomonadati > Pseudomonadota > Alphaproteobacteria > Hyphomicrobiales > Nitrobacteraceae > Bradyrhizobium > Bradyrhizobium sp. CCBAU 45321. Next base: position 341,443 of record NZ_LFKZ01000131.1, read on the forward strand.
ACGCCGCCTCGGCCTCGTCGGCGACACCTTCTCCCGCCGCGAGGTGATCGACCGCCTGCCCGGCAGTATGGCGGTTGGCCATGTCCGCTACGCCACGACCGGCGCCACCATCCTGCGCAACGTGCAGCCGCTGTTCGCCGAGCTCAATGCCGGCGGTCTCGCGGTCGCTCACAACGGCAACCTCTCCAACGGCCTGACGTTGCGCCGCGAGCTCGTCAAGAACGGCGCCATGATGCAATCGACCTCCGACACCGAGGTGATCCTGCACCTGGTGGCCCGCTCCAAGCGCGTCCGCTTCATCGAGCGCTACATCGACGCGCTGCGCGAGATCGAGGGCGCCTATGCGCTGGTTTCGCTGACCAACAAGAAGCTGGTCGGCGCGCGCGATCCGCGCGGCATCCGCCCGCTGGTGCTCGGCGAGCTCGACGGCTGTCCGATCCTGACTTCCGAGACCTGCGCGCTTGACATCATCGGCGCCCGCTTCGTGCGCGACATCGAGCCCGGCGAAGTCATCGTGTTCGACGAGAACGGCCAGGACATCCACAAGCCGTTCCCGCCGATGGCGCCGCGCCCCTGCATCTTCGAATACATCTACTTCTCGCGGCCGGATTCCATCGTGCACGGCCGCTCGGTCTACGAGGTGCGCAAGAATTTCGGCGCGCAGCTAGCGCGCGAGAGCCACGTGCCGGTCGACGTCGTGGTGCCGGTGCCGGATTCCGGCGTGCCCGCCGCGGTCGGCTACAGCCAGTATTCCGGAGTGCCGTTCGAGCTCGGCATCATCCGTAACCATTATGTCGGCCGCACCTTCATCCAGCCGACGCAGGCGATCCGCGAATCCGGCGTGCGCATGAAGCACTCGGCCAACCGCGCCGCGATCGAAGGCAAGCGCATCATCCTGATCGACGACTCCCTGGTGCGAGGCACCACCTCCAAGAAGATCGTGCGCATGATGCGCGATGCCGGTGCCAAGGAAGTGCACTTCCGCCTCGCTTCGCCCCCGATCCTCTATCCCGATTATTACGGCATCGACCTGCCCGACCGTGGCGGCCTGCTGGCGGCGACGCATTCGCTGGAGGAGATGCGCGAGCTCATCGGCGCCGACTCGCTCGCCTTCCTGTCGATCGACGGCATGTACCGCGCCATGGGCGAGCCAGGCCGAGACCCCGCCAATCCGAAGTTTGCGGATCACTGCTTCACCGGCGTCTATCCGACCCACCTCACCGACCAGACCCAGACCGAGCCGCAGCCGCGGCAATTGTCGCTGCTGGCCGAGGCGAGCTGACCAAGGATCGTCCCCGGGGGCTCATCCGAGACTTCTTTTCGTCATGGCCGGGCTTGTCCCGGCCATCTTCGTCTGTAATACCCGCCGCAAAGAACGTGGATGCTTGGGACGAGCCCGGGCATGACGGAAGTATTCGACGATGACCAAACCTCTCGCCAACCGTATCGCTCTCGTCACCGGCGCCTCGCGCGGCATCGGCTATGCCACCGCAATCGCGCTGGCCAAGGCCGGCGCGCATATCGTGGCGACGGCGCGTACGCAAGGAGGGCTGGAAGAGCTCGACGACGAGATCCGCAAAGACGGCGGCAGCGCCACCCTGGTGCCGCTCAACCTCACCGATTCCGACGGCATCGCGCGTCTCGGCGCCGGCCTGTACGAGCGCTACGGCAAGCTCGACATCCTGGTCGGCAATGCCGGCGTGCTCGGCCCCTCCTCGCCGATCGGCCATATTGAGCTGAAGACCTTCAACGAGGTGATGGCGGTGAACGTCTCCGCGAACTTCCAGCTGATCCGCTGCATGGAACCGCTGCTCAGGCAATCCGATGCCGGCCGCGCCGTGTTCATCACCTCGGGTGCCGCCAACAAGGCCACCGCTTACGTCAGCCCCTACGCCGCGTCCAAGGCCGCACTGGAGACGCTGGCGCGTGCCTGGGCGCAGGAAACCGCGAACACCAAGCTGCGCGTCAATCTGTTCAATCCGGGCCCGGTGCGCACCCGCATGCGCGCCACCCTGATGCCCGGCGAGGATCCGGCGACGCTCGACACGCCCGAGCAGGTCGCAGAATTCATCGTGCCGCTGTGCACGCCCGACTGGACCGAGACCGGCAAATTCTACGATTACAAGACCCGCGCCCTGATGAGCTTCCGCGCGCCGGCCTGATTGCCCTCCGACGCCTTGGACGTCATGCCGGCGGTAATGACCGTACCGCCGAGCTCGATACCGGAAAGCGCATTTAGAAATTCAAGCCGACATCGAACACACTGAAAATAGCGTCTCAACGCATTTTGCCCAAAAGTTAACCGATGGATGACGCTACGACGCAGCGTCATCCGGCTTTAGGTGCATTGCCGTCGGCCATGGGACACGGTAGAGCGTCAATTGGAACAAGGCTCCCGAAGAGAGCCGTCCGCATATTTGACAATGGAGGAAGCCTTTATGACGATGCCCGCACGCCGCGCCGCGGCTCTTCTGGCCTGTGCCGCTTTCGGCTTTGCCACATCCGCATTCGCGCAAGACAAGACCATCAAGATCGGCGTGCTCAACGACATGTCGAGCCTCTATGCCGACATCGGCGGCCCGAACTCGGTGGCGGCCGTGAAGATGGCGGTCGAGGATTCCGGCCTGAAGGCCAAGGGCTGGACCATCGAGGTGCTCTCCGGCGATCACCAGAACAAGCCCGATATCGGCGTCAACATCGCCCGGCAATGGATCGATTCCGACAAGGTCGACGCCATCGCCGACACGCCGAGCTCCGGCGTCGCGCTCGCGGTCAGCAACCTCGTCAAGGAAAAGAACGCGGTGCTGCTCAATTCGGGCGCCGCGACCGCCGACCTCACCGGCAAGGCCTGCACGCCCAACACCGTGTCCTTCACCTACGACACCTACATGCTCGCCAACGGCACCGGCAAGGCGCTGACCAAGGCGGGCGGCGACAGCTGGTTCTTCCTCACCGCGGATTATGCCTTCGGCCATGCGCTGGAGCGTGACACCGGCGCGGTCGTCACCGCGACCGGCGGCAAGGTGCTCGGCGGCGTCAAGCACCCGCTCAACACGGCGGACTTCTCCTCGTTCCTGCTGCAGGCGCAGTCCTCCAAGGCCAAGATCATCGGCCTTGCCAATGCGGGCGGCGACACCACCAACGCGATCAAGCAGGCCGCCGAGTTCGGCATCGTCCAGGGCGGCCAGAAGCTCGCCGCGCTGCTGCTGTTCATCAACGACGTGCACTCGCTCGGCCTGAAGACCGCGCAGGGCCTGACCTTCACCGAGTCGTTCTACTGGGACCTCAACGACCAGACCCGCGAATGGTCGAAGCGTTTCCAGAAGGTCTCGCCCAAGGGCTCGATGCCCTCGATGACGGTTGCGGGCCTCTATGCCGAGATCCTGCATTACCTGAAGGCGATGGAAGCGCTCGGCAGCAATCCGCGTGACGGCGCCAAGGTCGTCGCCAAGATGAAGGAGCTGCCGACCGACGATCCGCTGTTCGGCAAGGGCCCGCTGCGCCAGGACGGACGCCGCCTCATCCCCGCCTATCTGTTCGAGGTGAAGAAGCCCGAGGAGTCGAAGGGACCGTGGGATTATTACAAGCTGGTCGCCACCATCGCGCCGGAAGATGCGGCCAAGCCGCTCAAGGACAGCGACTGCCCGCTGGTGAAGAAGTAGGATCGTAGGGTGGGTTAGCATGCGGCTGCGCAAAGCGCAGTCCGCTGGCGTAACCCACCTCTTCCGCCTCCGCGGAAATGAAAGAGGTGGGTTACGCCTCGCGGTTTGCGCTTCGCGCGAACCGCGAGGCTAACCCACCCTACGAGACTGTCCTGGTCGCACCCAGCGACCGCACCGCGATCGCCACGCACACCACCATCAGCACCGCGGCGAGCAGGAACGGTGCGCCGGGCAGATGCAGCGGCGCGCTGGCGCCGATGAAATAGGAAAATGTCAGCGTGAACAGGAACGGGCCGACGAGCTGCGACACGCTCTGCACGCTCGCGGTCGCGCCCTGCAGCTGGCCCTGCTGATCCGGCGCGACGAGCCGCGTCATCAGCGCCTGCGAGGCGGCACCGGAGATGCCCCACAGAGCCAGAATGGGAATCCCGAGCCAGGATAGCGGTCCGGTCGGCGCGGCGCCGAGGACCACGAAGCCGACCGCGCCACAGCAGAGGCCGAGCAGGAGCGCGTTGCGCTCGCCAAGCGCGCGCACGATGGGGCCGATCGCAAAGCCCTGCACCACCATGGCGCAGATGCCGACCATGGCGAGCGTCAGGCCCACCGTCTTGGCATCCCAGCCGTAGCGATAGGTCGCGTAGAGCACAAAGGTCGAGGGGAGCACGACGTGCGCGACCTGCGCGATGAAATTGACGATCGACAACGCGGCCAGCACCGCGTTGGAGCGCAGCAGATGCAGCGCGCCGAGCGGATTGGCGCTGCGCCAGCGCAGCGCCGCGCGCTTGTCGGGCGCAAGCGACTCCGGCAGCACGAACAGGCCATAGAGCGCGTTGGCGAAGCTCAGGGCCGCCGCGGCCCAGAACGGCAGGCGCGGATCGATATCGCCGAGCAGGCCGCCGAGCGCCGGCCCCAAGATGAAGCCGGCGCCGAAGGCCGCACCGATCCGGCCGAAGACCGCCGCACGCCGTTCCGGCGGCGTGATGTCGGCGATATAGGCGAAGGCGGTCGAGATGCTCGCCGAGGTGATGCCGGAGATCACGCGGCCGATGAACAGCCACGCAAGCGACGGCGCCAGCGCCATCAAGACGTAATCGGCCGCGAGCCCGAAATTCGACAGCAGCACCACTGGCCGCCGTCCGAAACGGTCGGACAGCGCGCCAAGCACCGGCGAGAACACGAACTGCATCAAGGCCCAGGCGGTGCCGAACAGGCCGAAGATGCGCGCGGCATGAGCGGTGTCGTTGTCGACGAAGCTCTCGATCAGCTTCGGCAGGACCGGCATGATCACGCCGAGCGCGACCATGTCGAGCAGGATGGTGACGAAGATGAAGGCGACCGCGCCGCGCGGGGCCGGCGCTGCGTGCTGCACCACCGCCCCGCCGGCGCCGTCGCTCACGACGGCCGCTTGCGCTTGTGCGCGAACGGATTGGCCTTCTCGCGCAGCGTGATGCGCACGGGCGTGCCCGGCAGCTCGAAGGTCTCGCGCATGGAATTGGTGAGATAGCGCAAGTAGGATTGCGGCACGGCGTCCGCGCGCGAGCAGAACAGCACGAAGCTCGGCGGGCGCGCCTTGGTCTGGGTGATGTAGTTCAGCTTCAGCCTGCGGCCGGAGACCGCCGGCGGCGGGTTGGCCTGAATCGCCTGCTCGAACCAGCGATTGAGCGCTGCCGTCGGCACGCGCCTGTTCCAGATCGCATAGGCGTCCTGGATCGCCTGCATCAGGCGATCGATGCCCTCGCCCATCAGGCCCGAGACAGCGACGATGGGCACACCCTTGAGCTGCGGCAGCCAATGATCGGCATCGCGGCGCAGGCCCGAGATCGCGCCGCCGCCCTTGGTCTCCATCAGATCCCATTTGTTGACGGCGAGCACGACCGCCCGTCCCTCGCGCTCGATCAGGTCGGCAATGCGCAGGTCCTGCTCCTCGAAGCGGTTCTGCGAATCCATCATCAGCACGACCACTTCGGCAAAGCGCACCGCGCGCAGTGCGTCCGCAACCGAGAGCTTTTCCAGCTTCTCCTCGATGCGCGAGCGCCGGCGGAGGCCCGCGGTGTCGAACACACGGAAATCGCGGCCCTTCCAGTTGATCTCGACCGCGATGGCATCGCGCGTGGTGCCGGCCTCCGGGCTCGTCAGCAGGCGCTCCTCGCCGAGCAGATGGTTGATCAGCGTCGACTTGCCGGCATTGGGCCGGCCGACGATCGCGACCCGGATCGGGCGCGTCGCGGCCTCTTCCTCCGAGATCGGCGCGTCGTCCTCATCGTCGTCTTCCTCGACGGGTTCGGGCATTAGCCTCGCGAGCGAGTCGTAAAGCTCGCCCATGCCCTCGCCATGCTCGGCCGAGATCTGGATGGGATCGCCGAGGCCGAGCGCAAACGCCTCCATCGCGCCGGCATCGCCGTGCTTGCCCTCGCTCTTGTTGGCGATGAGCAGTACCGGCTTGTCGGCCTTGCGGGCGAAATCGGCGAAGGCGCGGTCGGTCGGCGTGAGGCCGATGCGGGCGTCGATGACGAAGAACAGCGCATCGGCCTGCGCGATCGCGGTCTCGGTCTGCTCCTGCATGCGCGCGGTCAGCGAGCCCTTGGCGCCCTCGTCGAGGCCGGCGGTATCGATGATGGTGAAGTGGAGATCGCCGAGCCTGGCCTCGCCTTCGCGGCGGTCGCGGGTGACGCCCGGCAGATCATCGACCAGCGCGAGCTTCTGCCCAACCAGGCGGTTGAACAGCGTCGACTTGCCGACATTGGGCCGGCCGATGATGGCGATCGTGAAGGACATCGGTCATTCGTGCGCTGCCGGGGCTGCGCCTGTCAATGCAACGGGAAATATTGTTTGAGCATGATCTTTTCGGAAACCGCTTCACACGCTTCCGGATCATGCTCTAGCGGGAGAAGCTGCCGCTCGGCAGCGGTGCCGGGAAGGCGCTCTGCGATTGCTGCTGGGGGGGCTTGGTCGGCTGCGCCTGCTGGGTTGGCTGCGCCTGCTGGGCCGGCTGATCCGGCGGCGGCGCGGTGGTGCGCCTGCGGACGATCTTGTGCTTGGGCGGCGGAGCGGACGTCGCGGGCGCTGCCTCCGGCTGCGCCTCGCCATCGACCTCACCGGCGGGTGCTTCGGCCGGCGCGGCGGCCGTGGCGGGCTGCCTGGTCTGCTTTGCCTTGGCCCCCTTCGCCGGCTTGGCCGGCTCGGGCTCGGCAGGCAATGCCGCGACGGCAGGTGCGTTGGGATCGGGCTGCTGCTGCTGTGCGCCTTTGTACAGGTCCCTCGGCACGCCCTGCTCGAGCCCCGGCACGCCCTCGGGGAAGACCGGCTTGCGGTCGCCCGGCAGCTTCTTCTTGGTGTCGAGGAAGTCGAGCAGATCGCTCGGATCGAAGCTGGAGCAGCCGCCCAGGACGCCGGTGAAGGCGATCAGGACGGCGGCTGCGATCAAGCGTGGCGTGCGGCGCATCTTGGTGTCTCGTTACGTCAGAGAACCGTCGTCAGCTTTTGGCGACGGGTGGCAACAAAGCCTGAAGCGCCTCGGCGCGAGAACGCAGGCCGGGCGGTGTTTCGCCGTCTCCGTCAATCGCCTCGAGCCATTTGCGGGCTCCAGTCATGTCGTTGTTACGCCAGGCCGACAGCGCCAGCATCTCGCGGGCGGTGTGGCGGAAGGTCGATTTCGGCGCGGCGGAAGCTTCCAGCCGCTGCTGGATGTCGGCATAGCCGGCGCTGTCGAGCAGGAGCCCCGCGGCGCGGATCTTGGCCAGATCCTGCCACTCGCCGCCAATGCTGCGGTCGGCGGCGATGTCGTCATACATCTTCGCGGCCGCCTTGGGATCGCGGCTCGCGGCCTCGGCCGCAGCACGCAGCCGCGCCAGGGTGCGATAGCCGGACGGCGCCTTGGCGGCGAGCTCGGTGAAGGCCTTCTCGGCGTCCTCATGCTTGCCCTGCTCGGACAGCTCGGCGGCCTTCTCGAAAGCGGCGCCCGCCTCGGCGGCCTTCTGGGCCTCCAGGTACCTATAACCCTGCCAGCCACCTGCGCCGGCGACGATCAGCACCATCAACGCGATGAAGTAGATCGAATACTTGTCCCACAGCTTCTTGAACTGTTCGCGACGTACTTCCTCGTTTACTTCGTCAAATAATTCAGACACTTATGCCAATCCCATGCCCGTCCGGGTGCGCGCGCCAAAGCGTTCGCGTCAGGAATCCCGTCCCCGTGTGGCGGCGAGGTAGCCTAACGATATGGCGGTGGCAAGGCAAAGCGAGCCCGATCAAGGCGTTAACCACCCGGGACATCCCGGATGCCCCTGCCCGGCTCAAGCTCCCAGCAGCTCCCGCAGCTGGCGCTTCAGCACCTTGCCGTTGGCGTTGCGCGGCAACGGGTCTGCCGTGATCGCCATGGTTTCGGGAACCTTGTAGTCGGACAGGCGCTCGGCGCACCAGGCGCGCAGGTCCGTATCGGTCACCGGCTGTCGCGTCACCACCACGGCGTGGACGCGCTCGCCCAGCACCGGGCAGGCCCTGGCGATGATCGCGCTCTCGACCACGGCGGGATGGCCGGCCAGCACGGATTCGACCTCGGCCGAATAGATCTTCAGGCCGCCGCGATTGATCATGTCCTTCTGCCGGTCGAACACGCGAACGAATCCTTCCGCATCAATCGAGCCGAGGTCGCCGGAGTGCCAGAACCCACCCGTGAAGCTTTCGGCGGTGGCCTTCGGATTATTCCAGTAGCCCTTGATGACGGAGGCGCTCTGGATCCAGAGCTCGCCGATCTCCCAGGGAGGCAGCTCGCGCCCGTCCGGGCCCATCACGGCGATGCGCGCGCCGGGGCACGGCAGGCCGACGCTGTCGATATGGCGCTCCGTCAGCTCGCCCGGCATGATGGTCGAGGGCGAGGTCGTTTCGGTCGCGCCGTAGCAGTTCATCAGCTTCAGGCCGGGAATCTTCGCCTTGAGCTTCTCGATGGTGGCGACCGGCATCGGCGCGCCGCCGAAGCCGCCGATGCGCCAGCTCGAGAGATCATAGCCGTCGAAATCGGGCTGGAGCAGGCAGAGATTGTACATCGCCGGCACCATCACCGTGTAGGTGACGCGCTCGCGCGCGGCGAGCTTAAGGTAATCGGCGGCCTTGAACTCCGGCATGATGATCAGCGCGCCGCCGCAGCGGATCATGGTGGTGATGTTGGCGACGACGCCCGTGACATGGCCGAGCGGCACCGCTGCGATCGAGCGATCGGTTTGCGTCAATTGCAGGCAGGACACGAACACCATCGAGGAATGGACGATGTTGCAATGGGCCAGCATCGCGCCCTTCGGCTTGCCCGTGGTGCCGGAGGTGTAGAGGATCATCGCGGTGTCCTCTTCGCTCACCTCGATCGGCGCCGATGCCGGCGGGTTGTCGGCGAGCACTGCGAAACGCGACAGAGCCGGATCATCGGCGACTGCGATGCGGTGGATCACGTCGGGCACATCATGCGCATCGGGCAGCCGCTCGGCGAGCGCGGCTTCGTGGATCAGGATCTTGGCACCGCAATCCGCGAGCACATAGGCGATCTCCGGCTTCTGCTGGCGCGTGCTGAGCAGCACGGTGACGAGCCCTTCATGCGCGGCGGCAAACAGCAGCAGCGGAAATTCGATGCGATTGCCGAGCAGGATGGCAACGCGATCGCCGCGCTGCAATCCCAGCTTGCGAAATCCGGCAGCGATCCGCGCGGCTTGCTCCATTGTTTGCCGCCAGCTCAGGCGGACATTGCCGCAAATCAACGCTTCGCCATCGGCATTGCGGCCGCATGCCTCCGCGATCATCGCCCAGAGGCTCGAAGGCCGATCAAGAAATGCCGGCACAACCCGATCGCCAAACCGCGCCTCGAGCCGCATCGGCGGGATCTGAGCTCGCGACCAGTCCATGGGGATGCCCTCGGCTTGTTGCTCTTGTTATCTTCCCCGCATGGACATGCGGGTTTCGTCTTGTGCTGACCGGCTAGACCCCGATCACGGGCACGCCGATCACCACCGGATGGAACGCGAAGGCCAGGGCCAGATAGGCGACCACGCCGACCGCGACGGCGATCAGATCGTTGGTCGGGCCGCCGACCGGAATCGGCGGGGCACCGGCGTCGGTGCGAGCTTTCAGCGAGATGCGGTCATAGACCGCCCAGGCAAGGAACGAGCCGAACAGGATGATGGAGCCGAGATCGCCATTGGCAAGCAGATGCGCCGCCGCCCACAGCTTGATGCCGGCCAACATCGGATGCTTCAACGTCGCATAGATGCGGCCACGCATGTAGGACGCCACCACGAGGATGACTGCAGGCAGCATCAGGGCGAGCGTGATGTGCTTCATCGCCTTCGGCGGATACCAGACGTCGATCCAGCCGGAGCTGCGGTAGTGGGCATAGCCCCAGATGATCAGCGCCAGCCCCGCGAGCGAAACCGCCGAATAGAGGAGCTTGTAGGTCCCCTCGCCCAGCCTCGCGATCGCCTGCGCGCGCGCCTTTCGTTTGGTTGTGAAAATATGGGATGCAAAAAACAGCACCAGCCCCAGGATCATGACCAGCAGACCCACGACATCCTCCCCACAAAGCAGCCCCCATCACTGAGGTATCATCGATTGGCCGATGGTCGCAACTCGCGCGCTATTTGCCGGGCTCCCGATTGTCGACATAACGGATTGCGATGGGTCGACCGGCCAACGCCCCGCCGAGACCGCTGGTAAACTTCAACGGCAGACAGGCCTTCAGCGATGCATTGATGGCGTTCAGATAGGTCGTCCGGGTGTCCGCCGGCACACCCGCAGTCGCGTATGTGAGGCGCGGCGGACCGATCAGACTGCCGTTCTTGTTGAAGCTGAAACGCACCGACATCTGCATGCCCGCGCGCGCTTGGTCCGATGGCGGCGACCAGCAGCTGCGCAGCGCGGCGAAGAGGTCGCCGATCGTGTCGAGATCGTGATCGGGCTTCTGGTATTTGGCGCGGTCGGCCTCGGCAGGCACGCTCTCGATCGTGAGCTGGAGGTTTTGGCCGTAAGGGTAGTCGATCTCGGGAATGCAGGGGCCGGGCTCGAGCGGGCTGCAATAGGACGGCGTGCAGGGCTCGCCGTCGAGCACGCTGCAAGGTTCGTGCGCGAACGGAATCGGATTGATCTGGCGTCGCTGCGCGTCGACGGCGATCGAGGTCATTGCCAGCAAGGCAAGAACAAGAATGCAGCGCCACATGTACCGGGACCGCAATGGCATTTGCAACAGGTGGCGACGGCTATAAAAGCTTCAAGGCTGGCCGCGATGGTTCGCTTCACTCGACAATCTGATCCGCTTGCGCCACCAGCGTGGGCGGTAAATTCAGTCCCAACGCATTGGCTGTCTTGAGATTGAGCAGGAACTGGAATTCATTCGGTTGTTGGACTGGCAAGTCTGCGGGACGGGTTCCTCTCAAGACGCGGTCGACATAATCCGCCGAGCGACCGACGAGCTGCGTAATCGAGACTCCGTAAGACATCAGCCCGCCGTCCGTGACGAAGGACGGGAACGGATACATCGCCGGCAGACGATGCGCGGCCGCCAAGTTCAGAATCAATTGCCGATGAACGAGTGGAAATGCGTCGGGAAAGATCAGCAGCCCGCCGTCTGGCTGCTCTGCAAAGCGGGAGATCGCCTGTTCGAGCTCGGCGGCGTTGTGCGCCGGCGCCGGAACGAGCTGGAGCTGGACTGCCGGAATGGCCGCTTCCACGGACGGCATCAAGATCATGGGCGCCGTGCGCGGATTGAAGACTGCGGCAACCCGTCGTATCGCCGGGGCCGCCTGCTTGAGCAATTGCAGCCACTTGCCGGCCATTTCAGGCTCGAAAGTCGTGAAGCCCGTAATATTTCCGCCCGGCTTGCCCAGGCTTTGAACGAAACCGGCACCCACCGGATCGGCAACGACGGTGAAGATGATCGGCAAGATCGGCGCGCGTCGCCTCAGGGCTTCCACGGACGGAGTGCCGATTGCCAGAAGCACATCCGGCCCCCACTTCACGAGCTCCGCCGCCTGGGCATCGGCGACATTCGGATCGCCGGCCCACCAGCGATACTCGATATGGATGTTGCGCTCCTGTTCCCAACCGAGCTCGCCCAGACGCTGTCTCAGTTTCTGGTAGCCGGCCTGGCTCTCCGGATCGCTCGCTCTGCCTCCCGCCAACACACCGATCCGCCGCACATTCCCCTGCGCGGATGTGCTCAGCGGATAGGCCGCCGCGCCTGCAGCGAGCATGATGAATTCGCGCCGCCTCATGACCGTCGACCTCGCTGTCCTGCTTCACGGAAAAGGTCTGGGAAAGATTACCCCTTCTTCTTGACATCCTTGACGTTGCTGAACTCGATGCCCTCGGCGCGCTCCCTGGTGTAGCCGAGGTAGAACTCGTTCCGGGCGAGATAGACGGGATCGCCATCGACATCGTCGGCAATGCTCGAATTATTGGCGGCGATGAAGCTGTCGAGTTTTTTGCGGTCCTCCGAGGAGACCCAGCGCGCCAGCTGGAACTCGCTGACCTCGAACTCGACCGGCAGCGAATATTCCGCCTCGAGCCGCGCCTTGAGCACGTCGAGCTGCAGCGCGCCGACCACGCCGACCAGCGCCGGGGCGCCGTCGCGGGGGCGGAACACCTGCACCACGCCCTCTTCCGACATCTGCTGCAGGGCTTCCTTCAGCTTCTTCGCCTTCATCGCGTCGGTGAGACGGACACGGCGGACGATTTCCGGCGCGAAGCTCGGCACGCCGACGAAGTTGAAATCCTCGCCCTCCGTCAGCGTATCGCCGATGCGCAGCGTGCCGTGGTTGGGAATGCCGACGACGTCGCCGGCGAAGGCTTCGTCCGCGACCGAGCGGTCCTGCGCGAAGAAGAATTGCGGGCTCGACAGCGGCATGCTCTTGCCGGTGCGCACGAGCTTCGCCTTCATGCCGCGGCTGAGCTTGCCCGAGCACAGGCGCGCAAACGCGATGCGGTCGCGGTGGTTGGGATCCATGTTGGCCTGGATCTTGAACACGAAGGCGCTCATCCTGGGATCGGTGGCCTCGACCTTGCGCTGGTCGCTGTCCTGCGCGCGCGGCTCGGGCGCGAACTTGCCGAGGCCCTCCAGGAGGTCTCCGACGCCGAAATTACGCAGCGCGCTGCCGAAATAGACCGGCGTCAGGTGGCCTTCGCGGAATGCGTCGAGCTCGAACGGCTTCGACGCCTCGGTGACGAGCTCGAGCTCGTCCTTCACGGCGGAGACGTCGAGATTGGCGTTGAGCTTGGCGAGCTCTTCGATCTCGATCTCGAGCGCCGCGCCGGTCTTGGCGCCGCCGCCTTCGAGCAGGCGCACGCCGCCATTGACGACGTCATAGGTGCCGAGGAAGTCGCGGCCGCGGCCGACCGGCCAGGTCATCGGCGTGGTGTCGAGCGCAAGCGTCTTCTCGATTTCGTCGAGCAGCTCGAACACGTCGCGGCTCTCGCGGTCCATCTTGTTGATGAAGGTGATGATCGGAATGTCGCGCAGACGGCACACCTCGAACAGCTTTCGGGTGCGCGCCTCGATGCCCTTGGCCGCGTCGATCACCATCACGGCGGAATCGACCGCCGTCAGCGTACGATAGGTATCTTCCGAAAAGTCCTCGTGGCCCGGCGTGTCCAAGAGGTTGAAGACGAGGCCCTCGAACTCGAAGGTCATCACCGAGGTCACCACCGAGATGCCGCGCTCACGCTCGATCTTCATCCAGTCAGAACGGGTGTTGCGCCGCTCGCCCTTGGCCTTGACCTGGCCGGCGAGGTTGATGGCGCCGCCGAACAGCAGCAGCTTTTCGGTCAGCGTGGTCTTGCCGGCGTCGGGGTGAGAGATGATCGCAAAGGTCCGCCGCCTCGCCACCTCGGCGGCAAGCGGGGAACGGGCCGGCGATTCGGCTGTGGTGGCGGCGATGTCGGACATGGCGGGAGCGTGTGGCAGGGAAAACGGGCCTGATCAAGCCTCATTTGGTGATTGCGAAGGTTTCCGGCCAGCCCCATATCCCCCTTTTGGGAGGACGACCTCCCTGCCCATCAGCACACCAGCCGCGGGGACGACCCTGCCTTGAATGGAGGGTCGCCATGGCCTGGAGCATCCTGTTCGTCGCCGGTCTCCTCGAGATCACCTGGGCCATTGGCCTGAAATACACCGAGGGCTTTAGCAAGCTTGTCCCGTCCGTGGTCACGCTGGTCGCCATGGCCGGCAGTGTCATCCTGCTCGGGCTCGCGCTCAAATCACTGCCGGTCGGAACCGCCTATGCGGTCTGGACCGGCATCGGCGCGGTCGGTACGGCGACGCTCGGCATGGTTCTGTTCGGCGAGCCGGCGACGGCCTTCCGCCTCGCCAGCATCGGCCTGATCGTCGCCGGCATCATCGGACTGAAGCTCGTCACCTGACGAGCTGGACCACCCACCAGGTCAGGGCGGCCACAATGGCCGAGGCCGGGATCGTGATCACCCAGGCATAGACGATGGAGCTTGCGACGTTCCAGCGCACGGCCGAGACGCGGCGGGCGGCACCGACGCCGACGATAGCGCCGGTGATGGTGTGGGTGGTCGAGACGGGAACCCCGAGATAGGTCGCCATGAACAGGGTCACCGCGCCTCCCGTCTCGGCGCAAAAGCCTTGCATGGGGGTCAATTTCGTGATGCGCAGGCCCATGGTGCGGACGATGCGCCAGCCGCCCATCAGCGTGCCCAACGCCATCGCCGCCTGGCAGGACAGCACCACCCAGAACGGCACCGAGAAGTCGCTGCCGAGATAGCCCTGCGAATAGAGCAGCACGGCGATGATGCCCATGGTCTTCTGCGCGTCGTTGCCGCCATGGCCGAGCGAATAGAGCGACGCGGAGACGAATTGCAGGATGCGGAAGGCGCGGTCGACCGCGAACGGCGTCGAGCGTACCGAGGCCCAGGACACGATCGCAACCAGCGCCATTGCGAGCAGGAAGCCAACCAGCGGCGACAGCACGATCGCCAGCGCGGTCTTGGACAGGCCGCTCCATACCGCGGCCGAAATACCGGCCTTGGCCAAGCCGCCGCCCACGAGCCCGCCGATCAGCGCGTGCGACGACGACGATGGAATGCCGAGCGCCCAGGTCACGAGGTTCCAGACGATGGCGCCGACGAGGGCTGCGAAGATCACCTGGGCGTCGACGACCGCGGGATCGATGATGCCGGTGCCGATGGTCTGGGCGACGTGCAGCCCGAACACCAGGAAGGCGATGAAATTGAAGAACGCGGCCCAGAACACCGCGAATTGCGGCCGCAGCACGCGGGTCGAGACGATGGTCGCGATCGAATTGGCGGCGTCGTGCAGGCCGTTCAGGAAATCGAACAGCAGCGCGACGGCGATCAAGCCGACCAGGACGGGAAGACCCAACGCGGCATCCACGGCGAGGCCCTACACCTGCTCGATGACGATGCTGTTGATCTCGTTCGCAACGTCATCGAAACGGTCGGCCACCTTCTCGAGATGGTCGTAGATCTCGGCCCCGACGATGAAATCCATCGCATTGCCGTCGCGGTGCTTGAGGAACAGCTCCTTCAGGCCGATGTCGTGGAGATCGTCGACCCGGCCCTCGAGATTGCCGAGCTCCTCGGTGATCGCGGTCAGCATGGCGACGTTCTTGCCGATCTCCTGCATCAGCGGCAGCGCACGGCCGACCAGATTGGCGCATTCGATCAAGAGTCCGCCGATCTCGCGCATCGGCGGCTCGAAGCTGCGCACCTCGAACAGCATCACGGCCTTGGCCGTCTGCTGCATCTGGTCGATGGCATCGTCCAGCGACGTGATCAGGTTCTTGATGTCGCCGCGGTCGAACGGGGTGATGAAGGTGCGGCGTACCGCCGTCAGCACCTCGCGGGTGATGTTGTCGGCGTCGTTCTCGAACTGGTTGACGCGCTGGCAATAGACCGGCGTCTCCTCGCCCCCCTTAAGCATGCCCTGCAACGCGACTGCGCCCTGAATCACGGTCTGGGCATGCCGATCGAACAGGTCGAAGAACCGCTCTTCCCTGGGCAGGAACGCACGAAACCATCGCATCATGGGAATAGGCTACCGGTTGGAAAATGGTCAGGCCCGCGAGGGCTGTCATAAAACTGTCATAGACCATTTTCGATCCGCGCGCGTGTCGTCTCACGCCCGCGGAGCCGGATCATCCACCGCTTTCGTGCATCAATGAAATTGATGCAATATCAGTTACTTAGAGCGAACGCCGGAAGTAATGCGCGATTTCGCCGACGACGCCGCGGCGGAAGGTGAGCACGCAGACCACGAAGATCACGCCCTGGATCACCGTCACCCACTGGCCGAAGCCCGCCAGATATTGCTGCATGGCGATGATGACGAAGGCGCCGACCACGGGACCGAAAACGGTGCCGAGCCCCCCGACCAGCGTCATCAGCACGACCTCGCCCGACATCGTCCAGTGCACGTCGGTGAGCGAAGCGTTCTGGGCCACGAACACCTTCAGCGCACCGGCAAAGCCGGCGAGCGTCCCCGACAGCACGAAGGCTAGGAACTTGTATTGGTCGGTACGGTAGCCGAGCGAGATCGCGCGCTGCTCGTTCTCGCGGATCGACTTCAGCACCTCGCCGAACGGCGAGTTGATGATGCGGAAGATCAGGAGGAAGCCGGCGAGGAAGCCGACCAGCACGACATAATACAGCACCGTCGGCTTGGACAGATCGAGCAGGCCGAACATGCGTCCCTGCGGGATGCCCTGGATGCCGTCCTCACCATGGGTGAACGGGGCCTGGAGATAGATGAAGTACAGGAGCTGCGACAGGGCCAGCGTGATCATCGAGAAATAGATGCCCTGGCGACGGATCGAGATGTAGCCGGTGACGATCGACAGCACGAACGCCGCGGCGACGCCGACGAGAATGCCGAGCTCGGGCGGCAGTGCCCAGACCTTCAGCGCATGCGCGCTGCAATAGCCGGCCGTGCCCAAGAACATCGCGTGGCCAAACGACAGCAAGCCGCCATAGCCGACCAGCAGATTGAAGGCGCAGGCGAGCAGCGCAAAGCACAGCGCCTGCATTACGAAGAAGGGGTAGACGCCCGTGAACGGCACCGCTGCGAGCAGCAGCGCCATCACAGCGAATACAATCATCTCGTCGCGCATCGCACGCGGGGTCACAGGAAGCGTGTCGTCCGTCAGGGTTGTCATCTCAGGCCGCCCTTCCCGTCAATCCCGTCGGCTTCACCAGCAGCACCAGCACCATCAGCACGAACACGACGGTGTTGGACGCCTCGGGGTAGAAATACTTGGTCAGGCCCTCGATCACGCCGAGCGCGAAGCCGGTGATGATGGAGCCCATGATCGAGCCCATGCCGCCGATCACCACCACCGCGAACACGACGATGATGAGGTCGGCGCCCATCAGCGGCCGCACCTGGTTGATCGGCGCCGAGAGCACGCCGGCGAGCGCGGCAAGGCCGACGCCGAGACCGTAAGTGAGCGTGATCATGCGCGGCACGTTGATGCCGAAGGCACGCACCAGCGTCGGATTTTCGGTGGCGGCGCGCAGGTAGGCGCCGAGCTGCGTCTTCTCGATCAAAAACCAGGTCGCAAGGCACACCGCCAGCGAGAACACGACGACCCAGCCGCGGTAGATCGGCAGGAACATGAAGCCGAGATTCATGCCGCCCCTGAGCTGGTCGGGAATGGCGTAAGGCAGGCCCGAGGAGCCGAAATAGTTCTGGAACACGCCCTGCACGATCAGCGCGATGCCGAAGGTCAGGAGCAGGCCGTAGAGATGATCGAGCCCGGTCAGCCATTGCAGCATGGTCCGCTCCAGGATCATGCCGAAGATGCCGACGATGATCGGCGCCAGCAGCAGCGCCCACCAATAGTTGATGCCGCCGAGGTTCAGCAGGAAATAGGCGACGAAAGCGCCCATCATGTAGAGCGCGCCATGGGCGAAATTGATGATGTTGAGCATGCCGAAGATGACGGCAAGCCCGAGACTGAGCAGCGCGTAGAACGAGCCGTTGATCAGTCCCACCAGTAGCTGAGCGTAGAGAGCCTGCATCGATCCCGCACCCGGTCCCTTCTATTCCTCAACAACAGGCCGGCACCGCTGCGCGCCGGCCTGTAGCGTTCACGTTACTTCTTCACCAGCGGACAGGCGCTTTCCGACAGCGGCCGGAAGGCCAGGTCGCCGGGGGTCGTGCCGATCAGCTTGTAATAGTCCCAGGGGCCCTTGGATTCCTCGGGCTTCTTGACCTCGAACAGATAGGCCGGATGCAGCTTGCGACCGTCCGCACGGATCGTTCCCTTGCCGAACAACGCATCGTCGGTCGGCATCTCCTTCATCTTGGCGACCACCTTGGCCCCGTCATGCGGATTGCCGCCCATCGCCTCCAGCGCCTTGAAATAGTGCAGCAGGCCCGAATAGACGCCGGCCTGCACCATCGAAGGCATCGCCTTGTTCTTCATGCGCTCGGAAAAGCGTTTGGAGAAGGCGCGCGTGCCGTCGTTCATGTCCCAATAGAAGGTCTCGGTGAAGTTCAAGCCCTGCGCCACCTTCAGACCAAGCGAGTGCACGTCGGTGATGAAGAGCAGCAGGCCCGCAAGCTTCTGGCCGCCCGAGACGATGCCGAACTCGGACGCCTGCTTGATGGTGTTGGTGGTGTCGCCGCCGGCATTCGCCATGCCGATGATCTTGGCTTTGGAGGCCTGCGCCTGAAGCAGGAACGACGAGAAGTCAGCGGTATTCAGGGGATGCTTGACGTTGCCGATCACCTTGCCGCCCGACTTCACCACGACCGCGGCGGTGTCGCGCTCGAGGGCATGGCCAAAGGCGTAGTCTGCGGTGAGAAAATACCAAGTGTCGCCGCCCGCCTTCACCAGCGCCTGCCCGGTACTGTTGGCCAGCATATAGGTATCATAGACCCAGTGGACCGTATTCGGCGAGCATTGCGCGTTGGTGAGATCCGACGTCGCCGCACCTGTGTTGATCAGGATGGAATTCTTCTCTTTGACGATATTGTTCACCGCCAGCGCAACGCCGGAGTTCAGGACATCCATGAAGATGTCGACCTTCTCGACGTCGATCCATTGCCGAGCAATCGTGGAGCCGATGTCGGGCTTGTTCTGATGGTCGGCGGAGATCAGGTCGAGCTTCCAGCCCTTGGCAGCGAGCCCGGAATCCTCGATCGCCATCTGTGCGGCGACGGTCGAGCCGGCGCCACCGAGATCGGCATAAAGTCCTGAATTGTCGGTCAGCACGCCGATCTTGATGTTCTTGTCCTGCGCGACCGCGCCGCCTGCCGCGCCGAGCGCCAGGGCCGTCCCGAGCAACATTGCCGAAATGCTGTGCTTCATAATCCGACCTCCCAATATTCCTTTGATAGTTACTCTCGATCGTTCGGCCTGCTCGGCTACACGCCGAGATAGGTGTGGAGCTTGTCCATGTTGGCGGCAAGCTCCGAATTGGAAAACCCGTCAATGATCTTGCCGTGCTCGACCACGTAGTAGCGGTCGGCGACGGTGGAGGCGAAGCGGAAGTTCTGCTCGACCAGGAGGATGGTGAAGCCCTCCTTCTTGAGCCGCGCAATGGTATGGCCGATCTGCTGGATGATGACGGGTGCAAGACCCTCGGTCGGCTCGTCCAGCATCAGGAAGCTCGCGCCAGTGCGCAGGATGCGCGCGATCGCCAGCATCTGCTGCTCGCCGCCCGACAGCTTGGTGCCCTGGCTGTTCAGCCGCTCCTTCAGGTTCGGGAACAGCTCGAAGATTTGGTCGAGCGGCAAACCGCCTTCGCGGACCACCGGCGGCAGCATCAAATTCTCGCGCACGTCGAGGCTGGAGAATATGCCCCGCTCTTCCGGACAGAAGGCGACGCCCATGCGCGCGATCTTGTCGGAGGTCGCGCGGATGATCTCCTGGTTGTTGAACTTCACCGAGCCGGTGCGCTTGCCGATGATGCCCATGATCGACTTCAGCGTCGTCGTCTTGCCGGCGCCGTTGCGCCCGAGCAGGGTGACGACCTCGCCCGCGTTCACGTCGAAGTTGATCCCGTGCAGGATGTGAGACTCGCCGTACCAGGCTTCCAGGTTGCGGACTTGCAGGATGTTCCCGCCCGTCGCAGCCCTGGCCGGAGCCTCGGCGATCGCAGTGTCAGGCATGACCGGCTCCCAGGTAAGCTTCCTTGACGCGCTCGTCCTTGGTGAGCTCGGAGTAATGGCCCTGCGCGAGCACCTGCCCGCGCGTCAGCACGGTGATGATGTCAGAGAGGTTGGCCACGACGCTCAAGTTATGCTCGACCATCAGGATGGTGTATTTCGCGGAGATACGCTTGATCAGCGCCGCGATCTTGTCGATGTCTTCGTGGCCCATGCCGGCCATCGGCTCGTCGAGCAGCATCATCTCGGGGTCGAGCGCCAGCGTGGTTGCGATCTCGAGCGCGCGCTTGCGTCCATAGGGCATCTCGACCGCCGGCGTGTTTGCAAACTCGCTGAGGCCGACATCGTTGAGCAGCTCGCGGGCGCGATCGTTGAAGCGGTTGAGCACGGTCTTGGAGCGCCAGAAATCGAACGAGGAGCCATGCTGGCGCTGCAGCGCGACACGGACGTTCTCGAGCGCGGTGAGATGGGGAAACACCGCCGAAATCTGGAACGAACGGACCAGCCCCATGCGGGCCACATCCGCCGGCGCCATCGCGGTGATGTCCTGCCCCTTGTACAGGATTTTCCCGGCCGACGGCTTGAGGAACTTGGTCAGGAGATTGAAGCAGGTCGTCTTGCCGGCCCCGTTCGGGCCGATCAACGCATGAATGCTCCCACGGCGAACCTTGAGCGCAACGTCGCGGACGGCGAAGAAGCCCGCGAACTCCTTGGTCAAGCCTTCCGTTTCGAGAATGAACTCATCGGCCAAACAGTTTTCCCCCTGCCCGCGCGCGGCGCTGTCCTTGTTGCTTCGGCTGTCCGGAGGACTTGCA
The DNA here is from genome assembly GCF_028128975.1 of Bradyrhizobium sp. CCBAU 45321. NCBI lineage: Bacteria > Pseudomonadati > Pseudomonadota > Alphaproteobacteria > Hyphomicrobiales > Nitrobacteraceae > Bradyrhizobium > Bradyrhizobium sp. CCBAU 45321. The sequence continues at coordinate 362,046 of NZ_LFKZ01000131.1, forward strand.
GCCCACCGGGGCGCCGCCTCCGGGCGCGGAATATGCCGGAGGTGACGGGGGTTAGGCAAGGCGGAAAGCTGAGCAGGTCAGGCCTCCGGCCGGGGGCCAAATGCTCCCTTAGTCGCAGAGGTCGATGTCGTGCCTGCCCGGCCTTTCCGGTTCGCAAGGCACCGGCCATCAAGCTGTCGTTAACGGTCTTTCGTCTCCCGCGCCAGCCTTCATCGAAAATTTTCCCGCAGGCCTGATCATCCCGGGGTTTTCACGCGCGGAGAATATTGTCTTGGATTTTGCAAGCGCGGCTCCCTCCGTCGTCAAGTCGATCCGCCAGCGTGATCTCCTCAACACGTGGCTGCGACTTTATGCGCTCCAGAAGATCGCTCCGTCGATCTGGGAGTATCAGCCCGCGCGGCTCGAGGAGGAGCTGTTGGAGCTCATCTACTATACGGTGGAGCTTTCGACGCCGACGCCGCGCCTCGTCATCCAGAGCGAGGGCACCCGCATCTCGCGCGCCTATGGGCATACCGGAAAAGGCGTTTCGCTCGATGATTACGTCGGACCGCGGCTCGCGCCGCACGTGGTGCCGATCTATCATGAATGCGTCGCGCGCGGCCTTCCGGTCTACAGCGTTGCCGACGTCGACGACACCTATGGCCGCATCGTCGCGTATGAGCGGCTGCTGCTGCCGTTCCTGACCGACGGCAGGGTCAGCCACGTCATCGCGTCAGTAAAGACCTTCTGCGAGGACGGCGGCTTCGAGATCAAGAATCTGATGCGCGGAAATGACGCGCTGCCGCGCCCGAAGCTGCGGGCCGTGATCGATCGCGAGCTGTTTCATCGCGCCCCCGGCCGCATCGCACCCGCCGATCCGGTCGAGTTCTCGGACCAGCCGGGCCCCGCCATCTCCAACGAGATCATTGAGCTGAACTAGCCGTCAGCGCGCCTTGCCGCCGACCTCCTTGGCATAGATATCCGGCTTGAAGCCGACCAACAGCTTGCCGCCGATTTCGAGCACCGGCCGCTTGATCATCGATGGTTGCGCTAGCATCAAGGCCAGCGCCTTCTTCTCGGTGAGGCCTTCCTTGTCGGAGTCGGGCAGCTTCTTGAAGGTCGTCCCGGCGCGATTGAGCAGGGTCTCCCAACCGACCTTGTCGCTCCACTGCTTCAGCCTGTCCTTCTCGACACCCGCCGCCTTGTAGTCGTGAAACGCGTAAGCCACGCCATGGCCATCGAGCCAGGCGCGGGCCTTCTTCATGGTGTCGCAGTTCTTGATGCCGTAGATGATGGTGGGCAAGACGGTCCTCGCGCATGGCGTAGCGGTGATGTGCGTGGCGTTGTACGAAACTCCGCGTCGCGCGACAATGTCGCGAGACGCGTCACCCCACCGAACGGACATCCCATGCACGTCACCCACGATCCCGCAGCGGCGGCCGCACCGACCATCGACTTCGACACTTTCCTCGCGGTCGACGTCCGTGTCGGCACCATCGTCGACGCCAAACCGTTTCCGGAAGCGCGCAAGCCGGCCTGGCGGCTGTGGATCGATTTCGGCCCCGCCATCGGCGTGCGCAAGAGCTCGGCCCAGATCACCGAAAACCACCCGCTCGAAAGTCTCGTGGGCCAACAGGTCGCGGCCGTCGTCAATTTCCCGCCGCGCCAGATCGGCCCGGTCGTCTCCGAGGTGCTGACGCTCGGCTTCCCCGATGCCGACGGCAAGGTCGTGCTGGTGCAGCCGAGCAAGCCGGTGCCGAACGGCGGACGGCTGTTCTAGCCTCAGGGTCTTGTCAGAGCCTTGCCGGAATGTTCAGCCCGCGCTGCACCGCCGGGCGCGCAAGCCCGCGCTCGAGCCAGGCGCCGACCGCGCTGAACTGACTGAACTCGACGAGATCGCCGGCGCCGTAGAAGCCGATGAGATTGCGCACCCAGCCGAGCATGGAGATGTCGGCGACGGTGAAGTCGTCATCCATGAACCATTGCCGGCCGGCGAGATGCGCCTCCATCACGCCGAGCAGGCGCTTGGACTCGCCCACGTAGCGTTCCAGCGGCCGCTTGTCCTCGTAATCCTTGCCGGCGAATTTGTGGAAGAAGCCGACCTGGCCGAACATCGGCCCGACGCCGCCCATCTGGAAGTGCAGCCATTGCAGTGTCTGGTAGCGCCGCGCGGCATGCTGCGGCAACAGCTTGCCCATCTTCTCCGCGAGATATTGCAGGATCGCGCCGGACTCGAACAGCGCCAATGGTTTCCTGTCGCGGGGACCGTTGGGATCGAGGATCGCCGGAATCTTGCCGTTGGGATTGAGCGAGAGGAATTCGGGCGTCTTTTGGTCGTCCTTGCCGAAGTCGACAAGATGCGCTTCGTAAGGAAGCTCGATCTCCTCCAGCATGATCGAAACCTTGACGCCGTTCGGCGTCGGCAGCGAATAGAGCTGAAGTAATTCCGGATGCTTGGGTGGCCAGCGCCTGGTGATCGGAAAGACTGACAGACGGTCCCAGTTGGGGACAGGAATGGAGGACATATCGGACATCGGGACCTTGGGTGCATGGACTGAGGCGTGCTCAATCTAGGCAAGATACCGCACCGCGCAAGTCACTTCCGGCTGTGCTAAGGCGGCAGTGTCGCCACCGCCACGAACGGGGGCATTGCTTCATACTGCAGCCGAGACTCGATGAACCGTTGACCCGTGATCAGCAGCAGGGCCGTAAAGGCGATCGCGAGCATCGCGGTCGCCAATTGGCACACGTCGTACATGGTATTTTATATCCCTCGACAGCCTCGGGCATAGAACGTCGGCTCAGGCGCCACGTTCCAGACGGCAACAAAATATTGCTATTTTTTCCCGATCTCGCTGCGACGGCATCGCTCTGTTCCGGCGGCTCCCAAAGGGACCAATGGCCGCCTCGCGCGTTGTCGCTCGATGAACATCGAGAAACGCGCCCTGCTCGACCACGCCGAACGCTGTCGCCGCGTCGCGAACGATCTCACGCACAGCAAAGCCGCGCAGCGGTTGCGGGCGATGGCCGACGAGTACGAAGCGCGAGCAACAAGACTGGACGAAGACGTCCGCTCGACGCCAAGCCGCAATAGTCGCTGCCAGCTGGAAGGTAAAGGCGAGCGGCAGGGCTGATCGCCTTCAGAAGTTGATCTCCATCCGTAGTCCGCGCGTATCGGCCGTGCCGTCACCAACGGATTGCGTGCTGTCGCGCGCTGCGACGGCGCAGGCACAGGCGTCGATGAGATCGTCGCGACCGATCCCGGTGCCGTGGCGAAGCGTGAGCCATCTCTCGACCTCAGTGAAGCCGCGGCCTCTCAAAAGCGCGATACGCTGTTCTCGCCCGCGCGGCGAGGTCTTCGGTTCGAGCCGCACGCGCCCTGCCAGATTCCAGAAGATCAATTCCGGATGCGCCTCGCCGATCGTCGCCTGCCGCGCCGGCGTCATGGCCTCGTCGACCTCCCTCATCTTGTCCCTGATATTCCACAGCTGCGCCGACACGCCCCTGCCCTCGCCTTCGTGCGTCCAGTAATGGCGATTGGCCGCCGCCATGTCCTGGAACGTCCAGAGGTCGCGGCGCGCGCCGAGAAACACGGCTGGGCCGATCAGTTCGCGTGCGCGCAAATCGCAGGCGCGGTAGCCGCTCGTGTTCAGTCCGATCGGCATGTCGACCATCGCGCGGGCGTGCGGGATTGCGAGCAGACGCATCAGGCTTGGCGAATAATCGAAGCCTTGATCGCCGCGCTCATCGATCCACGCTGCGACCCAGCCAAAGCGAAATCCGTCGAGCCCCAGATAGTTTTTGCAAGTCATGCGTCCGTCAATTTCAGTTTCCGCGCGCGTCTCGCTTGACATCCGCAAGTTGCGGGCGTATGTCCCGCGCCCTCGCAAGCACTTCCGTTTGCGACAGACACCATGAACCGAGCGATGTCGCACCGCTACGAAAGAATTGTCCGCATGCCGAATAGCCCAAAGCTGTTCGATTGCGCATACCCGGCTCATGGGAGCGATCTTGCCTGACCGCGAGATCGACAGTCCGCTTCTCACGGACCCTCCCGAGCCTGCCGCTCCGGAGGGTTTTTTGTTGCCCGCCGCGCGGCCCCACCGAACATCCCGGCAATGGCCGGAACGAGAGACCCGGATCTCGGGGCTCGCGCTGAGAAGGCGCGTGCCCAAGTGCGCGGGGCCTGCCGGAGGGAACGAGGCGATGAGCCGGACACCGATGGCAGAGCGAACCCAGAGGTTCGCAAGATGCGGCGCGTCGACAGCGCCGCGATCGAATTTTTGTAACTCGGTTTGCCGTGAGGGATCGCGGCTCAACCGACGCTGGTGGTGAAGATGTCGGATACTTCTCCACACGGCACAGCGGGTATGCCTCCCGCCTTTGACACACGCACCGGGATGCGGCCTCGGAAAAGGTACGCACGCGGCCCGGCGCAGGATCCGTCCGTGGAGGGCGGGAGACTGTGTTGTCGTCACTGAAAGCCGATATCGCCCGTTCCCCAGCGTACCCATCAAAGGCCGATGCGAGAGCATCGGTCAGGCGGTGGTGAACATGTCTGTTACTTCGTCAGTAAAACGACCGCCCGCAAGGGCAGCAACAGCATCGCCCGTTCCCCGCCAACCCCATCACGATCCGTGGTGAAGATTTCTGTTACTTCGCCTGCAACGCGAGAGGTCGCGGGTTCGAATCCCGCCCGGTGTCCCATGCACCGGTAGCTCAGAGGATAGAGCGCTTTCCGGCGAGCTTCGGCTCGTCGGGTACAGCAATCGCCCGTTCCCGGATCGTGTCCCTTAGCCACCGCCGGTGGTGAAGAGCGCTGTTACTTCGGTGTCGGAGGTTCAAATCCTCCCGGACGAAAGTCCGTAGCTCAGTGGGTAGAGCACGAACAGCCTCGCCTGTTCCCCGGCACCCCTTTTCATTCGCCCATCAACCCAAGAGGAGGCCATCATGGTCAGGCTCAACAAGATCGTTCGCGCCCTCACGCGGGAGGGTGCGCGCGCTGTGCGCTTCACCCCGGAGATGGAGCTGAAGCGCGCGCTGATGAACTGCCTCCTGTGGGAGGACCAGTTCTACGAGGACGGCGTTGCGATTGCCGACCGCATCAAGGCCCTCGTGCCCGAGGTCGCGCCGGAGCGCGTCGCGCAGCTCGCAATCGAGGCCCGCGAGGTGATGAAGCTGCGGCACGCACCGCTGCTCGTCATCCGCGAGATGGCGCGCAGCGAGAAGCACCGCACCCTCGTTGCCGACACGCTCGCCCAGGTGATCCAGCGTCCCGACGAGATGACGGAGCTGCTCGCGATCTACTGGGCGGATGCGCTGGGGCCGATGCAGCAGCGCAAGCGCCAGCCGGTCTCGGCGCAGGTGAAGAAGGGTCTTGCCCGCGCGCTGACCAAGTTCGACGCCTATCAGCTCGCCAAGTGGGACCGCGACGGCGCGGTGCGGATCAGGGACGTTCTGTTCCTGGTGCACGCCAAGCCGAAAGACGCCGATCAGGCGAAGGTGTGGAAGCAGCTCGTCGATGGCGAGCTCGCCTCCCCCGACACCTGGGAGGTTTCGCTCTCGGCCGGCAAGAACAAGCGCGAGACCTTCGAGCGGCTGATCGCCGAGCGAAAGCTCGGCGGCCTGGCGCTACTGCGCAATCTGCGCCTGATGCAGAACGCGCAGGTCCCGCGCGAGACCATCGCAGGCGCGATCGAGGCGATGCGGACGGATCGTATCCTTCCCTATCGCTTCATCACGGCGGCGCGCTATGCGCCGGACTTCGAGCCTGAGCTCGAGGCTGCGATGCTCAAGTCGGTCAAGGACCATGTGCGGCTCCCGGACCGGACCCGGCTCCTGATCGACGTGTCGGGCTCGATGTTCGCAACGCTCTCCGCGCAGTCGGAAATGACGCGCGCTGAGGCGGCTTGTGGCCTTGCCATCCTGGCGCGCGAGATCTGCGACGAGGTCGAGATCTTCACCTTCTCCAACGAGGTCGTGAAGGTCCCTCCCCGCCGCGGTTTCGCGCTGCGGGATGCGATCATCAACTCGCAGCCGCATGGCGGAACCTATCTCGGCAAGGCGGTGACGGAGATCGACCGCAAGGGCGATCGCCTCATCGTCTTCACCGACGAGCAGAGCCACGACCAGGTGCCCGAGCCCAAGGCGCGCGGCACGATCGTCAACGTGGCCTCGTATCAGCACGGTGTCGGTCATGGCGCCTGGACCCGCGTCAACGGCTTCTCCGAGGCCGTGGTCGCGTGGATCGCGGCGTCGGAGACGGCGTTGAACTGATGCGCAACGACAACGGCCCCGGACGCGAGATGCGCCCGGGGTCAGCGAAATTTCTGAAATGATCCGCCCGCCCCGTTATGGTGCGCGCGGAATGACAAGGATCTCGGACCATGCGACGACCCGATCCCTACATGGAACGCGCCCGCGAGCTCTGCCTCGCCGCCGGTGTCGATCCCGACTCGCGCGTCGGCGAAGGACGCGGCCAGCCGGCCTGGTGCTTGTACAAGGACGCAGCGCGCAAGGAGCATCTTGCCCGCGAAGCTAATGCCACCGCGAGCTCGATTGCCGCGTTCCGAACGCAGGACGCCCGCTTCCAGAATGCGCCGCTGAAGGTGTTCGGCCCGCATGAGGAGGCGACGATTGCGCAGATGCGCAATTGCATGGCGATCGGCAACGTCGTCTCCGGCGTGATCTGCGCCGACGGCCATCTCGGCTACGCCCAGCCGGTCGGCGGGGTCATCGCCTATGAGAAGCAGATCAGCATCTCCGGCGTCGGCTTCGACATCGGCTGCGGCAACATGGCGGCTCGGCTCGACACGCGCTTCGACGACATCGCGGGGATCGCTCCCACGATCATCCGCGACGTCGCCAAGGTGATCTCGTTCGGCGTCGGCCGTGCCAACGCGGAACGGGCCGAGCACGACCTGTTCGACGACGGCGACGCCTGGCGCGAGAGCGACATGGAGGACTACCGCCAGAAGGCGGTGAAGCAGCTCGGCACGGTCGGATCGGGCAACCACTATGTCGACCTCATGCGCGACGAGGAAGGCTTCGTCTGGATCGGCGTCCACTTCGGAAGCCGCGGCCTCGGACACACCTCCGCGACGCGCTACCTCAAGGCCGCCGGCGGCAAGGACGGCATGAACGTCCCGCCCGCCGTGGTCGACGAGGACAGCGAGCTCGGCCGCCGCTACATCGCGGCGATGCAGCTCGCCGGGCGTTATGCCTATGCAGCCGCGAGTGGGTCGTCGAGCGCGTCCGCCAGATCATCGGCGGCAGCGTCACCGAGAGCGTGCACAACCACCACAATTATGCCTGGCGTGAGACCCACGACGGCAAGGATTTGTGGGTGGTGCGCAAGGGCGCGACGCCGGCGTTTCCCGGCCAGAAGGGGTTCGTCGGCGGCTCTATGGGCGACGACGCCGTCATCCTCGAAGGCGTCGACAGCCCGGAAGCCAAGGCCTCGCTCTACTCGACCGTACACGGCGCCGGCCGCCTGTTCGGACGACGCGAGGCGAAGCGGCGCTTCTCGCGCGAGGAGATGGACCGCTGGCTGAACGAGCGCGGCGTCACCTTGATCGGTGCTGACCTCGACGAGAGCCCGATGGCCTATCGCCGCCTGCCGGACGTGCTGGCGCAGCATGCCGGCACCGTGCGCGTGCTGCACACGCTACGGCCGTTCGCCGTCGCCATGGCCGGCGAAGGCGAGTTCGATCCTTGGAAGGACTAAAGCGAAGCCGTGGGCGGGAGGCGACGTCTCCCGCCCACGTCACTCCATTTTTTTCCTTTGAATCCGGTCGTCTCTCATCTCGTCAGATATTCGCGCATCAAGGCGCGGGCGCGATGCAGCCGCGCCTTCACGGTCTGCCTGCTCGCGCCGAGCGTGGCGGCAATCTCGTCGATCGTCATTTCCTTGACGTCGCGCATCAGCGCGACATCGCGATAGTGCGGCGGCAGAGCCTCGAAGGCCGCGGCGACGTCGAGCCGCAGATCGGCCTCGGGGCGCAACAGCAGTGCGGCCTCCGCCTCGGCGCCATCGACCACCGGCACAAGGCCGGTCCGGCGCGCGAGCCGCAGGCATTCGCGCCGGACCACGCTGAACAGCCAGGCCGACAATGCCAGCAGCGAACGAATGGTGCCGACGTGGCGGAACAGGATCCACAGCGCCTCCTGCGTCGCATCCTCGGCGTCCGCCGAGCTGCGGCAGGTCGCGCGCGCATAGCGACGGATGTCCGGCTGCGTCGTCTCGAGCAGACGCGCAATCGCCTCGGCATCGCCGAGCCGCGCGGCCTCGAAAAGATTTGGCGAGATCGCCGCCGCGCTCACGACATCCCTCCCTTGCCGATGCCTGCCATCGCGCACATCGGGCAATAACCGACAAGACCGGTCAGTGCGAAACCGGCGCCACCGAGCGCGACCAGCCATGCCGTCGCGCCGGCAAGATAAACGAACGCCGCAGCCGCCACCGCAATCCCCAGGACGACCCGCACCGCCTGATGCAGTCCGCCGATGTTCTTTCGATAGAATCCCATCACATCCTCCGATATGGGCCGAGACCGATTGCCTCGACCAACAAGAGGACGCGACGGCCAAGAAGGATTCGCGCTGACGGAAGATTTTTTTGCGATCAGGCTCCGACCGCCTGATAGGCCAGGCGCTTGAACTCGAAGAAGAACGGATTCCAGAAGCCCATATAGCGCTGGGCCATCAGCACGCCCGCCGTATTGGCCTCGGGGCAAATCCACCAATGGGTGCCGGCCAGGCCGCCCCATTGGAATTCGCCGGTCGAGTTCGGCGGATCGAGCGGTGTCGGCGCGAAGGTGACGGCGCCGCCGAGACCAAAGCCCTTGCCGGGAATCGGCCCGAGATTGGCGAATCGGATGGTCTGGCCTGCGGGCAGCTGGTTCGTCATCATCTGCCGCAGCGTCTCCGGCTTCAGCAGCGCATCCGACCCGGGCAGCAGCGCACGCAACAGTGCGAGCATGTCCGGCAAGGTCGAGACCAGACCGCCGCCGCCCGAGAGCCGCGGCAGCGGCCGCCGATAGGCTTGCGGGTAAGGCAGATGGTCGGCCCGCGTGAGGCCGGGCTTCATGGGGTCGAGCACGTCGGCGCCGTTGTAGAGCGCGACCAGCCTGCCCTGCTGTGTCTCGGGGACATAAAAGCCGGTATCGGTCATCCCGAGGGAATCGAAGATGCGCGCCTTCAGGAAGGCGTCGAGCGGCTGGCCCGAGACGACCTCGACCACACGGCCGAGCACGTCGGTCGCCACGGAATATTCCCAGGCCGTGCCGGGGTGATAGGACAGCGGCAGGTCGGCGAGCTTGTCGATCATATCGCTGAGCGGCGTCAGCGGATTGAGCACGCGCGCCTCGTTGTAACCCTTGAACAGCACCGTGCCGGGATCGAAGATGCCGTAGCTGAGGCCGGAGGTGTGGGTCAGGAGCTGACGGATCGTGATCGGACTCTTCGCCGGCTCGACATCGGCAAGGCTCGAAGCGCCCTGCTTCAGCACCTTGCGATTGCCGAGCTGCGGCAGGAATTTTTCGACTGCGTCATCGAGGCCGATGCGGCCTTGCTCGACCAGCAGCATGATCGCGCAGGTGACGAAGATCTTGGTGTTGGAGAACGCGCGGAAGATGTGGTTTGGCCGCAACGCAGTGTTGGCCTCGCGGTCGGCAAAGCCGACGCATTGCTGATCGACCACCTCGCGGCCGCGCAGCACCGCCCAGGATACGCCGGGAATGATCTCCTGATCGACGTAGCGCTGCATCGCCGTCCGTACGGCGGAAAAATCAGGCGTCCTGGCGTCCATGTGCTCCCCCCAATTGTGGTTGAGATCGATATAGCGCGATTTCTCAGGATATGAAGCCCACGGTGCAGCTCATCCCTGCTTCATCAGCACAGTGACCTGCAGGCGGCGCCGTATCCGCATGCCCTGCCGCTGGTACAGCGCGATGGCAGACGTATTGCTCGCGAACACGTGCAGGAAGGGAATTTCGCCGCGCGCCTCGATCTGCCGCGCGATGGCGGCAAGCAGCGCCTGTGCGTATCCGCGACCGCGATGATCGGGATGCACGCAGACCGCCGTCATCTCGGTGAAATTGCCGGGCTTCATCCGCTCGCCGGCCATGGCGACCAGCTCGCCGCGGGCACGGATGCCGAGGAAGGTGCCGAGCTCGTGCGTCCGCGCCGCGAAGGGCCCAGGCTTGGTCAGCTCGGTCAGCGCCATCATGGCGGGAACGTCAGTCGCGCCGAGGCGGGCAATCTCGGCATCGTGCAGCGAGGCGTCGGCGGGCGAGCCGATCATCTGCTCGCCGGGCTCGGCGAGCAGCACCTTGAAGCCGGCGGGAATTTCGACCGGCTCGGGCGTGAACAGCACCGCAACTTGCGAGCCCGACATGAGATCGCCGAGCGCCGCAAAACTCGTTGCGGACATGTCCGCCAGATCGGCAAATGGCGCCATGTCCACGGGATAGCGCAGAGCCCGCGGGCCGCCCTCGGCGAGATGCTTCTGGCTCGTCGTCAACGCGCTCCAGATCGGGCGATCCAGCAGCGCTTCATCACTCGCGGACATCGGCCTAATCCTTGTCGAAGCTGACGATCACGGCCGCATTGGCGATCAGGATGGGATCGTTGGCCACTTCCGTGGCCGAGGGGATCTCCAGCCCGCCCTTGACCGCAGTGACGGTCACGGTGCCGTAAGGCAGTTCCTTGGCGACGGCTTCCTTGTCGACGGCTTCTGGATTCGGCACGCCGATCGTGACATCCACGAACATGTCGTTCGCGGTCTTGCCGATCATCCGGAAGAAGCCGAGGCTGGAATGCCTGATGGCATCGGAGACCGCGCGTTTGGCCGCCTTGGTGGCGTCCCTGCCGTGGACGTCGACGCCCATGCCCATCTCGGTGACGCAACGAATGCGGGTCATTTTCAAGGTCCTGTGGTGGTTGGATCGGGTGGTTGCGAGTGTCGGCGATCGGGCTGCGCGAGACAAGTGGAGTTGTCAGATCAACGGAGGGTCTCCGCCACAGTCTCCGTCATTGCGAGCGCAGCGAAGCAATCCAGACTGCCACCGCGGAAAGATTCTGGATTGCTTCGCTGCCGCTCGCAATGACGAATGTGGAAACAGTTTGCATCGTCAAATCACGCCTTCGCCTTATGCGACCGCAACTCGTCGACGAGCACGCGCACATTCTCCGAATAATCGATCGGGATCGAGACCAGATGCACGCCGCCCTCCCTGAAGGCGGCATCGAGCGTCGGGCCGAAGCTGTCGATGCTTTCGATGCGGTGACCTTTGGCGCCATAAGCCCTGGCGTACAGCGCAAAATCCGGATTGCCAAAAGTCATGCCGTAATCGGCAAAGCGGTCGACTGCCTGCTTCCAGCGGATCATGCCGTAGGCGTTGTCCTCCAGCACCAGCACGACCAGGTTGAGCTTGAGGCGGACCGCCGTCTCCATCTCCTGGCTGTTCATCATGAAGCCGCCGTCGCCGGCAACCGCAAGCACACGGCGGTCAGAATAGAGCATCGCGGCCATCATCGCCGACGGCAGGCCGGCGCCCATGGTCGCCAGCGCATTGTCGAGCAGCAGCGTGTTGGCGACGCGGGTGCGATAGTTGCGCGCGAACCAGATCTTGTACATGCCGTTGTCGAGCGCGACGATGCCGTTCTCCGGCATCACCTGGCGGATGTCGTGCACGATACGCTGCGGCGTCGGCGGCCAGCGCGCCTCGGTGGCGCGATCGGCGATGTGAGCAAGGATTTCCTCCCGCAACGGCAGCAGCGCCGCCGCTTGCGGCAGCTTGCCTTCGAGCCGATCCGCCAGCAGCTCCAGACTCGGGCCGACGTCGCCGACGACCTCGGCGTCCGGAAAGTAGACCTGCTCGACGCTCGCCGGCGTGTAGCTGACGTGAATCACCTTCGGCCCCGAAGGGCCCATGATGAATGGCGGTTTCTCGATCGGGTCGTGGCCGATTGCGACGATCAGGTCGGCCGCGTCAATGGCATCGTGCACATAGTCGCGCTCGGACAAGGCGGCAGTGCCCATGTAGAGATTGGTGCCGCCAGGCACGGTGCCCTTGCCCATCTGCGTCGTGAAGAACGGAATGCCGGTCCGCCGCACGAAGCTTGCGATGCCGTGTGTCGACCGCGGCCGGCTGGTCGCAGCGCCCATCATCACCAGCGGGCGCCTTGCGGCCATGATCATCTCGGCGGCGCGGTCGAGCGCGGCGCGATGAGCAATCGGGATTTCGATCGGGTGAACGGGGATCACCGGGACATCAGGCACTTCGTCGCCGGCAACGTCTTCGGGCAGTTCGAGATGCACCGGCCCGGGCCGCTCCTCCATCGCGACGCGAAAGGCGTCGCGCACCACGGTTGGAATGCTGGAGGCGCTGACGATCTGCCGCGACAGCTTGGTCAGCGGCTTCATGGTCGCGACCACGTCCACGATCTGGAAGCGGGCCTGCCGGCTGCTCATGATCGGCTTCTGGCCGGTGATCAGGATCATCGGCATGGCACCGAGATGCGCATAGGCGGCGCCCGTCGACAGGTTGAGAGCACCCGGGCCGAGCGTCGACAGACAAACGCCGGGCTTGCCGGTCAGCCGCCCGTGGGTTGCGGCCATGAAGGCCGCGGCCTGCTCGTGGCGGGTCAGGATCAGCTCGATTCTCGAAGCACGCAGCGATTCGACAAGATCGAGATTCTCTTCGCCGGGAATGCCGAAGATGCGGTCGACACCCTCATTCTCCAACGCCGCGACGAAAAGGTCCGATCCCTTCGCTTTGCGTTCCATCCCGCCCAATGTCGCCTCCGCTCGTTGTGAATTCAGACTCCCCGAGCGGCCGCATGGTAACGGCTCGCGACACGAGAACAACTCACAAAGAGGCGCGCAACTGCAACTCGATCAGCTCTCGCTCGATTGACAAGCCGCGATACCTGACTAAAGTCAGATATCATGCTCGATCCCGCCGCCCGCGTCCGCCGCTTCAACCGCGCCGTCACCTCTGCCGTCGGAGCACTCGATACGTCGTTTCTCGGGCGCGGCCGGCCGCTGAGTGCCGCGCGCGTGCTCAATGCGATCGGGCACGGGCGATCGGACGTGGCGGAGATCCGCGACTATCTCGGTCTCGATTCCGGGCTGATGAGCCGGCTGCTCCGCAGCCTCGAGGACGAAGGGCTGATCGAGACCATCGCGCACGAGGACGATGCGCGGCGGCGTATGGCAAAGCTGACGCGGGCGGGCCGGCGCGAGTTCACAGCCTACGAGGCACTGTCCAACGCGCAGGCCGAAGGCCTCCTCGCGCAACATTCGCAACGCGATGCGTTGCTGGCGGCGATGGACCTGATCGCCTCCGCGCTGACGCGCGAGCGCGTCGCGCTGGACGAGATGGATCCGCGCTGCGAGCAAGCGCGCTACTGCCTCGGCGAGTACTATGCCGAGCTCGGCCGCCGCTTCAGCCAGGGCTTTGACGTCTCGCTGTCACGCGACCCCGACGCCAATGACATGCGCCGGCCGCGCGGCACATTCCTCGTTGCGATGTCGGATACGCTGCCGATCGGCTGCGTCGGCTTGAAGGGCACCGATCACGGCTACGCCGAGATCAAGCGGCTGTGGGTCGCGCCCGCCGCGCGCGGGTTGCGGCTCGGCCGCCGCCTGATGGATGCGGCCGAGAGCGCCGCGCGCGAGTTCGGAATCGCGCTGCTGCGGCTCGACACCAACAGCGCACTGCCCGAAGCCGGCCGGCTCTATCGCAGCACGGGCTGGCGCGAGATCCCGCGCTTCAACGACGATCCCTATCCGGACCTCTTCTTCGAAAAGCGCCTCTGACGCTGGACCGGTTCGCGGTCCTCGCGCGTTGGTCGAGGCCGTGGGAGCTTCGATATGATGAGAGACGACCTCGCCGACATCTACCGCGCCTACATCGCTTGCCTGAATCGGCGGGATTGGCCGGCGCTCGGACAATTCGTGCATGATGATGCCGCCCACAACGCGCGGCCGCTCGGGCTCGACGGCTATCGCGCGATGCTGGAACGGGATGTTCGGGAGATCCCCGATCTGCAGTTCCAGATCGAGATGCTGATCTGCGATCCTCCCCGCATCGCCGCCCGATTGAAGTTTGACTGCACGCCGGTCGGGGCATTCCTCGGTCTTGCCGTCAACGGGCGGCGCGTGTCCTTCTGCGAAAACGCCTTCTACGAATTTCACGACGGCAAGATCCGGCAGGTCTGGTCGGTGATCGACAAGGCCGCGATCGAGGCGCAGCTGTGACGCCGCGCCTCGATCTCGAATTCACGCCGCCGCCGGCGCCACCTCGCCTTGCGGCTTTGGGAAGGGGCGGAACGTCATCGCCATCAGGAAGGCCCCTAAGCCCATCGCCCAGGAGGCAATGTAGAGCCAGGCATAGCTGGAGAAGGCGTCGTAGATCAGGCCGCCGGCGAGCGGGCCGGTCGCCATGCCGAAGCTGCCGGCCATCGCCGTGCCGCCGATCACCGTGCCCATCATCTTGAGCGGGAAGTTCTCGCGGATCAGAACGGCGTAGAGCGGCATGGTGCCGGCATAGATGAAGCCGAAGATGGCGCCGACCGCATAGAACGTCGTGAGCTGTTGCGCGAAGACATAGGCGAGCGCGCCGAAGGCCTGCAGCAGCAGGCCCGAGACCAGCACGCGCTTGGCGCCGAAGCGGTCGCCCATCAGGCCGAAGGCGATGCGCCCGCCGAGGCCGGCAAATCCCTCGATGCTGTAGATCGTCACCGCCGCGACAAGCGGGATGCCGCAGCTCACGGCATAGCTGACGGTGTGGATGATCGGGCCGGAATGCGTCGCGCAGCAAAAGAAGTTGGTGGCGAGCAGGATCAGGAATTGCGGCGAGCGCAGTGCCTCGCCCATCGACATCTCGCTCTCGGCAGCGCCTGCCGGTGCGGCCGGGCCTTGCGCGAGCGCCGGCGGACGGCGCACCAGGAACGAGACCGGGATCATGATGGCGCCGACCACGAGCGCGATGATCTGCATCGAGGTGCGCCAGTCGTGGCCGGAGACGAGCCAGGCCGCCAGCGGCGACATCGTCATCGGCGCCATGCCCATGCCGGCCGAGACCAGCGACACGGCGAGGCCGCGATTGGTGTCGAACCAGCCGGTGACGGTCGCCATCATCGGCGCAAAGATCGCAGCGCAGGCGGCGCCGACCAGGAGGCCGAACACGATCTGGAACACGAGAAGCGACGTGGCGTGGCTCGCCGCAAACAGGCTGAGCGTCAGCACGACCGATCCCGTCAGCACCACCGGCAGCGGCCCGAACCGGTCCGTCAGCGTGCCCCAGGCCATGCTGGTGAAGGCCATCGCCAGAAAGCCGATCGTCATCGCGCTGGAGATGCCGGTCACCGACCAGCCGGTGTCCTTGGTGATCGGCTGCAGGAACACCGGCAGCGAAAACATGCCGCCGATCGCGACGCAGCCGAGCAGGCCGCCGGCGGCGACGATCACCCAGCGATAGTTGGACGAAGTCATTTCAGTCTCCCGTCAGGTCTGTCTCGCGTGGAAGACGAATGGGAACTGCGCCGGCCGACAGACCGACGTCGTTTTTGCCGCACGCTTTCGTGACCTGCCAGCAGAACTCGAAAAACAACCCCATGCACAGTAGCCGGCGCTAGCGGGATCAATGACTTACCTACCAGGAACGACCAGCTCAGCGGCTCCCCTGTCCTCGTGCGACATCATCACAGATCGGTTTGACACGTCGGGCAAAACAGCCGCAGAATGACAGCATCCCACAGATATTGATCTGGTCCGATGTTCATCGTGACGATGCCTCGCGCCGCCGCGATCAGGCCGCGCGGCTGTGCTTCACGGTCTGTTGGTTGATTGCAGGGAGTCCCACATGCCAAAGATCGACGTCGCCACCGTGCCGGCCCGTAAGGGCTCCGGCTATCCGGCGCCCTTCAGCGCGCCTTGCGCCGAGCGCGTTCGCAAGCGGCTTGGCGACGCCGGAGGCCTGTCGGATTTCGGCGTCAACCTGATGCGCCTGCCGCCGGGCGGCTGGTCGAGCCAGCGGCACTGGCATTCGCACGAGGACGAGTTCGTCTACATTCTCGAAGGCGAGGTGACGCTGATCGAGGATGGCGGCGAAACCGTGCTGCGCGCCGGCGATTGCGCCGCCTTCCCCAAGGCCAGCGGCAACGGCCATCACATGATCAACAGGTCGAGCGCAACGGCGGTCTATCTCGAGATCGGCTCACGCTCGCCAGCCGACCTCATCACCTGCTCCGACATCGACATGATGAGCCCGGCAGCGGACGGCCGCTTCCTGCACAAGGACGGCACACCTTATCCGTAAGTGACATAGCGTCTCAGAGCGCCGCACTACGGCGCCAGCTGCCAACCGTGAGCCAGACCGCCGAGACCAGGAAGTAGATCGCGCCGACCGCGGCATAGCCCGCGACATTCGCAATCGACGGCACCGCGGGCATTGTGGCTTGGAAGACGAAGAAGCCGCCCGCCAGGGCCGACTGGCCACCGCTGAGCACCATGGCCCATTGCGCGCCGAAACGCTTCCAGCGCCGCACGGCCGTGCCGAGCTGAAGCAATCCGGACAGGATCGCCCAGGCTCCGAAGATTCCGAGCACCCAGTTCATGCTGACCTGCAAGGCCACGATGACCGCGATGGTGGTCGCGAGGCTGACAAGCACGTTCAGGCCTTGCGTGGGGTTCTGGTTCAAGCCGCCACTCCTGAGCGCGTCGAGATAGTTGGCGGCGGCGTCCCAGGCCGGATAGGCGACGAGCAACGTCGCTGCGATCGCCGCCGACGACGGCGCAATCGCGAAGGCCGCAATGACCCACGCGGTGGACAATGCGGCACGCACGAAGTAGTACTGTTTGAGCCATTGCGCCTGGTCGGCCGAGTTCAAAACCATCTCGTTGCTTCTCATTGTCTGCTCCTTACCTACTAGTTGGTAGTTTACGTGCTACGCCGAAGCGCCGCCCTGCCGGGCTTGGACAGGCCTCGTCAGTGCCTGGTGGAAAGCCGCTCCAGCAGCGGCCGGGTGATGGTGCCGAAGATTTTTGGATCGCCATAAGCGCGCGCCGACAGCATCGCGCCGTGAACGGTCGCCATGAATCCCTCCGCCTCGGCCCGCGCCGTGCCGGAGAGATGGAGCCGGCCTTGCCGCTTGCCGCGCTCCATCACCGAAGCCAGCCACGACGACACGGAGCGGAAGTGGGCGCGGACTTCGAGCGCGACTTCCTCGGGCAGGATGGGAAGCTCGCTGGCAAGGAGCGCGCAGACGCAGAACGGAGCCGTCGCATCCTTGATGCACGTCTCCCAATACGCGACATAGCTTTTCAGCTGCTCGGCGGGATCGGCGACATTGCGCTCGAGCACCGCCAGTCCCGCCTGGGCCTCCTCGCGATAGCGCGCCACGAGGGTGCGGACCAGGTCGACCTTGCTGGCAAAGTGATGGTGGATGCTCGGCTTGCGGATGCCGACGACATCGGCGATGTCGGCGTAACTGAAGCCGTTGTAGCCGCCGGCGATGATCAGCGAGCGCGCACAGGCAAGAATGTCGTCGGCGGTCGAGGAAGCGTTGCTCATGACGCTAAGCTACCTTCCAGTAGGTAGGTGGTCAAGCGGGAATGCTTCAATGATCCGTGAGTGAGTGGTAGGAGCCTGCATGACCATTCGGCCGATCGTCCGCTACCCCGACCGCCGGCTCGCGAGCCCTGCCCGCCCCGTCACCGCGTTCGACGATGGCTTACGCCAGCTCGCGCAGGATCTGCTCGACACGATGCGCGCCGCGCCCGGCATCGGCATCACGGCGCCGCATATCGGTGTGCCCTTGCGCGTCGTGGTGCTCGAGCTCGACGCCAAGGACGGCCCGCAGACCTACGTCAATCCGGACATCACATGGGCTTCTCCCGAGATGATCATGCATCGCGAAGGCAGCGTCTCGATGCCGGGTGTCAATGACGAGGTGCAGCGACACGCGCGCGTGCACATCAGCTATCAGGACCTCGATGGCAACGTGCACACCGAGGAGTCGGAAGGCTTGCGCGCCGTCTGTCACCAGCATGAGATCGACCAGCTCGACGGCCTATTCTGGATCCAGCGGCTGTCGCGGCTGAAACGGGAACGGCTGGTCAAGAAGTTCGAGAAGATGCAGAGACCCTGACGACCGGCTAAGTGAATTCGCTATGCGCCAGCGCGGAGGCCGGGCGGGCGAACTGCGCCAGCGGTCCACGCTTCGCGCAGCCGCTGGCTCCTCACCCGCTCAGATCATCCCGCTCACCGGGGCACAGGCGTGTTGAGCAATTGCTGCTCCCATAGATACGCGATGCCGCTCCCGCCGGCATGTTCCGTGATCACCTTCGTGAGCGCGACAGCTTGATCGATCCGAGCCCAGTCGCGCTGCCATTCGGCAGCGACCGCCAGCCAAGTCATCATATTCACGCCCGCCGCGATCATGCGCTGGATTGCCACCTGATGGGCCTCCACCGAAACGGCGCCAGACGCGTCGGTGACCACCGTTACATCCCAGCCTTCGCCGCGCGCCTGGATCGCCGGCATGGCGACGCAGATCTCGGTCCACAGGCCAGCGATGATGAGCTGCTTGCGGCCCGTGGCCTTGACCGCGTCCACCACCTTTCGATCTTCCCAGGTGTTGATGAAGGTCCGGTCGATCACCTCCTGGCCGGGGAAAACCTCCGTGATCTGAGGGAAAAGCAGACCACCCCGTTCAGCGATCAACGTGGTCAGGATCGTGGGGACGCGGAAGGCTTTTGCGGCCTTGGCCAGACCTGCCGTATTGTTGATCACCATCTGTGGTTCATGGCTGTTCACGTTCGCAAGCTGGTAAGGCTGGTGGTCAATCAAGACGAGCACTGAATCTTCGGGGCGGAGAAGCGAAGCAAGGCCGTTACGAAAAGTCATCTTTGCATCCTTTACTGCCGTCGTGAGCGGCATTGGTTCGGAGGCGCACGTCAGCAGCGACGTAGCCCGACACTGACATTGGCGTTCCCGAATGCGATACGATAGTGTGCCGCCGCGGAACGCTGTGTCGCCGAATGGGGAACGCTGTTGGATCTCGAAGAAATACGGACATTCGTCGAAGTTGCCGACGCCGGAGGAATTTCATCCGCTGCGGCCCGGCTGGGGGTCGCGAAATCGATCGTCAGTCGTCGGCTTCTCCGGCTCGAAGCGGAACTTGGCGTCCAACTTCTTGCAAGAACGACCCGCGGGGCCGCTCTCACGGAAGCCGGCCTCACTTTCCGAGACTATGCAGCCAGGGTCCGCGCCGAGATCGATGCAGCGAGGGAAGCGATCCTACCCGCCGGAGAGCTGCGCGGCCGCTTGCGCGTTGCAGTGCCGCTTTCTTTCGGCCCGACCCACTTCGCTCCCATCCTTGCAGAAATGGCCCGCCGCCATCCGCATCTCCAGATCCACACCTGCTACAGCGATCGCTTCGCCGATCTCATCGCGGAGGGCTATGATTGTGCGATCCGGATTGGCTATCTTCAGGACTCCAATTTGATTGCGAGACGCATCGGACCAATCCACGGGAAGCTTCTCGCGAGCCCTGACTACATCAAGGCCAACGGATCGCCGGAGTCGCCGGAGGAGCTCGTCGCCCATGAGGCGCTGATGCAAGGCACCGAAGCGTGGCACCTCATGGATGGCGACAAGATCATCACGGTTCGTCCGCAGGGACGCTTCAAGGCCGACAACGGCACAGCTCTCCTCGCCGCCGCAACGGCAGGACTCGGGATCGCCTACCTTCCCGACCGCCTCACCCATGAACATGTCGCGTCCGGAGCGCTTGTGCCGGTGATGACGCGCTATCCCCCGCCTCCGGCGGGTGCCTATGTGATCCGCACTCCGGGCCAGCATCCCGCACGGAAGATACGGGTTCTCACCGAATTGCTGATCGAGTATTGCGAGCCGGGCCCGCATCCTGCGTGAACTCGCTCCTTCACCACCAGATTCGCAACTCCCTCAAGCCCTCTTGCCGCTCCGCCTGGTGATCGGCGCTTTGCGACGCTCGCGTTTGCCGCGGGCGATCTCCGTTGCCAGCGCGTCCAGCTTCGGCTCCCAGAACGTCCTGAACTGGCCGACCCAGGCATCGACCGCTTGCAGCCCGGCCGCGTCGACCGAATAGAGACGCCTTTGCGCCTCGGCCCGGACGCTCGCAAAGCCGCTCTCGCGCAGCACCTTGAGGTGCTGCGAGACCGCCGCCTGGGTGATGCCGAACTCGGCACCGATGACTTCGACGACCTCGCCGGATGCCAACTCACCGGGCGCCAGCAGCTCGAGGATGCGGCGGCGCACGGGATCGGCGAGGACTTCGAAGGCGTGCATCAGCTTCCGGTGCCGGGATGAACGATGTCGGGCGGCATCTCGCCGCGGTAGAACGCGATGGTGCGGTCCGAGCGCTGCCTCGCCTCGTCAGGATCGACCCCGCTTGCGACATGCGCCGCACGCCAATATTCGCCGCTCGTCGTCATGAATTCCTTGCCCTCGGGCGAGACCATCCAGGCCTCCGCCGTTTCATGATCGACCGATGCCCCGGTCGCAAGATATCGCTCCAGTCCCGCAAGCGCGAGGTCCCAGCCGATACCGACCGCACCCGGACCGAACTGATTCCAATGATCCTCGATGATCGCGGTGTGCTCAAGCGTCAGGCGCGCCTGGCTTCGCTCGGCTGTCAGGCTGACGTCGATCCAGCTCGTCGCACCGCCGAATTCCCAGGTCGCGGCGAAATGGGTCGGCGGCGTACAGGACGTGATGGTGCCGCCGGCATTGCCCTTGACCTGGTAGCGTCCGCCGAGCCGGAGGTCGCCCTCGACCGGCGCAAACCATCGCGGGATCCGCTCCCTGCTGGTCACGGCGTCCCAGAGATCGTCCACGCTGGTGTCGTAGAGCCGCGTCAGCGTGACCGCGCTGGCCGGCTTGCCGTCTCTCTCGAAGCTCCTCACCGAGCGCGTCACAAGCCCCAAGACCCTGGCGACGTCGATCTGCATTTCGGTTCTCCCTGTGGTCCATCTGCCGACAAATATCGACCGCTACTAATATAAGTCAATACTTATATTTCGTGCGTTCCCGCTGCGTCAACCTCCCCGCGAGCGGAACCAAACAACGACCACGGCGTCTATTGGTGCCCTTCCAGCCCCACAAGACGGAAAGACCGCATGAAAGTTCGCAAATTCGCCATCGCTGACGCCTCGCTCGAGCGTTCACCGGGACAGGACGCCGACATCTTCGTTGCCAACATGGTCGACCAGCGCCACGGCGGACCTATCACGATCGGCTTCGGCCGCTACGCGCCGAACCAAAATCTCAAGGAGACGATGAAGGTCGACGATGTCATGATCGTCCTCGAAGGGAAGCTGTCGGTCACGAGCGACGGCAGCACCGTGACCGCGGGGCCCGGCGAGATCGTCCATATGCCGAAGGGCGAGACGGTCACGATCCGCTCGCACGAGCAAGGCGCCGTAACCGCCTATGTCACCTATCCGCATTGGCAGGAGGCGCGCGACTGAGGCACGAGCTCACCCGCGGCCCATCCCTCGAGACGCCCGCCTCTGGCGGGCCCTCAGGATGAGGTCTCGTCTTGCGGCCAGCATGGTGAGGAGCCCGCACAAGCGGGCGTCTCGAACGATGAAGGCCGAGGTCGCTACTTCAGCGGCAGCTCGTAGGGCGGATTAGCCGAAGGCGTAATCCGCCATCTGCTAACACGGCGCGACGAGAGATGGTGGATTACGCCGGCGGGCTGCGCTTCGCGCAACCGCAGGCTAATCCACCCTACCCGCCCGCCATCAGCGCCTTCGCCAGCGCCATATACGCCGGCAGCGTCACGGGATCGTTGGCGGCGTTGCCCGCCATGGGATGCGAGGCGTAGCGGGCGATCACCATCTCGGCCTTGGGATCGATGTAGATGCCCTGGCCGTAGACGCCGCGCGCCATGTAGGCGCCGTGGTCGTTGTGCGTGACCCACCATTGATTGCGGTAGGAGGCGCCCGGCAGCGTGGTGTAGCCGGCCGGCTTGAACTTTTCGGGGTCGCCGCCGCGCGCGATGTCCTCGACCACCTGCGACGGCACGATCTGGCGGCCGTTGAAGCGGCCGTGATTGCGCATGGTCTCGCCGAAACGGGCGAGATCGCGCAAGGTCGTGGAGAGACCGCCGCCGCCGCTCTCGGTGCCGATGCGGTCGACGTGATAATGCGCATCCTCCTCCGCGCCCATCGGCTGCCAGATCCGCTCGGACAGGAGGTCGGACAGCGTCAGGCCGCTGGCACGCCGGCAGATCCACGCGAGCACGTCGGTGTTGACGGTCTTGTAGGCAAAGGCCTTGCCGTGCTCGCCCTGCTTCTTCTGCGCGATGAGGAAATCGAAGATATTGGTCGGGCCATCATAATCCGTCGGGATCGGCGCCATGCCGTTGGCGCGCCTGAGGCCCCACACGTCCGAGTTCTTGTCGGTATAGACTTCCGTGTAGAGCAGCCCCGTGGTCATATCCATGACCTCGTGCACGCGCGCATCGCCGAACGCGCTTGGCTTCAGCTCCGGCACGTAGTCCGTGACGGGCGCCTGCGGATCGATCCTGCCCTCGGCGACCAGAATCCC
The DNA here is from genome assembly GCF_028128975.1 of Bradyrhizobium sp. CCBAU 45321. Lineage (NCBI taxonomy): Bacteria > Pseudomonadati > Pseudomonadota > Alphaproteobacteria > Hyphomicrobiales > Nitrobacteraceae > Bradyrhizobium > Bradyrhizobium sp. CCBAU 45321. The sequence continues at coordinate 384,632 of NZ_LFKZ01000131.1, forward strand.
TGCGAGCACGCCGGTGAACGACTTGGTCACGGACATGCCGATATGCGGCTTGTGCGGCTTCAAGGCGCCGAAATAGCGCTCATAGATCAGCCTGCCCCGATGCAGCACCGCGATGCCGTCGGTGTAGGTCTCCTCCAGCATCTTGTCGAAAGTCATGGGCCGGCCGTCCATCGTGGTCGAGGCGACCGCGCCGATCTCCTGCTCCGCACGCGGCAGAGGTGATGCCGGCCCTGCCCCGCGCCAGACGTTCACCGTGGGCACCAGCTGGCGGATGTTGCTCCAGGCCCAGCGCAGCTCGGGGAAACTGCGGAAGGAGCCGTCGTGGAAGGTGATGAGGCGGTCGGCGGACGGCGGGAAGCCGCGCATCCAGCCGAGGGTTTCGGGGTCGGTGGAGGTGGCGGGCGGGTTGGACGAGACGGACATCAACACGGGCTCCTGGGGAAGCGATGTTGAGGTCTTAGCATAGCAGAGCGTGCCGAAGCAGTCGTACTAGGGAATCAACTTCAATCTCCTCGCGATAGATTTGTAGTATGCATCACCCAATGCAACGGCATGGGCGGTCTTCAGCTTGGCAATCTGAGCTGGCGGAACAGCTGAATTGCGAAGAGCCGAAAGCAAGCAAAGAAACTTGGCGTGGGTAATTCCCGTGCCGCGCGATGGATTTGGCACCGCCAACGCACTGAACATCTGCTTAAACACTCCGGGGTCTTGCGAAAGATTGATGTGGAACTTGTACGCCGCCCGCACTCCGCTGTTCAAAGTTCGATCGAGCAGCGACTTGAACGCCACTTCCTCCACAGAATTGTAAAATACCGGAAAGAATGACGCCACCAAGCGTCCAAGCCGCTCATGCGGAACCCAGGCACGCTCCGTATCTAAGAGTGTTTGCAAGATATCTTTCGTACTTCCATACTTCGACTGCAGCCAAAGCTTTCCGTAGAGTCCGAAATAGTTGCTATCATTGCAATCACCAATTATTTGCTGAATGAACTTGTGACAACTTCTTGTCTTGTTGAGCGTTTCCACTAAGTGATTTGCCATCTCTACAAGAGCCGCATCATCAATTAAAAGTCCCGAAGAGACGGAATTTGCCAACGCGCCGGCGACCGATGGAGTTAACGGTCGACTTCTAATCAAACTGTAGACATTCTCGCGAACGGAAGGCCTCAGTTTGACCAATTGCTCAATCGTCTCCGATTTCACCCTTGCGTTTGTCTGACTCGCCAGTCCCAGCCATCGCTTGAGAACTTTTTCGCCATTACCCTTGTCGAATGCCTTGCTCTTGATCCCCCGGCTTAGCCGAAGCTCGATCACTCGGCGCTGACGATCGAGCGGTAGCCCATGCTTTTTCCGATACTCCACACTGGCTTTAACCGAATCCAACCGCGCATTCTCAAAAATACGAAAATGCCTGATCGCCTCGCTGCGCGTAAGTATAGAGGTCTTGCCGCTGTTCAAGCGCACCTGCTTAGTCTGCAGCACAAGATCAACCGACTTCAGCACCTCCTTCGCGTCAACGATTGTGTCCACCCCAATATCGATATCGTCCATATAGCGCACGAAATCTCGGTTGGGGTTACTAGCTAGAAAGGCATCAAGCTCGTAGAGGAAGCAGTGCGCGAGCAAACGAGGCGCATCCAGATTGACCTGCGGGAGACCAACTTCAATCCGAGGCGTATAGTCTGGCTGCCAGAGGAGGTCACTGAGGACGTATATCAACATATCAATTACGCACTCCTCGACACCACTTATGGGAGCTATGGCGTTTCGAAGGTGGACGTACGAGATACTGTCATAGTAGTTCGCGATATCGGTCACGACTACAAAGTTGCGAGCCTTAGAGAATTTGAAGAGCTCCTTTTGGAAGTTGAGCCATGCTGCGAACGTGCCATAGCCGTGAGGTATCGACGAGAACGTATGATCCTTCGGCTCGAAGAAGGATTTTGTTGTCGGAGCCTTTCCTTTAATCTCACTGTAGAGAGCGTCGGAAAGGCACTGAAGAACAATTGCATCTCTGATAGTCGGAATGACAAGTTGCCGACAAAGCCCTTTGCTTTTCTCCACCAAGATGCGCTGCGCTTTCTGAGGCACATAGTCCCCAGAGAGAATTAGATGAGATAGCTTCTTACTCTCCAGTTTGATCGCAATGTGAAAATCGAAGTTCTCGATCCCATCGTTGATGAACTGGTCTCTCATCGAAATTCGAACTTTCTCCTTCCAAATTCGCTCGATGTTTCCTGACGAAAAAATTGCGCGAAGTTTCGCAGCACGGATGTCGAAACGAGGAGATTTCATGTCCCTACAGTACTATAAAATCTAAGATTGAATTTTTACTGGATCATTTTTTCAAGGCGAGTGCAAACGATCTACTTCGAGGAAGGTATTCGCCGAATATGCGACCTTGGCAAACAATTGCTGACGCACGCGAGTCAACACGGGCGGGGACACGTACCCGCACCGTCAATTCATCTTGCTACAGTCCCGACCTTGGCAGCAAATCATTGCAATGGCCGAACAGCCGCTGAAGGAGGACTTTTCCCCTACTCCCACTCAATCGTCCCCGGCGGCTTGCTCGTCACGTCATACACCACCCGGTTCACGCCCTTCACCTCGTTGATGATGCGCGTCGCCGTCTCGCCCAGAAACTTCATGTCGAACTGGTAGAAATCGGCGGTCATGCCGTCCGTTGACGTCACGGCGCGGAGGCCGACCACATAGTCATAGGTACGACCGTCGCCCATGACGCCGACCGTCTTCACCGGAAGCAGCACGGCAAAAGCCTGCCAGATCTCGTCGTAGAGGCCGTGCTTGCGGATCTGGTCGATGTAGACCGCATCCGCCTTGCGCAGGATGTCGAGCTTGTCCCTGGTGATCTCGCCGGGGCAGCGGATGGCGAGGCCCGGGCCCGGGAACGGGTGGCGGCCGACGAAGATTTCGGGAAGGCCGAGCTCACGGCCAAGCTTGCGCACCTCGTCCTTGAACAATTCGCGCAGGGGCTCGACGAGCTTCATGTTCATGCGCTCAGGCAGGCCGCCGACATTGTGGTGCGACTTGATGGTGACGGAGGGGCCGCCGGTGAAGGAGACGCTCTCGATCACGTCGGGGTAGAGCGTGCCTTGCGCCAGGAAATCGGCGCCGCCGATCTTCTTGGCCTCAGCCTCGAACACCTCGATGAAGAGGCGGCCGATGGTCTTGCGCTTGGCTTCAGGGTCGGTGACGCCCTCGAGTTCGCCGAGGAATTGCCTGGAGGCATCCACGTGCACGAGCGGGATGTTGTAGTGGTGGCGGAAGAGGTCGACGACCTGCTCGGCCTCGTTGAGGCGCATCAGGCCGTGGTCGACGAAGACGCAGGTGAGCTGGTCGCCGATGGCCTCGTGGATCAGCACGGCCGCCACGGACGAATCGACGCCGCCGGAGAGGCCGCAGATCACCCTGCCCTTGCCGACCTGCGCGCGGATCTTTGCGATCTCCTCCTCGCGGAAGGCGCGCATGGTCCAGTCGCCAGTGAGGCCGGCGATCTTGCGCACGAAGTTGCGGATCAGCTTTGCGCCGTCGGGCGTGTGCACCACTTCGGGATGGAACATCAGGCCGTAATATTTGCGCTTCTCATCCTGGATGATCGCGAACGGCGCGTTCGGCGAGGTGCCGGCGACCGAGAAGCCCGGCGGCATTTTTGTGATGCGGTCGCCATGGCTCATCCAGACCTGGTTCTTGCTGCCTGACGACCAGACGTCCGCGAACAGCTGGCTCTCGGCCTTCACCTCGACATCGGCGCGGCCGAATTCGCGGTGATGGCCGCCCTCGACCTCGCCCCCGAGCTGGGCCGCCATGGTCATCTGGCCGTAGCAGATGCCCATCACCGGCACGCCGGAGTCGAAGATCAATTGCGGAGCGCGGGGCGAGCCGGCCTCGTGGACCGATTCCGGGCCGCCGGACAGGATCACCGCTTTCGGCTTCATCTCCTCGAAGGCGGCTTCCGCCTTGTTGAACGGGACGATCTCGCAATAGACGCCGTCCTCGCGCACGCGACGCGCGATCAGCTGCGTCACCTGGCTGCCGAAGTCGACGATGAGAATCTTGTCGTGCGCCGAGGCCACCGAGGGCGTCGACGCGGAGCGGTCGTTCTGTGCTGCTGTCATGGCCAGCCAATACGCTGGTGCGGTCCGGGCCGCAACCGCGGTCGCGGCGGGCCCACATGCTTCTTTGGGCATGGACAAGACGACATATATAGGTAAGCATTATTGACCTATCATACAAAGGGGCCGATCAGGGAGAAATGCCATTTCACAGCACCATCAGCCGTCAACGCTTGCCGCGCTCGGCCGGGCTTGGGTCGAGGCCTGGAATGCGCGCGACCTCGAGCGCGTGCTCACGCTCTACGACGAGTCGGCCGTGATGACGTCTGACCGCATTCCGATGCTGGGATTCGACCCCAGCGGCACCGTGCGCGGCAAGGATGCGCTTCGCGCCTATTGGGGCAAGGCGCTTCCCCTGGTGCCGAACCTGCATTTCTCGCTGATCGACCTGTTCGTCAGCCCGGACAGCCTCGTGGTGTTCTACCAGAACGAACGGGGCAAGAAGATCTGCGAATATCTGCGGGTGAACGAGGCCGGGCTGATCGTGCAGGGCTCGGCGAACCATCTAGCGCATTGATCCGCGCAGAGACATCAGCGCTTGCGCGTGCTCACCTTCCTCACCTTCGTATCGGACCATGTCAGCGGCCGGCCGGTTCGCGACGGCAGCACCAGCTGCCCCACCCGTTGGCCGGCCTGGTCCACCAGCTCGGAATGTGCCTCGCCGCGCCCGTAGAGATGTGCCTCGCCCCATTGGCGCAGACCGACAATGACGGGAAACAAGTCGCGTCCACGCCTCGTCAGTGCGTATTCCTGATACGCGCTGCCATCGGACGCCGGAACCATCTCGAGCACGTCGAGCTCTACCAGCTTGCGCAGGCGCGCGCTGAGCATGCCCTTGGCAATGCCGAGATTCTTCTGGAAATCGCCGAACCGGCGCAGCCCGTCGAAGGCATCGCGCACGATGAGGAGCGACCACCAGTCACCGATTGCATCGAGCGCACGCGCCACCGGGCAGTCGGCCCCGGAAAAACCTGTCCGCTTCATGCTCCCACTCCGATCTGGTTCTAAAATAAGACTAGACGGCGCCGCCCGCAACTGGTCTTATAATGAGACCAGAAAGCGTGCCGGAGATGACGGATGACGAGCAATGATCTCGCCCCAGGCAACCCCAAGGATAGTGCCGGGACGGCCGGGTACGGGCTTTCCTCCGCGCTGGCGCTGCTGCTTGCGCTGGCTTGCGGCCTCAGCGTCGCCAACATCTACTTCGCCCAGCCCCTGCTCGACTCGATGGCCGCGGACCTCGGAATCGCTCCCGCAGCGATCGGCATGGTCGTGACCTTCACGCAGATCGGTTATGCGTGCGGCTTGATCTTGATCGTGCCGCTCGGCGACCTCTGGGATCGCCGTCGTCTGATCGCCGGCCAGATTGCACTGTCGGCGACCGGACTCCTGGTCGTCGGCACCGCATCCCACGCCGCTGTGCTGCTCGCGGGACTGACGCTGGTCGGCGTGCTTGCCGTGGTCGTGCAGATCCTGGTCGCCTTTGCCGCAACGCTCGCAACGCCGGACGGGCGGGGCCGCGCCATCGGGACCGTCACCAGCGGCGTCGTCGGCGGAATCCTGCTCGCGCGCTTCGCCTCGGGCGCTCTGGCCGATGTCGGCGGCTGGCGCATGGTCTACCTGGTTTCGGCCGGCCTCATGCTCGCGATGGCCGTCTTGCTGTTGCAAGTCCTGCCGCGCGGCGCGCCCACGGCAATGGCAGGCTCCTCGTATCTATCGCTGTTGCGCTCGACGGCGGCGCTGTTCGCGGAGGAGCCGATCCTGCGCGAGCGCGCCTTGTTCGCGTTCCTGATCTTCGCCGATCTTAACGTGTTCTGGACGTCGATCGTGCTTCCGCTGTCGGCGCCGCCTTTCGCGCTGTCGCACACAACGATTGGGCTGCTCGGGGTCGCCGGCTTCGCCGGAGCACTCGGCGCGCGCAACGCCGGTCGTCTCGCCGACCTTGGATGGGCCCAACGCACGACCGGACTATCGTTGGTGCTGATGCTCGGCGCCTGGGCCGCGATCGCCTGCCTGCAAGTCTCGCTCTGGTTCGTCGTCCTGGGCGTGATCATGCTGGATCTCGGGCTGCAGGCCGTACATGTGACCAGCCAGAGCCTGATCGTCGCCGCGCGTCCCGACGCAGCAAGCAGGCTGGTCGGGACCTATATGGTGTTCTATTCTATCGGCAGCGCAGCCGGCGGAATCGCGGCGACCATGGTCTACGCTGTGGCAGGTTGGAGCGGCGTTTGCATGCTGGGTTCCGGCATCAGCGCCGCGGCCCTGCTGGTCTGGGTCATCAATGCGAGCAGGATGCAAGAGGCGGCCGGCTGCACGCTGACGCCCTCGCCGCCCACGTAACGTGCACGACCACCCGACGGTGCATTCAAATCAGGATTCCCCCATGAAGCTCCCCACCTCCCCCTTTACCGTCACCGACTGGAGCAAGGTTGAGCCGACCGCGCATCCCGGCGAGAGCGGCGAGGCCACATGGCGCACGCTCAACATCGGCGAACTCCGCGTGCGGATGGTGGAGTACTCGCCGGGCTATCTCGCCGATCATTGGTGCGATCGCGGCCATGTGCTCTACGTGCTGAAGGGCGAGCTCGATTCCGAGCTGCGCGACGGCCGCAAATTCAAGCTCAAGGCGGGGATGAGCTACCAGGTATCGGACTTCGGCGACGCCGCGCACCGGTCTTCGACGACGACGGGCGCCACACTCTTCATCGTCGACTGAGGCGCACCCGGCGGTTGATTTGCACCGCAAAATAGCAAAGTGGCGCTACGTTTCGGGCCGCGGGTGGTGCCTTGAAGTGGCCCCAAATTCTCGCTATATTGTGATCATCGATACTTGGCCGAACGACTGGGCCGCTTCGCTTCGTTGCTGACGGGCGCGCACGCTTCAGATGAATTCTCCAAACATCGACTCATCAGGGACTATGGGCGCAACGCTGCGTACCGGTCTGCGTGCGTACTCAACCTAACTAACTAAAGGAAATTCCCATGGCTATGGGCACCGTGAAGTGGTTCAACACCCAAAAGGGTTATGGTTTCATCCAGCCGGATGACGGCCAGAAGGACGTGTTCGTTCACATCAGCGCCGTCGAGCGCGCTGGCCTCTCCTCCCTCAACGAGGGTCAGAAGGTCTCGTTCGACATCGTCGCCGACCGCCGCAGCGGCAAGTCGTCGGCTGACAATCTCCGCGTCGGCTAACGCCCTCGCACCGTTCTGACCGCGGACGTACCGGCAGAACGTTGGAACTCGAAAGCCCCGCGACCGGGATCGGTCTGCGGGGCTTTTGTTTTTGATGTCCTTCCGGGGCGCCCGCAGGGCGAACCCGGAATCCATTGACCCGCGGAGACCGCCGCACGATGGATTCCGGGCTCGCGCTACGCGCGCCCCGAAATGACAACGTCGATCAGCCCTTCTTCTTCAGCACCGACACGAAAAACCCATCCGTCCCGGTCCGGCGCGGTGTCATCAGCCAGCCCTCGGCGGACTGCAGCGCGGCCTCGCCAAAGGCTTCCGCCTTGTCCCAGAGCACGCTTGCGGTCTGCTCAGGCGGGACGACCGAGAACTCGCCATGTCGGCCGACGAACGCCCTCACCTGCTCGCCGTTCTCCTCCGCCAGCACCGAGCAGGTGATGTAGGCGATGCGGCCGCCCGGCTTGACCAGCGGAACCGCGCGCTCCAGCACCTCGGCCTGGTCGCGCAGGCGGATCTCCAGCGCACCGGGGCGCATCCGCCATTTGGCATCGGGGTTGCGGCGCCAGGTGCCGGTTCCGGTGCAGGGCGCGTCGATCACGACGAGGTCGGCCGTGCTGCGGATGTCGGCAAGCGATTCGGCCTCGCCCTTGGGCGTGCGGATTTCGGCGTTGTGGACGCCGGCGCGCGATAGCCGCTCGTGGATCGGCGCGAGCTGGCGCTTGTCGCGGTCGGTCGCGATCAGCCGGCCCTTGCCCTGCATCAGGGCGGCCAGCGCCAGCGTCTTGCCGCCGGCGCCAGCGCAGAGATCGATCACCTGCTCGCCGGGTTTTGCCGCGGTGAACTGGGCTGCAAGCTGCGATCCCTCATCCTGCACTTCAATTGCGCCCTTGATGAAATCCTCTTCCGCCTGGATGCCGGGGTTGCGCGCATCGGCCGAAAGCTCGATGCGCAGGCCAGTTGCGGACCAGGGCGTCGGTTTTGCATGAAGATGAGAAAGCGCCTTCAGCGCCTTGTCGCGGTTGGATTTTAGCGTATTGACACGCAGGTCCAGCGGCGCCCGGCTCGCCATCGCGGCGGCCTCCGCCGCACGGTCCTCGCCGAACACTTTTGCAAGGTGCGGGTCGAGCCACTCCGGGTAGTCGCCGGCGACGGCGGCCGGGGCGTCCTGGAGGGAGCGCGAGGCGAGCGCAGCCTGCTCGGCCTCGGTCAGCGGCGCCGGCGCAAAGCGGCTGCCGTCGAACAAGGCGCCCATGGTCGCCGTGTCCATCTTGCGCTCGAGGCGGAGCATGCCGATCAGCCGGGCCCGCGCGGTACCGGAATCCATCAGCCAGGCGCTCGAGGCGTAGCGGCGCAGCACATCCCAGACGAGGCCAGCGATGGCCGCGCGGTCGCCGGAACCGGCGAAGCGGTGCGCGGTGCCCCACTCCTTCAGCGCCTTCGCCGCGGGCACGCGGTCCCCCTCGATGGTGTCGATCAGTTCGATGGCTGCGGACAGCCGGGCAGCGGGGGTCATTCGGGTTCTTTCAAGTGGTGCGCAGCGCCTAGATCAGCAGCAAAAGCTTCAGCGCGAAGTAGAACCACATCGCGAGCAGCACCAGCACGCCGGCGAGCCAGACCATGGAGCGGCGGCCGAGATCGTTGGAGGAAACGAACACGCCGGCATGAGCAAAGCGCGTCACCACGAACACCCAGGACATCAGCACGATGAAGAGATCGGCGCGGCGCAAGGGCAATGCCAGCGCGATCAGTACGTAAAACAGCACCGGCAGCTCGAACTGGTTGCGGTAGCAATTGGCGATTTGTGTGGCGCCCTTCGGCCAGTTCGGCTCGCCGAGCGCAATGTCGCGGATCTTGGTCTCGCCGGAGACCAGGGTCTTGCGGCGCGCCAGGACCATGCCGATCAGCAGCGCGAAGGTGAGAGCGACCTGCACGAAGACCGGCAGCAGGACCATTTGAACGGACATTGGAACTTTCCCGTAAAGGCGAAATGCCGCCGCCGTCATTAGCCGCGACTTTTGGCGCTGACAATGAATGACTTGAACCGGCGTTCCCGCTTCCGCGACCAACCCCAGATTGTTAAAGCGATTCGGCCCTTTGGGCCCCGAGGCGAGCCAGCCATGAATTCCTTGTCCAGCTTGTTCAGCGAAGCCGCCGCGGGCCAGCTCGGCCTCCTGATGTCGGCGCTGTCGGGGATTGCGGCAGCGCTCGCGGTCGCGTTGGCCATGACGGTCTACTTCCGCCTGAGCTATCGGACCTGGCGGGACGTCGCCCGGCATGGCCTGGCGACCTTGGCCGCGCTCGCGCTGTTCGCCTTTGCCGCCTACGACATGCGTCACGCGGCGCTCGCCTATCTCGGTCTCAACCCCTCCAAGCCCGCCGTCGAGTTCGAGATCCGCATGCCCCGGGAGATGCTGACGGCGGTGAGTGACAGCCAGATCGAGCTGCACACCGACCGCAACCAGACATTGGCGCTGGTGGACGGCGTGCGCGACCTCTCGGACGGCCGGGCCGTGCTGCGCGGCGCAGTGGTGCTCAACCACCGCACGGCCGATCGCGTTCTGGTCGTAAACCTCTCAGGCAAGGGCGTCTTCGAGTTCCGCCTCCGCCTGCCCGCCGAGCCGCATCGCTCCGGCCAGTTCGGCCCCTGGCACCTCGCCGACCGCATTGCCGCCCCGCTCGCCGGTGCCGTCGCCCCGCAGGACGGCTACACCATCCGCTACCGCGTGATTTAAACTTTGTTCGCTGCGATCCATGCCCGCGCCGTCATCGTTCCGACGCGCGGCGACGGGTAGGATGATCGCATGTCCGAATTTCGTCTCACGCAGATTTCCGACACCCATCTCGGCCGGCGCTTTCCCGGCCTGATCGCCAACTTCGCGGCGATCAGCGAGCATATCGACGCCGGTAGGCCCGATCTCGTCGTCAATACCGGCGACGTCTCGTTCGACGGGCCGACCAACCGCGACGACGTCGAGTTTGCCAAAGGTCTGCACGATGCGCTGCCCGTCACCTGCCGCTATCTCCCCGGCAATCACGATATCGGGGACAATCCGACCGCGATCGGGCCGGCGCCGAAGCCGCCGGTCAGCGAGACGCACCGCCAGCAGTTCTGCGACATCATCGGCGAAGATCATTGGTCGTTTGAGGCCGCGGGCTGGCGCTTCATCGGCCTCAATTCGCTGGTGATGAATTCGGGCCTCGCCTTCGAGGCCGAGCAGTTCGACTGGCTGTCTCGCGAGATCGCGCGGACGAACGGCAGGCCGGTCGCGCTGTTCCTGCACAAGCCGCTGTTTCTCAACCTGCCCGACGACGCCGAGACTCCGGAGACGTCGATCCGCTACGTGCCGCAGCCGGCGCGGGCGCGGCTAATCGAGATGTTCGGCAAGGTCGACCTGCGTCTCATTGCCAGCGGCCACGTGCACCAGCGCCGCGACTTCACCTTCCGCAACATCCGCCACGTCTGGGCGCCGTCGGCGGGCTTCGTCATCAACGATCAGCGCCAGGACCGGATCGCGATCAAGGAGGTCGGCCTGGTCGAATACCGCTTCCAACCCGACAGTCTCGAGGTCCGCCACGTCAGGGCCGCCGGCCAAGTCGATGTCGACATCGAGGAGCTGCTGATCCAGATGGGCGACGGGCACTGATAAAATCGGCTGCGTGCAGTAGGCGCGCTTGATGTCCGCCTGCCACTCAACACCTAGCGCAGAGCCGGACACGCGTGCTCCACATCCCGAACCCGTAAGCGAGGCCTGTCTCGTGGTTCTGGAGCTTCGGCTTGCGACCAACAGGAACATCGCTGGCTCCGCGCGCATTGAAGGACGATCAGACTACGTCGATGGAGGCCCCATGACCAGGACAACGCTGAATGAAGCGAGACTGACCAATTTGGCAACGGCTTGCGCGGCCTTGGCACTCGCCCTCACGATGGTTCCGGCAACGGCGCAGGAGGCTGGGCGCTCGAGAGTCGGCACACTCACGTGCAACATATCGCCCGGAGTCGGCATGATTGTTGCGGGACAACGGCAGCTGAGCTGCATCTATGCATCGGCACGAGGCAGGGCGCGCGAGGCTTACGAAGGCACCGTCAGCACGCTTGGTCTCGACATAGGAGCCACGTCCGGCGGTCAGCTGGTTTGGACCGTGTTTGCGCCAACGACAGTTCGCCGGGCAGCCTTGGCCGGAACTTATGCGGGCGCGACCGCCGGCGGCACTGTCGGCGCCGGAGTTGGTGCCAACCTCCTGGTGGGCGGCTCGGATCGTACGATCGCCTTGCAGCCGGTGTCCGTCCAGGCGCAGACAGGTGTGAACGTCGCAGCAGGCATATCAAGAATGGAATTGCGGCCGGTTGCTGCGCCTGCACGCGGCAAGGCCCAGTGACGGCCGTCGCTGCCGATCTCAGGAGTTCGTCATTGAGTTGACGACCTCCACGATGGCGGCGGGGTCTGCGTACGTGACCATATGCCCGGCATTTGGAACAAGGTGAAGATCGGACCGAGGCAGTGCTTGATGTAAATCCTGCGCTTGTCTGAATTCGATCACTTGGTCCTCTGTTCCGTGGAATATCTGCACTCGCTCGCCGATGGCTGGATAATAAGCTTGGAATTGTGTCGCAGTTGGAATGAGGAGTGCACTTTCCTCCGCAGAGGCCCTCAACTGTGTGGGCCTGAGCACCAAAGACGCTGGAAATTCATTCCTGAACGTCTGCGGGACAGAACGGGGCGCAAAGATCTTGCGGAGAGCTCCTGGCAGGACGGCCCACGAAACGATCGGCGCGACAGTGTAACTGACCAAGTCGCCCAGGACCGGTATGGCTGGACCTGACATCAGCCACACGTCCAATCGGCCGGTCGGGAAATAGTACCCTGACGCAAGCACAAGACCTTGGGTCGGATAATCCTTTCGCACGGCGAGAGCGATAGCGACCAAGGCGCCCCAAGAATGGCCGAGCACAACGGGATTGCGGATTCCAAGTTGATTGAGCGCCTTCGCCAACAGAGCGGCTTGAGCTGCCGCGGTCCATAATCGGAGCCGCGGCCGCTGACTATAGCCAAAGCCTGGCCGATCGAAGCACACCACGCGATTGGTGCGGGCAAGAAGATCGACCAGACCGCTGATCGTGAAGTCCTGGATCATGGATCCGTTGCCATGGAGCAGCACGACGCAAGGAGCGGCCGGATCACCGCGATCGACATAGTGGAGCACTACGCCGTCGCATTCGAGGAACTTGCCGATTGGTGGATTCCTCCACTCGGCCAGTTTGGAGAAGCCGATGTTACCGACGACGAGAAGCGCCAATAACAAGGCAGCGATGAGCAACACGGTTTCAGCGGTGGTCATTAGTGACCCTTGATGATCGAGGGTAAGAACATGAGACCCGCGGTGCCAAGCAAGTGAACCAATCCATGGAGTAATTGGAAGTTGAAGCGCTCGTTCCTGCGCGCGATCGCGGAGGATTGATTAAAAATCACGTGCCCCGGAACGGTCGAGAAATGCCCACGTTGGCCGCTTAGGATCGCACCTGTGACGGAGAGGATCCGACGTCACCAACAATAACCAAGGAGCAACAGATGGCTAATCCACGCCAGGAGGAAAAGTCTACGCAAAGCCCTGAGGACACAATGCGCCGCGCCGCCGAAAGGACCGCTGAGCAAACCAGACGGATCGGCTTAGCCACCGCTGAGGCCAGCGAGGAGGTAGCCCAAGCCAGCAGTCACCTGCTGCAACAGAATGCCGAGATGTTGCAAAACAGTTGGCGCTTCGGCGTCGACATGGCCACTGTGATGTTGGGCCGGTCTGCTGATCAGCTTGGTCGCACGTTCGGTGTGACGGGCAATGAAACGGAGCAGGCAACAGAACGATCGGTCCGCAACGCTGAAGCAATCATGTACTCTACAACCGCGATCGTCAAAGGAATGAACGGCGTCTCACGCGAGTACTTCGATTTCGTTCGACAGCAGATCGAGAGGACCATGGACCGTATGAATGAACTCTGGCGCTGCCGAACTCCGCAGGATTTGGCGGCTGTGCAGACCGATCTGATGCGCGATTCGATCAGAAGCGCCCTCGATACCAGCCGCCGGATGGCGGACATGTCTTTGAAGGTGGCTGACGACGCAGGAAACCATATTACCCAGAGTATCGAACGCATGCGGCACGCCGCCTAAAGCGCGATGCGAATAAGATGAATCGTCATCGCGCTTTAGGTTACTGTTTGAGCATGATCTTTTCGGAAAACCGCCACCCACTTTTCCGAATCATGCTGTAGCGCGCTGACACAGCCATGGCGCACATGTGCGGCTGAACCTCAGCCGCTTTTGTGTTGCGGCCTCGCGGAAGACTCAAGCCACGCTTTTGAGATCCTGCTGGATCGCGGCGAGCAGCGATTGCAGCGCGGCGCTGTTCACCGGCTTGGCCTCGGTGCCGGCTGGCTGAGCAGCGGGGCGCTGCGCAGCTTTCACGGGACGCTTCGGGAATGGCGGAGGCGCAGGCATTGCGGCCGGGGCGAATTCGCCCTCGTCCTCGGCGTGAACGAACTTGCCATGGATGACGTCGTCGCGACGGCCCATGATGAACATGGTCGCCCAATAGCCGGCGGCCAGGAGGATGACGCAGAAAATACCAATCTCTAACATCGCAGCACCTAAAATATGCGCGATGATTCAATGCCTTCGTCCGGCCGTCAATGAACAGGCGGTCACACCTGCGGCTTTTGCGGGCAGGTGTGACCATTTGGTGACTCTTTCTTAACTATCCCCACGCGGCGTGTCGCCGCGGCGCCACGTGAGTCTCATTCCCTGTCGCCTAAAGCGTGATGAATGCGCTCGCGCTTTAGGTTGTTGTTTGGACATGATCCTTCCGGAAAACCGCTTCGCACTTTTCCGGATCATGCCTAGGCCTTGTCCGGCCCGACCCGGACCAGCTGCTTGCCGAAATTGGCCCCCTTCAGCAGGCCTATGAAGGCGCCGGGGGCGCTTTCCAGGCCCTCGGTGACGAACTCCTTGTACTTGACTTTGCCGTCGCGAACCCAGCCGGACATGTCGCGCAGGAAGTCGCCATGACGGGCGGCGAAGTCGGAGACGATGAAGCCGCGGAAGGTCAGCCGCTTGGTCAGCGTCGCGCGCATCAGGCTGGCCGCCCATTTCGGCGGCTTGGCCTCGGTGTCGTTGTAGTGGGCGATCAGGCCGCACACCGGCACGCGCGCAAACGGGTTGAGCAGCGGAAACACCGCTTCGAACACGGCACCGCCCACATTTTCGAAATAGACGTCGATACCCCCAGGGCAGGCGTCCTTCAGCTTGGCGGCGAGATCGGGATCGCGGTGATCGATGCAGGCATCGAAGCCGAGCTCCTTCACCACGTAGTCGCATTTGTCCTTGCCGCCGGCGATGCCGACCGCACGGGCGCCCTTGATCTTGGCGATCTGCCCCACCGCCGAGCCGACCGCGCCGGACGCACCGGCAACGACGACGGTCTCGCCCGGTTGCGGCTTGCCGATGTCGAGCAGGCCCGTATAGGCGGTCATGCCGGGCATGCCGAGCACACCTATCGAGGTCGAGATCGGCCCGAGCTTGGGATCGACCTTGATCAGGCCCTTGCCGTTCGAGATCGCATGGGTCTGCCAGCCGGAGCGGATGCGCACGATGTCGCCGACCGCGAAATCGGTATTGTTGGAGGCCGCGACCTCGCTGACCGCCTCGCCTTCCATCACGCCGCCGACCGGCACCGGAGCTGCGTAGGACGGCCCTTCGCTCATGCGCCCGCGCATATAGGGATCGAGCGACAGCCAGATCGTGCGCAGCAGGACTTCGCCCTGCCCTGGCGTCGGAACTGCGAATTCCTCCAGGCGAAAATCAGACGGCTTGGGTTCGCCGACGGGACGCGCGGCGAGAACGATGCGTTTGGCGCTATGTTGACCTTGGGCCATGGCTTCCTCCACTTTTCTGTCATTGCGAGCGAAGCGAAGCAATCCAGCCGCGTCAACACAAAAGGACTGGATTGCTTCGCGCAGGCTCGATGCGCGCACGCCACATAGGCGCCGTCATGCCCCGCGAAGGCGGGGCATCCAGTACTCCTAGACAATCGTTGTTGAACCGAGAAGCCGCGGCGTACTGGATCGCCCGCCTTCGCGGGCGATGACACCGAGAAGCGCCTAACCCCCGCCCGGATAGTTCGGGCTCTCGCGCGTGATGGTGACGTCGTGGACGTGGCTTTCGCGCAGGCCTGCGCCGGTGATGCGGACGAACTGGGCCTTGTCGTGCAGCTCCTTCATGTCGCGCGCGCCGACGTAGCCCATTGCGGCGCGCAAGCCGCCGGCGAGCTGGTGCATGACGTTGCCGACCGGGCCCTTGTAGGGCACCTGGCCCTCGATGCCTTCGGGCACGAGCTTGAGCGTGTCCTTGATGTCCTGCTGGAAGTAGCGGTCGGCCGATCCACGCGCCATCGCGCCGACCGAGCCCATGCCGCGATAGGCCTTGTACGAGCGGCCCTGCCACAGGAACACTTCGCCGGGCGTCTCATCGGTGCCGGCGAGCAGCGAGCCGACCATGGCGATGTCGGCGCCGGCCGCGAGCGCTTTCGCAAGGTCGCCGGAATATTTGATGCCGCCGTCGGCGATGACGGGGACATCGGCCTTCTTCGCCGCTTCGACCGCATCCATGATCGCGGTGAGCTGGGGCACACCGACGCCGGCGACGATGCGCGTGGTGCAGATCGAGCCCGGGCCGATGCCGACCTTGATGCAATCCGCGCCCGCATCGATCAGCGCCTGCGCGCCTTCCGTGGTGGCGACGTTGCCGGCGACGACCTGCACCGAATTGGACAGGCGCTTGATGCGGTTCACCGCCTGCAGCACGTGACGGGAATGGCCGTGCGCGGTGTCGACGACGACGAGGTCGACGCCGGCATCGATCAGCCGCTCGGTGCGCTCGAAGCCGGTATCGCCGACCGTGGTGGCGGCAGCGACGCGAAGACGCCCCTGCCCGTCCTTGCAGGCGAGCGGATGGGCAACCGCCTTCTCCATGTCCTTCACGGTGATGAGCCCGACGCAGCGATATTGATCGTCGACGACCAGCAGCTTCTCGATGCGGTGCTGGTGCAGCATCCGCCGCGCCTCGTTCTGATTAACATTCTCACGGACCGTGACGAGCCCCTCATGCGTCATCAGCTCGGAGACTTTTTGCCGGCGGTCGGTGGCAAAGCGCACGTCGCGGTTGGTGAGGATGCCGACCAGCTTGCCGGGCGTGTTCTTGCCGGCGCCGGTGACGACCGGAATGCCGGAGATGCCGTGGTCGCTCATCAGCTTGAGCGCGTCGTCGAGCGTGGCGTCGGGGCTGATGGTGAGCGGGTTCACCACCATGCCTGATTCGTAGCGCTTGACCTGCCGCACCTGGGCGGCCTGCCCTTCGGGATCGAAATTGCGGTGGATGACGCCGAGGCCGCCGGCCTGCGCCATGGCGATCGCCATGCGGGCCTCGGTGACGGTGTCCATGGCCGAGGCCATGATCGGGATGTTGAGCGGGATGGCGCGGGTGACGCGGGAGCGGATGTCGACCTCGCCCGGCATGACGTCGGACAGGCCAGGCTTCAACAGCACGTCGTCGAACGTAAAGGCTTCGCGGATGCCCTGAAGTTGCACCGTGGCCATCTGCCAACTCCTTCCTGCGGCCCTGCCGCAAATGCTAATGGATGAGCGCCGCCCTCGGCGTCCCTTGCGGCAACGCCTTGAGAATCGGAGCCCATCGGTGGGGTTGACGCGGGTCGATAGCACGGCCGCGTGACGAATCAAAGCAATTCGGGCCGCTGGCCAGCCATGCACAGGGGTTTTTTGGGCCGGTTTGGCGGGTGGGCTCGGGACGCCGTCCCCTCGGCCGTCATTCCGGGGCGCGACGAAGTCGCGACCCGGAAATCCATCTGGCAGCAACGCTGCGGCCCAATAGATTCCGGGCTCGCGCCAAGGGGCGCGCCCCCGGAATGATGGCGGAGCGAGAAGCGACGCCCCGGCATGACGGAGGCTGTGGGTCACACCGTTGTTACGCGGGATTTAGGTGCCATGCGTGGATCCGCAATGGTCGGCGGCGGACGGCGGTGATAAGCCGCAACTCCACCCCTCCTTCCAATTTCATTACCCTCATGGTCGACAAGCAACGCGTCATTCCGCTGATCGTGGCCACCGCTCTGTTCATGGAGAACATGGATTCGACCGTGATCGCCACCTCGCTGCCGGCGATCGCGGCCGACATCGGCACCAGCCCGCTGACGCTGAAGCTCGCGATCACCTCCTATCTGCTGTCTCTCGCGGTGTTCATTCCGGCGAGCGGCTGGACCGCCGACCGGTTCGGCGCGCGGATGGTGTTCGCGATCGCGGTCGGCGTGTTCATGGTCGGCTCGGTCGGCTGCGCGCTCTCGACGTCGGTCACGGATTTCGTGTTCGCGCGCATCCTGCAAGGCATGGGCGGCGCCATGATGACGCCGGTCGGACGCCTCGTGCTGCTGCGCTCGGTCGACAAGAGCGCGCTGGTCAACGCCATGGCCTGGGTGACGGTCCCCGCCTTGATCGGCCCGGTGATCGGCCCGCCGCTCGGCGGGTTCATCACGACTTACGCATCCTGGCACTGGATCTTCCTGATCAACATCCCGATCGGGCTGCTCGGCATCTTCATGGCGCTGCGCTTCATCGATCCCATCAAGAGCGAGACGCAGGAGCCGTTCGATCTCTACGGCATGGTGCTCTCTGGGCTGGGGCTCGCAGGCATCGCCTTCGGCCTTTCCGTTGCCGGCCTCAACCTTCTGCCATGGAGCACCGTCGCCGCATTGATCGTGGGCGGTGCGATCTCGATGACGCTCTACGTCATCCATGCGCGGCGGACCGGATCGCCGGTGCTGGACTTCTCGCTCCTGAAGCTGCCGACGCTGCGCGCCGCCGTGTTCGGCGGCTTCCTGTTCCGGCTCGGCATCGGCGCACTGCCGTTCCTGCTGCCGCTCCTGATGCAGATCGGCTTCGGCTTGTCGCCGTTCCATTCCGGCCTCGTCACCTTCGCCTCCTCGCTCGGGGCCATGGGCATGAAGACGCTGGCTGCGCGGATCATCCGCACGTTCGGCTTCCGCAATTTGATGACGGTGAACGCGATCATCAGCGCGTTCTTCCTCGGCGTCTGCGCGCTGTTCACGGTGACGACGCCGCTGCTCATCATCATGGTGATCCTGGTGGTCGGCGGCTTCTTTCGCTCGCTTGAGTTCACCGCGATCAACACCGTCGCCTATGCCGACGTCGAGACCGCGCAAATGAGCCGCGCCACGACCCTCGTCAGCGTCAACCAGCAGCTCGCGATTTCGGCCGGCGTCGCCGTCGGCGCGGCCTGTGTCGAGACCACGATGTGGTTCAGCCATGTCAGCGAGCTCAACGCCACGGTGTTCGCGCCGGCCTTCGTCGTGGTCGCGCTGACCTCGGCGGCCTCGAGCTGGTTCTTCTGGCAGATGCCCGCGGACGCCGGCCACGAGATTTCTGGACGCAAGGCGGTGGAGATCGCGAGCCGCAAGGGCGCCGGCAAGGGTGCGGAGAAGGCCGCGGTCAAGGCGGCATCCGAGGATACGCAGGACGTGCGGGATCAGAGATTGGGGTAGTCTTTCGTCATTGCGAGCGAAGCGAAGCAATCCAGACTGCATCCGCGAAGCAAGTCTGGATTGCTTCGTCGCAAGAGCTCCTCGCAATGACGGAGTACCACAGGCTACGCCGCTCCCCCACCCCGAAATCCCGTCGCCAGCACGTAGCGCTCCGAGGAATCCTGCCGGCTGGCGGCCGGCTTGACGTGACGCACGGTGGCAAAGTCGCGCTTGAGCTGGGCGAGCAGCTCGGCATCGGCGCCGCTCTGGAACGTTTTCGCCAGGAACGTGCCGCCGGGCTTGAGCACGTCGCAGGCAAAGGCCGCCGCCGTCTCGACCAGGCCGACGATGCGGAGCTGGTCGGTCTTGCGGTGGCCGGTGGTGTTGGCGGCCATATCGGACATCACGACGTCGGCCTTGCCGCCCAGCATCGCGGTGAGCTTCTCAGGCGCGTCGTTGTCCATGAAGTCGAGCTGCGCGAAATCGACGCCCGGAATCTCCGGCATCTCCAACAGATCGATGGCGACGACCTTGCCCTTGCCTTCCGTGGAGCCGACGCGCTTGGCGGCGATCTGGCTCCAGCCGCCGGGCGCCGCGCCGAGATCGACCACGGCCATGCCGGGCTTCAGAAGCCGGAACTTGTCGTCGATCTCCAGCAGCTTGAACGCGGCGCGCGAGCGATAGCCCGCCGCCTTGGCCTTGGCGACGTAGGGATCGTTGAGCTGCCGCTCCAGCCACAGCTTCGACGACAATTTGCGCTTGCCGCCGGTCTTGACCTGAACGTGCAAGCGGCCGGTGGTGTCCTTGGCCATACTCACCAGCTCCTGAGCGCACCGTCCTCGCGCATCATCTCGACCAGCATGCCCTCGCGCAAGCCGCGGTCGGCGACACGCAGGCGCGGCAGCGGAAAGGCGCGGCGGATAGCGTCGAGGATGGCGCAGCCCGCCAGCACGAGATCGGCACGCTCGACGCTGATGCAGCTGTTGGCGGCACGCTCCTCATAGCTCATGCCGAGCAGCTTGTTGATGGTCGTGGTGATGTCCGCATCGTTCATCCAGATGCTGTCGATGCGGCGGCGGTCGTAGCGCGCCAGGTTAAGATGGATGCCGGCGAGCGTCGTCACTGTGCCCGACGTGCCGAGCAGGTGCATGTCGGCGAGATCGCGGCCGTGCTCCTCGGCGAATGGCGCGACGTGGCTTGCGACCTCCTGCTCCATCGCCGCATAGATCTCCGGCGTGACGTCGCGTCCGCCGAACTGCTCGGCGAGCGTGACCACGCCATAGGGAATCGACATCCAGGCTTTGATGCGCGGTTCCGGCTTTTGCGGGTCGCGCTCGATCCGCACCAGCTCGGTGGAGCCGCCGCCGATGTCGAACAGGATCGCGCCCCGCCCCCTGGGATCGACCAGCGGCGAGCAGCCCAGCACGGCGAGCGCGGCCTCGGTCTCGCGGTCGATCACCTCGAGCTCGATGCCGGTCTCGGCCGCAACGCGGCTGCGGAAACCTTCCGCGTTCGAAGCCGCGCGGCAGGCTTCGGTCGCGATCAGCCGCAGCCGACGCGCCTTCCGCAGATTGATCTTGTCGCGGCAGATGCTGAGCGCGGCGATGGCGCGCTCGATCGCGGCGTCGCTGATGCACCCCGTCGCCGAGACGCCCTCCCCGAGCCGGATGATGCGCGAGAAGGAATCGACCACGCGAAAGCCGTCCTGAGTCGGACAGGCGATCAGCAGCCTGCAATTGTTGGTGCCGAGGTCCAGCGCCGCATAGACGCCGGTTCCCGGCGCCTGCGCGCCGACGGCCGGATTGGTGGCCAACGCCACCGCCGCCATCGACCCCTCCAGCTCGCTATGCGGCGCATGGCCGTCGCGGAGCCGCGTGTGGTCATTCATACAAACTGTCTTTCCGCGGCCGGTCGGGCCGGTCTGGAATTGATTATTCGCCTGAAACATTAGCAGCGCGGCAGGCCTGCGCAACAACGCATCACATGGGACCATGTCCAATCGTGCGTTGTCGTGAACGGGGCTGGTGGGTTATCTGAGGGAGTCCGGTGCTCCGCTGCCGCGAAAATGCGCAAATACCGGGTTTTCAGGTCAAATCCCATGCAAGAACACACCAAATCGTCGACGCTCGAGAACGCTATTGCACTGCAAAAGTATGGCGTCGGGCAACCGGTCCGCCGCAAGGAGGACGACACGCTGGTGCGCGGCAAGGGCCGCTACACCGACGATTTCAGCCTGCCGAACCAAGCCTATGCCGTGGTCGTCCGTTCCACCCATGCCCATGGCATCATCCGCAGCATCGGCCTCGATGCCGCCAAGGCCATGCCGGGCGTGCTGGGGGCGTGGACCGGCAAAGACCTCGATGCCGCCGGTTACGGCCCCTTCACCTGCGGCCTGCCGCTGAAGAGCCGCGACGGCTCGCCTTTGCTCCAGACCAACCGCCAGCCGCTGGCGACCGACAAGGTCCGCTTCGTCGGCGATCCAGTCGCCTTCGTGGTGGCGGAGACGCTGGCCCAGGCGCGCGACGCGGCCGAGGCGGTCGAGCTCGACATTGAGCCGCTGCCGGCGGTGACCGACCCCGAGGAAGCCGCCCAGCCCGGCGCGCCGCAGCTCTATGACCACATCCCCAACAACGTCGCGCTCGACTACCACTATGGCGACATGGACAAGGTGAACGCCGCCTTCGCCAGCGCCGCTCATGTGACCAAGCTCGACATCGAGAACACCCGCGTTGCCGTCGTCTCGATGGAGCCGCGCGTGGGGCTTGCCTCCTACGACAAGAAGACCGAGCGCTACACGCTTCAGGTGCCGACGCAGGGCGTTGCCGGCAACCGCGCCAATCTCGCGAAGAACCTGAAGGTGCCGAACGAGAAGGTGCGCATTCTCACCGCCAATGTCGGCGGCTCCTTCGGCATGAAGAACATCAACTATCCCGAGTACATGTGCATTCTCTATGCGGCGAAGGCACTGGGACGCCCGGTGAAGTGGCTGGACGAGCGCTCGACCAGCTTCCTCTCCGACAGCCACGGCCGCGCGCAGAAGATCCATGCCGAGCTCGCGCTCGATGCCGAGGGGCACTTCCTCGCGGCGAAGCTTTCCGGCTACGGCAATCTCGGCGCCTACATCACCGGCGTCGCGCCGGGGCCGCTTTCGCTCAACACCGGCAAGAACTTCTCCAGCGTCTATCGCACGCCGCTGATGGCGGTCGACATCAAGGTGGTACTGACCAACACCACGCTGATGGGGGCCTATCGCGGCGCCGGCCGGCCCGAGGCGAACTATTACATGGAGCGGCTGATCGACCGCGCCGCCGACGAGATGGGCATCAATCGGCTGACCTTGCGTAAGCGCAACTTCATCAAGCCGAACCAGATCCCGTTCGCGGCGTCCTCCGGCGTCACCTACGACAGCGGCGACTTCCAGGCCGTGTTCAACAAGGCGCTCGAAATCTCCGACCACGAGAACTTCGCCAAGCGCAAGAAGGAGAGCAAGAAGGCCGGTAAGCTGCGCGGCATTGCGGTCGGCTCCTATCTCGAAGTCACCGCGCCGCCGAGCCCCGAGCTCGGCAAGATCGTGTTCGACCCCGATGGCACCGTGCAGCTCATCACCGGCACGCTCGATTACGGCCAGGGCCATGCCACGCCGTTCGCGCAGGTGCTGTGCGAGCAGCTCGGTGTTCCCTTCGAGAGCGTGAAGCTCGTGCAGGGCGACAGCGACATCGTCCACACCGGCAACGGCACCGGCGGATCGCGCTCGATCACTGCGACCGGCCAGGCCATCGTGGGGGCTGCGAAGCTCGTCATCGAGAAGGGCAAGCGCGCCGCTGCGCATATGCTGGAAGCATCCGAAGCCGATATCGAGTTTGCCGACGGCAGCTTTACGATCGCCGGCACCGATCGCAGCATCGACATCATGGAGCTCGCCAAGCGCCTGCATGACGGCAAGGTGCCGGAGGGCGTGCCTGACAGCCTCGATGTCGACCACACCAGCGATCCAGTCGCCTCGGCGTTCCCGAACGGCTGCCACGTCGCCGAGGTCGAGATCGACCCGGACACCGGCGTAGTGCAGATCGTGCGCTACAGCGCGGTCAACGATTTCGGCACGGTGATCAACCCGATGCTGGTCGCGGGCCAGCTCCATGGCGGCGTGGTCCAGGGCATCGGCCAGGCGCTGATGGAGCACATCCGCTACGACGAGAGCGGCCAGCCGATCACGGGCTCGCTGATGGACTACGCCCTGCCCCGCGCGGAGGACGTCCCCAACATGACGGTCGGCGATCACCCGGTGCCCGCCACCACCAATCCGCTCGGCAGCAAGGGCTGCGGCGAAGCGGGCTGCGCCGGCAGCCTGTCGACGGTGGTGAACGCGGTGCTCGATGCACTGTCGGAGTACGGCATCAAGCACATCGACATGCCGCTGACCCCAGAGCGGGTGTGGCGCGCGATCCAGGAGGCGAAGGCGAAAGCGGCTTAAGGCTGCCCTTCCAACTCTACAACAATGCTGTCATCGCCCGCGAAGGCGGGCGATCCAGTATTCCAGAGGCGCGCGTTGGAGACCTCGCTTTCACCACATCCGCCGCGGCGTACTGGATTCCCCGCCTCCGCGGGGAATGACACCGTCTTTGGAGCGGCGGCTTTGCCTTCCAGCCTACGCCGCCGCCTGCTCGCGCGGCTGGTAGATCGCGGTGTGCTGGCAATGCGCAATCGGCGTCGTGCCGTTAGCGACGACCAGCGCGTCGAACTCGACGAAGCGGTGGCCCTTCTTCTCGTAATTCGCAGTGACTTTTGCGCGCGCGGTGATCTCGTCGCCGGCCCGGGCGGCGGACAGCAGCTGCATGCGGCTTCCGACGTGGATCCAGGGACCCAGGATGGTGTTGTCCACCAGCACGCGGTTCATGACGCGCTGGATCAGTCCGGGATGGCTTAGCCCCTCGCGCGCGAAGATCGGATCTTTCTCTCTGACATCGGCGAGATAGTCGACCGCATCCTGCCCGGCCCAGCGGCGCGGTGTCGTGCCCAGCCATTTGCCCATCTCGAATGTCGCAGGACTGACAGGCTTGCGCTCGGCGACGGCGGGGACTTCGACATAGTCGCTCAACGATACCGCCGGCACCGCCGCCGGCAGCGACGCCGTTCCCGTGGCACACAGCTCGGTGCGGCTGAACACCTCGATGGTCAGCAGGCCGTTGTGCTCGGTGGCATCGACATCGGCGGTCTCGCCGTCATAGACCGGCTTGATGAAGCGGGCCTCGACCAGCCCGCGAGACAGGAAATCGCGGCCCCATCGGGCGATCGGCACGTGCATCATGTAGGCGAACACGTCGACGCCGGGGACCAGCCCGCCGGAAAAGCCGAAGCGGCGCGCCACATTGTCCTCGTGCATCTTGTTTTCGGACTGCTTGGCGGTGTTGTAGGCCTCGACGCGATAGGTTTCGAGCCGGTTCGGCATGACTGGCCTTTCCCTGTTATTGTTGTTTCAGGAGCGATCGTAGGGCCTGAGGAACTGGGGTCAATCCCCTCGCCTTTGCGGCCCGAATGCGGTACCACGCGGCGGAATGACCGAAACCCCCACCCGCATCTATGTCGACGCCGACGCCTGTCCGGTGAAGGACGAAATCTATCGCGTCGCGATCCGGCTCGGCGTGCCCGTCAGCGTGGTCGCCGGCAATTTCATCCGCGTGCCGCAAGACCCGCTGATCGAACGCATCGCCGCAGGCAGCGCCATGGACGCCGCCGACGACTGGATCGCCGAGCGCGCGAGGCCTGGCGACGTCGTGGTGACCTCGGACATTCCGCTGGCCAGCCGCTGCGTCAAGGCGGGCGCCGACGTGATCGCCCCGAACGGCAAGCCGTTCACCGAAGAGTCGATCGGCATGACGCTGGCGGTGCGCAACCTAATGACGGATCTGCGATCGGCCGGCGAAGTCACCGGCGGCCCGCGCTCGTTCTCGCCGCGAGACCGCTCCGCGTTCCTCTCGGCGCTCGACCAGACGCTGCGCCGGATCCAGCGCCGCCGCGCAGATCAGGCCGCAACGAGCCAAGGTTAGCCATGGCGCCGCCGCTGATCCAACTCAAAGACATCAGGCTGACCTTCGGCGGCACGCCGCTGCTGTCAGGCGTCGAGCTCAATGTCGCGCCATCCGAACGGGTCTGCCTGATCGGCCGCAACGGCTCCGGCAAGTCGACCCTGCTGAAGATCGCAGCCGGCCTGGTCGAGCCTGACGCCGGCACGCGCTTCGTGCAGCCCGGCGCAACGGTGCGCTACCTGCCGCAGGAGCCGGATTTCGGCGCGCACAAGACCACGCTCGCCTATGTCGAGTCCGGGCTCGCGCCGGGGGACGACCAGCACCAGGCGCGTTATCTCCTGGAGCAGCTAGGTCTCACCGGCGAGGAGGACCCGCACAACCTCTCCGGCGGCGAGGCGCGCCGCGCCGCGCTGGCCTTCGTGCTGGCGCCCTCGCCCGACATTCTGCTGCTGGACGAGCCGACCAACCATCTCGATCTCGCCACCATCGAATGGCTGGAGCAGGAGCTCGACTCCAGGCGCAGCGCGCTCGTCATCATCAGCCACGACCGCCGCTTCCTGACCAATCTCTCGCGGTCCACCGCCTGGCTCGACCGCGGCAGGATCAAGCAGATCGACCGCGGCTTTGCTTCGTTCGAGAGCTGGCGCGACGAGGTGCTGGCGGAAGAGGAGCGCGACCAGCACAAGCTCGATCGCAAGATCGTCGACGAGGAGCACTGGCTGCGCCACGGCGTCTCCGGCCGGCGCAAGCGCAACGTCAAGCGCCTCGCCAATCTGCACGCGCTGCGCGCCCAGCGCCGCAATTATCGCGGCACCGCCGGCAGCGCCAACCTCGCCGCCAGCGAGGCCGAACAGTCCGGCAAGCTGGTGATCGAGGCCAAGGGCATCACGAAATCCTATGGCGCGCGCAAGATCGTCGAGAATTTCTCGACCCGCATCCAGCGCGGCGACCGGCTCGGTATCATCGGGCCGAACGGCGCCGGCAAGACCACACTGGTCAATCTGCTCACCGGCGGCATGCAGGCTGATTCAGGCATGGTGCGACTTGGCGCCAACCTGGAGATGGCCACGCTCGACCAGCACCGCGAAAGCCTCGATCCCAAATCGACGCTCGCCGAAGCGCTCACCGGCGGCCGCGGCGATCAAATCATGGTCGGCGGCAAGCCGAAGCACGTCGTCGGCTACATGAAGGACTTCCTGTTCGCGCAGGAGCAGCGCGGCACACCGCTGGAGGTACTCTCGGGCGGGGAGCGCGGCCGGCTGATGCTGGCGCGCGCGCTGGCAAAGCCGTCGAATCTCCTGGTGCTGGACGAGCCGACCAACGATCTCGATCTCGAAACGCTCGACGTGCTCGAGGAGATGCTTGGCGACTACGAAGGCACCGTGATCCTCATCAGCCACGACCGCGACTTCCTCGACCGCGTCGTCACCTCGGTGATTGCGCCGGAGGGTAACGGCAAGTGGATCGAATATGCCGGTGGCTACAGCGACATGCTGAGCCAACGTGGCGCCGACTTGAAGCGCGAGGCGCCGAAGGCGCAAGCTCCCGTGGAGAAGAAAGAGGAGCGCACTGCCGCTCCCTCGTCGGCGCCCAAGCGGAAGCTCAGCTTCAACGAGAAGCACGCGCTGGAGACGCTGCCGAAGAAGATGGAAGCGCTGCACGCCGATATTGCAAGATTGCAGCGCGTGCTCGACGATCCAAGTCTCTATGCGAAAGATCGCAAAAAATTCGACGACACCTCGGCTGCCATCGCGAAGGCCCACGAAGAGCTGTCGGCCGCCGAAGAGCGCTGGCTCGAACTCGAAATGCTCCGTGAAGAGATTGAACAGGCATAACTCATGACAACAACTCTTGCCGCCAAGATCGCCCGCGAATACGGCACGCCCTGTGCCGTCATCGACATGGACAGGGTCGAGCGCAACATCGCGCGGATCCAGAAGGCCTGCGATGACGCCGGCATCGCCAACCGTCCGCACATCAAGACCCACAAGAACCCGACCATCGCCAAGATGCAGGTCGCCGCCGGCGCCAAGGGCATCACCTGCCAGAAGCTGGGTGAAGCCGAGATCATGGCCAATGCCGGCATCGACGACATCCTGATCAGCTACAATCTGCTGGGCGAGGAGAAGATGGCCCGCCTCGGCGCATTGCAGGCGAAGGCCAACATGACGGTGGCTGCCGACAATTCGACGGTCGTCGCCGGCCTGCCCAAGGCGGCTGCGGCGTCAGGCCGCCCGCTCTCGGTCGTGGTCGAATGCGACACCGGGCGCAAGCGTGCCGGCGTCGAAACGCCGGCAGAGGCGATTGCCCTGGCACGCGAGATCGCGGCATCCAAGGGACTGGAGTTTGCCGGCTTCATGCTCTACCCGACCGAAACAGGCTGGGGCGATGCGCAGAAATTCTACGACGAGGCGCTGGCCGGCGTCCGCGCTCACGGGCTTGACGCCAAGATCGTCTCCACGGGTGGCACGCCGAACCTCGTCAACATCGGCAAGCTCAAGGGCGGCACCGAGCACCGCTTCGGCACCTACATCTACAACGATCGCATGCAGGTCGCCGCAGGTTCGGCGACCTGGGATGATTGCGCACTGCACATCTATTCGACGGTGGTGAGCCGCGCCGCGCCCGAGCGCGGCATTCTCGACGCCGGCTCGAAGACGCTGACCACGGACACCGGCGGACTCGACGGCCACGGGCTGATCCTGGAGCATCCCGAGGCGAAGATCGCCAAATTCGCCGAGGAGCACGGCTTTCTCGATCTCTCCCGCAGCAACACGCGGCCTAATGTCGGCGACGTCGTCCGCATCGTGCCGAACCACGTCTGCGTCGTCGTCAACATGATGGACGAGGTGGTGATGGTGCGCGGCGAGGACATCATCGGCACGCTGCCGGTCGCGGCGCGCGGGAAGCTGCGGTAGGCGCGCGTCCCCACGGCCGTCATTGCGAGGAGCTCTTGCGACGAAGCAATCCAGAATCTTTCCATGGAGAGA
Source organism: Bradyrhizobium sp. CCBAU 45321 (assembly GCF_028128975.1). Classification (NCBI taxonomy): domain Bacteria; kingdom Pseudomonadati; phylum Pseudomonadota; class Alphaproteobacteria; order Hyphomicrobiales; family Nitrobacteraceae; genus Bradyrhizobium; species Bradyrhizobium sp. CCBAU 45321. Next base: position 412,565 of record NZ_LFKZ01000131.1, read on the forward strand.
CACTGGATTGCTTCGCTGCGCTCGCAATGACGGTGGTTAGCGTTTCAGCCACGCCAGCACGCCTCTGCCCGCAGCGGCTCCCGTCGCGAACGAGGCCTGCAGGAGATACCCGCCCGTCGGCGCCTCCCAATCCAGCATCTCGCCGGCCGCAAACGTGCCCGGCAGCTTGCGCAGCATGAAGTGCTCGTCGAGCTCGTCGAACAGAATTCCGCCTGCCGTCGAGATCGCGCGGTCGATCGCCGCTACTCCGGTGAGCTGAACCGGAACAGCGTTGACCAGATCTGCGAGCTCCGCCGGCGAGAACGCGGCCAGCGGCCGGCCTGATGCGATGGCGGCCTCCTGCATGAGGCCGATACCGACCGGCGACAGCTGAGCCGCCTTGCGCAAAAAGTTCGCCAGCGATTGCTTGCCGCGCACGCCTGACAGGCGCGTGGTCAGCGCAGCGGTGTCGAGATCGGGCCGCAATGCAATCATCAGCGCCACCTGGCCGAGATTCAACACGGCCTCGCGCAGTTCCGCCGACAGCGCGTAGATCGCACCGCCTTCGATGCCGCTGCGGGTGATCATGGCTTCTCCGCGCACAGTGTGCGCACGAAGCGTCAGCGCCACGCCCTTGAGCGGCTGCCCTTCGAAACGGTCGCGGAACACGTTGGACCAAGCGACCGTGAAGCCGGAATTGGCCGGCCGCAGTCTTGAGACGGCAATGCCCTTGGCGGCGAGGATGTCGACCCAGCGTCCGTCCGAGCCAAGCCGCGGCCAGCTTGCGCCGCCCAGGGCGAGCAGCGTGGCGTTAGCGTCGATGGCGGAGCCGCCTTCCGGCGTCTGAAAGATCAGCCGGCCCTCGCCATCCCAGCCGATCCAGCGATGGCGAAACGCAAAACTGACGCCGGCGGCATCGAGCCGCCGCAGCCAGGCGCGCAGCAAGGGCGAGGCCTTGAACGCCTTGGGAAACACGCGTCCGCTGCTACCGACGAAGGTCGGCTCGCCCAGCGCCTCGCTCCAGGCGCGCAGTGCATCCGGCGAAAATGCCCCGACCGCCGCCTGCAGTTTCGGTGCGGCCTCGCGATAGCGCGCCATGAACTGCGGCAGCGGTTCGCTGTGGGTGAGATTGAGCCCGCCGCGGCCGGCCATCAGGAATTTGCGCCCGGCGGACGGCATCGCATCGTAGACGGTGACCAAGGCGCCGCCTTGCGCCAGCACTTCCGCCGCCATCAGTCCGGCGGGACCTGCGCCGATCACGGCGATATGGGGGGCGGTGATGGTCATGGCGTGAGTTTAGGCCGAGCCGCGTGCCAAACCAAAGGTCGTCATGCCCGGGCCTGTCCCGGGCATCCACAAGAGCGATGTTCGCGGGTACGAAGACGTGGATGGCCGGGTCAAGCCCTGCCATGACGACTGAGACTGAGATTATGCCGCGCTTAAAGCTTGATCCCCGCTCGCGCTGCGGCCTGCGCGACGTATTTCTGCGTCTGCTCGAACGCGCCCTGCAGGGCCCTGGCCTTCGACATGTCGCTGATTTCGGCGAAATGCGCGGCGATCGCATCCGGCGTCCACTCGCTCTCCGGCAGGTTGATGCCTTCGCTCTCCAAAATCTTGATCACCGCAAACGAGCCGGCGCCCGCGCCCATGATGGTGCGGGTCGGTGCATCCTCGCTCAGCAGGTACTCGACCGCGGGCGTGATCGCGTTCGGCTTCATCAGTTGCAGCGCCTGCGGCGGCAGCAGCTCCTCGGTCATGCGCGTCGCCGCCGTCGGCGAGATGATGTTGACGCGGATGTCGTTCTTGCGGCCCTCCTCGGCGAGCACGTTCATCAGGCCGACCATGCCGGTTTTCGCGGCGCCGTAATTGGCCTGGCCGAAATTGCCGTAGAGGCCGGAGGACGAGGTCGTCAGCACGATGCGGCCGTAATTGCGCTCGCGCATGCCGGCCCACGCCGCCTTGCAGCAATAGAAGGTGCCGACCAGATGCACGTCCAGCACCTTCTGGAATTCGGCCACCTCCATCTTGCCGAACGACTTGTCGCGCAGGATGCCGGCATTGGCGCACAAGAGATCGACGCTGCCCCATTCCTTGGTGGCGCGCTCGACCATCGCGGTGACCTGCTCGAAATTGGAGACGTCGGCGCCGTCGGCCATCGCGGTGCCGCCGGCTTTGCGGATCTCCTCGACCACCGCTTCGGCCGGCGACAGCGAGCCGCCGGTGCCGTCACGCGCGCCGCCGAAATCGTTCACCACGACCTTCGCGCCGCGGCTCGCCAGCCCCAGCGCATGCGCGCGTCCGAGACCATTGCCCGCGCCAGTGACGATGGCGACGCGTCCGTCGAACCTGATTGCCATGAGTGCGTTTCCCAGATGTTAGCCGTCATGGCCGGGCTTGACCCGGCCATCCATCAAAATCGACAGGCTTTTGAGCAGCGATGGGTTGCCGGGTCAAGCCCGGCAACGACGGGCCAGGGACTTACGCGAAATAGATCAACCCAAGCCAGTCGGCGACGAGCGCCGGCTTGTCCTCGCCCTCGATCTCCACCGTGACGTTGGTGCGGGACTGCAATTCGTTCGGCTTGCGGAGCTTGGCTTCCGCCAGCACAAAGCGGCCGCGCACGCGCTTGCCCGAGCGCACCGGCGAGATGAAGCGCAACCTGTCGAAGCCGTAATTCACGCCCATCGTGGTGCCCGCGATCACGGGCATCACCTCGTAGGACATGATCGACAGCAGCGACATCGTGAGAAAACCGTGCGCGATGGTGGTGCCGAAGGCGGTCTCCTTCTTCGCGCGGTCCGGATCGACGTGGATGAACTGGTGATCCTCGATCACATCGGCATAGGCGTCGATGCGGGGCTGGTCGATCAGGTGCCACGACGATACGCCGATCTCCTTGCCGACCATGGCCTGATAGGCCTCGAGCGTAACAGGCGGCTTCTTCCAGACTTCGTTCATGGTAACTCCGATTGCCGTCATTCCGGGGCGCGCGAAGCGCGAGCCCGGAATCCATTTGACAGCAAGCTCTGCCGCAAAATGGATTCCGGGTTCGATGCTGCGCATCGCCCCGGAATGACAAGCTCCACTACGTTTCGCCCCGTGTCTTCGCCAGCTCCGGAAAATCCTCCTCGCGGAATTCCCGGCCGCGCAAGGGATCGCCCCGATCGTCGTCGCGTTCGAGCCGTCGTAGCTGGACGCGGCGGATCTTTCCAGAGATGGTCTTCGGCAGCTCGGTGACGATTTCGAGGCGGCGGATGCGCTTGAACGGCGCCAGACGCGCGTGCAGGTGCCTGAAGATCGATAGCGCGGTTTCCGGCGAGCGTTCTGCGCCCGCAGTCAGCAGCACGAAGGCCTTGGGAATCGCAAGCCGGATCGGATCCGGGCTCGGCACCACCGCAGCTTCGGCGACGAGCTCGTGCTCGAGCAGCACGCTCTCCAGCTCAAACGGGCTGATGCGATAGTCGGACGACTTGAACACGTCGTCGGAGCGGCCGACGAAGGTCAAGTAGCCGTCCTCATCTGCGAACACGACGTCGCCACTGCGATAGAGCGCGCCTTCGGCGCCGGACAATTTGCCGTCGTCACTCTGATAGCCCTGCATCAGGCCCGCGGGGCGGTCGGCGCCTAGCACCAGCGTCACCTCGCCTTCCTTGGCCGGGTTACCATCGGCATCGCTGATCTGCACGCGATAGCCTGGCAGCGGCCGGCCCATCGAGCCGATCTTGATGGGCTGGCCCGGCGAATTGCCGGCGAGCGCCGTGGTCTCGGTCTGGCCGTAGCCGTCGCGGATGGTGAGGCCCCAGGCGGCCTGCACCTGGTCGATCACTTCGGGATTGAGCGGCTCGCCGGCGCCGCAGACCTCGCGAAGCGCCACCTTGAACGAGGCAAGGTTCTCCTGGATGAACAGCCGCCACACCGTCGGCGGCGCGCACAGCGTGGTGACGCCGCAGCGGCCGATGGTGGCAAGCAGCGCCTTCGCGTCGAAGCGTGGCTGGTTGACCACGAACACGGTCGCGCCCGCATTCCACGGCGCGAAGAAGCAGCTCCAGGCGTGCTTGGCCCAGCCGGGCGAAGATATGTTGAGATGGACGTCACCGGGCTTCAGGCCGATCCAGTACATCGTGGAGAGATGGCCGACGGGATAGCTGCGCTGGCTGTGGCGCACTAGTTTCGGTTTCGCCGTCGTGCCCGAGGTGAAATACAGCAGCATCGGATCGTCGGCGTTGGTCGGACCATCAGGCGCAAAACTCTCGGAGGCCTTTGTCGCCTCGTCATATGCAATCCAGCCGTCGGAGGCCGCGCCGACGACGATGCGCACGACGTTCTCGGCGCCCAAGCTGGCGAATTTCGTCACCTGATCCTGCGCGGCGACCACCGCCCTGGCCTTGCCGCGATCGAGCCGGTCGCGCAGCTCGTCGGCAGTCAGCAGCGTGGTCGCCGGAATGACGACGACGCCAAGCTTCATCGCCGCCAGCATGGTCTCCCACAGCGGAACCACATTGCCGAGCAGGAGCAGCAGATGATCGCCGCGCTTCAACCCCTGTGCGCGGAGGAAATTCGCGACTTGGTTCGAGCGCTTCGAAAGCGCCGCAAAGGACAGCTTCGTCTGCTTGTCCTGAGCGGCATCGACGATCCAGAGCGCGGGCCGATCCTTGCTGTCCTCATTGGCCGCGAGCTCGACGTCGAACCAGTCGAGCGCCCAGTTGAAAGGAACCGGATCGGGCCAGCGGAAGCCTTTGACCGCTGCCTCGTAATCCGTGCGGTGTTGCAGAAGGAACGCGCGTGCTTCCTGGAATGTGGTCATCAAGCTTTCCCGGCTAAACTCCTAACGTGCTTGATAATTCCGGAAAAATCCACCCCGCCCTGGCCGGCTGCGTCGAAAGACTGATAGATCTCCTGCGCATGCTTGCCGAGAGGCGTCGCTGCGCCCGCAGCCTTGGCCGCCTCCTGCGCCAGGGTGAGGTCTTTCACCATCAGAGTCGAGGCAAAGCCCGGCTTGTAATCGTTGTTGGCCGGCGAGGTCGGCACCGGGCCCGGTACCGGGCAATAGGTGGTCAGCGACCAGCATTGGCCGGACGAGGTCGAAGCGACGTCGAACAGCGCTTGATGCGAGAGCCCAAGCTTCTCACCGAGCGCAAAGGCTTCGCTCACCGCGATCATGGAAATGCCGAGGATCATGTTGTTGCAGATCTTTGCGGCCTGGCCCGCTCCGGCGCCGCCGCAATGCACGATCTTCTTGCCCATGTTCTCGAGCACGGGCTTTGCCGCGGCAAATGCCTTGTCCTCACCGCCGCACATGAAGGTAAGCGTTGCTCCCTTGGCACCGCCGGTGCCGCCGGACACGGGCGCATCGACCGAGAGCACGCCGTGCTTGGCGGCGAGCGCATGCGCGGACCGCGCGCTTTCAACGTCGATGGTGGAGCTGTCGATGATCAGCGCACCCTTGGTCATGGCGGGCACGACGTCGTTCCAGACGCCGAGCACGTGCTTGCCTGCGGGCAGCATGGTGACGACGACATCGGCGCCCTTCACCGCGGCGGGGGCGCTGTCGGCGATGCTGGCGCCATCGGCCTTGGCCTGATTGCGCGAGGCCTCGACGAGATCGAACGCCACCACCTTGTGGCTGGCCTTGACGAGGTTGGCCGCCATCGGGCCGCCCATGTTGCCGAGACCGATGAATGCGATCGTGGCCATTGTCGTTTCCTCCGCTGTCGCGTTGTTAATTGAACTTCAGCTCGTCCGGGCCGATGTCGGCGAGATAGGGTGCAAGCATCTCCGGCGTCACATCCTCGATCCGCGGCGGCGACCAGGTCGGGTTGCGGTCCTTGTCGATCACGGCGGCGCGCACGCCCTCGCGGAAATCGTCGCTCCGAAACACTTCCAGCGCGGCGCGGTATTCGCGCACCAGGCACTCTTCCAGGCTCGACGATGTGCGCGCCAGCCGCAGCAGCTTGAGCGTCACCACCATGCCGCGCGGTGACTTTTCGTTCAGCGTTTTCAGCGTGGCCAGCGCGAACTCGGAACCATCGCGCTTTAACGCAGCGAAAATGTCCTCCATGCGGTCGAAGCCGAACAATGCATCGATGACCGGCTCCCTGGCGGCGACCGGCCCCGCAGTCTCGCCGGTGGCGAAGCCGTCGATGAGCTTGCTGAAATCGGCTGCGGTCGCACCGGACCGCAGCTCGGTCAGCGCCTCGCGCAGCTCCGGCAATCTTGCCGCCGGCACCACCCAATCGGCAAACTTCGCATGGATCGCGTCCGGCCCGTTCATGGTCTGGCCGGTCAGCCCGAAATAGGTGCCGATCTCGCCCGGCGAATGCGACAGCAGATAGGTACCACCAACGTCGGGGAAGAAGCCGAGGCCGACTTCGGGCATCGCGAGCTTCGTCCGATCGGTGACGATCCGGTGGCTGGCATGGGCGGACAAGCCAACGCCGCCGCCCATCACGATGCCGTCCATGAAGGCGACATAGGGTTTTGGAAATTTCTTGATCCGGGCATTGAGGATGTACTCCTCGCGCCACAGGATCTTGCCGAGATCGCCATTGACTTTCGAGCTTTCCCAGAGCGCGCGGATGTCGCCGCCGGCGCAGAGCCCGCGCTCGCCGGCGCCTTCCAGCAGGATCACGGCAACTGCAGGATCAGCTTCGAAGCGATCGAGCGCCTTGTCGATGTCGCGAAACATCTCAAGCGTGACGGCGTTGATCGCCTTGGGACGATTGAGCCTGATGATGCCGGCCGCGCCCTCGACGCGGGCGACTAGATCGCCCTCTTCCACTGAACTCATCGCGCGCCCTCGATCAGTTTGCGCGCCACGATGAGCCGCATGATTTCATTGGTGCCTTCGAGGATCTGGTGCACGCGTAAGTCGCGCACGATCTTCTCGATGCCGTATTCGCTGAGGTAGCCGTAGCCGCCGTGGAGTTGCAGCGCATGGTTGGCAACCTCGAACCCGACATCGGTGCCGAAGCGTTTCGCCATGGCGCAGAGCATGGTGGCGTCGGAGTCTTTGCGATCGAGCGCCGCGGCGGCGCGCCACAGGAAGGTGCGCGCGGCCTCCAACTCGATCGCCATGTCGGCGAGACGGAATTGCAGCGCCTGGAATTCGTCGAGCCGTTTGCCGAACGCCTTGCGCTCCTTCATGTAGGCGCGCGCCTTGTCGAGCGCAGCTTGCGCGCCGCCGAGCGAGCACGCCGTAATGTTGAGACGGCCGCCGTCGAGGCCGGCCATCGCGATCTTGAAGCCTGTGCCCTCCTCGCTCAGGCGATTGGCCACAGGCACGCGGGCGTTCTCGAATATCACCGCGCGGGTCGGCTGTGCGTTCCAGCCCATCTTGCGCTCGTTGGCGCCAAAGGAGACGCCGGGTGTCTTGCCGTCGATGACAACGGTCGAGATGCCGCCGGGGCCATCACCGCCGGTCCTGACCATCGCGACCAGCAGGTCGGTGCCGCCGGCGCCAGAGATGAACTGCTTCTGGCCGTTGAGCACATAATGGTCGCCGTCGCGCACCGCGCGGGTGCGGAGCGCTGCCGCATCGGAGCCGGCACCCGGCTCGGTCAGGCAGTAGCTGGCGATCAGCTCCATGGTGCAGAGCTTCGGCAGCCATTGGTGGCGCTGGGTATCGCTGCCGAAGGCATCGATCATCCAGCTCGCCATATTGTGGATGGAGATGAAGGCCGAGGTGGTCGGGCAACCCGTCGCCAGCGCCTCGAAGATCAGCGCCGCGTCGAACCGCGCCATGGCGGAGCCGCCGACATCGTCGCGGATGTAGATGCCGCCCATGCCGAGCGTGGCAGCCTCGCGCATGACCTCGACGGGGAAATGCTTCTCCTCGTCCCAGCGCAGCGCGTGCGGCGCGATCTTCTCGGCCGCAAACGCCAATGCCATGTCGCGAACCGCGATCTGATCCTCATTCAGAGCGAACTGCATCCGGCCTCGCTCCTTAAGAGGATTACTTCATCAGCGGAATCGAGAACTCCGCGCCTTCCTTGACGCCCGACGGCCAGCGCGAGGTCACCGTCTTGGTCTTGGTGTAGAAGCGGATCGAGTCCGGGCCGTGCTGGTTGAGATCGCCGAAGCCGGACTTCTTCCAGCCGCCGAAAGTGTAATAGGCGATCGGCACCGGGATCGGCACGTTGATGCCGACCATGCCGACGTTGACCCTGGCCGCGAAGTCGCGCGCGGCGTCGCCGTCGCGGGTGAAGATGGCAACGCCATTGCCGTAGTCGTGGTCCGACGGCAGCGCCAGCGCTTCCTTATAGTCGTGCGCGCGCACCACCGAGAGCACCGGGCCAAAGATCTCTTCCTTGTAGATCCGCATGTCCTTGGTGACGTTGTCGAACAGCGAGCCGCCGAGATAGAAGCCGTTCTCGTAGCCCTGCATCTTGAAGCCGCGCCCGTCGACGGCGAGCGTCGCGCCTTCCTTGACGCCGATGTCGATGTAGCTCTTGACCTTCTCGACCGCCTCGCGGGTCACGAGCGGACCGTAGTCGGCCGACGGATCGATCGAGGTGCCGATCTTGAGCGACTCGACGCGCGGGATCAGCTTTTCCATCAGGCGGTCGGCGGTGGACTTGCCGACGGGGACCGCGACGGAAACGGCCATGCAGCGCTCGCCGGCCGAGCCGTAGCCGGCGCCGATCAGCGCGTCCACGGCCTGGTCCATGTCGGCGTCGGGCATGACGATGGCGTGGTTCTTGGCGCCGCCGAAGCACTGGCAGCGCTTGCCGGTCTGCGCGGCGCGCTCGTAGATGTACTGCGCGATCGGCGTCGAGCCGACGAAGCCGATGGCCTTGATGTCGGGATCGTCGAGGATGGCGTCGACCGCCTCCTTGTCGCCGTTGACGACGTTGAGGATGCCGGCCGGCAGGCCCGCTTCCATCATGAGTTCAGCGAGCAGCATCGGCACGCCGGGGTCGCGCTCCGAGGGCTTGAGGATGAAGGCGTTGCCGCAGGCGATCGCCGGCGCAAACTTCCACATCGGGATCATCGCCGGGAAATTGAACGGCGTGATGCCTGCGACGACGCCGAGCGGCTGGCGCATCGAATAGATGTCGATGCCGGGGCCGGCGCCTTCGGTGTACTCGCCCTTCATCAGATGCGGAATGCCGCAAGCGAATTCCGCGACTTCTAGGCCGCGCTGGATGTCACCTTTGGCGTCGGGGACGGTCTTGCCGTGCTCGCGCGCGAGCAGCTCGGCGAGCTTGTCGTAATCGCGCTGGACCAGCTCGACAAATTTCATCATGACGCGGGCGCGGCGCTGCGGGTTGGTCGCGGCCCATTCGGGCTGTGCGGCACGCGCGTTCTCGACGGCGGCGCGGACTTCGGCCTTGGACGCCAGCGCCACCTTGGCCTGAACGTCACCGGTCATCGGCTCGAAAACGTCGGCGGTGCGGCCAGAGGTGCCCTTGACCTCCTTGCCACCGATGAAATGTCCGATTGAACGCATGGAATGATCTCCTTCAGGCCGAGCGTGGTCGCTTTGACAAATCCTATTGACCTGCATTTTATAGGATTCAAGTCTGAGATAATGCACCATAGATGTGCGAAAATGCTGGATCAAGGCGCTATCGATTGGGACGACTTTCGCTTCGTGCTGGCCATCGTGCGGGGCGGCTCGGTGTCGGCTGCGGCAAAACAGCTGGGGGTCGACCATGCCACCGTGATCCGCCGCGTCGACCGGCTGGAGAAGCACCTCTCGGCCAAGCTGTTCGACCGGCGCAAGACCGGCTACCTCCTCACCGAGGCCGGCCAGCGCGTCGCCGACAGCGCCGAAGCCATGGAATCGACCATTGTTGCCAATCAGGAGCAGGTCGGCGGCTCTGTGGCGCGGCTGACCGGGACGGTGCGGATCGGCGCGCCTGATGGGTTCGGCACCGCCTTCCTGGCGCCGCGGCTGACGCCGTTCGCGGACCGCTATCCCGATCTCGATTTGCAACTTGTGGCAACCGCGCGGCTGTTCAGCCTCTCCAAGCGCGAGGCCGATATCGCCATCAGCCTGACCATGCCCAAGGAAGGCCGCATCGTCGGCCGCAAGCTGCTCGACTACCGCCTCGGGCTCTACGCGGCCCCCACCTATCTCGACCGCTTCCCCAAAATCGCCTCGCGGCAGGATCTGACGCAGCACCGCTTCGTCGGCTACATCGAGGAACTCTTGTTCACGCCGGAGCTCGACTATCTGCCGCAGGTGTCGCCGCGAATCTCGGCGCGCTTCCGCAGCGCCAATCTGATCGCCCAGCTCAACGCCACGCTTTCAGGCTTCGGCATCGCGGTGCTGCCGCATTTCATGGCGAGCGACTATCCGCAGCTCGTGGCTGTGCTGCCGGACGAGATCTCGATCACGCGAACGTTCTGGATGCTGATGCACGCCGACAGCAAGGACCTGGCGCGGATCAGGGCCGTGGCCGATTACATCAGCGAGATCGTGGAGCGCGAGCGGGCGTTGTTTGCGGGGCGGTAGACTGCCACTCCCGCAGGGTGGGCAAAGCAGCGAGACGCGCGGATGCGCGGTTCGTGGCGTGCCCACCACAACTGGTTCAATCGTGGAGGGAAGATCGTGGGCACGGCGCTAACGCGCCCACCCTACGGCACCTCGCCTAGTTCTTCGTCTTCTTCAGCATCGTCGCTTTCGCAGGCTCACGCTTCGCTCCCTCGAGCGCGTGGTCTCGGCCCGCCTTCAGCATCTCGTCGGACAATTCGCTCGAGCCGGCGATGCGCGCGAGCAGCATGGTGCCCGCCATCGTCGCCAGCGTCGCGATCGCCTGCTTGCGTGCCGCCTTGCGCGGCATGTTCGGGATGGTGTCGGTCAGGGCCTCGATCATCTCGTCCAGCTTGCCGGCAAAGGCCTTGCGTGTCTTCGGGCTCTCGCGGGCGATCTCGGCTCCCAGCGCGGGAATCGAGCAGCCGTGACCGGGATTGTCGCGATGCAGCGTGGACAAATAGCTTTCCGCGATCAGCGCCAGCCGCTTTTCCGGAGCGACCTCGCCGGTGAGCTTGCGCCAGTGTTCCATCGAACGGTCCATCGCGTAGGCAAAAGCCTCGATCACCAGCGCCTCGCGGGAATCGAAATGCGCGTAAAAGCCGCCGTGGGTCAGGCCCGCCTCCTTCATGAGGTCGGCGACGCCGATACCGTGGGCACCCTTCTCCCGCAGCCGCACCGAGGCCTTCTTCACGATGCGGTCGTGGGTTTCCTGCTTGTGTTCCCGGGAATAGCGCATGCGGAGCTCATTGGATGTCGGAGATCATCTCATAACACGCAAATGACGAAATGGGTGCATTAATTCATGTCAAGTTGCCGCCGATCATGGAAAACGTCGCGGTTGCGTGCACCGCAAGTGCGCCCTTGCCGTCACGGACGAAGCCCTCGGTATAGCTGGTCTGGCGTCCAAGCTTGATCACCTTGCCTTCGGCCGAGATCAGCCCGGAACGCACTGAGAGCGGACGCAGGAACGCCAGCTTCAGCTCGAGGGTCACCGAGCCCAGGCCGGCTTCGAGCCGGGTCGAAATGGCACAGCCCATGGCGGTATCGAGCAACGCGGCCGCGGTCGCTCCGTGGAGCAGACCGATGGTATTTTCGAGATCCTCGCGCGGCTCCAGTTCCATGACAATCCGGCCCGGCTCGACCACGGCCATGGTGAACCCGATCAGCTTGGCAAAGGGCGGCGGCGGCAGCCGGCCGTCGCGGATGCCCAGCATGGTGTCCATGCCCGACAGGCCCATGGCCGCCCGCGCCACCGGCGCAGGCACCTGCCAGTCCACCACGCGCTCGCGCCGCTGCGCAGGCGAAAACAGGTCGGGTTGATCGTCACCGGTCATGGCAGCCTCTTTACATGATAGATATCATACTATGCCACGGACTTCACGCTGGCAACCCGCCTTCCCTGCCGCTTGACAAGAAGCGTGTTTCGGCCCGGAAGTGATCCCGACCGGCGCGCCCCGCGCATGTCCACGAAAGCTTCGAGACTTGACGATGGAAATGCTCAACAATCATTGCGGCGTGACGCGCGATGCGCGCGGCGTCGTTCATGTCGCGATCTGCAACGCCGGCCCGCTCAACATTCTCGGCTCGCCGGTCACCGACGCCGTGCGCGAAGGCCTGCAGCAGCTCGCATCCGACCACAGCATCCGCGTCGTGGTGCTGCGCGGACAGAGCGAGAAGAGCCTGATCGGCGGAGCCGACATCAAGGAGATGGCCGGGCTCGACCAGACATCCGCCGAGGCCTTCATCAGCCGCCTGCGCGATCTTTGCGAGGCAGTTCGCCAGTTTCCTGCTCCGGTGATCGCACGCATGCCCGGCTGGTGCCTCGGCGGCGGGCTCGAAGTGGCCGCGGCCTGCGACTTCCGCATCGCCGCGCACGACGCTCATTTCGGCATGCCGGAGGTGCGTGTCGGCATCCCCTCGGTGATCCATGCCGCGCTGTTGCCGCGCCTGATCGGTTGGGCCCGCGCGCGCTGGCTGGTGATGACGGCGGAGAATATCGATGCGCCGACGGCGCTGGCATGGGGCCTGGTCGACAAGATCGCCGCGCCCGGCGAACTGGATGCCGAGGTCGAGCATCTAGTGAAGGCGCTGCTCGATTGCGGCCCTGAGGCGCTGCGATCGCAGAAGGCACTGCTGCGGCAATGGGAGGAACTTCCGCTGACGGAGTCGGTGAACCTCAGCGTGAAAGTGTTCGGCGAGTCGTTCCTGACGGACGAGCCGACGCGGCTGATGGGCGCGTTTGTGAACCGGAAGCGATAGGCGCGCTGTGATGGGTTAGACTCTTTCCATTTCAAAGGTGTCATGCCCCGGCTTGACCGGGGCATCCAGTACGCCGCAGCCTCTCGGCTCAATCATAGCCGCCTCTGGAATACTGGATCGCCCGGTCAAGCCGGGCGATGACAACGGTGTGTGTGGAACGACCAGCGCTTGATCCCCATCCCGCACAACCTCCCCCCAATCGCACGACCAAATCTCATCCGGCCCACGACATTTTCTCATCCCTGCCGCGGTTGCATTTTTTGCGTCGCATCATATGATGATCATAATCTTACACGTCATCGCCAGGGAGTCTCGTCATGGCCGAACCCGTCGTCATCGTCTCTGCTGCACGCACCCCGCTCGGCCGCTTCATGGGCGAATTGTCGCCGCTCCCCGCGCACAAGCTCGGATCACACGTGATCGGGGCGGCGCTGGAGCGTGCCAAGCTCGCTCCGGAGAAGGTCGACGAGGTCTTCATGGGCTGCGTGCTGCCGGCAGGCCAAGGCCAGGCGCCGGCGCGGCAGGCGGCGCGAAGCGCCGGTCTGCCCGACGCCACTGGCGCGACCACGGTCAACAAGGTCTGCGGTTCCGGCATGAAAGCGACCATGCTGGCGCACGACATCATCCGCGCCGGCTCGGCCGACATCGTCGTCTCCGGCGGCATGGAGAGCATGAGCAACGCGCCCTACCTGCTCGCCAAGGCGCGCGGCGGCTATCGCGTCGGCCATGACCGCATCATCGACCACATGATGATGGACGGCCTGGAGGATGCCTACGAGACCGGCCGTTCGATGGGTGATTTCGGCGAGGCCACGGCAGAAGCCTATCAATTCACTCGCAAGGACCAGGACGCTTATGCGATGGAGACGCTGAGCCGCGCCCGCAAGGCCGTCGAGGGCGGCGTGTTCAAGGCCGAGATCGCGCCGATCACGCTGACCGAAAAGGCCGGCCCGCGCGTGATCGCCAATGACGAGCATCCGCTCAAGGTCGACCCCGCCAAGATCCCCGGATTGAAGCCGGCATTCCGCGCCAACGGCACCATCACGCCGGCCGCCTCCTCCGCCAATGCCGACGGCGCCGCCGCGCTGGTGCTGACGAAGCGCGCGCTTGCCGACCGGGGCGGCCTGCCTGTTCTCGCCGAGATCAAGGGCCACGCCACCCACAGCCAGGAGCCGCAATGGTTCACCACGGCGCCGATCCCGGCGATCCGCAAGCTGCTGGACAAGGTCGGCTGGAGTGCGGGCGACGTCGACCTGTTCGAGATCAACGAGGCCTTTGCCGTGGTGGCAATGGCGGCACAGCGCGACCTCGGCATTCCCCGCGAGAAGCTCAATATCAACGGCGGTGCCTGCGCGCTGGGCCACCCGATCGGCGCCACCGGCGCGCGGCTGATCGTGACGCTGCTGCATGCGCTGGAGGCCAATAACCTCAAGCGCGGCATCGCCGCACTCTGCATCGGCGGCGGCGAAGCCACTGCGATTGCGGTGGAGCGCCGCGCCCGCTGACGCAGACGTCCGAAAACGAGGGAACTCTGTCATTTGCGACAGACACATCCCGTGTCATTCTCTACACTGACGCAGGTCTGTTGCGGCCTGCCCATCCACGTTGAGGCCCGATGATCTCGAACTGGCTCGCGGCAGCACTGTCCCGCCGCAACGTCCACTACGGCTGGGTGATGGTCGGCGTGACCTTCCTCACCGCGCTGATCAGCGCCGGCACGGTCGGCGCGCCCGGCGTGTTCATCGTTCCCCTGCAGAAGGAGTTCGGCTGGAGCACGGCGGAGATCTCGTCCGCGCTGTCGATCCGCTTCATCCTGTTCGGGCTGATGGCGCCGTTCGCGGCCGCCCTGCTCAACCGCTATGGCCTGCGCAACGTCACGCTGGCCGCCCAGCTGATCGTGGTCTCGGCGCTCGTGCTCTCGCTCGGCATGACGGAGGTCTGGCAGCTCATCGCCCTCTGGGGCGTGGTGATCGGGATCGGAACCGGCATGACTGCCTTGGTGCTCGGCGCGACCATCGCCACGCGCTGGTTCGCGGCAAGACGCGGCCTCGTCATCGGCATCATGACCGCAAGCGTTGCCACCGGGCAGCTCGTGTTCCTGCCGCTGCTGGCGAGCCTCACCGAACGCTATGGCTGGCGTCTCGCGCTCGGCCTCGTCTGCATCATGCTCGTTATTTCGTCGCTGGCGGTGCTGCTCGCGATGCGTGACCGGCCGAGCGACGTCGGCCTGCGGCCGTTCGGCGACGAAGGCACCGAACCTTTGCCGGCGCCGCCGGTCAGCCACGGCTCGATCACGGGCGTTGCGCTCGGCACGCTGCGCGACGCCTCGACATCGATGGCGTTCTGGATTCTGTTCGCGACCTTCTTCGTCTGCGGCGCCTCCACCAACGGCCTCGTGCAGGTGCACCTGATCCCGATGTGCCTCGATTTCGGTATCCCGCAGGTGCAGGCAGCGAGCCTGCTGGCGGCAATGGGCATCTTCGACTTCTTCGGCACGATCATGTCGGGCTGGTTGTCCGACCGTTACGACAACCGCTGGCTCCTGTTCTGGTACTACGGTTTGCGCGGGCTCTCGCTGATCTTCCTCCCCTTCAGCGACTTCTCCTTCTACGGCCTCTCGGTGTTCGCGATGTTCTATGGTCTCGACTGGATCGCGACGGTACCGCCGACGGTGCGGCTCACCGCGCAGAAGTTCGGGCCCGAGCGCGCCAATCTGGTATTCGGCTGGATCTTCGCCGGCCATCAGCTCGGCGCCGGTGCCGCGGCGTTTGGCGCAGGCTTCTCGCGGACCGTCTATCAGAGCTATCTGCCCGCCTTCTTCATCGCCGGCGCGCTCTGCGTGTTCGCGGCCCTGATCGTGCTGGCGCTGTCGCGGCAGCCGAAACTGCAACCCGCGACGGCCTGAAGCCGGCCTACGACCCGATCGTGATGGTGACGCCTGACCCGGCGGCGTCACCATCCACAAGACGCGCTCGGCCACATTCCCATTAGACTCCTCGCGCCAAACGTGGACAATGCCCTTCGCACGTCACCGTGCGCAGTGCACACCAAGATGCGCCAGAGGAAACAATGCCGGCTGCCTTCCCATCGTCCCCACCCGTCATCCCAACCGCCCCCTTGACCGCCGAGATGCGCGATGCGTTGCGCGCGATCGTCGGCGAGAAAGGCCTGATCGAGGACGAGCATGGCAAGCAGCCGTTTGTGACGGATTGGCGGGGATTGCTGGTTGGCGGCGCCGGGGCCGTTGTTCGCCCTGGCAGCACCGAGGAGGTCTCGAAAGTGGTCCGGCTCTGCCATGCGCATGGCGTCGCGATCGTGCCGCAGGGCGGCAACACCGGCCTGATGGGTGGGGCGACGCCCTGGCCTGTGCACACCGGCATCGTGCTGTCGCTCGGCCGCATGAACCGCGTGCTGGATGTCGATCCCGTCGGCTATTCGATGACGGTCGAGGCCGGCTGCGTGTTGCAGACGCTTCAGGAGACAGCAAGCGAGCACGACCGCTTCCTGCCGCTCAGTCTCGGTGCCCAGGGCTCCTGCATGATCGGCGGCAATCTCTCCACCAACGCCGGCGGCGTGCAGGTGCTGCGCTACGGCAATGCCCGCAATCTCGTGCTGGGGCTCGAGGTCGTCTTGCCGAACGGCGAGATCTGGGACGGATTGCGCGCGCTCAAGAAGGACAACACCGGCTACGACCTCAAGCACCTGTTCATGGGCGCCGAGGGGACGCTGGGCGTCATCACCAAGGCCGTGCTCAAGCTGTGGCCGGCGCCGAAGGACGTCTGCACGGCGTGGCTGGCGGTCCGCGATCCCCGCGCGGCGCTGGAAATCCTGTCGGAGGCGCACGCGGCATCCGAGGACAATGTCGGCTCCTGCGAGCTGCTCAGCCGGGCGGCCATTGACCTTTCCCTGCGCCACATTCCCGGCACGCAGGATCCGCTGAAGGCGGACACGCCCTGGTACCTGCTGCTGGAATGGTCGTCGGCGCGCCCGCGGCAGGACGGAACCGAGGGCATGTCCGGCAAGATGGAGCAGTTTCTCGCCGATCAGCTCGAAGCCGGCCGCGTGCTGGATGCGACGATCGCGCACACATTCGGTCAATCGCGCAACATGTGGCGCATCCGCGAAGCCATGGCGGAGGCCTCCCGCGCCGAGGGACCGGGGATCAGTTTCGACGTGTCGGTGGCGATCTCCAGAATCCCGGAGTTCATCGACAAGGGCCTCAAGGCCGTGCTCGACATTCTCCCGACCATTCGGCCCTATCCGCTCGGGCATATCGGCGACGGCAATCTGCACTTTTCGTTCATGGGTCCGAAGGGCATGGACCAGCAGACGCTGAACCAATACACGGCTGCCATCACGCGCGCCGTGAACGATCTCGTCACTTCCCTGGGCGGCTCGATCTCGGCGGAGCACGGCATCGGCATCGACAAGCTCGACGAGCTCAGCCACTACCGCTCGAAGACCGAGCTCGACATCATGCGCACCATCAAACGCGCGCTCGATCCGCACAACATCATGAATCCCGGCAAGGTGCTCCGGCTGTGATCGGCTCGGCGCCCGGCGTTGGCGGGTCGCAAAGTTGTTGCGACCCGTCCGCCGTTTTTGGAGTGCTATCCTCTGTCCTCAAGCCACCGAGCCGCCGCGCGGGTTGACAACCGTATACCCTCGCAGCGAGCGCGCGTGGATTCGCGTCGCGCGCCCACCCGAGTTGGCGTCATAGGCCATCCAGACGTCGCCTCCGAGGTGCTGCTCAAGGACGAACACGTGTCCTCGTCGCGCAGCAACCATTCCCGGTGCGGGTGATGTCCGCGGAAAGCGGAGCCAATTGGACGCAAGATTTAATTCCGGCACGATACGGCCGAACACGCGCAGAGCCGCGCCGCAGCCGCAGAACGAGGAGGGACAACCGGCCGGACGGCCACCGACGACGCGAGCGCCGTGGACAGTCGCCGGCGTGGTCGTGCTCCCAGCATCAGTCACCGTCAGTTGTGTCGAGCGGTACGCTTGCAGTGTGGGCCTGGAAATCAGCGAAGATCTGGAAGCCAGTGAGGGCCTGGAAGCCCGCTCGCGTCGCGCCTGCGAATAGGAGAAGTCGCAGGGCATGGTGACGTTGCATTCAGGAGCTTGATGAATGCGATAAGGGCGCGCTTCCGAAGCGATAGAACCCAGGATAACGAGGACGCACGCAGAAAATACTCGCTTGAACATTGCAGGACTCCAATGAGAGACCCTGCCCCGGGCAACGAGAAACCAATAACAGTTTGGCTGAAATGGGCCTAAAGCGCGGCTGAAAATGGCTGCGATCGTGCGCCACGACTGCACGATCTCATAGCCTACACGTAGCGCCTGAGATGATTAACTCGCAGCGCTCGAATGCTCGATCAGCGCGTCAAGCTCGCGGCATGCAACCAAGTCGGTCCGCGCAAGGCAAGTATCCATCAGCGCTCCTCCTCCCTGCACTGCCCGGATCGCCAGAACTCGCTGCCGCTCATTGCATCATTGCGGCCGCGATCTTCTCCGCCGACATCAACACCGGAAAGTTGGTGTTGGCGCACGGCACCACCGGGAATATCGAGGCATCAACGACGCGCAGGCCCTGCACGCCCTTGACGCGGCCCTGATTGTCGACCACCGCCATTGGATCCTCAGTGCGGCCCATGCGGCACGAGCACGAGGCGTGCCAGACGCCGATCGTCGCCTTGCGCACGAAGGCTTCCAGGGCCTCGTCATCGTTCATCACCTGATCGAAGGTGAAGCCTTCGACGACGAAATTGTCGATCATGTAGTGACGCAGCGCCGCCGGCCCGTCCATCAGGGCCGCGGCGATCGTGGTGAGAATCTTGTTCCTGGTGTTGACCACGCCGATCTTGCGGACGCGATCGGTATAGGCGGCCGGAAACGGCTTGTCCGTCACCTTCCTGACCACCTCGCTCATCTGGATCGCCGCCATCTTACGGAAACCGCTCATCAGGCGATCGAGATCGCGGCGGTCGGACAGCAGATTGAACTCGACGATCGGCTCTGCGGAGGGATCGCGCGAGGCGAGCTTGACCTGTCCGGTCTCGGAATAGGTCTTGTTGACGAAGGTCAGGAGCGAGCCGATCTGCGCGCCGACGGCGTGCCAGGCCGATTTGCTGATGACGACGACGAACATGTCGCCCTTGGGCACATCAGGCAGCCCGGAGGAGTAGCGCAGGCCGAGCTGCATGTGACGCCTGGTGTGCTCGTTCATGCGCGCGCCGCGGCGGACAAAGGACGACAGCGAGATCGAGGGATGATCCATCAGCCGTTGGCCGACCCCCGGCAAGGCCGCCAGCACGGGAATGCCCAGGTCCTTGAGGTGACCGATGGGGCCGATGCCGGCGCGGAGCAGATGCGCCGGCGAATGAATGGCGCCGCTCGAGAGGATGATCTCGCGCCCGCGGAATTCCTGCTCGCGTCCGTCGACCATCGCCTTCACGCCGACGCAGCGCGTGCCTTCGAACAGCAGCTCTCGTACCTGCGTGTTGGTGGAGATCGCAAGGTTCACGCGCGCGCGGGTGCCGCGATCGAGATACCCCATCGCGGCCGAGACGCGCTGCTCGGCCTGATTGGAATGCGTCACCGGGAAAAAGCCGTCGACGAATTCGCCGTTCTGGTCGGCCACGAATTGATGGCCGGCCTGCTGGAAGGCTTGCGCGAACGCCTCCGAATGCCGCGTCCAGTGCTCGCGCGGGATGCGGCGGACCGGGATCCTGCCGTCCTTGCCGTGATACGGTCCGTCGAAATCGAGGTCGCGCTCCACCTTCTTGAAGAACGGCAGCACGTCGGCCCACGACCAGCCCTCGGCGCCGCGCGCCTCCCATTCATCGTAGTCGGTCGGCGCGCCGCGGTTGGCCATCTGCCCGTTGATCGACGAGCCCCCGCCCAGCACGCGCGCCTGCTCGTATTTGCGCAAGGGAGGCCGCGACTCCTCGGCATTGTTGTGGCTGACGACTTGCGTCGTCACCTTGAGCTCGGTCCAGTGAAAGCGCGGATCGAAATAGGCGGTGCCGGGATAGCTGTCCCTGATCTCGGCCGGCTCGTTGCCGGGTGGCGTGTCCTGACCGGCTTCGCAGAGCAGGACCTTGTTGGCGCTCCTGGCGGAGAGCCGGTGGGCCAGCACGGACCCCGCCGAGCCGCCGCCCACGATGATGAAGTCGTACACGATTGGCGCTTCCTCTTGTTCTTGTTGGCGGAGCTTAGCGCGTTATTGTTTTCTACTGGAAGGGCTTTGGGTGTCCCGGACGCGCAGCAACGCCTTAGGCGTTGCTGCGCTGAGCCGGGACCCAGGAGGCTGCGAGCACGCTGTTGCATGGCCCCGGCTCTGCAGCGCACCGCTGAAGAAGCGCTGCGCTGCGTCCGGGGCACGAGCGTCACGGCTTGGCACGGGGATGCCTACGGCCTGATCGAAAAGTTCTCCGGCGGCCCTGGCTTTCGCAGCGGCTCCGCCAGCCTCGCGAACTCGCACAGGAGCGATCGCGTCTTCCTGGGATCGATGATCTCCTCGACCCAGAATTTTTCGGCCGAGCGGAACGGCGAGCGGAGCTTGTTGAGCCGCTCCTCGATCTCCTTCAGCTTCGCCGCCTTGTCTTCCGCCGCGTCGATGTCGGCGCGGTAGGCGGCTTCGATGCCGCCTTCGAGCGGCAGCGAGCCCCAATAGGCCGAGGGCCAGGCATAGCGGATCGAGAAGCGGTCGGCCGGCTGGTGCACGACACCGGCGACGCCGAACGCGTTGCGCAGGATCACGGTGCACCAGGGCACGGTGGTCTGGTTCACCGCCGCCATGGCGCGCACGCCGTGGCGGATGGTGGCGGCCTTCTCCGCATCGAGGCCGATCATGAAGCCGGGGCAATCCATGAGATAGACGACCGGCAGGTGGAAGGTCTCGGCGAAGTCGACCCAGCGCACCACCTTCTGGCAGGCATCCGCGGTCCAGGATCCGCCATAGTGGAAGCTGTCGCTGGCGAGCAGCAGCACCGCCCTGCCCTCGAGCCGCGCGAGACCGACAATGATCGGCTTGCCGAAGTTCTTCCCGACCTCGAAGAACGAGCCCTTGTCGACGACGGACTCGATGATGGGCCGCATCTTGTAGACCTGCTTGCGGTTGCGCGGCACCGCGTTCATCAGCGCTTCGTCGCCGCGCTCGGGGTTGTCGGTGCAGGGCAAGGTCGGCGGCAGCTCGTAGACCGACGACGGCAGGTAGGAGAGAAAGCGCCGCGCGCAGGCGAACGCCTCTTCCTCAGTGTCGACGGCGTGATCGACCGCGCCGGCGCGGGTCTGGATGTCAGCGCCGCCGAGCTCCTCCTTGGTAAGGTCCTGCCCCAGCGCCTTCACCACCGGCGGACCGGCGACGAA
This sequence comes from Bradyrhizobium sp. CCBAU 45321, assembly GCF_028128975.1. NCBI lineage: Bacteria > Pseudomonadati > Pseudomonadota > Alphaproteobacteria > Hyphomicrobiales > Nitrobacteraceae > Bradyrhizobium > Bradyrhizobium sp. CCBAU 45321. The sequence goes on from NZ_LFKZ01000131.1 coordinate 433,659, forward strand.
CATCGCGGACTTCCGTGTCATGATGGAATAGTGGCTGGCGGCAAGACGCGCGGCGCCCAGGCCCGCCACCGAGCCGAGGCCGAGTGCGACCACCGGCACGCGCGACAGATTCTCCGTCGTGAAGCGATACCAGCGCGTGCCACCGATGCCGCCGGGCAGATTGGCCGCGCCCTTGGTCTCGATGGTCTTGACCGAGCCGCCGCCGCCGGAGCCTTCGATGATGCGGACGATGGGCAGCCGGAAATCGTGCGCCATCTCCTCCGCCATCAGCGGCTTGGCCGAGATCGACGCATCCGCCGAGCCGCCGCGCACGGTGAAATCATCACCGACCACGACCAATGTGCGGCCGTCGACGCGCGCGCGGCCGAACACGCAATTGGCCGGCGTGAGCTTCTTCAGATCGCCGCTGGAATCGTACTCACCGATGCCGGAGACGGCACCGATCTCGTGAAAGCTGCCTTTGTCGATCAGCTTGTCGATACGCTCCCGAACAGTCAGCCGGCCCTGGTCATGCTGTCGCTTGACCTTGTCAACGCCGCCCATCTCCCGCGCGAAGGCTTCGCGCCGGGCGAGCTCGTCGAGTTCCGGCTTCCAGTTCATTCACTCCCTCCGAATGGATCGGCTTGTTATTATTGTGCACGGCCATGGCGACCGGCTTACGCGAGATACGGTTGTTGAAGGCGTCGCCTTCCGCGCCTTCCATCAGGCTGCCGAGCGAGCGGCCAAGCTGGAGCATCAGCGGTGCGACTTCGTCGTGCAGACGCTGCTCGTCATACATCGCCGACAGAAGACCGATCGTGATGACCACGAAGGTCTGGTACTGCGGCGACCAGATCGGCACCGCGAGGCCGTTGATGTGCGGACTCCAGAGGCCGCAGGCGACAACATAGCCGCGCTCGCGCAGCATCTGCCGGTTGGCCTCGATGCGGGGCTTGAGAATCTTCGCAGCTTCGGGGGCTTCGCGCTCCATGTCTGCGACGAAGGCATCTCCAACTTCCGGCGCCAAGGCCGCGGTATAGGCTGCGCCTGCGGCGGTCGAGGCCATCGAGATGCGGCTGCCGGTGCCCTCGTGCAAACCGAGCGCATTCGGCGAGCGCGCGAACTGGAGATAGACGAGATGGAAGCGGTCGGGGACGACGAACCCGACCGTGCCCGGCAGCTGCTCGGCGACTTCCTGCAGCCGCTGGCGAATCATGCTGCGCAGCTGCGCGCCCTTCATCATCGAAGCACTCATCGCCACCGCGCTGGGGCCGATGCGATACTTCTGGTCGCGTGGGAGATACACGAGCTGGCCCATGCGGGTCAGCGTATGCGTGAGCCGCGACACCGTCGAACGCGGCAGACCGCAGCGATTTGAAATCTCGAGATTGCCGAGTCGCGCCTCGTGGCCCTCGAAGCATCGCAATACGTCGAACGCGCGCGACACCACCTGGATCACATCACCCTCACCGGCTTCGCCAGCGAGCGCACCTTGCCTACTCAACCGCTCCGAACGTCGTCCCATGATCCCTACCGTTGTGTTCCGCTGTGCGGAATTAAATTCCACTTGCAGACGACGCTACCTCAGGCATTTTGCGACGACAACAAAAAGGCGATGGCATGCCAGAAATTAAGATCGTCACGGAGGTCGCGGGACGCATCTGCGCGACTCTCGTGCAAGTTGGAGGAACCGTCGCGGATGGCGATGACGTTGTGGTGGTCGAAGCGATGAAGATGGAGATCCCAGTGCCCTCGCCCGCAAACGGCACCATCACATCGCTTCTGGTAAAGGTCGATGACGTCGTTGCGGAGGGACAGGCGATCGCGATCGTCGCGAGTTGAGCGTCTTATCCGGTCTTTTCCGCGACAATGTGTCAGTCGCATTCCCGCGCGCGCTGTACGACGTTGCCATCGCTTGATGGCGGTGACATGATCGGTTTCAAACAAAACGTTGTTTCAAACAAAGAATGAAAATCTTCGCGGCAAAGCGAGGATCATTGGAGGGAAACATGCTTCGTGGGCTGCTCGTGCTCGCGCCTGCTCTGGTGGCGGGCGTTTCTTTTGCGTCTACACGCTATTCGTTCGCCGAAGACATCAAGCTGCCGGCGACATTGACCTTCACCGCCTATGACACCGGCACCGCCGGCTTCAACATCGCCGTCGGCGTCGGCAAGATGATGAAGGACAAGTACGGCACCGACGTGCGCGTGCTCCCCGCAGGCAACGACGTCGCGCGCCTCGCGCCGCTGCGCGCCAAGCGCGCGGTGTCCGCGGCGATGGGATCGGGCACCTACTTCGCGCAGGAAGGCGTGTTCGAGTTCGGCTCGAAGGAATGGGGGCCGCAACCGCTGCAGACCCTGCTCTCGACCGTCGACTGCAATTGCGCCTCGCTTGCGGTGGCCGCCGACACCGGCGTGAAGGAGCTGAAGGACCTCAAGGGCAAGCGCGTCGGCTTCGTGGTCGGCTCGCCCGCGCTAAACCAGAACTCGCTCGCGGTGCTCGCCTTCGCCGGGCTGACGCAAAAGGACGTCAAGGCTGTCGAATTCGCCAGCTACGGCGCGATGTGGAAAGGGCTGATCAACAACGACGTCGATGCCGCCTTCGGCACCACCATCACCGGTCCCGCCAAGGAGGCCGAGGCTTCGCCGCGCGGGTTGATCTGGCCGCCGCTGCCCGCCAAGGACAAGGAGGGTTGGACGCGGATGCAGAAGGTCGGCTCATTCTTCTTCCCGCAGCTTGCGACTTGCGGTGCCGGCATCTCGCCGGAGAAGCCGATCGAGCTCGGCAATTATCCCTATCCGATCTTCGTCGCCTACGCCTCGCAACCGGCCGACCAGGTCTATGCGATCACCAAGGCGATGATCGTCAACTACGACGCTTATAAGGACTCCGCGCCTGGCGCCGGCGGACTCGCGGCCAACCGCCAGACCAAGAACTGGGTGGTGCCGGTGCATCCCGGCGCGGTGAAGGCGTTGAAAGAGGCCGGCCAATGGAGCGACGCTCAGGAGGCACACAACAACCAGCTGATCAAGCGGCAGGAGGTGCTGGCGGCCGCCTGGGCCGATTACGGCAAGTCCAATCCGCCGTCGGACGACAAGGCGTTCCTCGACGGCTGGACGAAGGCGCGTGCCGCGGCGCTAGCGAAAGCCGGCATGCCGAACGGGTTCGAGGAATAGAGTGAGGTGTTGTTAGGCGTGATCGTTGCCTCGCGAGAAGTGCGCCCCCTCTCCCGCTTGCGGGAGAGGGTTGGGGAGAGGGTGCCTCCGCGGTGGGATTCCCCCAGAGGAGAAAGCCCTCACCCGGCGCTTCGCGCCGACCTCTCCCGCACGCGGGAGAGGTTGAGCGCGGGACCAGAGCGGTTCAAACAACTGCCGTTTGCCTAATTGCGTTCACCAGCCCACGCGCGGGATCGATGATGTCCTCTTCCACTTCCACCGTCCCGCAAGACGCGCCCAAGCGCGTCGTATTCGATGATCCCCATGGCGCCGCCGGCAACATGCAGGAAGCGGAAGTCACGCGCGTCCGCACGTTGCGCGGCGCGTGGCGCTGGACGCTGATTGTTGCGACCGCCGCGACGATCCTGCTCTGCATCAACCAGCAATTCTCGCTGCGCTTCTTCGTCGGATACACCCAGCTCAACACGGAATATTTCTATCTCCTGATCGCGTTGATGCTGCCATTCACGTTCCTGATCTTTCCGGGCACCGGACGCGCGCCGCTCGACCGCGTTCCCTGGTATGACCTCGTCTTGTTCGTCGCGACCTTCGCGGCGGCACTCATGCTGATGTCGAACGTGCGCAAGGCGGCGGAGGCCGGCTGGGAATTCGGCGGCGCGCCCAACACGGTGATCGCCGCAGGCCTCGTGATGTGGGTGATGCTGATGGAGGCGTTGCGCCGCACCGGCGGCTGGAGCCTGCTCCTCAGCGTGCTGCCCTTCACCGTCTATCCGCTGTTCGCGGAGGCTGGCTGGCTCGGGCCGTTCCGTGGCACGCAATCGACGCTCGAGCAGGCGACCGCCTATCACGTGCTCTCGGGCGAGAGCCTGCTCGGCATTCCCATCCAGGCCTTCGCCGACACCGTGATCGGCTTTCTCGTGTTCGGCACCGCGCTGATGATGACGGGGGCCGGAAAATTCTTCATCAATCTTTCCTTCGCCATGTGCGGCACCTTTCGCGGCGGCGCGGCAAAAGTCTGCATCTTTGCCAGCGGCCTGCTCGGCATGATGTCGGGCTCGATCATCTCCAACGTGCTCACCGCGGGAACCATGACCATCCCCGTGATGAAAAAGAGCGGCTTCCGCGCGTCCTATGCCGCCGCGATCGAGGCCTGCGCCTCGACCGGCGCGGTGCTGGCTCCACCGGTGATGGGCGCGACCGCTTTCGTCATTGCGCAATTCCTCAACGTCAGCTACGCCGACGTCGCGGTCGCCGCGATCATTCCCGCAGTGCTCTACTATGTCGGCCTGTTCATGCAGGTCGATGCCTATGCCGCGCGCCACAAGCTGAAGGGCATTCCGCGCGCCGAGCTGCCGCGGATCATGGACACGATCAAGGACGGCTGGTACTACGTCTTCGTCATCGCGCTTCTGATCGTGATGCTGCTCTATTTCAAGCGCGAGAGCCACGCGCCGTTCTACGCCACCGCGCTGCTGCTGGTCCTCAACCAGTTCTTCTCCAAGGAGACGCGCTGGACATTTGCGACGATCGGCAAGTTCCTGGAGGTCAACGGCCGCACCTTCGTCGAGCTGGTCGGCATCCTCGCCGGCTGCGGCCTCTTGATCGGCGCGTTCTCGATGACGGGCGTGGTGTCGAGCCTCGCCAACGACCTCCTGCACATCGCCGGCGACAATGCCTTCCTGCTGCTCGGCATGTGCGCGCTCACCAGCCTCATTCTCGGCCTCGGCCTGACGACGACGGCCTGCTACATTTTCCTCGCCATCCTGGTCGCGCCGGCGCTGGAGAAGCTCGGCCTCAACCGCATGGCCGTGCACATGTTCATCTTCTACTGGGGTATGCTGTCATCGATCACTCCGCCGGTCGCGATCGCCTCCTTCGCGGCCGCCGGCATCGCCGGCTCGCCGGCCATGAAGACGGGCTGGGAATCGATGTGGGTCGGCAGCATCATCTATTTCCTGCCGTTCTTCTTCGTGCTCAATCCGGCGCTGGTGCTGCAGGGCTCGAGCCCCTATCTCGCCGGCCTCGGCCTGATGGGCCTCGCTGCCCTCGGCACGCTGTTCATCTGCGGCGGCATCCAGGGCTACCAGCCGTTCATCGGCGACTTGCGCGGTACAGGCAGTCTGGAATGGCCCATCCGTGTGCTGCTGGTGATCGGCGGCTTCGTGGTAGCGACCCCCGGCGGCGGCATCATGCCGCTGTCGCAGATGCAGGTGACGCTGCTCGGCCTTGGCATCCTGCTGCCGACGATCCTGATCGCGCTTCTCCTGGTCCGGCGCCAGCCTGTGATGCCGGACGGGTTGCGCGTACCCTGATTGCGTTGCACAAGGGTGGCGATGAAACCGCTCTCGCCTCTCGCCAGCGCTTGGACCCGTTCGAAGCCGCCCCTGCTGCGGTTCCTGGACAATTGCCTCAGCGAGTTCTCCGCCGAGACATCGGGCCATGTCGCCAATTACATTCCCGAGCTCGGCAAGGCCGACCCTGCCTATTTCGGCATCAGCCTCGCGACGCTGGACGGCCATGTCTATGAAGTCGGCGACTCCAGGGTGCCCTTCACCATCCAGTCGATGTCGAAACCCTTCGTGTTCGCGCTGGCACTGGACCTGCTCGGCGCCGGCAAGGTCGAAGGCGCGATCGGCGTCGAGCCCTCCGGCGATCCCTTCAACTCGATCCGGCTCAATTCCGAGAACCATCCGTTCAACCCGATGGTCAATGCCGGCGCGATCGCCTGTACCGGGTTGATCTACGACAGCAAGGGCGCAGAGGCTTTCGAGCAGATCCGCCTTGCGCTCAGCCGTTTTGCGGGGCGCGACCTTTCCGTCGACGAGGCGGTCTATGCTTCCGAAAGCCAGACCGGCGACCGCAACCGCGCCATCGGCTATCTGCTCAAGACCAACGCGGTGATCTCGGACAACGTCGCCGGCGTGCTCGACGTCTATTTCCGGCAATGCGCCGTGCTGGTGACCGCGCGCGACATCGCGGTCATGGCGGCAACGCTCGCCAATCGCGGCATCAATCCGGTCACCGGCGAGCAGGTGCTGAGCGCCTACGCGATCTCGCGCACTCTTTCGGTGATGACCTCGTCGGGCATGTACGACTATGCCGGCGAGTGGATCTACCGCATCGGCATCCCCGCCAAGAGCGGCGTCGGCGGCGGCATCCTGGCCGCGCTCCCGGCCCGCCTCGGGCTCGGCAGCTATTCGCCAAAGCTCGACAAGCACGGCAACAGCGTGCGCGGCATCAAGGTCTGCGAGGCCCTGTCCTCGCACTACGACCTGCACATGCTCAACCGCAGCGACGATGCGCGCAACGCCGTCATCGCCGACTACGACATCGGCAAGAGCCCGTCGCGCCGCGTGCGCCGTCCGCAGGAGCGCGAGATCCTCGCCGCGCACGAGCAGGAGGTGCGCATCATCGAGCTGGTCGGCACGCTGTCGCTGTCGGCGGTCGATTACGTCTCGCGCCGGCTCGCGGGACGACCGCGGCCGCAATTCGTGATCTTCGATCTGCACCGCGTGACCTCGACTACGCGGGCCGGCGCGCGGCTGGTGGCCGAAGCGTTCGAGGAATTGGCTGCGCTGAATGTCACGGTGGTCTTGTCGGGTGTCCGGCGCGCCTCCAAGGAATGGAATACGTTGCGCGAATGGACCGCCGAGCTGAAGAACGTGCGCGACTTCTATCTGCTCGACACTGCGATCGAATGGGCCGAAGACCAGATCGTCTATCGCTACGGCGGCTCGATCGATTTTCACGAGACCACCGAGCTAGCCGAACAGCCACTGCTGACCGGGCTGAGCGAGGAAGAGCTGACGGATCTCGCCTCGCTCTGCACCATCAGGACCTATCAATCCGGCGCGAAGATCCTTACGGCCGGCGACCCCGCCGATGCCCTGTACTTCCTGCGCAGCGGCGCCGTGCACGTTACCTTGCCCGACGGCGTCAGGCTGGCGACGCTCACCGCCGGCATGGCGTTCGGCGAGATGGCGCTGCTGGAGCAAACCCGCTCCGCCGACGTGTTTGCCGACATGGCAGCGACGGCATGCGAGGTGCCGCTGAAGGATTTTGAGCGCTTCCGCAAGCAGCACCCCCGCGCCAGCGAATGCATCATGCGTAACCTGGCCCAGCTCCTGGCCGACCGCCTGATCGTCGCCAACGCCAAGGTGGATATTCTGACCTCGACGTGAGCGCAGAGGTTTTCACCTCTCCCCGACGGGGAGAGGTGTAGCGGCTTCCCTGTCCGCACCTGACCTACCGGCTCGCCGCTTCGCTGATACGTCGCCTGATCTTGGCGGCACTGGCGTTGAGCAATGCGGACGGCTGCTGGCCGGTGGCGGCGCACAGGCAGGCCCAGTAGTAGACGACATCGCCAAGCTCTTCGACGAGACCGGCCTTGTCGAGCCAGTCGTCGCGCAGGAGCTTCTTGATGTGCTCGGCGACCTCGCCCGCCTCAGCGGCAAGGCCCAGCCCGAGATAAGACAACCGCTCGTTGGACGGATGCTCGTCGACTTTGGCAATAGTTGCGGCCCAGGCCGCATATTCATCGATTGTCATGAGCATCCCTCGCAAGCCGAGCTGTGGATCAGCCCACCACCTCGGTGACGGGCTGGAGGTCGATCTCGAATGTCTCCAGGAACTTCGACGTCATGATGTAGAAGCCAACCGAGAGCTGGAGCTCGACCAGCGCGGCCGGTGTCAGCTTCGATGCGATCGCCTTGAAGGTCGCATCCGTCGGCTTCGTCAGCTTCACGATCTCATCGGTGAAGGCGAGCGCGGCGCGCTGCAACTCGTTGAAGCAGGATGCGGCCTGCCAATTCTCGAGCGCCTCGTTCTGCTCGTCGGTGACGCCGACATTCTTGCCGATGCGCTTGTGCGCGACGATCTCATAGGGTGCCTCGCACAGGATGCCGGTACGGGTGATCGCAAGCTCGCGCACGATGGGGTCGAGCTCGCCCTTGTGCCTGATTGCGCCCCCGAGGCGGCAATATTGCTCAAAGTAACTCGGCGAATGCGCCATCATCCGGAAGATGTTGGCATGACGGTTCTTGTCGAGGATTTCGCGGGTGCGGTCGGTTGCCTTGGACGGGTCGTTGTACTGAATGCGGGCCATGATTTTCCTGAAGTTTTCCCTGATCTTTTGATGCTTTTTGTCGCCATCGGCGAAGGTTCCCGAAGACTCTATTCGCGCGGGGACGCAGGAGCAACATCATCGAGTCAAATTGCCGCCGCATTGCTGATCGACCCTGACACAGTCGATATTCGCCGCGGGGGGACAAATCGCGGCGGATACTCGCAAGGGGTGTTCCGAGTAAAAACAATTGGCCGTCGTATGCGCTCACCGCGCAACGATGAGTCATGCCCAAGTCTAGGGAGAAAACGGCATGAAGGAAGCCACCAAGGGGGCAGCCTCGGGAGCGCTCGCGCATATGCTGGCGGTGACGGCGATGCTCGTCATCGCCAGCATCTTGTTCTACGGGCGTTGAGTTCGAGCTTAAGCGTTTTCGTCATTCCGGGGTGGCTCTCGCACAAGCCAAGCCCAGAATTCCCGTTCCAGGCTCGGTCACATGACCGCCCCCGAATGACGGATCCCTCGGTTGGCGTGTAGCCCGGATGAAGCGCAGCGCAATCCGGGAAGTCTGTCCGCGAGGTGCGAATCCCGGATTTCGCTGCGCTCCATCCGGGCTACATTCGCGTTTCCCTATTTGGTTTGGCAAAGAACGGCACGAGCTTTCCGGCGAACGGCTTGAAGCTCGCGATGACCGAATCGCCGATGGCGAGGTCATTCTCGCCGTGGGCCATCATGCGAAAACCCTCGGCGCAATCGACCAGCAGGATGTTGTAGGGCACGTGCGCGCGCGTCTCGGGCGTTGCCGCGCGGCAGACCAACGAGGTCGCATACACCCTGCCCTTGCCACTGGCGCGCTGCTCGCGCGGGTTCGATTCGCCACAAGCTGCGCAGAAGGCCCGATGAAAATACTGTACATGCCCGCATGCGGTGCAGGTCTGGTAGGCGATGGCCTCTTCACCCTTGGTCCAGTCCGCCAGACGTTCGCTCATCTGACCCGCTCCAGGAACATGCTGACGTGAGACGACAGCACGCCGCCGTCGCCGTGCAGCAGTACAATCGAGGCGTCGCGGACCTGGCGGGTGGCCGCCCGCCCCGTCATCTGCAAATGCGCCTCGACGAGATGCGCCATGGCGCCGCCGACGCCGCAATGGCCGTAGCTGAGCAGGCCGCCATGGGTATTCAGCGGCATCGCGCCGTCACGGCTGAAATGGCCGGCGCGCACCCGCGCGGCCGCCTCGCCGCGGCCGGCGAGACCGAGGTCTTCCAGCAGCATCGCAAGCGTGATCGTAAAGCTGTCGTAGATCGCGGCATAGCGCACGTCGGAAATCGCGAGACCCGTGGCCGCCTTTGCACGTGCGATGGAGATCTCGGCGCCAAGCTCGCTGAGGGCGGGCGCTGCCGTGACATGCTGATGCGTGTGGGCCTGGGCGCAGCCGCGGATACGCACGCCCGCTTCCCCGGTTCGCTCGGGGCTGACGACGAACGCCGCGCCGCCGTCGGAGACCGGGCAGCAATCGAGCAGCTTGAGCGGCATCGCCACTGGCTTGGAGGCCATGACGTCGGCGACATTGATGGGATCGTGGAATTGCGCGCCGGGATGGATGCAGGCGTGGGCACGCATCAGCACCGCGAACTCGGCGAGGTCCTCTTCGGTCACGCCGTATTCGTGCATGTATCGGTTCGCAACGAGGCCGTAATAAGCGGGAATGGTCGGTCCTAACGGCACCTCGTAGTCGGGATGGCCGACCTGCGCCAGCGCCTGGATCGAGGCATCGCGGCTCTGCCCGGTGAGCCGGTTCTCACCGGCGACGACGAGCACTTTGCGGCAGACGCCTGCTTCGACGAGGTGATGCGCGAGCATCGTCATCGCAAGACCCGTGGCGCCGCCGACCTGCACGGCATGCGCGTAAGACGGGCGAATGCCAAAGTGCTCGGCGAAGACGGTGGCGAGCATGATGTGCGGGGAGACGGTGGAATAGCCGCAGAGAATGCCGTCGATGTCGGTGCGCTCGAGGTCGGCATCGTCGAGCGCGGCTTGCGCGGCCTCGCTCATCAGGTCGAGCGAGGAGGAGCCCTCGTGCTTGCCGAACGACGTGAGGCCGACGCCGGTGATGAAGCTCATGGTGCCATTTCTCCACCGTCATTCCGGGGCGCGCCGTTAGGCGCGAGCCCGGAATCCATACTCCCGATGGTGGTTATGGATTCCGGGCTCGCGACTTCGTCGCGCCCCGGAATGACGGATGAGAGAAGCGTGGTCATCTCCACTCTCCCTACTCCGCCGCCACGCGCGTGACGCCGTCGCGCACCATGGCCGCGATTTCGTCGGCGGAATAGCCGATCTCGCGCAAAATCTCGGCGCCGTGCTCATTGAGCCGCGGCGCCAGGCGTACCGGCTCGGCTTCTGTCTCGGACCAGGTCGCCGTCACTTTCATGCTGCGGATCGGACCTTCGGTCGGATGTGTCACCACCGGGAAAAAACCGGTCGCCTCCAGATGCGGATCGTGCAGGATCGAGGCGAGGTCGTGCATTGGCATGACAGGCACGTCGGCTTCAGTCAGCAGGTCGATCCATTCGGCCGTGGTCCGCGTCTCGAAGATGCGGGCGAGCTCGGCATAGACGACGTCGATATTGGCCGCGCGGCCGGCGAAAGTTGCAAATTTGGGATCGGCGCGCAGGTCTTCGCGCCCCGTCGCCTTGAAGAAGTTCTCCCACTGCTTGTCGTTGTAGACGATGACGCTGAGGTAGCCGTCCGAGGTCTTGTAGGGCCTGCGGTCGCGCGAGAGATGGCGGGCATAGCCGCCCTTGTCGAGCGGCGGCTCGAACGTGAGCCCGCCCATGTGATCACCCATGACGAAGCCGGCCATGGTCTCGAACATCGGGATGTCCAGACGCTGGCCGCGGCCGGTGCGGTCTCGGTGCACCAGGGTGGCACAGATCGCGCCGACCGCGGTAAGGCCGACAATGCGGTCCACGAGCGCGTTCGGCACGTAACGCGGCACGCCATCGCCGGTCTGCGCCATCAGCGCCGGCAACGCGGTGGCGCCCTGGATCAGATCGTCGTAAGCGGGTTTTGCGGCATAGGGCCCGTCCTGGCCGAAACCGAACACGCCGGCATAGACCAAGCGCGGGTTGATGGCGGAGACGACGTCGTAGCCGAGCTGCAGCCGCGCCATCGCCTGCGGGCGGACGTTGTAGACCAGGACGTCGGCGTCCTTCAAAAGCCGCAGCACGGCTTCGCGGCCCGCCGGTTTCTTCAGGTCGAGGCAGATCGATCGCTTGCTGCGGTTGGTGTTGAGGAAAACCGGCCCCATGCCGGCGTGACGCATCGGGCCGATCAGGCGGGTGACGTCGCCGTCCAGCGATTCTACCTTGATAACGTCGGCACCGTAATCGCCGAGCATCTGGGTCGCATAAGGCCCCATCAGCACGGTGGTCATGTCGATGACCTTGATGCCCTTCAGCGGCCCCATCGTTCGCTCCCGATCGCGCGCGGCGCAATTGCCTCGCGATTTCGGTCCAGCTAACGGCAGTGCCACCGCTCGCGCAAGGGCGGGCGGCGTATGGCGGCATGCGCCGCGGGGCGACGTCGGCCGCTATTTCTTCTGACGGGATTCCCGGATCTTCAGGAGCCGGTCGAGTTCGTCATTCTGCTGGTTGATCCGGTCGGCGATGCGCGACTCGTTCTGCTCGCCGGAGGCGGCAGCGGCCTGCTCGATGAGCTGGCGGATATTGTCCTCGAGGATCGCGATGCGATCGTTGAGTGCGTCCATCGAGAGTGAATCTTCGTAGTTAGTGCTCATGATGCTTTTCCGTAAATCAATCAGGAGCCGTAGGGTGGGCAAAGCGAAGCGTGCCCACCATGATCTGGCGCAAGGAAAGATGGTGGGCACGGCGCTTTCGCGCCTTTGCCCACCCTACGAGAGCTTACTTGAGCGGCTCGAGCACCGAAACGTAGTTGGCGACGGCCGCGCCACCCATGTTGAAGATGCCGCCGAGCTTGGCGTTCTTGAGCTGCATGCCCTCGGGCGCCTGGCCCGCGAGCTGCATCGCGGTCATCACGTGCATAGAGACGCCGGTGGCGCCGATCGGATGGCCTTTGGCCTTCAGGCCGCCGGACGGATTGACCGGCAGCTTGCCGTCCTTCAGCGTCCAGCCTTCTTTGATGGCGCGGGCGCCCTGCCCCTTCGGCGTCAGACCCATCGCTTCGTACTCGATCAGCTCGGCGACGGTGAAGCAGTCATGGGTCTCGACAAAGGAGAGATCGGACAGCGTGACACCGGCCTTCTCCAGCGCCCGCTGCCAGGCGACCGTGCAGCCCTCGAACTGCAGGATGTCGCGCTTACTCATCGGCAGGAAGTCCTGGGCGTGCGCAGTGGCGCGGAAGCCGATCGACTTGGTCATGCCCTTGGCCGTCTCGGCATCGGCCAGCACCAGGGCGGCGGCACCGTCCGAGACCAGCGAGCAGTCGGTGCGCTTCAGGGGACCGGCGACATAGGGGTTCTTCTCGCTCTCGGCGCGGCAGAAGTCGAAGCCGAAGTCCTTGCGCATCTGGGCGAAGGGATTGGCGACGCCGTTCTTGTGGTTCTTGGCCGCGATCAGCGCCAGCGCATCGGACTGGTCGCCGTATTTCTGGAAATAGGAGCTGGCGATCTTGCCGAACACGCCGGCGAAACCGCCGACCGTGTCGCCGTCCTCGGGGAGGTAGGAGGCCTTGAGCAGGTTCTTGCCGATCTCCGGACCGGGGGTGCGCGTCATCTGCTCGACGCCGACGACCAGGACAATCTTGGCCGCCCCTGCGGCAATCGCGCGCAGGCCCTGATGCACGGCAGCAGATCCCGTGGCGCAGGCGTTCTCGACACGGGTCGCCGGCTTGAAGCGCAGCTTGGGATCGGCCTGCAGTACCAGCGACGCCGTGAAATCCTGCGGCGAGAAGCCGGCGTTGAAATGGCCGAGCACGATCTCGTCGACATCACCGGCCGAAATGCCGGCGTCCGCCAGCGCCTCATTGGCGACGCGGGTGACGAGGCTTTCGACGGTTTCGGTGTCGAACTTGCCGAACGGCGTATGCGCCCATCCGACGATGCTGGCGGTCATGGTCGTCTCTCCCTGCAGGTCTTGTCCTGAGCTAAGTCTTAGCCCAGGGATGGCAAGACTTCACGCGGCTTTCAGCGCCTTGAGGGTCCGCTCGCAGATGGCAGTTATGCCGGCCCAGTTCCCGGCCCGGATCTCCGCCGTTGGGCACAGCCAGGACCCGCCAACCGCAACGACGTTGGGTTCGGCCAGCCAGGTCGCGGCATTGGCCTCGCCCACCCCGCCGGTCGGGCAGAACCGCACGTTCGGGAACGGCCCGCCGAGGGCCCGGAGGCCCTTGATGCCGCCGGCCTGCTCCGCCGGGAAGAACTTTGCGACGTCGAAACCGTAAGACAGCGCCATCATCAGCTCCGAGGCCGTAGCAATGCCCGGCGCGAACGGCAGGGAGCTGTCGGTCGCGGCCTTGAGCAGATCGGGGGTCAGGCCCGGGCTGATGCCGAACGCGACGCCGAGCTTCTCGACCCGGCTGAAGTCGGCCGGATTGAGAATGGTGCCGATGCCGACGACCGCCTCGGGGACCTCGGTCATCACCGCGCGCGCCGCCTCGATCGCAACGGGGGTGCGCAAGGTCACCTCCAGCGTGCGGACACCGCCGGCAACCAGCGCGCGCGCCAGCGGCACCGCATCCTGGATGCGCTCGATGGTGAGGACGGGAATGACGGTCGCAGCCTTGAACAGCGCGACGAGGTGGTTCTGTTGGGCAGCCGTGGTCATAGGTCTCGATTCATTTGGTCGCTGTTCACTTGGTGGCCTGGCGGGAGGCCGCCGGCCGGTGCCGCTTCTTCGGCGGCATGGCATAGCCTGGAATGATGGCGCCGGGATAGCAGATCACGAGGCTGGCGAGCCGATGTCCTGATAGGGCCGCCTCGACCGGCTCGGCGCCGGCGAGCCGGGCCGCGATATAGGCGGCGGCGAAGCTATCGCCGGCGGCGGTGGTATCGACCACGGGCTTGGTCATGGGCTCGGCGCGGACCTCGCTGGCGCCGCCGGGGTAGCGCAACAGGCTCACCGGCTCGTGCAGACGGAACACCAGTTCCGGGGTTGGGATGCGCGCCATCAGCTGGTCGTGACTTTCGCCGGGCCAGAGCGCGAGCAGATCCTCGGTCGAGGTCAGCACGATGTCGGCGGCCGCGAACGCCGCAGCAAATACCTCGCGTGCGACGTCGCGGTCCGGCCAGCCGCGCGCGCGAAAATTGGTGTCGAACACGAAGCGGGTGCCGAGCAGGCGCGCGCGCTTGATCGCGCCGAACAGGCGCTCGCGCCCGGCCGCGTCGTAGATCGAGAGCGTGATCGCAGAGAGATAGACGACGTCGTAGCTCATCAGCGAGTTGAGCAGCTCGTCGGTCTCGGGCAGGCTCATCAGCTGGCGCGCCGCCGCGCTGTCGCGCCAGTGGAAGAACTGGCGCTCGCCCTCGCCGTCCGTCTGGATCATGTAGAGGCCGGGCAGCTTGCCTGCGAGCCGCACGACACGGCGCGTGCCGACGCCTTCGGCATTCCAGGCCGCGACCATCTCATCGCTCAGGGCATCGTCGCCGAGCGCGGTGAGATAATCGACCTTGACGTCCAGCCGCGCCAGATACACGGCCGTGTTGAGGGTGTCGCCGCCGAAGCCGCGTGAGTACAGGCCACCGCCCTGCCCCTGCCCGGCGGACGCGCCGCCCTGGGCCTGCCGCAGCTCGACCATGCATTCGCCGATGCAAGCAACGCTTGCCATCATCAGGGCCCGCTCAGTCCGAGGTCAGGCGACGAAATTGCCGCCGAGCTCGTCTTCGATGTGAATGCGGATGATATCGTCGAACGTCTTCTCGGCGGTGGTGAAGCCGAGCTCGCGCGACCGTCTGGCGTCGAAATTGCGCGGCCAACCGCCGACGATGCCGACGATGAAGGGATCGGGCTCGCGCTTGATGCGCGCGGCGACCTTCTCGCCCGCAACCCGCTTCAAGGCGGCGATCTGCTCGCCGACCGTGGCCGACAGGCCAGGCATGGTCAGGTTGCGGCGCGGACCGACGGTGGCGAGATCCATGGTGCCGGCGTGAAGCAGGAAACCGACGGCGGAGCGCGGCGTTGCGTGCCAGTGGCGGACGTCCTCGGAGACCGGGAGGATCGCTTCCTTGCCGGCGAGCGGCTCGCGCAGGATGTTGGAGAAGAAGCCCGAGGCCGCCTTGTTGGGCAGGCCGGGCCGGATGCAGATGGTCGGCAGGCGGATTCCGATGCCGTCGAGGAAGCCGCGACGGGAATAGTCGGCGAGCAGGAGTTCGCCGATCGCCTTCTGCGTGCCGTAGCTGAGCAGCGGGGTATGGAAGAACTCGTCGCCGATCGCATCGGGAAACGGCGCGCCGAACACTGCGATCGAGGACGTGAACACCACGCGCGGCTTGTAGCCGCCGCCCGCAAGGCGGATCGCATCGAGCAGCATCCGCGTGCCATCAAGATTGATGCGATAGCCCTTGTCGAAATCGAGCTCGGCTTCGCCGGACACGATCGCGGCGAGATGGAAGATCACGTCAGGGCGGCCTGCGATCAGCTTCTCGGCCGCGCCCGGGACGGCGAAATCGCCCGACACGGTGTCGACCGGGAAGCCGGCCTTCTCCGGCTTCTTGGGCTCGACCACGTCGTGCATGGTCAATTTCGTGATGTCGCTCTTGCCGAGCCGGCCGTCGCGCAGCAGCCGTTCACAGAGTTTGCGGCCGACCATGCCGGCGGCGCCGAGAACCAGAATGTGCAAGAGCTCAACTCCTTCTTATTGGCCGAAGCGCGCCGCTCTTGAAACGCATTGGCGCGCCCTCGGCAAGCCCCGCGATCATTCCTTCACGGCGCCGGTCATCGCCGACACATAATGCTCCACGAAGAAGGCGTAAAGGATCACGAGCGGCAGCGAGCCGGCCAGCGCGCCCGCCATCAGCGAGCCCCAGCGGTAGATATCGCCGTCCACGAACTCGTTGACGATCGCGACTGGCACCGTCTTGTTGCTGGTCGATTGCAGGAACGTCAGGGCGTAGATGAACTCGTTCCAGCACAGCGTGAAGCAGAAGATGAAGGCCGAGATCAGGCCGGGAATGGCCAGCGGCACGACGATCTTGACCAGGATCTGCCAGCGGCTCGCGCCGTCGATCAGCGCGCATTCCTCGAGCTCGAAGGGGATGGTCTTGAAATAGCCCATCAACAGCCAGGTCGAGAACGGGATCAGGATGGTCGGATAGGTCAGGATCAGCGCCAGCGGCGAATCGAACAGGCCGTACTGATACACGACGGTGGCGAGCGGAATGAACAGGATCGACGGCGGCACCAGATAGGCGAGGAAGATCAGGCCGCCGACGAGATTGGCGCCCTTGTAACGCAAGCGCACGATGGCGTAGGCGGCGAACACCGAGGCGATGATCGAGAGCACCGTCGCGCAGATCGCCACATACATCGTGTTCCAGAGCCAGTACGGATAGTAGCTCTCGAACAACAGCTTGTGGAAGTGCTTGAAGGTCGGATTCCAAGTCCAGAACGGATTGTACTTGTCGAGGTCGAGCAGCTGCTCGTCGGGCTTCACCGAGGTCAGCGCCATCCAGTAGAACGGGAACAGCAGGACGACGACGATGATGGCGAGCGGCAGGTAAAGCGTCACCAGCCTGCGCGGCACCGACTGCAGATAGCTCATGCCCTCGCTGTGATCATCCTTCGCGACTGTCGGAGCCGAGCTATGCAGGACGGCCTTGAGATCGATCCGCGAGGTGGGGAGATCAGTCATTGTTTTCTCCCTGCTGCCACTTGCGACGCTGCAGGCCGAACCAGGACACCATGATGGCGGCAAGCAGGAACGGGATCATCGCACTGGAGATCGCGGCGCCCTCGCCGAGCTGGCCGGCGATGATCGCACGCTGATAGGACAGGGTCGCCATCAGATGAGTGGCGTTGACCGGGCCGCCACGCGTCATCGCCCAGATCAACTGGAAGTCGGTGAAGGTGAAGAGCACCGAGAAGGTCATCACGACGGCGATGATCGGCGTCAGCAGCGGATAGGTGATGTAGCGGAAATTCTGCCAGCGCGTAGCGCCGTCGAGCGTCGCCGCTTCATAGAGCGAGGGCGAGACGGTCTGCAGGCCTGCGAGCAGCGTGATCGCCACGAAGGGCACGCCGCGCCAGATATTGGCGAAGATCACGCAAATGCGTGCCCAGGTCGTGTCGCCGAGGAAGTTGATGTTCTGGTTGATCAGGCCGAGCTGCTTCAGCGACCAGGAGATGATCGAGAATTGCGAGTCGAATATCCACCAGAAGGC
This sequence comes from Bradyrhizobium sp. CCBAU 45321, assembly GCF_028128975.1. NCBI lineage: Bacteria > Pseudomonadati > Pseudomonadota > Alphaproteobacteria > Hyphomicrobiales > Nitrobacteraceae > Bradyrhizobium > Bradyrhizobium sp. CCBAU 45321. The sequence goes on from NZ_LFKZ01000131.1 coordinate 451,232, forward strand.
GAGCGCGGAGAGCACCGTCGGAACGATGAAGGGGATGAGCACCATCGCGCGCAGCATGGCCTTGAACGGCATGTGCTCGTTGAGCAGCAGCGCGAGGTAAAGGCCGATGCCGAATTTGAAGGCGCTGGCGACGAAGGTGTAGAGTAGCGTGTTGAACACCGACAGCCAGAAGATGGAATCGTCCCACAACCATTCGTAGTTCTCGAAGGCGATGAACTGTCCGACCCTGCCGATGCGCGTGTCCGTGAAGGACAGCCAGATGCCCAGCCCAAGCGGATAGGCCAGGAAGAAGATCAGGAACACCATGGCCGGCACCATGAACCAGAAGCCGAGCCAGTTGCGATTGTATTTGAGCTGGGTCCAGGCGCCAGCCTCGGTCATCTGAGGCTTGGCCCGGGGAATTGCGACATCAGCCATGCCCGATATCCCTGATCGAAATGTTGACGGGCGGGCGGCCGAAGAGCCGCCCGCCCCGTGACTGTTCAGCGATAGATGCGCTTCAGCTGGCGCTCGGCTTCCGCCATCGCGCCCTTCACATCCTTGGCGCCGGTGCAGTAATTGGCGAACATGTCGACGACGATGAAGTCGGCGATCGCGGTTGCCGCCTTCTCGCCGACGGTGCCGATGCCCGACGCCGGCAGCGTGCGCTTGGAAGCCTGCGAGAACACGGCGTTCTTGGGATCGGCCGTCCAGATCGGCGCCGATTCATAGGCGTTCAGGGTCTGCGTCAGATAACCCTGCGCGCCGGCCAGCCACTTCTCGTAGTTCTCCTTCTCCAGCATGAAGGCGACGAAGGCCTTCGCCGCATTCGGATATTTGGTGAAGTTGAAGGCGAGGATCGGCAGCGCCAGCTGCAGCTCGGTCGGCTTGCCGACCGGACCGACCGGCCAGAGCGCGTGATAGGTGTCCTCGGTGAGCTCCTTCTTGCTGGGATCGGTCTTGGCGGCGACGTAGATCGAGATGCCGTTCGCCGTGCAATAGAGCTCGCCGGCGAGATACGCCTTATTGTTGGAGGAATCATTCCAGGACGCCGTGCCCGGAATGAAGTTGTCGTACAACGCCTTGCAATATTCCAGCGCCTTCGCCGTCTCCGGCGAATTGATGACGATCTTGTCGTTCTGGTCGACCGTGTAGGCACCGTGGCCCCACAGCACCCAGTGCAGCCAGGAATTGCCGTCGCCCGAGGCGTGACCGAGCGCGAAGCCGGCCGGCGTGTTGTTGGCCTTGAGCGCCTTGCACATCTCGAGGAAGCCGGGGAAGTCCTTCGGGAATTCCTTGAAGCCAGCCTTGTCGAGCGCCGACTTGCGGTAGGTCATGTAACCGCCGTTGGTCGCGACGGGAATGCCGAGCCAGTCGTTGCCGAGCTTGCAGGTTTTGGCCGCCGCATCGGTCCAGCCGCCGTATTTGTTGCCGAGATAATCGGCGACATCGTTCATCTTCAGCACTTTGGTCGGGAAAAGCTGCGGCAGGGTGTGCAGACCCCAGGCGAGATCGAGGCCGGAGCCGGTATTGGCCGCAACCGAGGCCTTCGGCTGCACGTCCTCGAAGGACTCGCTGAAGGTGTTCATCTCGGTGCCGGTCGCGGCCTTGAACGCCGTCACCATCGCGTTGAACGCATCGTCCTCGGCCGGCACGAAGCGCTTCCAGCGCATCACCGTCAGCTTGGCGACCGGCTCGGCCTTCCAGGGCGCGCTCTGCGCCCAGGCCTTGGCGAAGTCGAACAGTGCCGGCCCCGTCAGCATGCCGGTCGCAGCCAAAGCGGTGCCGCCTTGAAGCAGAGACCGGCGGGTAAAGTCTTGCATGATGTCCTCCCTGTGATGCTTTTTGTTGTCTATGCCTTGTCGTCTAATGCGTTAGGCGTTCATGCGTTTGCCCGTCGCATCGTCGAACAGATGGACCAGCGATGGCTCGGGCTTCAGCCGCACCTTGTCGCCCGGATTGAACTGGTGACGCTCGCGGAAGACCGCGACGACCTGCTCGCCGCCGAGCTTGGCAAACACCTGCGTCTCCGAGCCGGTCGGCTCGACGACGATGATCTCGGCCTCGGCGCCGTCATCGGCGATGGTGAAGTGCTCCGGTCGCACGCCATAGACCGCAGGACGGCCATCGGAATTGGCCGGCGCGGTCTTGAGCGGCAGCTTGACACCGTTCGGCCCCTCGAAGGTGGCGACGCCATTGACGCGCACATGGCCTTTGAGGAAGTTCATCGCGGGCGAGCCGATGAAGCCGGCGACGAACTGGTTGTCGGGCTTGTCGTAGAGCTCGAGCGGCGTGCCCATCTGCTCGACGATGCCGTCGTGCATGACGACGATCTTGTCGGCCATGGTCATGGCCTCGATCTGGTCGTGGGTGACGTAGACGGTCGTCGTCTTCAGCCGCTGGTGCAGCTCCTTGATCTCAGTGCGCATGGCGACACGCAGCTTGGCGTCCAGGTTGGACAACGGCTCGTCGAACAGGAACACCTGCGGATCGCGCACGATGGCGCGGCCCATGGCGACGCGCTGGCGCTGGCCGCCGGAGAGCTGTCGCGGATAGCGGTCGAGCAGCGGCGACAGCGCGAGGATCTCGGCGGCGCGCTTGACGCGCTTGCTGATCTCGTCCGAGCTCGCATTCCGCAGCTTGAGCGAGAAGCCCATGTTGTCGGCAACCGTCATGTGCGGATAGAGCGCGTAGTTCTGGAAGACCATCGCAATGTCCCGCTCCTTGGGCTGGACATTGTTGACGACGCGGTCGCCGATCGAGATCGTCCCGGAAGTGATGTTCTCGAGGCCGGCGAGCATGCGCAGAAGCGTCGACTTGCCGCAGCCGGAGGGGCCGACCAGGACGACGAACTGGCCGTCTTCGATCGGAATCGTCACGCCGTGCAGGACTTCAAAATTGCCGAACGATTTCCGCACGTCGCGGATTTGCACAGACGACATCTAGCTCCCTCCTCGATAGTCCACGACGCCTCTCGCGCCGCGACCGTCTTGTTTTTCGGACTTTACCGAACCAGGCCCGATATTAGCGGGCAACATTGTCGGTAGTTTGTGCGGTTTTGGCAATTTGTCTTTGGTTAGTCGTTGCTGGTAGCGCTGTCAACGTTCCTTTGTTTGCGGGACTGACTGTGTTAAGAGCAGCAAATGGGTCGAAAACGCACCAAGTCAGGCAAAATCCGGCTGGCCGAAGTGGCCGAGCTCGCCGGCGTCAGCCCGATTACCGCGTCGCGCTTTTTCCGCAATCCGGAGGCCCTGTCGGTCGCCAAGCGGACGCGGGTCGAGAGCGCGGCCAAGGAGCTCGGCTATGTGCCCAACCTTGCCGCGCGCGCCCTCGCCTCGCAACGCACCGAGGTCATCGGTGTCTTGATCCCCTCGCTCACCAACAACGTGTTCTCGGACGTGCTGCGCGGCATCTATGACGCCTCCGAAGGCAGCCGCTACTCGATCCAGTTGTCAAACACGCGCTACAGCATTCTCCAGGAAGAGAAGTTGCTGCGTCTGTTTCTGGCGCAGAAGCCGGCCGGCCTGATCGTCACGGGGATCGACCAGACCGCGGAGTCGCGCGCGATGCTTCAGGCCGCGGACTGTCCGATCGTGCAGATCATGGAGATTGGCCCGGACCCGGTCGACATGATGATCGGCTTTTCGCACTATGATGCGGCCCGCGCGGCGATCGCGCACTTGTTCGAGCAAGGTCACCGCAAGGTCGGCTTCGTCGGCGCGCGGATGGATCCCAGGGTGCAGCGGCGGCTGGACGGATATGTCTCGGCCATGAAGGACGCCGGATCGTTCGACCAGCGCCTGGTGGTCACGACGGCGACGCCGACCTCGGTGACGCTCGGCGGCGCCCTGTTCACCGATCTGCTGGCGAGCGAGCCCGGCATCGACGCGGTGTTCTGCGCCAATGACGATCTCGCGCTCGGCGTGTTGTTCGAATGCCGGCGCCGGGAGATCGCAGTGCCCGGGCAGATCGCGATCGTCGGCTTCAACGATCTCGAATTCATGGCCTCCGCCGTCCCCACCCTCACCAGCGTCCGCACCAACCGCTACGAGATGGGCAAGACGGCCGCCACCATGCTGATCGACGCGATCGAGGGCCGCCGCCCGGAGCAGCCGGTGCTCGATCTCGGCTTCAAGGTGATCGAGCGGCAAAGCTCGTCGGCGCGACGTTCGGACAGCAGGCCAGCCGTATCAGGCGCGGGCGCGGCGAACAAAATGATAGCGTTACCAAGCAGCCACGACTAGTATCGGAATCGTGAGGAAACGACCCGCCAGCGGGAAGGCAGATCATCGCGCGCGCCGTTTGGGCACCGCATATGCCGACACCATGCGTCAGTGCGTTTGCATTGCAGGAGAAACCAATGACAAAGAAACCAACCAATGGGCATGCCGCCGGCAGCAACGGTACCCGCCGCCATCTTCGCTCGCAGGAATGGTTCAACAACCCGCACAATCCGGGCATGACCGCGCTCTATATGGAGCGTTACCTGAATTACGGCCTCACCCGCGCCGAGCTGCAATCCGGCAAGCCGATCATCGGCATCGCCCAGACCGGCAACGATCTGTCCCCCTGCAACCGCCATCATCTCGAGCTCGCGCATCGCGTCCGCGAAGGCATTCGCGAGGCCGGCGGCATCGCGATGGAATTCCCGACCCATCCCATCCAGGAGACCGGCAAGCGCCCGACCGCGGCGCTCGATCGTAACCTCGCTTATCTCGGCCTCGTCGAGATTCTCTACGGCTATCCGCTCGACGGCGTAGTGCTGACCACCGGCTGCGACAAGACCACGCCGGCCTGCATGATGGCGGCGGCGACGGTGAACCTGCCCGCGATCGTGCTGTCGGGCGGCCCGATGCTGAACGGCTGGCACAATGGCGAGCGCACCGGCTCCGGCACCATCGTCTGGAAATCGCGCGAGCGGCTCGCGGCCGGCGAGATCGACTATGAAGAGTTCATGGAGATCGTGGCCTCCTCGGCGCCCTCGGTCGGCCATTGCAACACCATGGGCACCGCCTCGACCATGAACGGCCTCGCCGAAGCGCTCGGCTTCTCGCTGCCGGGCTGCGCGGCGATCCCGGCGCCCTATCGTGAGCGCGGCCAGATCGCCTACGAGACCGGAAAACGTATCGTCGAGATGGTCTGGGAGGATCTGAAGCCTTCCGACATCCTGACCCGCAAGGCGTTCGAGAACTGCATCGTGATCAATTCGGCGATCGGCGGCTCGACCAACGCGCCGATCCACATCAACGCGCTCGCCCGCCATATCGGCGTCGAGCTGTCGATCGAGGACTGGCAGAAGTTCGGCCACGACGTGCCGCTCCTGGTCAACATGCAGCCGGCCGGCTTCTATCTCGGCGAGGAATTTCACCGCGCCGGCGGCGTACCCGCCGTGGTGCGCGAATTGATGAAGCACAAGCGCATCCATGAGGACGCCGTCACGGTCAACGGCCGCGGCATCGGCGAGAACTGCAAGAACGCGCCCGCACCCGACAACGACGTGATCTGGGCTTACGACAAGCCGCTGGTGAAGGACGCCGGCTTCCTGGTGCTGAAGGGCAATCTGTTCGATTCCGCGATTATGAAGACAAGCGTGATCTCCAAGGAATTCCGCGACCGCTATCTCAGCAATCCGAAGGACCTCAATGCCTTCGAGGGCCGCGCCATCGTGTTCGAAGGGCCGGAGGATTATCACGAACGGATCGACGACCCCTCGCTCGACATCGACGAGCGCTGCGTGCTGTTCATCCGCGGCACCGGCCCGATCGGCTACCCAGGTGGCGCCGAGGTCGTGAACATGCAGCCGCCGGCGGCGCTGATCAAACGCGGCATCCTGTCCCTGCCCTGCATCGGCGACGGCCGCCAGTCCGGCACTTCTGGCTCGCCCTCCATCCTCAACGCTTCGCCTGAAGCGGCTGCCAATGGCGGGCTTGCCGTCCTCAAGACCGGCGACAAGGTCCGCATCGACCTCAACAAGGGCAGCGCCAACATCCTGATCTCGGACGAGGAGCTGAAGAAGCGCCACGCCGAGCTCAAGGCCAGCGGCGGCTTCAAGCATCCGCCGAACCAGACGCCGTGGCAGGAGATCTATCGCAACACCGTCGGCCAGCAATCGACCGGCGCCTGCATGGAGCTCGCCACAAGGTACCAGAACGTCGCCGGCACGTTCGGTGTGGCGCGGGACAATCACTGACACGGTCATTCCGGGGCGCGACGCAGTCGCGAGCCCGGAATCCATTCATCCACCGACGCTGTGGCCCGATGGCTTCTCAGGTGCGCAATTGCGCACCGTAGTTCGCGCCAAGAGGCGCGCCCCGGAATGACGAAGAAAAATTTGCAAGGAGAAACAACATGGCAGACCGCCTCAAGGGAAAGCGCGCCGTCGTCACGGCTGCGGCGGCAGGCATTGGGCGCGCTTGCGCGATCGCATTCGCGCGTGAAGGCGCAACCGTCATCGCCACCGACATCAACGAAGCCGGCATCGCGAGCCTGACGAAGGAAGGCATCGCCGAGGTCGCAAAGCTCGACGTCCGCAACACGGCCGAAGTCAACGCCTTCGCCAAGCGCGTCGGCAGGATCGACATCCTGCTCAACGCCGCCGGCTTCGTGCACCACGGCACCATCCTGGAGTGCTCGGAAGAGGATTTCGATTTCTCGTTCGACCTCAACGTCAAGTCGATGCACCGGACCATTAAGGCGTTCCTGCCCGACATGATCGCCGGCGGCGGCGGCAGCATCGTCAACATCTCGTCCTGCGCGGCCTTGAGGCCGCCGGCGAACCGCTACGTCTACAGCTCGTCGAAGGCGGCGGTGTCGCTGCTGTCGCGAGCCGTCGCACTCGACTTCATCACCAAGGGCATCCGCTGCAACTCGATCTGCCCCGGCACGGTCGAGACGCCCTCGATGCTTGACCGCGCCGCCGCGCAAGGCCCGCAGGGCAAGGAGATGTTCATCTCCCGCCAGAAGATGGGCCGGCTCGGCACCGCCGAGGAGATCGCGGCGATGGCGGTCTATCTGGGCAGCGACGAGAGCGCCTTCACCACCGGCGTCGATCTCGTCGTCGACGGCGGCTACATGCTCTGACGCAAGAAGGCCTCCGGCATGAACAAGATCGATCTCAATGGCCGCGTCGCGATCGTCACCGGCGGCGCGCAGGGCTTTGGCCGCGCCATCACCGAGCGCTTCGTCGCCTCCGGCGCCAAGGTCGCGATCTGGGACTTTGACTCAGGCTTGGCCGAGAAGACGGCCAAGGAGATCGGCGGCGAAACGAAAGTCTTCAAGGTCGACGTCACCGACACTGCGGAGGTGGAGCAGGCCCGCGATGCGACGCTGGCCGCCTTCGGCAAGATCGATATCCTCGTCAACAATGCCGGCATCGCCGGCGTCAACAAGCCGGTCTGGGAGACCGAGTTCGAGGAATGGCGCAAGGTGCTGCGCATCAACCTCGACGGCCCCTTCATCGTCTCAAAGGCGATCGTGCCCGAAATGCTCAAGCAGAAATACGGGCGCATCGTGAACATCGCCTCGATCGCCGGCAAGGAAGGCAACCCGAACGCCGCGCACTATTCGGCCTCCAAGGCCGGCCTGATCGCGCTGACGAAGTCGCTCGGCAAGGAGCTCGCCGCCCATGACATCCTCGTCAACGCGGTGACGCCGGCCGCCGCCAAGACCGCGATCTTCGACCAGATGACGCAGCAGCATATCGACTTCATGCTCTCGAAAATCCCGAAGGCACGCTTCGTGCTGGTGGAAGAGCTCGCCGCGATGGTGGCCTGGCTTGCATCCGAGGATTGCGCCTTCTCGACCGGTGCGGTGTTCGACATCTCGGGCGGACGCGCGACCTATTGAGGACATCATGATCCGCGAAGGTGGTTGCCTGTGCGGCGCGGTGCGGTTCAAGGCGGAGGGCGAGCCGCTCAACGTCCGCATCTGCCATTGCCGCATCTGCCAGAAGGCGATGGGATCGCCCTACTTCGCACGCGCGCAGTTCGACCAGCGCGCGCTCAGCGTCGAGGGCGAGACCGCCCGCTACGCATCGTCCGAGAACATCGACCGCGTGTTCTGCAAGCAGTGCGGCACGCGCCTGTTCGCCTGGCGGCGCAACGGCACGCTGGCAGGCGTGGCGCTCGCCACGTTCGACGATCGCAATGCCTTCGCCCCGACCGAGCACATCTGGGTGAGCGAGAAGCTCGCCTGGGTGAAGCTCAACGACGGTCTGGTGCAATATCAGACGACCATCCCAGCGTGAGGTCGCGATCAGCCTGAGGCGCCAGCCGCTTCGATGCGCCGTTCCGTCGTTGCGATCCAGATCCCGGCAAACACCGCAACGATGCCGGCCGCCAGATTCCAGCGCAGCGGCTCGTTCAGCAGCCAGGCGCCGACCAGCGATGCCGTGATCGGGTTGACCGTCACCGAGATTGCGACGCGCGTCGGCGTCGTCCGCTCCAGCGCGAAGGCCCAGAGATAGAAGGTCAGCGCCGCGCCGAAGGCACCCAGATAGAAGGCTCCTAGCCATTGCGGCATGCCGAAGCCGGCGACGGGAGCAAAGCTGTCGCGGACATACGAAAGCAGGATGAGGCAGGATGCACCCGCCGCCATGCTCATGGTCGTAAAGGCGATCGGGCTGGAGCGACGGATCAGCGGCTTCGACCAGATGCCGTAGAGCGCCATGCACAGCGCAGCCGCCATCATCAGCAGATCGCCACGCCAGGCGCCTGACGGCGCCGAGGCGAGGTCGGAGAGCAGCGCGACCGCAACGCCAAACGTCGCAGTCACGACGCCGATGGATTTGCGCCAGGTCAAGGCTTCGGCGCCGAGCGCGGCCCCGATCACGAGCGACAGCAGCGGCAGCGTCGATAGCGCGAGCGCGCCGCGCGCCGCCGTCGTGAAGATCAGCGAGGCGTTGAACAGGATCGGGAACAGCGCGAAGAAGAGAATGCCAAGTCCGACGGCGGCGGCCCAATCCCCCCGCTCCGGCCAGCGATCGCCGCGCAGCAGCGCCAGAGGCAGCAGCAGGACAAAACCGATGCCGAACCGGAACGAGCCGATCGCGAGCGGATCGAGGCTGTCGACGAGATAGCGCGTCGCGCCGACCGAGGTCCCGCCGAGCCCGCTCGACAAAACGGCAGCAAGAACGCCAATGATCTCGCCCACGAATCCTCCCATCGACTTTGCGGGCAGCATAGGAGGCGCGCCAAAACGGGGAATGGAATTTGCGTCATAGCAGGATAAGCTTTCGTCATGACCTCGCCTGATCTCGACCTCGACCTTCTGAAGGCCTTCCTCGCCGTTGCCGAGCATCGGTCGTTCACGCGCGCGGCCGCGATGTTGAACCGCACCCAATCGGCGGTGAGCGTCCAGATCAGGCGTCTCGAAGAACGGCTGGATCTCAGGCTGTTTCACCGCACGAGGTCGGGCGTGGCACTGAGCGCGGCCGGCCGGGAGCTGCTTGCCTATGCCAAGCGGCTTCTCGAGCTCAATGCAGAAGCGGTCGATGCGCTCCGCAAGCGCGAGGCCATAATCCGCCTCGGGGTGATGGACGATTACGGCACCATCGTCGTTCCATCGTTGCTGGCGCAATTCGCCAAGATCCATCCGGAGATCCGGGTCGAGATCGAGACCGGGCTGACCGCCACGATGCCGGCCCGGCTCGGCGAGGCCTATGATCTCGTCATCGCCATGCATCCGGAAGGACACGGCGAGGGCGAGCTGCTGCGGCGCGAGCAGGCGGTTTGGGCCGCAGCCGCGTCATACTCGGCTGGGGCGCCGCATGACACGCTGTCCGTTGCGCTCTATCCGCCGGGCTGCCTGTTCCGGCAATGGGCCACTGAGGCGCTTGATGCTGCCGCCCGCCCCTGGCGGCTCGCCTTCGTCAGCCGGACCCTTGCGGCGGTCGAAGCGATTGCGGCACAGGGCCTGGCCATCACGGTCGTGAAGGCCGGCACCCTGCCGCCTCGCCTCCGAGTCCTCTCGGAACGCGACGGCCTGCCGCGGCTGCCGGCCGCGGACATCCGCCTCCACCGCGCGAGCAATCTGTCGCGGCCGGCCGCATTGCTGGCAAATCATCTGCAACGGGCAATTTCGGAATCGAACGCCATATAACGATGGATCGCAGAGGTGTGTGGCCCTATACGGCCAGCTTTGCAAATCGCGCGGGCCGAAACGAAACGGATGAGCTGGTGAACATTTCCTTCTATGACCTTTCGGTGTGGGTGCTTCCCCTCGTGCTCGCCATCACCTTCCATGAGGCCGCGCATGCCTTCGTCGCGGACCGGCTCGGGGACAACACGGCCGCGCAGCTCGGCCGCGTCAGCTTCAATCCGCTGAGGCATATCGACCCGTTCGGCACTCTGATCCTGCCGGCGATGCTGCTGTTCGCGCATTCGCCGTTCCTGTTCGGCTACGCCAAGCCGGTGCCGGTAAACTTCCGCAAGCTGAACAATCCCAGGCTCGACATGGTCTGGGTAGCGCTGGCCGGACCCGCCACCAACATCCTGCTGGCGCTCGCCACCGCCCTCGCCTTCCATGCCCTGCCGCTGGTGCCCGCGAGCGCGGCGAAATGGGTTGCCGACAACCTCAAGAATGCCCTCATCATCAACGCCATCCTGGCCGTCTTCAACATGATGCCGATCCCGCCGCTGGACGGCGGCCGCGTCGCGGTCGGGCTGCTGCCGCGGGCCCTCGCCTTTCCGCTGGCCCGGCTCGAGCCGTTCGGTATGTTGATCCTGATCGGGCTCTTGATCCTGCTGCCGCTGGCGGGCTCGCAGTTAGGTCTAAATCTTGATGTTATTTCAGCAATACTGCGGACGTTGACCGGTTATGTGATTCAGGCTGTTCTCTTCCTAACCGGCAATGCGTAGTTGAACCGGAACACCCGAACACGAGCCGAAAGGCCAGAGGCCGACTTGGTCAAAGCTGCCGATATGCTGATCGCGCGACGCGCCGACACCCGCGCCCGCGCCGATTTCGCCACCTGGAAGATGATGGCTAAGCTCAACGGGGCGTCCGCGCTGCCTCCGGAGGCCCAAGAGTTCCTGAGCAGCTACAGAAACCTGTTGGCGCAGATGAGCGAGGGCGAGGCGACGGAGGCTACCATCGGTGCGATCTACAAGGCCTATTACGTCGAGATGGGGGGCGCTGGAACACCGCCCGATGTCCGTCCCCGCCAGGCCAAGCCGGCAGCGGATAATGTTACCGCTTTCCGGCGCCCGGCGCCGAAGCCGAAGAACGCTGGCTTCTTCGCGACAGGCGCGGCCAGCGGAGCCCAGAAACGCCCCCTCCCGGTCGCGCTGATCTTCGCCTGCCTGGTGGTGGTCTATGTCGGGATCCGGCTCTACTGGCGCTGAGCCGACTTCTTGTTGGCGGTCTTCTTCGATTTCTCAGGCGCGAAGTTGATCTCGAGGGTGCGCTCGAAACGCTCCTCGGTCAGTTGAACCGGAGGCGGCTCGAAAGGATCCGCCTTGCGAACCATCGAGATCGCAGCTGCATCGTAGGCGGCGTCGCCGGACGAGGCGATCACGTCGACCGAGACCACATTTCCCTTTCGGTTGAGCGCGAAACTCACCGTGACCTTCTGATTGGCGTTCTCTCTGCCTTCCGGATTGATCTGGTGCTGCTTGATACGCGCACTGATTTTCTTGTTCCAGTCCACCGTGATCTTCAGGATGTCCTTGCCGAGCCCAACCACCGGCGCCAGGGCCTTTTCGGCCTCGCGCGTTGCGTCCTCGAACGTTTGCCGGGCCATATCAACCTGCTTCGGGGCAGCCTCCATGGCGGGCGTTTCAACGGCAGCCGCCTTTGGATCGTCGTCCTGCTCCTTCTTCGCAACCTTTTCGCTGACAATGCGATCGGGATCCTCGGCCTCTTGCGGTAGATCTTGAGGAAGTTCTGTCTCCTTCAGTTCGGCCTTCTGCTCCGGAAGCTCCGGGCGCTCCTCTTGTGCCGCGGAGTCGTTTGGTCCGGTCGGCAAATCGGATTCCTGAGCCTCCGGCGAAGCCATCTCGACCGCGAACTCGGCTCCGGCCGCGCCGAGACCATCGCCGTCGTCGTCGCCGTGCAAATGCGCCAGCGCGAGCGCAGCACCGCCGAGATGCAGGGCGAGCGCGGCGGCCGCCGCCAGGATCCAGAGCTTCCGGGATGGTCTCGGTTCGTCCGCCATCGTTCCGTCTTCTTAAGGCTGGGCGGCGCCTGCCACAGGCGCCCCCGGTGCGCCTTCCAGCGCGACCAGCTTCACCCGCGTATAGCCGCCCGAGCGCAAGAGCTCCATCACGCCCATTAACTCGCCATAGGGCACCGAGCGATCGGCGCGCAGGAAAACGTACTTGTCCTTGCTCATCTCGGAAAGGCCGTCGAGGGTTCCGATCAACTCGGCCCGGTGAACGGCGTTCTCCCCGATCGCGAGCGTCAGATCGGGCTTGATGCTGAGATAGGTCGGCTTGTCCGGCTTCTTCTGCGGCGTCGCACTCGACGTCGGCAGATCGATCGGCAGGTCGACCGTGGACAGCGGCGCGGCGACCATGAAGATGATCAGCAGCACCAGGATGACGTCGATGAACGGCGTGACGTTGATGTCATGCGTTTCCGAGAAATCATCGTCGTCATCATTGTCTGCGAGGGAAACGGCCATGGTCTACTCCGCCGCGCGCGAATGCACGCTGCCGTGGCTGCGGTCGAGATCGCGCGACAGCAGCCGCCCCGCCGCGCCCGAGGCGCGGCTGACGAGCTCGAGATAGCCTTTCGTCACGCGCGAGAAGTGGTTGTAGATGATGACGGCGGGAATGGCGGCGACGAGGCCGATCGCGGTGGCGAGCAGCGCCTCGGCGATGCCGGGTGCGACCACTGCGAGGTTCGTGGTCTGCGACTTCGAGATGCCGATGAAGCTGTTCATGATGCCCCAGACCGTGCCGAACAGGCCGACGAAGGGCGAGGTCGAGCCGATGGTCGCGAGCACGCCCATGCCGATCCGGATGCGCCGCTGCTCCGCACGCACGATCTCTGAGAAGCTCGAGGCCGCGCGCTCCTTGATGCCGGCATCGCTGGACAGGCCGGCCGACATCCGCGCTTCGCGCAACGCCGCCGCAAGGAACGACGGCAGGATGCCCTCCTTGGTGCCGAGCGCCATCTGCGCTTCGGCAAGCGAGCGCGCCTCCGCAATCTTCTTCAACGCCGAACGCAGCTTGCCGGAGGCGACCGACAGCTCGATCGACTTGGCGATGAAGACGGTCCAGGTCATCAGCGAAGCGAAGGCGAGCCCGATCATCACCGCCTTCACGATGACGTCCGCCGACATGAACATCACCCAGGGCGACAATTCCTTCATGGCCGCCGCCTCGGGCTTCGCACTCGCGGGATTGGCGGCCACCGGGGCGGCGCCCACGACGGCGGGAGCCGTCGAGGCCGCAGGCGCAGCTGCCGGGGGGACGGTTCCGGCAGCGGACGGCTGAGCCGTCGATGGGGCCGGTGCCGGCGGGCTCTGCGTCTGGGCGGAAACGGGGGATGCGAGCCAGGCAGACGCCAGCATCAAGGCTGCGGCAAGGCTTGCTTGGAAGGACATGGTCTTCATACTTCGGCCCAGTAGCGAATGAGATTGTGCTAGATACCCGTCAATTTGACCGTTTCGGGATCGTCACGCCCGAGCCGTTCCACCAGCGCCTGAATCGCGGTGTCGAGGTCAAAGATCATGCTCCGGGCTTGATTGTCCCGTATCATGCTCTGAAGCCAGAAGAAAGACGCAACCCGCGTCGCCCTGGTCACGGGAGCGATGAGAGGTGCTGGAGGATAGAGCACAAGGCCCTCCAATTCCTGTCGTTCACACGCGTCGAACGAATGTCGGCTGTTGGTATCGGCCACACAATTGCAGGTCAATGCGTGCCGTTCGCGAGAACCCTTGAATAGATCAAGATCAAAACGATTCTAAACTGCCCCGCTCTCTGAGCGAAGGGTGCGTCCTAGACGCAAATCGATTGCTGGCCACTCGATCGCCGCTCTGGGTTTCATCAGCCACAGCAACTCGTCGACGGTCTTCTGCGCAACGGCGCGCACGCGATCGGTGCTGTCCATGCCGGCGATGTTGGCGCCGTTGACGACGGCTTTGATCTCGTCGCGAAAGTCGGTGAGAAAGCACAAGGGATCGCGCTGCTCGTTGGCGACACGCGCGATCAATCCCTTTCAGAATCTGGCACGCGATCAGCTTGCCGTTCAGCTCGTCCAGGCTTTGCTCCGTCGATGCGGCGCCGAAATGGACGATGCCGAAATCCAGGGTAACCGAAACGGCCCACGACGCGACTTAGCACCGTTCTTGCGGCAGATCCGAAAGGCGGCGCGGCGCGGGGCCGGTCGTCCCGAGCACACTGCTCCGCGCGCTGCGGAAGACTTGCACGCCGGCCGGTCGCGGCGGGAAAACGCGGCATTGCACGTCGCCGCGCCAGCGAGCTGCCTACACGGTGCAAAGCTTTCCAATTGTTTAGGATTCTCACCCGATAGTGCTGTTTACTCTGGAAGTTGGCGTGTATTATACATCATGCTGGAACCGTACGATTGCCCCGATAGTCGTAGCCGAGGGCATACGAGCCGACACGAGACGACATGAACAAGTCCCGGCCGATCCTTTGGCTTCTGATCATCGCGGCCGTGGCTTCTGCGGGCTATTATGGTTGGCAGAAATTCGGCACGTCCGAGGCTGGAAAAACCCAGACCGCACAAAAAGGCCCGCCTCGCCCCTCCGCCGTCCCGGTCAGCGTTGCGCCGGTTCAGAAGACCGACTTTCCGGTCTATCTCACTGGTCTCGGCACGGTTCAGGGCTTTAACACGGTCCAGGTCCGAAGCCGTGTGGATGGCCAGATCGACAAGCTCGAATTCAGGGAAGGCCAGATCGTCAAGCAGGGCGATCTCCTGGTTTCGATCGATCCCCGTCCCTATCAGGCCGCGCTTGACCAAGCCAAGGCCAAGAAGGCGCAGGACGAGGCCAGTCTCGCCAATGCCAATCTCGAACTCCAGCGCGCCACGAAGCTCGGCGAATTCGCCACCGCCCAGCGCGTCGACACACAGCGCTCCACCGTCGCTCAGCTCACCGCCCAGATCGCCGCCGACGATGCCGCGATCTCCAACGCCCAGACCCAGCTCGATTACACCCAGATCAAGGCGCCGATCACCGGCGTGGCAGGCCTGCGTCAGGTCGACATCGGCAACATCGTCAACGCTTCGTCGCAGACCGCCATCGTCACGATCTCGCAGGTCGAGCCGATCGCCGTGATCTTCACCGCGCCGGAAGACCAGCTCCCCTATATCAGCGAGGGCCAGAAGGCCGGCGCGCTCAAGGTGATCGCCTTCACCACCGACGGCAAGAGGACGCTGGCCGAGGGCAAGCTCGCTGTGATCAACAACCAGGTCGACGCGAGCAGCGGCACGATCCGGCTCAAGGCGGTGTTCGACAACAAGGAAAGAACGCTGTGGCCGGGCCAATCGGTCTCGACGCGGCTCCTGGTGCGAACGCTGAATGATGCGACGGTCGTTCCGGATGACGCGGTCCAGCGCTCCACCAACGGGCTCTATGCCTATACGGTCAACCAGGACAACAAGGCCGAACTGCACAAGATCAAGGTCAGCTATGGCATCGACGGTCATTCGGTCATCGAGGAAGGATTGAGCCCCGGTCAGCAGGTGATCGTCGGTGGACAGTTCAAGGTGCAGCCCGGAAGCCTGGTGTCGACGGCGGTAGCAAGCTCGGATCCGACCCAGAACAAGGTTCGACAGCAATGATCGGGGGCGGGATTTCGGCGCCTTTCATCCGATATCCCATCGGCACCTCGCTGCTGATGGCCGGCATTCTCTTCGTCGGCCTGGTCGCCTATCCCCTGCTCCCGGTCGCGCCCCTGCCGCAGGTGGACTTTCCGACCATTCAGGTCACCGCCAATTTGCCCGGCGGCAGCCCCGAGACCATGGCTTCGTCGGTGGCGCAGCCGCTCGAGCGGCAATTCGCCCAGATTCCTGGCATCGCGCAGATGACCTCGACGAGCTATCTGGGCACGGCGTCGATCACCATCCAATTCGACCTCAACCGCAACATCGACGGCGCCGCCAACGACGTACAGGGTGCCATCAACGCGGCCAGCGGCCAGTTGCCGAGGAACCTGCCGTCGCCCCCGACCTACCGCAAGGTCAACCCCGCCGACGCGCCGATCCTGCTACTGTCGGCGACATCGGAGACGCTGCCGCTGACCAGCGTCAGCGATGCCGTCGACACCCAGCTCGCCCAGCAGATCAGCCAGCTCTCGGGCGTCGCCCAGGTCTTCATCGGCGGCCAGCAGAAACCCTCGATCCGCATTCAGGTCGATCCCGCAAAGCTGGTCGCCAAGGGCTTGTCGATGGAGGACATCCGCAGCCAGATCGCGATCACCACGGTCGACAGCCCCAAGGGCAATATCGACGGCGAGAAGCGGGCCTATACGATCTACGCCAACGACCAGCTCACCCACGCGAAGGACTGGAACGACGTCATCATCGCCTATCGCAACGGCGCTCCGTTGCGAATCCGCGATATCGGCCAAGCGGTCACCGCTGCCGAAGACGCCAAGCAGGCGGCGTGGGCCAACGGCAAGCGCGGCGTGTTCCTGGTGATCTTCAAGCAGCCCGGCGCCAACGTCATCGAAACCGTCGACAGGATCAAGGCGACACTCCCTCGTCTCGTGGCGGCGATCCCGCCCGCGATCAAGATCGAGCTCATCAGCGACCGCACCGCGACCATCCGTGCCGCGGTCGAGGACGTCCAGTTCACGCTGCTCTTGACCATTGTGCTCGTGGTCATGGTCATCTTCATCTTCCTGCGCAGCTTCTGGGCGACGGTCATTCCTACCGTCACGGTTCCGCTGGCGCTGCTGGGCGCGTGCGCCCTGATGTGGCCGGTGGGTTATTCGCTCGACAATCTGTCGCTGATGGCGCTCACCATCGCGGTCGGTTTCGTGGTCGACGACGCCATCGTGATGCTCGAGAACATCACGCGCTACATCGAGGAAGGCGACTCGCCGATGGAGGCCGCCTTCAAGGGCTCCAAGGAAATCGGCTTCACGATCGTCTCCATCAGCATCTCGCTGGTCGCGGTGCTGATCCCGCTGCTCCTGATGGGCGGCATTATCGGGCGCCTGTTCCGCGAATTCGCCGTGGTGCTGGCGATGACGATCTTCGTTTCGATGTTCGTATCGCTGACGCTGACGCCGATGATGGCCTCACGCTTCCTGCGCGCCCATGGCGAGGTGCAGCACGGCCGCTTCTATCAATGGAGCGAGCGCGCCTTCGACGCGATGCTGCGCGGCTACGAATATGTGCTCGATCACGCCCTCGCCTGGCGGCGCACCACGCTCGCGATCTTCTTCGTCACGCTCGGCCTGTCGATCTACCTGTTCGTGCTGATCCCCAAGGGCTTCTTCCCGCAGCAGGACGTCGGCCTGATCACGGCCACGTCTGAAGCCTCGCAGGACATCTCGTTCAAGGAGATGGTGAGACGCCAGGAGCAACTCGGCAAGATCATCCTGGCCGATCCCGACGTTGCCAGCGTTGCCATGTCGATCGGCGGCAGCGGCCGTGCCGGCAACAACGGCAACCTGTTCATCACGCTGAAGCCGCGCAATGAGCGTGACGCATCGGCCCAGCAGATCATCGCGCGTCTGCGTCCGCAGTTCGACAAGGTCCAAGGCGCCCGCCTCTACATGCAGGCGGCCCAGGACGTGCGGCTCGGCGGCCGACCCACGCGCACTCAGTTCGAATTCACGCTGCAAGACGCCAATCTGGACGAGCTGAACGAATGGGCGCCGAAGATCCTCGCCAAGATGCAGACACTGCCGGAGCTGCGCGACGTCGCGACCGACCAGCAGACGCAGGGCACGACGGTCCAGCTCAAGATCAACCGCGACACCGCCGCCCGCTACGGCATCCAGCCCCAGCTGATCGACGACACGCTGTATGATTCCTTCGGACAGCGGCAGGTCACGCAATATTTCACGCAGCTCAACACCTACAAGGTGATCCTGGAAGTCCTGCCGGAGATGCAGGGCGATCTCGAGACGCTGAACAAGCTCTACGTGAAATCGCCGCTGACCGGCGACCAGGTGCCGCTGTCGACCTTCGCGAGCTGGACCACCGATCCGGTCCGCCCGCTCTCGATCAGCCATCAGGGCCAGTTCCCGTCGATCACGATCAGCTTCAATCTCGCGCAAGGCGTCGCGCTCGGCCAGGCCACCGAGGCCGTGCAGAAGGCGATGGCGGAGCTCGGGACGCCGCCCACGCTGAATTCGAGCTTCCAGGGCACCGCGCAGGCATTCCAGCAATCGCTCGGCACCGTGCCGCTCCTGATCCTCGCCGCGCTGGTCGTGGTCTATCTGATCCTCGGCATTCTCTACGAGAGCTACATCCATCCGATCACGATTCTGTCGACGCTACCCTCGGCCGGCGTCGGCGCGCTCGCGATCCTGATGGCGGCCGGATTCGACTTCAGCCTGATCGCGCTGATCGGCATCATCCTCCTGATCGGCATCGTGAAGAAGAACGGCATCATGATGGTGGACTTCGCGATTGCCGCCGAGCGCGACGAGCACAAGACGCCGGAGGAATCGATCCGCCAGGCCGCACTGCTGCGCTTCCGTCCGATCATGATGACGACGATGGCGGCCCTGCTCGGCGGCGTGCCCCTCATGCTCGGCCACGGCACCGGCGCCGAAATCCGCCAGCCGCTCGGCTACGCCATGGTCGGCGGCCTGATCGTCAGCCAGGCGCTGACGCTGTTCACCACGCCGGTCGTCTATCTCTATCTCGACCAGCTCAACAACTGGTTCTCGACCTGGGGCCGTTCGGACGACGAAGGCGAGGAGACGCCCGAGCACCGCAGCGTCAAGGAAGCCGCCGAGTAAGCTTGCGCCGCGCCTGCCGCGACGCTACAGCGAGACCCCGGTTCGCAAATGCGGTTTCCCATGCCTGTGCAATCCAGACTTGTCGCCCTTGTCGCTGCTGTCCTGTTGTCAGCGGGCGCAGCACACGCCCAGCAGGGCGCCAAGAAGAACGCCGCGCCCGCCCCGGCCGCGCAGCCCGCGCCTGCCCCGACGCAGGCGCAGGCTGACGGGGCTTCCGGACAGCCCGGCTGGATCGTCCGCTGCACCAGCGCAAGCCGCGACGCGGCGCTCGAATGCGCCATGGAGCAGAACGCGGTGCTGACCAAGACCGGCCAGACCGTCGTCCTGATCAACATCCGCATCGCGCCCGACACCCGCACGCCGATCGCGCTTCTGCAATTGCCGCTCGGCCTCAACCTTCCCGTCGGGGCCAAGCTCCAGGTCGACGAAGGCAAGGCGTTCGATCTCCAGATCCAGACCTGCGAGAACCGCGGCTGCTACGCCTCGACCCCGGTTGCGCCGGACCTGCTCACCGCCTTGCGGTCGGGCAAGCAGCTGAAGGTCTCGTTCCAGAACATGGCCAAGGAGACGATCGCGATCCCGATGCCGCTCGGCGATTTCGCTTCCGCCTACGACAAGATCAAGTAGCGGGCCCCCTCACGTCACGATGTCGCTCGCCCGAAGCAGCGTGGTGAAGCCTCCATAGATCATGCGCTTGCCGTCGAACGGCATGCCTTCCATTTTCAGCCGCGGATCCGCCATCACCTTCTTGTTGATGGCATCGCGGCTCTCGCGGTCCCGATAGACGATCCAGGCGAACACCACGATCTCGTCCTCCTTCGCGATCACCGCGCGCGGAAACGAGGTGAGCTCTCCATAGGGAACGTCATCGCCGATGCATTCGACATAATCGAGCGCGCCGTGTTCCATCCAGATGGCGCAGGCGGTCGTCGCCATCGCCTTGTAGGCCTCGATGTTGTCCTTCGGCACGGCGAGAACGAAACCATCGACATAGGGCATTTGCGGATCTCCTTGGGTTGTGCAGCCCAAGGACGATAGAGCGGGCCGCGATCCGACTTGGAAACGCGAATGTCAGGTGAGGCAAACCGCCGCGTGTGGTGATGTGGCGATGAACCTGGCGTCTACGCCCGAACGGTTTGGAACCGCACCGTGGGGAAAACCGCCCGGAATTGGCTGGGGAACCTGGATTCGAACCAAGACAAACAGAGTCAGAGTCTGTTGTGCTACCGTTACACCATTCCCCACCGAAGCGCTTGAAATTGCTCAGCTTTCTTCGGAGGTTTTGCAAGGCCGGCTGAAAGGTTTGCAAATCAGCAGCTTGCAGGCCGGTCATATAGCCGCCTCGGCGTTCTGGGTCTAGTCCGAAAGCTACCAAAACAGACCGAATGCCGGCTCCGGCTGACGGCCTGTTTTCGGCTACAGATCGTTAGCCGCGCCAGACGCCTTTTTCTGGCTTGAGTGGCTTCCCTTTTCGTGCGGCTCGTCCGGGATCGTTCATGCCGTTCGCTCCCATGCGCGCGCTCAGGATTGCCCCGCAGTCCCTTCGAAATACCCATCGCGCCTCAGGTCCAGCCAGTGCGGGAAACCTCCCTTGCACCTCTGGCCCAATCTCCGCTGCGGCAGTCAAGCAGGGCCCGGTTCATGCGGATAACCGTACCTCCCGACGACGACACGTTGCGGGGACTGAAAGCCGCGCAACATGTCCGCATGTCGTCAGACGCCCAGAGATATTCGATCGAGAACCAGATGGCGGCGATCGCCGCACACGCAGCCCGGCGGCACATCACCATCGTGCGCACCTATGCTGACGCCGGCCGGAGCGGGCTTCGCATTCGGGGACTGGACGGGCTGCAGGATCTGATCCGCGATGTTCAGCTCGGCCGAGCCGATTTCGACTGCGTGCTGGGGTACGACATCACCCGGTGGGAGCGATTTCAGGATGTCGATGCGATCTCCAAGGGCGCGATCACTCATAGCGCTGCCAAGGACCAACGAATTCGACAACTGCGGCGGTTGGTTTCGATCGGCACCTCCACCGGCACCATCACAGCGCCCCATCCGGATCAACTTTTACCGGTACTGCGCAGGGCGGCATCAGTGCCGCCTTCGGCCTTCTTCAGCCTACCATCGTCGCGAAAAGCTGTTGCGGATCATCTAATCTATCGCCCGCTGACGTAGAAATACAGATAGCTGGGGCATCCAGAGGGATATGTCGGTTCGGGCTGGCCACGGGCGCGGTCCTCCCAATAGGCAACTCGGCATTCTGACTCTTTCAGGTTTTCGCGCGTATCGATGTATAGACTGCCAACTTTCAAGAGCGCGGCGACCAATGACAAAAGCCCAAAATACCTAAGAAAAAGACGCCAACCGTCGTCCTCGACCTTGTCCATAGACACATACTCGGATAGCGGGCGCAAGTTATCACCGCAACCGTTAACAAGGCAACAGAGGACGCCCAAGCTGACCGGAAAAGCCTGAGCAATAGGTCGCTCAATCGCTCGTAGCCACCAAGAAGCGGTATCAGGCTGCTAAGAAGGCCAAGACTGGCGTCCCCTCGGGCGGTAATCGCCGTCATCCACGAGCGTGAATCGTCACAGAATTGGAGGCGGTCCCTGGTTCAACGATTGGTCAGCTTGAGAGGTGATGTGGGACGCAAGGTCAAGACAATCGCTGATCAATCGTTCCCCATGGTGCTAGGCCGAATACGGGAAGCTTGCCCTTTTGCGCGATACGAGCGATTCGATCGCTAGTCCTTCAACGCATCTATGTAGGGTCGATATTTCTGAGAGAGCCTACGAAGAGTATCGACGATCTTCTGCTTTTTCTCCGGCGGCAAATCTGGCTGAGACGCGAGCTTCTCCAGTTTAGATTCCACGGACACCCAAAAAGCCGAACCGCCCATCGCGGCGAATTTGTCCTCAGCCGTCGAAACGAGAATTGCCAAGGAGAAATAGACGAAAACGATCGCTGCAACAGTGACCGCGCAAACCTTTATCAAGAAAATTCCCAGTGGTGAAAACTGGCTGGATGTCACTCTCCCCACAGCGCCCTCAACGTCCGTCACTTGCATCCCCATGCCTCGCTCTGCCTTGTTACCTCAATAGCACAGGCGCAACCACGGATGGAAGGCCACTCCAAAACAGGTTGCAACGAGGAATTGCGAGGCAATATGCTTTGCCCAGCCTTATCATCCGTTTGAAGCCCTTTGAGAATGTCTTCCGCTATCGTAAAATCCAGACCCAGCAACCAGGCCATTCAATCAGGAATCCTGTTTGCTGTCGCGGCGGCGGTCCCAATATACGTTGTTTCGAGCTTCTTGATTGCAGCCACTTATGCTTATCCTGAATCTGATGATTACTGCCTTTTCTACAATTACCGGGACAACGGCCTAGTCGGATCAATCGGCGACTTCTATCGAACGCTCGTCGGTCGGGTCGTACCGTTGATCTTGATCACAATACCAGGAATAATAACCCGCGGTTCAGTTCAGCACCTCGTCGAAGTCTACCCTTCAGTACTCATTGCTTTTGCCCTGCTTTTTGCAGGGTCAATGGTATGGGTTGCGGTACGTTTGTATCGGCATGTCCCAGCCGATCGGCTCGGTTATCTGTCTCTCAGCCTCGTCGCGACGGTTTTTGCAAGCTGCGAGGATCCTCGCGAATTGCTGTACTGGCTGCCTGGTGTCGCTTGCTATGCGGTCCCGGCGGCGCTGGTCGCTATCGTTTTGGCAGAGCTCTATGTCAGCGCCGCGGAGGGCGACGAACTCTCCCCCCTGAAGACCAGCACGCTTGCTGCATTTTCGTTTGTTTCAGCACTGTGCAACGAATTTACGCCAATCTGGTTGATCGGAATTGTCCTCGGCTCTTTTCTCTTCAGGCGACTATCAGGCCATCCGCGCCCCCAATCTGCAGCACATCTCGTATTGCTGGCAGCCACGTTGGCGGGATTCGCTATCCTTCTTGGTGCGCCAGCAAACTCCGTGAGAATGGGGCAGTTCCCAGCCGCCGGGAATGTGTTAGGAGCTCTACTTGAGGCCGCCAAACGGGCGCCCTTGGATTGGACGAGAGCGCTCGTCATCGCAATGCCGTGGGCGCTGGCGGCCCACCTTTGCGCGGCTTCTTTCCATCGCAAGCCGCGTAATGTCGCGGCGCAAGCGTTTTTGTTCGCTGGTCTGGCAGTTTTTCTCTTCGGCAGCTCATACGTCGCGCACTTCGTTGGGTATTTCGCGACGGGCACCCATCTAGCTCCTAGAGCAAACAATCAAGTGCTGATTTTACTAATCGTTGGTTTTGCCTGCGGCTTCGCCGGGATTGGGTCTCTTCTTTCGTTTGGCAAACTCAATACGATCAGCATCGCCGTGGCATGTATGTTTCTCACCGTGCCGATCTTAAGCGGAACTGGTTTCAAGCTGATGCAGGCCGAATGGCCTCTCTTTAATGCTTTCCGGACAGAGACTCTGCACCGCGAGAAGCTAATGCTAACAGCGACAGAGCCTGATCTTGCTGTTCCTAGCTTCACTGTCCGCCCAACGTTACTTGTCGGTCAGGATCTGTCGACGAGCCCAGATCGTCTCCCGAACGACTGTGTCGCGGCGGCTTACAAGTTGAAGACCGTCGTGTTGCAATGACAGAGGAAATCCGGCCGACCGCGATCTCGACAAAAAGCGGACGATCGATGCCTTGCTAGCGGCTCGATGATCAACAGGTCGTCCGCGCGGCCCCTTGTGGGGGACACGTCGCACATCTGCCGTTGATCAGACGACGATGTGGTCGAAGTCTGCGGCGATCCGGGTGTTCGGGAAGATTTTTGCCGCCTCGGCGAGAATTTCTGCGTCTTCGTAGCGCCCCGACATATGCGTCAGCACGAGCTGTCCGACCTTGTTCGCGGCGGCAAAGGAGGCCGCTTCTGCCGCGGTGAGATGGCCGTAATTCCGCGCGGTCGGCGCGTCGCGATCGAGGAATGTCGCCTCGATCACCAGCATGTCGGCGCCGGCGACGTATTGCGACAGCCCCTCGGTGGTCTCGGTGTCGCCGATCACGACGAGCTTGCTGCCGCCGCTCGCAGGACCCAGGACGTCTTCCGGATCGATGGTTCGGTCGGCAAGCACGATCGGTCGGCCCGCGGCCAACTCGCCGCGCAACGGACCGTCGGGGACACCGAGCGCGATGAGGCGATCAGGCCGAAGATGACGACGCGCGGGGCTTTGGAAGATGAAGCCGAAGCTGTCGGTGTCGCGGTGGCGGACCGGAAAACAGTCAACGGCGAATTCACCGGTATCGATAGCTCGTCCCTCGGTCAGCGCTTCGAACTGGACGGCAATCGGCGCCCTGCCCGCGCCCCACAGGCCGGCGAGCATGCGGGTGACGAGGTCGAGCGTGCCCGCGCCGCCGTGAACGGTCATTATCTCGGACGTCTGCCGCAAGCCGAGCGTCGAGAACAATCCGGGGATGCCGAGCACGTGGTCGAGATGGGCGTGGGTGAGCAGGATGCGGTCGAGCCGCCGGAAGCCGGCGCCACTGCGCAGCAGCTGGCGCTGCGTGCCCTCGCCGCAATCGACCAGGACGCGCTTGCCTGCGGCTTCCACGAGGAGCGCCGGATGGTTGCGCTCCGCTGAGGGAACGCTCGCCGATGTCCCGAGAAACGTCAGGGCGAACATGATCGTCGATATCCCGCGACCGTCCTTCTCCGCGTCGATACGGTTGGCGGTCTCACCGCCCCCAATGCCACGCGAGCAGCAGCGCGTATAGGCCCATCGACGCGGCATAGAGCACGGCGAGCAGTACGTACCCCGCGATCTGGCGACTGATCGCAGCCTTCGGCGTCACCCACCAGTCGAGCGCCTTGAAGGCGGCGGGCACCAGCCACCAGCCGAGCAGCTGGGTGCTGACGAGATTGCCGAGGAACAGCGACAGCCAGACCGGCACGCCGTTTCTGTCGATCAGGGGCGCGCTGATGAAATATCCCCAGAGGTAGACCACGGGATAAAGCACCAGGAGAACGATCAGGTTGCTCTTCCAGATGAAACCGGGCCCTTGCTCGGGGGCCGACGTCTTGCCGGCCGGGAACCAGAAATTGAAGCCATAGCTCGCCCGCTTCACGTTCATGCCGGCGTTGAAGCGCGCACCCTCCTTCAGCAGCGTCTGCCGCAACGGCGAGTCGAGCCAGGCATTGAGATTGGCATCGCTGTCGAAAGATAGGATGATGATCCATTCGTCGTGCAGGCCCGGAATCGGCCGCTCGATCTTGTGCCGCAGAAATCCCTTGAACTCGGCCTCCGCCGCCTGGATGCGCTGCTGCCATTTCAGGAACGCGTCCTCGAGCCCATCAGGGACTTTGAATGAGATGACGGCCGAGACCGCGCTGTCGCGCGGGACGCCGGTGTCGGGCAGGATATGGACGTCCTCCGAACCGACGAAGAAGCGCTGCACGTCCGCGATCAGCTTCGCCCGCACCTCGCTCTGCAGCCAGGCACGTGCCGCAGCGGGGCTCGCGAAACGCAGGATCGTCACCCAGTCCACATGCGCCGGCGGTTGCGGCGGCACCACCTCAAGGTTGAGAAAGCCTGGCCAGGTCTTGAGCACTTCGCCGACCTCACCGTTCCACCGCGCGAACGCAGCAAAGCCGTCGTCGGCGATGCGGCGCTGGATGACGAGAGCGACCGGCTGTCCGGCTGTGTCAGGAGATGCGCTCATCGCGGCGACTTCAGCCCTTCTTGTAGAGACGCTTGCCCATCACCCAGGTCTCGTCGACGCAGCGATCGTCGCCGACCATCATGATGGCGAACAGCATGCTCGCGGCCTCGTCCATCGTGCGCGGGCCGGCGCCGTCGGCGATCAGCGATTGATGCCACGCTTGCGCGACCTGCCCGCCGTTCGGATCGAGCGCGACAAAATCGGCCTCCTTGCCGGGCTCGAAATTGCCGAGCTTGTCGTCGATGTAGAGGCCTTCGGCACCGCCGAGCGTGATCGACCAGAAGCCGCGATAGGGCGAGAGCTTGTTGCGCTCGGCTTCCGCGAGGTCCTTGCGCGCCGGATCAATGCTGCCGTCGAGCAGCGTGTTGTTGCACATGCCGACCTTGTAGGCGTCGTCGAGCACGGAAATCATCGAGAAGCGGTTGCCGCCGCCGACATCGGTGCCGAACGACATCTTGACGCGATGCTCGGGATCGGTGGCGCGGCCGAGGCGGAACAGGCCACTGCCGAGGAACAGATTCGAGCACGGGCAGAACACCACCGCCGCGCCCTTTTTCGACATGCGGCGGAATTCGTTGTTGGAGAGGTAGACGCCGTGGCCGCCGGAGAATTTCGGACCGACCAGGTCGAACTTCTCGTAGACACCGAGATAATCCTGGCAGTCCGGATGCTCGACCAGCACGCCGCTGCATTCGGCCGGATTCTCGGAGATGTGGGTGTTGACCCAGCAGTCCGGATGCTCGTGCTTGAGGCGCTGACATGCTCTCAGCAATTCCGGCGAGGCACCAAAGGCGAAGCGCGGCGTGATGGCGTAGAGATTGCGGCCCTTGTTGTGGTACTGCGCGATCAGCCGCTTGCTGTCGCGATAGAAATTCTCCGGTGTATCGATGAAATCGGCCGGCGCGTTGCGATCGATCCCGGTGAGGCCCGCGATGACGCGCATGTTGCGCCTGCTCGCTTCCTCGAACAACTCCTCGGTCGAAACAGGCGAGGAGCTCGTGAAGGCCTGGCAGGTGGTGGTGCCTGAGGCGAGCAGCGCATCGAGGAAGCGCTTCACGCCCTCGCGCGCGTAATCGCGATCCCGGTATTTGAGCTCTTCCGGGTAGACCCATTTCTGGAGCCACGGCAGGAGCTGCTCACCATAGGCCCCTAACACGCGCGTCTGCGGCAGATGGATGTGGCCGTCGATGAAGCCGGGAACGATGATGCGGTCCTTGATGTGGGTGACCTCGACGCCCGGATGGGCGGCGGCAATCTTGTCATAAGGACCGAACGCCTTGATCACGCCGTCAGTGACGACCATGAGGCCGTCCTGGTGAAAGCGCGCGGCGGCCGGCTCGTTGCCGACGTGCTTCCAGGGATCGTCGACGAAATCGAAGAACGTGCCGCGAATTCCGACCGTGGTCATGATTTGGTTCCTTATTTAACTGTGTGTCGCTTGCCGCGCCGACGGCAGCGAGATCGCGAGCAGCGTCCCCGCAATGGCGCAGAGGCCGAGATAGAGCCATCCGATCGGCGCCTGCGTCGCTTCGGGCAACACCGCCGTGATCGCCATGGCACCGCTCACGGCGAGATAGCAGAGCGCGCTGATGAGGCCGCCGATCAGGCCGTGGTCGCGCTCGAACAGGCCGAGCGCCATCCCGTACATCATCGGGCACAGCACGCCGCAGCCGCCGAGCACCAGCGCGCCGCCGATGGTGATCGACGTAAAATCCAGACCTAGGGTCATGCCCGTTACGCTCAGGACCGCAGAGCCGGCGAGGAACAGCGCGAAGGCGCCGAAGCCCAGCAAGCGCGCCGGCATGACGCGCGCGAAATGCGCGCAGCCGAGCTCGCCGGCGAGATTGACCCCGCCAAGCCCGAGTGCGACGAGGCCGTAGATGGCCGCCGAATAGCCGAGGCCGGTCTGGTAGAAGAACGGCGCGACGACGCCGAACGCCAGCTGCGCGCTGGCCGCCGCGGCAAACACCAGCACGAAGGCGAGGAAGCCCGGGCGGACCAGCGCATCGCGCAAGATACCGGCAGTGCGGCGCGGATCGAATGGCGCACGCCGCTCTGCCGGCAATGTTTCGGGCAGAAGAAATGCGACGATCGTGGTGACGATCGCCGCAGCGATGGCAATGACGACGAAAACGCCGCGCCACGAGGTCAGCTCGACGATGAAGCCGCCGGCCGCCGGCGCCAGCACCGGCGCAAGGCCCCAGGCGGCACCTAACAGGCCGGAGATCGCGGTGAGCTCGCGGCCGCGGAAACAATCAGCTGCGACTGCATAGGCGACGACGAGACAAGTGCAGCCGCCGATGCCTTGCAGGAAGCGCAAGCCAAGCAGCAGCGTCGCGCTGGTGGCGAGCGCACAGGCGATGCTCATCGCGATCAGCACCGACAGGCCTGCGAGCAGCACGTTTCGGCGGCCGAGGGTGTCCGAGGCGATACCGACCGGCACCAGCGCCAGAGACATGCCGAGCATGTAGGCGGTGACGGTGTTCTGCATCGAGGCCGCGTCAGCTGTGAGATCCACCACCATCTGCGGCAGGCCCGGCGTATAGGCATCGAGCGGAATCTGGCTGAACGGCACGACGCACAACAGGATCGGCACGATCCCACTCCTGGCGCGACCGGCGTCCGAAGCAAGTGCAGTCATGGCTTACGCCCCCTCGATGCCCGCAGGCCCCATCTTTTCGTGCGCGCAATGAGACACGCTGCAGGCTGCGCATATTGACGCGCGGAACGTGCCAGAACTGTATGTAAAAACTCTTAGGGGTTCCGTATCGACACGGTTCGCGGCGCTGGATGATCAGGCTCCGGGCACGCTCAAACAAAAATGCGAAAACAACCCCATGCACAGTACGAATCATTGAAGAATTTCGTGCCGCATGGTGCGGGTCCTGCCGGCGAGGGCCGTTTGACACGTCGGGCAGAACAGGCGCAAAGTTGCATGATCGCCGATCGTGAATCCGCAACTCGCGCCGACGCCGTTAACCGGTCGGAAGCCATGGCTGCTATGAAACGTGAGCCGGCCTCGACATCGGCACCACTGTCGATGGCCCGAGGCCGAACTCTATGCACGCGCGCGATCGCAGTTTGCACGAGGCCATGCTTGTCCGGCAGATGGATCGAGACCCGGCAGGCATCGGCAATCGAGGTTGGAAATGACTCTCCTCAGAAGTGACGGCGTGTGGTTGAACGAACCGAAACGATGGACGGCAGAGGACGATCGCCTCCAGGTCGTGACTGACAAAGGCACCGATTTCTGGCGCGAAACTCACTACGGCTTTAATCGTGACAGCGGGCATTTCCTGGGCTTTCCAACCGGCGAGGCATTCACCGCCAGCTTGCGTGTACAGGGCGACTTCCAGGCGCTCTACGATCAGGCGGGCATCATGGTGCGCATCGATGCGCGACATTGGGTCAAGGCCGGCATCGAACTGTCGGACGGCCGCGCCATGCTTGCAAGCGTGTTAACCGACGAGCGATCGGACTGGGCAACGGCACCCTATGAGCATGATGCCGGAGACTTCTGGGTCCGCGCAACCGTCGCCGACGGCGTCCTTCGTCTACAAGTCTCTGCCGACGGCAAGACCTGGCCTCTCATGCGGCTAGCGCCGTTTCCGGCAGCAAGCTCCTATCTTGTGGGGCCGATGGCCTGCACACCCGAGCGGGCGGGGCTGCAAGTCGTGTTCTCGAACTTTCGTCTGACACCGCCGCTTGGGAAGGACCTGCACGACTTGAGCTAAGCGGCTTGCGATCTCTCGCGCTCCCGAGCGGGCAGATCATCGTTCAGCGCGGCGCGCTGCCACTCTCTACCCCCTCGCCGACTGCGCCTCCACCGCCTGCACAGCGACTTCAGCGACCTGCCGCAGCGCTTCGCGATCGGCGCCTGACGACGCCATCACGCCCATGCCGACCGACACCGCCGAGACATAGCGCGCCAGCGCGGCCGGATCGGCGCTCTCCTTGAGGTCGCCCTCCGCCTTGGCCCGGACGAAACGGTCGCGGAGCTGGTCCTCGTTCTGGGCGCGGCGGGCGGCGAGTTCGAAGGGGACGTTTTCTGAGCCGGTGCCGCAGGCGATGCCACCCTGCACGAGCAGGCAGCCGGGCGGATTGGCGGGATCGGTCTGCTTGTCGGCGATGCCCATCAGCATCCGCTCCGCCACCTCGCGAGCGGTGGGCGCTGCGACCACCTCGTCCATCCAGGTGTTGCGCAGCTTGGTGTAGCGGTCGAGCGCCGCCTTCAGCAGGCCTTCCTTATTGCCGAAGCAGGCGTAGAGACTGGGCGGATTAATGCCCATGGCCTCCGTGAGCTGGGCAATTGTCGCGCCCTCATAGCCATGACGCCAAAACACTTCCATCGCCTGGTCCAACGCCGTTTCGGCGTCGAATTCGCGGGGGCGTCCCATGCCCATGTGCCTGTCTCCTCGGATTCGGCGTGCTGTCTCAGCCTAACGCTGGATCCTATCTATTTGTTCTAGCTTTCTTTTTCTTGTGTCTTCCAATCGTCGCGGTATCGGCGTACAATTTTCTTAGTGATTGGTACATAAGTATCTTGCACTGCGGTATCCAGCTCCACATCTGTAGTGAACACTACATATCTGGAGCGCGCAAATGCATCCCTCCCAAAATACCTCCCGCACCGGCCGTTTCCGCCGCCTTCTGGGCGGCGTCGCCATCGTGGGCGCCCTCGCCGCGGCCGGCTCGATCGTGACCGGCCGCTATTTTCATGCGGCACAAGCGACCGCACCAGCGGCCGCAGCTGAACAAGCCGTTTCCGTCACCGTCGCGATGATCGAGCCGCGGCAGACCGTGCTGTGGGACGATTTCTCCGGCAGGCTCGAGGCGATCAACCGTGTCGAGCTCCGCCCCCGCGTTGCGGGTGCGATCATGTCGGCGAACTTCACCGAGGGCGCGCTGGTGAAAGCCGGCGACGTGCTGTTCAAGATTGATCCCGCCCCCTATGCGGCCGAGGTCGACAAGGCTGCCGCCCAGCTCGAGGCCGCAAAAGCCCGCGTCGTCTTCACCCAGAGCGAGCTCGAGCGCGGCGCGCAGCTCGTCGGCAACGCCGTCGTCACCCGCCGCGACTACGACCAGCGCGACAACGCCAATCGCGAAGCGATCGCCAACGTCAAGGCGGCCGAGGCAACGCTCCAGACCGCAAAGCTCAATCTCGACTACACCGAAGTGCGCGCCCCCGTGGATGGCCGCGTCGGCAAGATCGAGGTCACCGTCGGCAATCTCGTCGCCGCCGGCACCGCCTCGCCGGTGCTGACCTCGCTGGTCTCGGTCAATCCGATCTACGCCTCGTTCGATGCGGACGAAGAGGTGGTGCTGCGCGCGCTGAACTCGATCGCCGATGCTTCCGGCCAACGCGGCAAGCTCGACCAGATCCCGGTCGAGATGACGACCTCGGGCGGCTTGTCCGCGAAGGGCAACATCCAGCTGATCGACAACCAGGTCAACGGCCAGAGCGGCACCATCCGTGTCCGCGCAGTGTTCCGCAACGACGACGGGCGTCTCATCCCCGGCCAGTTCGCGCGCGTGCGCATGGGCCAGCCGAAGCAACAGGCGCTTGTGATGATCGACGAGCGCGCGATCGGCACCGACCAGGACAAGAAGTTCGTGATGGCAGTCGGCGACGATAGCCGCGCCGTCTACCGGCCGGTCACGCTCGGCGGCGCCGTCGATGGGCTTCGCATCGTCACCTCGGGCCTGAAGTCCGGCGACCGCATCGTCGTCAACGGTCTGCAACGCGTGCGTCCGGGCGCCCTTCTCAAGACGGAGGTGGCGGCGATGGGCGCACGGGGGCCGCAGCAGGCGTCGAACCACAGCAACCAGGACGTGGTGCAGCGTTAATGCACCCCGTCATCCCGGGGCGCGCATCGCGCGAACCCGGGATCTCGAGCGTACGAAACTCCGATCACATCACCTCTGGATTCCGGGTTCGCGCTTCGCGCGCCGGGGAATGACGAGTGGAGGTCTCGGAGAACATCAGGATATTGCCCAGGGGCAAGGCCATGAATCTGTCAAAGTTCTTCATCGATCGTCCGATTTTCGCCGGCGTGCTGTCGGTCCTGATCTTCCTTGCCGGGCTGATCTCGCTGTTCGCGATGCCGATCTCGGAATATCCGGACGTCGTGCCGCCCTCCGTCGTGGTGCGCGCGACCTATCCCGGCGCCAACCCCAAGGTGATCGCGGAGACGGTGGCAACGCCGATCGAGGAGCAGATCAACGGCGTCGAGAACATGCTCTACATGTCGAGCCAGGCGACCACCGACGGCGCGATGACGCTGACGGTGACGTTCCGGCTCGGCACCGATCCCGACAAGGCGACGCAGCTGGTGCAGAACCGCGTGCAGCAGGCCGAGCCGCGCCTGCCGGCCGTGGTGCGCCAGCTCGGCATCATCACCAAGAAGTCCTCGCCCGACCTCACCATGGTGGTGCATCTGTTGTCGCCGAACGGCCGCTACGACATGACGTATTTGCGCAACTACGCCGTGCTCAACGTCAAGGACCGGCTGGCGCGGATCGACGGCGTCGGCGACGTCCAGCTCTATGGCGCCGGCGACTATTCGATGCGGGTCTGGGTCGATCCGCAGAAGGCGGCCGAGCACGGTCTGACCGCCAGCGACATCGTGCGCGCGATCCAGGCGCAGAACGTCGAGGCCGCCGCCGGCGTGGTCGGCTCCTCCCCGAACATCAAGGGCATCGATCTTCAGCTCTCCGTCAACGCGGAGGGCCGGCTCGCAAATGAAGAGCAGTTCGGCGACATCGTGGTCAAGACCGGCACGCGCGGCGAAGTGGTGCGCTTGCGCGATGTCGCGCGCATCGAGTTAGGGGCGTCCGAATACGGCCTGCGCTCGCTGCTCGACAACAAGCATGCGGTGGCAATCCCGATCTCCCAGGCGCCGGGCTCCAACGCGCTGCAGATCTCCGACAACGTCCGCGCCACCATGGCGGAGATCAAGAAGAACATGCCGGAAGGCGTGTCCTATCAGATCGTCTATGACCCCACCCAGTTCGTCCGCTCCTCGATCGAGGCTGTGATCCACACGCTCTTGGAGGCGATCGCGCTGGTCGTGCTGGTCGTGATCCTGTTCCTCCAGACCTGGCGGGCCTCGATCATCCCCCTGCTGGCCGTGCCGGTGTCGATCGTCGGCACCTTCGCCGTGATGCACGTGTTCGGCTTCTCGATCAACGCGCTCACCCTGTTCGGCCTGGTGCTCGCCATCGGCATCGTCGTCGACGACGCCATCGTCGTGGTCGAGAACGTCGAGCGCAACATCGAGTCCGGGCTGTCGCCGCGCGATGCCACCTATCAGGCGATGCGCGAGGTCTCGGGTCCGATCATCGCGATCGCGCTGGTGCTGATCGCGGTGTTCGTGCCACTCGCCTTCATCTCCGGCCTCACCGGGCAGTTCTACAAGCAGTTCGCGCTGACGATCGCGATTTCGACGGTGATCTCCGCCATCAATTCGCTGACGCTGTCTCCGGCGTTGTCGGCGCTGCTGCTCAAGGGCCACAACGAGCCGAAGGACTGGCTGACGCTGATCATGGAGAAGAGCCTCGGCTGGTTCTTCCGCGGGTTCAACAAGGCGTTCACGCGGTCTTCGGAGAACTACAGCGGCAGCGTCGGCAAGGTGATCTCGCGTAAGTCCGCGGTGATGGGCCTTTATGTGGTCCTCGTCGGACTCACGGCATTTCTGTTCCAGCAGGTGCCGAGCGGATTCGTGCCGGGCCAGGACAAGCAATATCTGGTCGGCTTCGCCCGCCTGCCCGATGGCGCCACGCTCGACCGCAGCGAAGAGGTGATCCGCAGGATGAGCGACATCGCGCTGACCCAGCCCGGTGTCGAGAGCTCGGTAGCCTTCCCGGGCCTGTCGATCTCCGGCTTCACCAACTCATCCAATGCCGGCATCGTGTTCTCGACGCTGAAGCCGTTCGACGAGCGCAAGGATCCCTCGCTCAGCGGCCCTGCGATCGCGGCCGAGCTGAACAAGAAATATGCCGGCATCCAGGAAGCCTTCATCGCCATGTTCCCGCCGCCGCCGGTCAACGGCCTCGGCACCATCGGCGGCTTCAAGCTGCAGATCGAGGACCGCGCCGGTCTCGGCTATGACGCCCTGAATGAGGCCACCAACGCCTTCATTGCGGCGATGCAGAAGGCGCCGGAGATCGCCGGCGTGTTCTCCAGCTTCCAGGTCAACGTGCCGCAGCTGTTCGCCGACATCGACCGCACCAAGGCGCTGCAGCTGGGCGTGCCCGTGACCGAGGTGTTCAACACGCTGCAAATCTACCTCGGCTCCTACTACGTCAACGACTTCAACAAGTTCGGCCGCACCTATTCGGTCCGCGTCCAGGCCGACGCACCGTTCCGCGCCCGCGCCGACGACATCAGGCAGTTGAAGGTGCGCTCGTCGTCCGGCGACATGGTGCCATTGTCGGCGCTGCTCAACATCCGCCAGAGCGCGGGGCCGGAGCGCGCGATCCGCTACAACGGCTTCCTGTCGTCCGATATCAACGCGGCGGCTGCGCCGGGCTTTTCATCGGGCCAGGCGCAGGAAGCAGCCACGCGGATCGCGGCGGAGGTGCTGCCGCCGGGCTTTGCCTTCGAATGGACCGACCTGACCTATCAGGAGTTCATAGCCGGCAATTCCGGCATCTGGGTGTTCCCGCTGGCGATCCTGCTGGTGTTCCTGGTGCTGGCCGCGCTCTATGAGAGTCTGACCCTGCCGCTGTCGATCATCATGATCGTGCCGATGGGCTTGCTCGCCGCGATGTTCGGCGTCTGGATCTCCAAGGGCGACAACAACGTCTTCACCCAGATCGGCCTCATCGTGCTGGTCGGCCTCTCCGCCAAGAACGCGATCCTTATCGTCGAATTCGCGCGCGAGCTCGAATTCGCCGGGCGCACGCCGATCCGGGCTGCGATCGAAGCCAGCCGCTTGCGGCTACGCCCGATCCTGATGACGTCGATGGCGTTCATCATGGGCGTGCTGCCGCTGGTGCTCTCGACCGGCGCGGGCTCGGAGATGCGGCGCGCGATGGGCGTTGCCGTGTTCTCGGGCATGATCGGCGTCACCGTGTTCGGCCTGTTCCTGACGCCGGTGTTCTATGTGCTGCTCAGAACCGTCACCGGCATGAAGCCGCTGATCCATCACGGCAGCGACATCAGCGCGGCGCCGGTCCAGGGGCCTGCCGAGTGAACAGCGTCCCGCCGCGGCACGCCCCCGGCGGGGCCATCATTTCCGGTTCTCCTCGCAGAATTTCAGCGCCGCCAGCGCCTCGCCGGCCCGCGGGATCTGCATCTCGATGCTGTCATCGTCCTCGTCCTCGAAATCGAGCGTGAGGCGCTTGGCCTTCGCGAGGCGATCCATGATCGACTGGTCGTATGCGAAGATGCCGCGCACCGTGGTCTTGTCCATGACCTCCCACTTGGCCTTCTTCATGATATCGGCGTCGTCGGTGCCGACATCGGCCCGGAGGATCTCGCCGGCCTTGTCCCATTCCCAACCGTCGTAGATCATCACGATCACGATCGCCTGCTCGGAATAGGTGATCACGATGACGTAGTCGCGGTTCTCGTCATCCTTGTCCTTGTAGCCGCGGCTGGCATTGCAATGGGTGTCCTGCGCGCGCTTCTCGATGGTCCAGTCGCCGACCTTGGATTGTTGCGCAAGCGCGGGCCTCGAGCTCGAGGCGGTTGCGCTCAAGACGCAAGCGAGAATTTCGGCGGCAAGAAGAGATCGTTTCATGTCGGCCTCCAGCGCGTTCCCCGCGCCGAGATGACCACCTCTCCCGGCGGCTCGCAAGAGGGCGAGGCGAACGGCCGGCGGCCGTCCTATCCCCGCCGCGGCACGATCGCGATCGGAGTGAAGGTGTAAACCTCCTCGCCGTTCTGGTTGAACATGGTCCATTTCACCAGCGCGATGCCTTGCGGCTTCGATTTCGACGGCGTCAGGCTCATGACCTCGCCGACCAGATGCAGGCGGTCGTTGGGCCGCACCGGCATGGTCCAGCGCAGGCCGTCCACACCGGCGCCGATCAGCGGATGCGGGCCGAACGGACGGGTCTGGATCGCAAGGTTCATGGCGATCGCGGCGGTGTGCCATCCCGAGGCAGCAAGCCCCTTGAACAGGGTCTGCTTTGCCGCCTCGTGGTCGAGATGCATTGGCTGCGGATCGAACTCGGCGGCAAAGCGCTTGATGTCGGCCTCGGTGACCACGACATCGGGGGATTTGAACTGCATTCCGATGGTGAGATCGTCGAACCACTCGACCTGCGCCATGATTTTGCCTCGCAAAATGACGTGCCGCTCCCGAAGAGACGGCTCAATCGCCTGAGCCATGAGGGATATAGCGGGCCCGCAGCGCACAAACCAGCGCAAGGTTCCTGACGAAACCCCTTTCGCGATGCGACGAAACACGCCTGAAACAGATTGCCGATTAAGTGGTTGTCAAAATAAATACAGGGACGGCCAATATGCAGTTCATCCTCGACCTGATCTACGAATATTCGTGCTGCCAGAACCTCGTTGCCCAGCCGCTGCGGGAGGACGAGCTATGATCGAGCTGATCTCAGCCCTGCTCGCTCTGTGCAGCGTCGGCGTCTTCGCGGCGCATGCGGTCGACGCCTATCGCACCACGCATTCCTGAGCGTTCCTCCATCCCGAGGCTAAAGCGCGATGCGATTAGTATGAATCGTCATCGCGCTTTGGGTAATCGTTGAGCATGATCTAAGACGTCCGCACTTTTCATGCTCTTAGAATGGCCTCCGGTAGAAGTGCTCGGAATGCGTTGCCGGCGGAAACCGGTTGGCGAGCGCAAGCGCCCCCCTCTCGTCCGTTTCGAGCGCGATCTTCTGCGCCAACATCACATCGCCCGGTACCAGAAAGCCTGACGGGACGAAACACCACCCCATCGTGGCGCGTCCCTCACTATCGACCTCGTGGACGTTGGCGGCTGTGCCGTAGTGGATGCGATAGGTCCGGCCGGTGTCGCAACCGACGACGTCGAAATATCGAAATTGCTCGAATTGCGCGCGCTGCACCGGTGACAGCCATTCGGCCAGAAGCCGGCGGCCGCGCGCATCCGGCGTGTTCTCGCCGAAGAAGCGGCGATAGAGTTCACGCAGCGCATGCAGGCGCGCACGCGCCGGCGCGCGGAGCCAAACTGCCGCGATCATGAGCAGCTCAGATCAACCGCCGACCAGGCGGGGATAGAACAGCGTTTCCTGCGCGGTCGGATCGAACGATCGGATCCGGGTCACTTCGCCGGGTCCGGTTCGAAGCGCGGCGGTGAAGCCCGCTCCGGTCAGCTCACGAAAGCGCCGTTCGGCTCGCGCCAGCGCCTCGGCGTTGCCAGGATCAAACTCGTGGCGCGTATCGCCAGTTTGGTCCATCACGATCTGGGTAGCCATGTTGAGTCTCCTCATGCCCAGCCCTGAACTTGATCAAAGCAAACCTCGTGCCGTCGGTTCCAGAAGGCAACAACTTTCTCGCGCCGTCGCATCACACGTCGCTGAGCAAGAGCTCAGCGTGAGGCCGCGGCACTCCCGCCCTCGTCGATCTGCCGGCCCATCAGCGCGATCGCCTTTTGATAGACACCAGCGGCATTCCAAGCCTCGATGGCAGCGAAATTGGGCTCGCCCGGCTGGTATCCGGCTCCCGCACGCCAACCATGGGCTTTGAGGAAATTCGCGGTCGAGTTCAGCGCATTGGCCGCAACTTCGAGATTGCCGGTGCCGTAGGCCAGAATGCTCTTGGGCATGAACTGGGTCTGGCCGACCTCGCCATGCATGGACCCGCGGGTCGATCCCGACAGCGTACCGCGGTCGATCAGCTTCAGGGCGGCATAGAGCTGGTCGGTGAAGAATTCGGGACGGCGGCAGTCATAGGCGAGGGTCGCAATCGACGACAGCATGTTCTGGTTGCCGCGCTGGCTGCCGAAGCCGGTCTCCATGCCCCAGATCGCGATCAGCGGCCCAGGCGGGACGCCATAGCGCTGCTCGATCGAGGCGAACAAGGCGGCCTGCGACTGCTTGAGCTGCCGGCCCTTGGCGACGATGGTGGTGGCGCCGCGCTTGGCCAGGAACTGGTCCAGCGTCAGCGAGAAGCTGCGCTGGCCGCGGTCGGCCGCGATTGTGGCGCTGGCATAGTTCGTCTGCATCAGCGCCGACAGCGCGGTGGGGCCGATGCCCTTGCCCTGCGCCTCCGCGCTGAACTCGCGCTTCCAGGCCTCGAAGCCGGCCGGCGAGCTGCCGCATTGCGCGGCCTCGGCGGAGGATGCCAGGCAACCGAGCAGCGTCATTGCGCCAAGAACCGCTCCCGCAACAGCCCTGCCCCTGATCATGCCCGACCTCTCCTGTCCTGTACCGCTCGGCGGCGCAATCTTACCCGCTGGAATGCGCCGACTCCATGGCCTGATCATAGGACAATTCGAGGCCTTCCAGGTTGCCCTCTTTGCGCCATTTGTCGAGCAACCGCAGGAATGCCACCGGCCCGCGCCAATATTGACTGTTTCTTGCCGCGATCGGATCGAACACGCCTTCGTTGTTGTAGTAGCCCGGCGTGCATTCGGCGAGATAGGTCTGCCGGCCGAGCGCGGCCTTGACGACCTCTTCGACCCAGGCATTCTCGGCGGCAAGCGTCGGCTCCAGGGTGCGTGCGTTGCGCTCGCGCGCCTGCTTGATGACATAGGCGATGTGCTGCGACTGCTCGTCGATGATGTGCGGAAAATTGGCGCTCTGGCCGGCCTGCACGGTGACGATCAGGAAGCAGTTCGGAAAGCCGCGGCTGTAGAAGCCGTGCAGCGTCTTGACGCCGTCCTGCCAGCGCTCGGACAGGCTCATGCCGTCGCGGCCATAGACCTCGAAGCCCATGCGGCGCGCGTAATCGGTGCCGACCTCGAAGCCGCTGGCATAGATCAGGCAGTCGAGCTCGTAGGCTTTGCCGCCGGCAACGACGGCATTCTCGGTGATGCGTTCGACGCCCTTTCCCCCGGTATCGACGAGATGCACGTTGGGACGGTTGAAGGTGTCCAGATATTCGTCGTGGAAGCACGGCCGCTTGCAGAACGCCTTGTACCAGGGCTTGAGCGCAGCCGCGGTCGCCTCGTCCTTGACCACGGTGTCGACGCGCGCGCGGATCTCCTCCATCTTGCGGTAGTCGGCCTGCTCGATGACCTTCAGTGCTTCCTCAATCGAGGTCACCGGCTGCTTTTGCCGGCGCGGTGCCAGCAGGATCTCGCCGAGCAGGCCGGTCCAGCCGTCCTGCACCAGGTCCTGCTCGAACGGCTCGCCTGAAATCACGGCGGTAAAATTGTCCATGCGTTCGCGCTGCCAGCCCGGCTTGAGGCTCTGCGCCCAGGCCGGGTCCGTCGGACGATCGTCGCGAACCCCGATTGCGGACGGCGTGCGCTGGAACACATAGAGCTCCTTGGCCGAGCGGCCGAGATGCGGCACGCATTGCACGGCAGTGGCGCCGGTGCCGATGATGCCGACGCGCTTGCCGGCAAGACCGGTCAGGCCACCATCCGCGTTGCCGCCGGTGTAGCCGTAATCCCAGCGGCTGGTGTGAAAGCTGTGACCTCTGAACGTCTCGATGCCGGGAATGCCCGGCAGCTTCGGACGGCTCAGCGGTCCGCCGGCGAGGATGACGAAGCGCGCGCGGATCTGGTCGCCCCTGTTGGTCTCGACCAGCCAACGCGCCTCATGCTCCTGCCACGTCATCCGCGAGATAACGGTCTGAAACAGCGCGCGCTCGTACAACCCGAAATGACGGCCGATGCGGCGCGAGTGCTCGTAGATCTCCGGCGCCCGGGCATATTTGCGGATCGGCATGTAACCGGTCTCTTCCAGCAGCGGCAGGTAGATATAGCTCTCGGTATCGCAGGCGGCGCCGGGATAACGATTCCAGTACCAGGTGCCGCCGAAGTCGGCGGCCTTTTCCACGATACGAAAATCCGCGATGCCGGCCTCGCGCAATCGCGCGCCACACAGCAGGCCGCCGAAGCCACCGCCGACGATGAGCACTTCGGTCGTTTCGCTGATGGCCGCGCGCGCAAATCCGGGATCGGCCCAGGGGTCGTCGAGATAACGGCCGAACTCGCCCGCAACCTCGACATACTGCGCCTTGCCCTCGGCGCGCAGACGGCGGTCGCGCTCGTCGCGATAACGGGCACGGAGGGCGGAAATATCGACCGTAGAAGCGCCGCTTGCATCGGTCTTGTGTCTTTCCGCTGACATTCGATTCCTCCCGCGCATGCTGCTTCGGCGGCAGCTCACCGCACGTTAGCGCCGAAAAAGCGCGGCATGCAATCACGCTGATTGTTTTTTGCGTGAACGCTGCGTGACGTTCCGCTAACCTCGAGCGCAAATCACGAGCCTACGCCATGCAACGACATGGCTATCCGGAGGGAGACCATGCAGGGATTGATGATGGACATGCCGCTGCTGATCAGCGGCCTGATCCAGTATGCGGCCGATTATCATGGCGAAGCCGAGATCGTCGCACGCGAGATCGAGGGCGACATCCATCGCTACACCTACTCAGACGCGCATCCGCGCATCAAGCGCATGGCGCTGGCGCTGAAGCGGCTCGGCATGAAGCAAGGCGATCGCGTCGGAACGCTGGCCTGGAATACACACCGGCATTTCGAGATGTTCTACGCCGCGCCGGGCATGGGCTACGTGCTGCACACGGTCAATCCCAGGCTGTTTCCCGAGCAGCTCGTCTACATCATCAATCATGCCGAGGACCGCCTGCTCTTCATCGACCGCGCCACGCTGCCCATCGTGGAAGCGATCGCGCCGCAGCTGAAGACGGTCGAGGCCTATGTCGTGATGTCCTCGCGCGAGCGGATGCCGGAGACGAAGCTTGCGAATGTGCATTGTTACGAAGAGCTTCTGGAACGCGAGAACGACGCCGGCTTCGCCTGGCCGGAGTTCGACGAGAAGGCCGCCTCGACGATCTGCTACACCTCGGGCACGACGGGCAATCCCAAGGGCGTGATCTACTCGCACCGCGCCGCGATCCTGCAGACCATGACCTGCTGCAATTTCGACTTCCTGCCGGGACACGTCGAAGGCGTGCGCGAGGTGATGATGCCGATGGCGCCGCTCTTCCACGGCAATGGCTGGAATATGCCGTTCACAGCGCCCTATACGGGATCGAAGCTCGTGCTGCCCGGCCGCAACTACGAGCCGGACAAGCTTTATGAATTGCTGGAAGGCGAGAAGGTGACACTGTCGGCGGGCGTGCCGAGCTTCTGGCTGATCCTGCTCGATTGGCTTGGGCGGACCGGCAACAGATTCTCGACCCTGCGCGCGACGTTGTCGTCGGGCTCGGCCCCGCCGCGCGCGATGGTCGAGAAGCTCAAACGCGAGTACAATGTCGATTACATCCAGGCCTGGGGCATGACCGAGGCGCTGGGCTGCTCGATGCCGGGCCTGCGGCCGGGCTCGGAGCATCTCAGCGAGAAGGAGAAATTCGACCGCCGTCAGGTCTCCGGCCGTGCCTGCTTCGGCACGCATTTGCGCATCGTCGACGACGCCGGCATTGAGCTGCCGCGCGACGGCAAGACGGTCGGCCATTTGCGCGCCCGCGGGCCCTGGGTTGCCTCCGGCTACATGAAGCTGGACGAAGGCCTCGACCGCGACGGCTGGCTGATCACCGGCGACATGGCCGTGATCGACCCACAAGGCCACGTCACGTTGACCGATCGTTCCAAGGACGTGATCAAGTCCGGGGGCGAGTGGATCTCCTCGATCCAGCTCGAGGACATCGCCCTGTCCCACCCCGACGTGCTGCAAGCGGCCGTCGTCGCGATCAGCCACGAGAAATGGCAGGAGCGCCCCCTGCTCCTCGTCGTCCGCAAGAAGGGAGCGACCGTCGACGGCAAGACGCTGCTCGAGCACATGCGTCCGAAGATCGCGAGCTGGTGGCTGCCGGACGCCGTCGAATTCCTCGACGAATTCCCGATGACCGGCACCGGCAAGGTGCTGAAATCGGCGCTGCGCGAACGATTCAGGGAGTACAGGGTCGCATAACGCCCGTCAGCGCCCGGCCGCCTCGCCTCAGTTTACCGCGTACACGTCAGGATCGGCGCTCGAGCTCGGTTTCTTGAAGGCGTTGCGCAAGGCGGATGACATCGGGACGTTGTAGTTGAGGCCGTTCGGCGGCGTCGGCGATTGCAGCCACT
Organism: Bradyrhizobium sp. CCBAU 45321; assembly: GCF_028128975.1. NCBI lineage: Bacteria > Pseudomonadati > Pseudomonadota > Alphaproteobacteria > Hyphomicrobiales > Nitrobacteraceae > Bradyrhizobium > Bradyrhizobium sp. CCBAU 45321. The sequence goes on from NZ_LFKZ01000131.1 coordinate 492,986, forward strand.
TCTTGTAGAGCACCTCGATCTCGGGGCTGGCATAAAGCTCCGCGGTGGCGCGATCGGCGAGCGCCTTGAACGGCGCATCCTCCCGCCGCAGCATGATGCCGTAGGGCTCGGGCTTGGAGAACGCCTCCTCGCTGATCATGTAAGCTTGCGGCTCCTTCGACCGCGCGATCGCGACCGCGAGCTGGACGTCGTCGAGCGCATAGGCCTGGGCGCGGTCGGTCTCCAGCAGCAGGAACGCCTCGGCCTGGTCCTTGGCCGGCATGATGTTGATGCCGAGATTGCGCTCGGTATTGACCTTGGCGAGCTGCGTGAGGTTCACAGATCCCGCGACCGCCGTGACCGCCTTGCCCTTGAGATCGTCGATGGTCTTGATGCCCGCCGCCTTCCTGGCCGCGAACCGCGTCGCGCTGAGGAAGTGCGTGTTGGTGAAGGCGACCTGCTTCTGGCGGTCGGCATTGTTGGTGGTCGCCGAGCAATGCAGGTCGAGCGTGCCGTTGACCATCAAGGGAATCCGGTTCGAGGACGTCACCGCGACAGTCTCGACCGAAATGTCTGATATGCCGAGTTGCTTCTTCACGGCTTCGACGATACGGAGGCAGATGTCCATGGCAAAGCCGACCGGCTTCTGGTTGCCGTCGAGATAGCTGAATGGGACGGAGGCCTCCTGATAGCCCAGCGTGATCTTCTTGGTCTCCTTGACCTTCTGGAGCGTGCCCGTGAGATCTTCGGCCGAAGCTGCGCCGGCAAGACATGTCAGGGCCAGGAGAATGGTCGGTAGGCGCATCAGAGGCTCCTCAAGGGATTGGTGTCGAGCGATCGAGGAGCTGATAGCCTAGAGGTCGGTCATGCGCCAGACGAGGCTGCGTCTACCAGCCATCGCTGTTTGATATACATTCCGTCGCGGCGCCCATCGGCGCGTCACTCGCAGGTCAGCTGCTGCTCGAACCAGCCGCTCAGCCGATCCGACAGGGACGGCCACATCCGCCGGAAGCTGTCGAGCTTGCCGACATTGGCGCGATACATCGCCCGCAATTCGCGCTCGATGGCCGGCAGGTCGACGCCCGTGCAGACCCCGTCCCGCGCGATCGTCCTGCCGGCGACGACCACCTCCTTCACCAGCGACGCATTGCCACGCGCAAACAGCAGCGCCATGGGATCGACCGGCATGATCTGGTCACGATCGAGCCGATCAAGATCGATCACGACGTAGTCGGCCGGATTGCCCGCCGCGAGCTCACCATTCCCGGGCGCCCCGGTCGCATGGCGTCCGTTGCGGATGGCGAGCGAAAACATCTCGGGCGGCGTCCATGTCGCCTTGAAGCCGAGGCCGCCATGGACCATCTGCACCAGCCGCATCTCGCGCAAAATGTCGTCATCCTCGTCCAGCGCCAGGCCGTCGACGCCCACAGTGATGGCGCAGCCGCATCTGTGCGCGGCGGCGATCGGGGCGAGGCCCGAGCGCAAATGCATGTTCGAGCTGAAATTGGTGACGATGCGTGCGCCGGAGGCGGCGATCATCTCCAGCTCATCCGGACGGGCGTGAATGCAATGCGCCAGCGTCAGCCGCTCGGAGAGAAAGCCGACATCGCGAAGCCAGCGCACCATGTCCGGAAAGTGCTGGTCGGCCCAGGCGCGCTGGTACACTGTTTCCAGCAGATGCATGTGAATGCGGCGACCGGTCCGCGCGGAGTTCTCCGCGACGGCCTCCAGCAGCGGCTTCGAGCACCATTGCACACCGGCCGGCCCGAGCTGCACGTCCACCATCGGCCCGGCGGTGGCTGCGGCAATTGCGTCGGTGAGCTCGACATAGGCCTTCGGCGACAGCGGCGCGCGAACGAAGAGATCCTCGATGGTCTTGCGTTCGTTCCCGGGAAGCCCAGAAAGCAACGGCTCGGCATCACCGTAGACGATGGGATTCTGATCGCGCACCGCCAATGCAAAGGCGATGCGGATGCCGACCTCGGATGCGGCTTTCGCGATGGCCTTGGCCTCGTCCAGCAGCGGCATCGTCCCGCTCGGACGCGTGTAATGGACCATCATCGCCGCGCAGCCTGCCTTGGCGGAACGGGCCAATGCCGAGACGGCTGTCAGATAGGGATCGATCGGCGAGCCCAGCGCGGTTCGCAAAATCCAGCTTTCCAGGGGCATGCCGACCGCACCGAAGGACGACGCCGTGGCACGGGCATGATCATGGGCGTTGACGAAGGCGGGGATGACGAAGGAGCGAGGCGCCGGCCCCGCTCCTTCCGAGATTTCGGTGATGACGCCGTCGTCGTGCCGCAGCACGACGTTCTCGCTGACGCCACGGTCAGGGCCACGGAACAGGCTGGTTGCCGAGATCTCCGTGGCCATGGCTGTTCCTCCAAGTTCAGTTGGCAGTGTACACCAGCTCCCGCTCCGCGCGCGGCGGCAGGAATTCGCGCGAGAACACCTCGGCCGGCGTCGGCGCACGGGCGAGCTGATAGCCCTCGACCACGATGCCGATCGCGCGCGTCATCCGTTCGTCCTTGATGTCGCCGATGCCGATCTCCTTCATCTCCGGCGAGACGATCAGCTTCTCGAAGGAATATTGCAGCCGGCGCTTCTCCACCTCGGCGTTAATGAGGTTGTCGTAGTTCAGTGCCGCCTTCATGCCGGCATTCTGGTCCTTGGCGATCGCGATCGCACCCTTGTTGATGGCGCGCACCAGGCCCGCGACGGCCTTCGGATTCGAGGCGATCAGCTTGCGGGAGACCATCACGCCGTTGGAGTAGAGATCGAGGCCATATTCACCGAACGAAAACCATTTGAAGTCCTTGTCCGGATCCTGGCGGTTGAGCACCAGATTGAAATAGCTGGTGATGTTGAAGACGAGGGCCGCATCGATGTCGCCCTTGATCAGCATCGGCTCCTGCAGGTTCGGCGCCATGTTGGAGATCTTGATCTTCTCGCCGTCGAGCCCGTTCTTGCGGGTGAACACCGGCAACAAGCGCGTCGTCGGCGTGCCCTGCGCACCGCCGAGCGTGCGGCCCTCGAAATCCTTGATGGTGTTGATGCCGCTGCTCTTCTTGGCGACGATGGCGAACGGCGGCTGGTTCCACATCATGTAGACCATGACGGGCGCCTCCTGCGGCTTGGTCGAGGCGTTCTGGATGATGGCGTTGACGTCGCCGAAGCCGGCGTCATAGGCGCCGGACATCACACGCGTGACGGTGGCGCCGGAGCCCTCGCCCTGATCGATGACGACGTTGAGGCCTTCCTCCTTGAAGAAGCCGTTGTCCTTGGCATAGAAGAAGGCAGCGTCGCTGCCCTGGGTTTTCCAGCCCAGTGTGAACTTGATCGTGGTCTCCTGGGCGATTGCGGCCCCCGTGGACAGGGCCAATGCCAACAGCGCGGCAGTTACGTTTCTCAACATCGAGACCTCCTCAAGCTTCGTTGCGTGACGGTTGGAAAAATCAGGTGGCGATCACGTCGTTCTTGCGCGTGGCCCAGCCGGTGACCTGCCCTTCGATCAGCGAGAACACGACGTAGAGCGCGACACCGAGCCCGGCGAGCACGAACAAGCCGGCGAACACCAGCGGCACGTTAAAATTGGAGGACGCGGTCATCATGACGTTGCCGATGCCGCGGTTGGAGGCGACCGTCTCAGACAGCACCGCGCCGACGAAGGCGTAGGAGATCGCAACCTTCAGCGAAGCAAAGAAGAACGGCATGGTGCGCGGCAGACCAACATTCCAGAGGATGTCGAGCTTGCTGGCGCCGAGCGCCTTCAAGACGTCCTCAAGCTCGGGCTCGGTGGTAGCAAGGCCGGTCGCGATGTTGACCACGATCGGGAAGAAGCAGATCGACAGCGCAGTCAGCACCGCCGGCACCGTGCCGGAGCCGAACCACAGCACGAAGATCGGCACCACCGCGACCTTGGGGATCGAGGAGAAGCCGATCAGCAGCGGATAGCAGGTGTCGTAGGCCGTCTTCGACACGCCGATGATCGCGCCGAGGGCGACGCCGAGCGCGACGCCAAGCACGAAGCCGAGCATGGTGGTGGCCAGCGTCTGCACGATATGCGGCCACAGTACCGGGAAGCGCTGGACCAGCGTCACGAACACCTGCGAGGGTCGCGGCAGCACCAGGTCGGACATGCCGGACATTAGGCAGAACAGCTCCCAGGCGACGAAGAACAGCACGATCAGCCCCGCCGACCACGCTTTCTGCCTGACATCGATCCCGAACATCAGCCTGCCCCCTGATCAGCGGCGCTGCGCGCATCCTCGATGAAGGCGCGCAGCTTCTGGTTCAGCGCGACGAAATCCGGCTCGAACGTCATCGCGACCGTGCGCGGCCGCGCGAATTCGACGCGGCTGTCGTCGAGGATGCGGCCGGGGCGCGCGCTCATCACGCAGATGCGGCTGGCAAGGAAGCCCGCCTCGCGCAGATCGTGCGTCACCAGCAGCACGGTCGGCTTGTGCGTCATCCAGAGATTCTGGAGGATCGCCCATAGCTCCTCGCGGGTGAACTGGTCGAGGGCGCCAAAGGGCTCGTCGAGCAGCAGCATGCGCGGCTCGTGGATCAGCGCGCGGCAGAGATTGGCGCGCTGGAGCATGCCGCCGGAGAGCTGCCAGGGATAGCGATTGCCGAAGCCCTTGAGGCCGACCTGCTCCAGCAGGGCATTAGCCTTGTCGCGGAATTCGGTCTTGCGCAGCTTGCGGAACTTCGAGCGGAACGGCTCGACGATCTTCAGCGGCAGCATGATGTTCCGCTCGATCGTCATCCACGGCAGCATGGTCGGGTTCTGAAAGGCCATGCCGACCCGCATCGCCCGCGCCGCCACTTCGCGGCCGCCGACGATGACGACGCCGCTGGTCGGCTGCACCAGGCCGCTGACCAGCCGCAAAATGGTCGATTTGCCGCATCCGGATGGGCCGACCAATGCGACAAACTCGCCGTCGGCGATCTTGAGCGTGGTCTTCGACAAAGCAGGCACGGCGCGGTCGCCGCGCCCGAAGGTGACCGAGGCCTCGGACAGCTCGATGGCGGGCGTGGCCGAGCCTTCGGGAACGGGCTGGCCGTCGAATTGGGCGTTGGGTTGCATGCGCATCACAGGAAAAGTGCATGCAAGCTGGATGCCAGCGATCGAGCCCCGCGAAATCAATGGCCTAGCCGAAATCCGCGCCAAATCGCCGGATTCGATTTAGGCAGTCCGGAGGCCAAACGGCATGCAATTGGAGCGCTGAATCGACGCGAGCCTGTGCTAAAGAGAGATGTCACTCCCATGGGATTTGCCGATGGCGGCGCGCGCCAGTAGCAAGACTTCTGAATCGTCGGACAAGGTCAGCGTGATCTGCCGCGCGCTCCGGCGCGCCATCATCGAACAGGCGCTGGAGCCAGGCGCCAAGCTGCCGGAGGATGCGCTCGGCGAACGTTTCGGCGTCAGCCGCACCATCGCCCGCCATGCACTGGGCCAACTCGCCGCCGAAGGCCTAGTCGAGCTCCGCCGCAACCGGATCGCCGTAGTGGCGACGCCGAGCTGGCAGGAGGCGCGCGATGCCTTCGACATTCGCATCGAGCTCGAACGCCTCGTCGTGCGCCAGCTCGCGGGCAAGCTGACCAAGGCGCAGATCGCCGAGCTGAACGCCCATGTCGATGCCGAAGATCGCGCCCGCGACGGCACGGATGCGGTGTCGATCCGCCTCGCGACCGAATTCCACATCCTGCTCGCGCACATGACGAACAGCCCAATCCTGGTGCGCTATGTCAGCGAGGTCGCCTATCGCTGCTGCCTGACGCTGTCGCTTTACAGCCGGCCGCATTCCACCGAATGCGCCATCAACGAGCACCGCGCCATCATCGCAGCGCTGGCCAAGGGCGATGCGGCCAAGGTGATGGAATTGATGCATCATCACCTGGATTCGGTGGCCAATCGTGCGCTGGTCGCTCCCACTCCGCAGCGCGGCCGCGATCTGCTCGACATCCTCGCACCCTATGCGGACGAGGTGACGAGCAATCGGGTGATCAAGCTGCCGAAGCTGGCTCGACGGAGTTAGGCCTCGATGCCGCGCTGAACGAGAATGCGCTCGGCGCTATCGTTCCAGACGTCCATCTTCACGATCTGCCCGTCCCTCACGACAAAGCGATCGACATAGCGGTTGCCCTCGAACGGCGTGCCGTCCATCCACTCGCCATAGAGCGTGCCGACGCTGTAGACGACGGTCTCGTCCGCGCCCGGGCAGACGTCGAACCGGTCCATCTTCTTCTTGACCCAGCGATAGCGCTTCGCGTTGAAGCCGGTCGGCCCGCGCGGATGGTCGAACGCGCGCCCACCGGTGAACGTGATCACCGTGCCAGGCTTCATATAGGCCGCAGCGGCATCGGGATCCGGTATCATCGAAGCGGTGAGATAGGCTTCGACAATCTCGGCGTCGGTCATCGGGCTTTCGGCTTTTGCGGGAATAGACATCGCGGGATTCTCTTGGGACGCCGCTATTTTACAATCTGGGCCTCAAAGTGCATGCACATTTTTTAGACAATACGGCCTCAGCACTGCACACAATCTGGAGCTGCCCCCTCCCGCGGCTTCGGCTAGGCTGCTGCAGCTGAATCCAACGCCATGACCACCCAAGCCGCCTTCGACCTGGTCTTCCGCAACGCGCTGTTGCGCTCTTCCGCCGCACCCGTCGATATCGGCGTGAAGGACGGCCGCATAGCCGCGATCGCGCCGAAGTTGGCGTGCGAGGCCGCCGAGATCGAGGTCGGCGGCCTCCTCGCCCTCCCCGGCTTCGTCGACACCCACATCCATCTCGACAAGGCCTGCCTGCTCGGCCGCTGCGGCCACGATCACGGCAGCGTCTCGGAGGCGATCCGCGCCGTCGCCGCGATGAAGAAGGATTTCACGATCGAGGACGTCTACGCGCGCGGCGCCAGAGTGCTCGAACGCGCCATCGTCAACGGCACGACGCGCATGCGCACGCATGTCGAGATCGACCCTCGCATCGGCCTTCGCGGCTTCGAGGCGGTCAAGGCGCTGAAGCGCGATTACGCCTGGGCGATCGATCTCGAGCTCTGCGTCTTCCCGCAGGAAGGCCTCACCAATGATCCCGGAGCCGAGGAGCTGCTGGCCCAGGCGCTGCGCGAAGGCGGCGAGGTCATTGGCGGTTGTCCCTACATGGACACCGACCCGAACGCCCATCTCGCGCGCATCTTCGATCTCGCTGAGGAATTCGACATCGACGTCGATCTCCATCTCGATTTCGACCTCGATCCCTCCTGGTGGCATATCGACGAGGTCTGTCGCCAGACCGAGCAGCGCAGCTACAGCGGACGCGTCGCGATCGGCCATGCCACGAAACTGTCGGCCTTGCCCCCCGAACGGATGAAGGCGGCCACTGCGCAACTGGCAAGGTCAGGCGTTGCGGTCACCGTCCTGCCCGCGACCGATCTCTATCTGATGGGGCGCGAGGCCACGCACAACGCGCCGCGCGGGCTGACCCTCGCCCACAAGCTTGCCGGCGACGGCGTGCTCTGCTCGGTCGCGACCAACAACGTGCTCAATCCCTTCACGCCGTTCGGCGATGCCTCGCTGCTGCGGATGGCGAACTTCTATGCGAACGTCGCGCACGCCTCGGTCAGCGACTTCGACACCTGCCTGGACCTCGTGACCGGGCTGCCGGCCCGGCTGATGAACCTCGCCGACTACGGCATCGAGGTCGGCAATCCCGCCGATCTGATCGTGGTCGATACCAAGGACAGCCGATTCGCCATCGCCGAGCTGCCTGACGTCCTGATGGGCTTCAAGCGCGGCCAGCAGACATTTGCACGGCCGCGGCCGACCCTGTTCAAGAGCTGAGCGCGTTTCGCGGCCGATATTTCGGGCATCGCGCGCACGACCTGATCGGGCCGCGGGGCCACGGCAGTTCGATTTTACCGCCGGTCCGCGCCGACCCGAGTTCGGTAGAATCCCGGACCGTAGCTCAACGCATTGCGAGGCAGGCCGCGCCGTCGTAACTAGAACGTGCACTGACAATCTGCGTTCAGTGGGGAAGTATGAGTCTGTTCAGCGCATTCAGCAGCATCGATGATTCCGTCCACGCCCGAACGCCGACCGATACGGCGGTGAATCGGCTGGACGGCATCGGCCACGTTCTCTCGGGCCTCGACATCTCGGCCATCCAGACGCAGGCCGACGTGAACCGTACGCTCTGGACGCTCGATGCCGCTAGCAAGTGCGTTCGCGCCGTGCTGGCGGAGTTCCGCACCCAGCCGGCCACCGAGCAGCTCGTCCGTAAAGCCCGCAATCTGATCGACCTCATCGAACGCGCGCGTGACCAGGTCGGGAGCTTCGAATCCCGCGACCCGGTCCTGAGCTGACTATTTCGTCCGATTGATCTTCGCCAGGATCCGGTCCGCCTCGGTGCGCCAGTCCGCACTGCGGGCGAACTCCCCGCTGCCTCTCAACCCGAACTGCCCCTCATCGGCGAGATCGGCCATCCAGGCCTGCCGCTCGGCCGTGCCTTGCGCCGACCACGGCGTCAGGCCCGCCTCGCGCACGGTCTCGGCGACCTCCCGCACCTCTTCCGCCCGGCGGCGGCCGTGCTCGATCACGCGCTGGAAGCAATAGGCGCCCAGCTCCTCCCAATCGATGCCGGGGAACGTTTCCGCAAGCGACGCCAGCACCGCATCCTCGACGCCATAGGCACGCGCCGTCGTGAAGCTCTCGATGACCATGGCCTCAAGGCCCTTGATCATGATGCTGCGGCACATTTTGACGGCCGAGGACACGCCAAGCTTGTCACTGGCAACCTTGGCCGCGAAACCGATCGTATTCAGAAGCGGCTCGAGCTCCCTCGCGCCGGGTCCGCCGAGCAGCAAAGGCACCTTGATGCGATAAGGCGGCACCGAGGTCATCACCGCGCCCTCGACATAGCGCCCGGCGGCACCATCGATCAGCGCCGCCGCGCGCTGCTTGGCACCAGGAGAGGCCGAGTTGAAATCGAGAAACCAGGTGCCCTGATTGAGCGCTGCCGCACAGGCCTTTGCGACCGGCACGGCCTGGCTCGCCGTGACGGCGGAGATGATGAAGTCGGACTTCGCGGCCAGCTCGGCGTGAGAAGTTGCAAGAGCGACACCGAATTTCGCCGCATGCCCTTGCAGCAACGCGCCCTGCTCGCCTCCGAGCTTGATGTCGTAGGCTGAGACCTTGATGTCCTGCTGGCGCAAATCCTCGGCCAAAATCCTGCCGACCTCGCCATAGCCGACCAACCCGATCTGCCAGCGCCTGGGATCACCTGCCATCAGTTCAGTCCTCGTGTCGTCTCGTCAAAGAGCTCATCGACCGAATAGCGGCGAGGGATCAGCGCCTGCTGGAATGCGTAGTCGATGATCAGCTCGAGCGGTTTTCTGTTGGCCTCGATCCCGTACGGAACGAGGTCCGGCGTTGCCGTCGGTCCCGTCTGCGCCTTGTTCCGCTTGAGCAGATCATAGACGCCGGCGACCACGTCGGGGCGCGATTTCGCCAGGCTCTCGGTCACGACCACGAGATGGTTGACCGGCACGACGCCGCGCCGCGAATACCATCGGGCGGCCTCCGCGGCCGGATCGGGAAACAGCGGCTTCAGCTTGGGATCATCGGAGGTTTCGCCGAGGACAGCATCGAGCTCGCCGTCGAGCAGCATCTGCAGGATCTTCTTGTCCTTCGGCGCGCGCTCGGTGGTGTCGACATATTCGGCCACATGCGGATTCTCGAAGGTGATCCAGCGAATCCTGTCGAGATCGACGCCGTAATCGTTGGCGAGGATACCCCTGATCCAAGCGCCCGTCGTGGTCGTGAAGGAGCGGATACCGACCCGCTTGCCTTCGAGATCGGTGGGCCCGAGCGTCCCATGCGCGGGATTATAGAGAGCGTAGGAATGCTGGAAGCGGCCGAGCATGGTCGCCGGCATCAGCACCAGCGGCTTGCCGTGCGCTTTCGCCATCAAATAGGTGACGATCGCCATCTCGCAGACGTCAAAGGCCTGCTCGCGCACCATCGGCTTGAACGCCGTGTTGGTCGGCGTGTATTCGATGAAATCGAGATCGAACAGGTCGGAACGGAGCGCCCCGCTCTTCACCGCCTGCACATGGTGGTGACTGCCGAGTACGACCTTCAGCTTGATGTTGCGGACCGGCTTCATGCCAGCTCGTCCGCAACCGTCGGAAACAGGCGCTGATAGGCCTCGCCATAGGTCATGGCAACGCCGGTGTTGCGGCTGCCCTGGATGCCGCGGTTGAGCGCGACGCGCTCGTAATAGCCCCAGAGATGCTTTTGCGCAGCGAGGATCTGGAACGCCTCGTATTTCTCCTTCCAGACCTCGTCGATCTTGAGGATCGTGTCCGGCTTGTAATTGCACTGCTCGGGCTGGTGCGGCTCGAACAGGAACACCGGCGGCGCCGAATATTTGTACTGCGCGCCGGGCTTGTGGCCCATGGCCTGCGCGACCACACGCGTCTCCTGCGCGAAATGCGCCGCGTTCGGATGGTCGAAATTATAGGGGTCTTCCAGCGCATGCGTCAGCACGAAGCTCGGATTTAGCTCGCGGTAGATGTCGACCATGCGGTCGAAATGCGCGTCGGTGAGCTTCAGCGGATAGTCACCGCAATCGAAGAACTCGATCTCGGCACCGAGCAGCTTGGCCGCCCGTTCCGCCTCGTCCTTGCGGCCGGCCTTGACCGATTCCAGCGTCGCGCCCTGCTCCTTCCAGGCGAACTGGCTCTCGCCGCGCTCGCCGAAGGACAGGCACACGATCTTCATCCGATAGCCCTTCTTCGCATGCAGTGCGATGGCGCCGCCGGCGCGCCAGACGAAATCGCCGGGATGGGCGGTGACGACGAGACCTGTTTTCATGGGCTACTCCTTTTCGTTCGTATGCATGCGTCCACAGCGCATGTCCGCGCAGCGTGCCGGGCGCGATGACGTCGTCACGCCTCGAACCCCAACAGGCGCGCGGGATTGTCGACCAAAATCTTCGTCTGCACCTCCGGCTCCGGCGCGAACAGCGGAATCAGATCGACGAGATCGCCGTCGTTCGGCATCACCTTGACGTTGGGATGCGGCCAGTCTGTGCCCCAGATGACACGATCCGGCGCGGTCTCGACGATCTTTCGCGCGAACGGCACCGCATCGGTGAACGGCGGACCGATAGAGGACACCCGCTCCGGGCCGCAGATTTTCACCCAGCACTTCTCGTCGCGCTGCATCAGCTCGATCAGTATCTTGAACGGCAGCTGGTCTAGCCCATCGGCCGCCTTCACCCGACCCATATGGTCGATGGTGTAAGTCAGCGGCAGCCTTGTGAGCATGTCGGCATATTCGGGCAGATCGATCGCATCGAAATGCAGGTCGACGTGCCAGCCGAGCGGTGCGACCATCGCGACGATGCGGTCGAACACGCGCTTGTCGGGTACGCCGCCGAGATGGCGGACGAAATTGAAGCGGCAGCCGCGAAAGCCGCCCTCGTGCAGGACGCGCAGGTCGCGCTCGGTGATGGCGCCATCGATATTGGCGACGGCCCGGTAGGCGCCATTGCTCTCAGCGATCGCATCGAGCGCCACCCTGTTGTCGGTGCCGTGCACGCTGGCATTGACAATGACGGCGCGCTCCACGCCGAGCTTGGCATGCAGGAAGCGAAAATCCTCCAGCGGTGCATCCGGCGGCGTGTAGGAGCGATCCGGCGCGTAAGGGTATTTCGCGCCGGGCCCGAAGATGTGGCAATGCGCGTCACACGACAGCTGCGGCAGCCTGAACTTCGGCGTGCGCGTGTTCGGGTCGGGCGGTGGGATGGTCGGCGTGTACATCATCGTCATGAGGTGAACCGCCGAAGCGAGATTTCTTGCTTCACGCCTTGCCGGCGACGACCGGCCGCCGCCGCGCCGGCGCGGCCTCATCCAGCGCCGGCGCCTGGAAGGCCGCGACGGTGGCCTGCACCAACTGCTCGATGGCGCAAGCGGCATCGCTGCCGTCGGCCTCGCCGCGCGACAGGCGCGACACGCGCTCCGGCGTCACCAGCGAATAATAGAGCGCGCCGAGCAGGAAATGGCTGCGCCAGACGATGTCCGTGCGCGGAATGTGCGGCAGGCTCTCATGCACCGCGTCGATGAAGGCATGGCTGGTGTCGTCGAAGGTCTGCGCGATGATCTTTCGCGCGACCTCGTTGCCTTCCGCTGACATCACCGCGCGCAGCCGCGTGAAACGCGCCCCGCCACCGGCGAGATCGCTGCCCGAGGTGAAGGCCGGCACCACATAGGCGCGAACGATCGCCTCCAGCCGGTCCTGGAGATCGCGCACGCGCTTTGCGGCCGCGAGCAGCTCGGAACGGCGCAGATTCATCGGCCCGCAATGACGCCGGTAGATCTCCAGCAGCAAACCGTCCTTGGTCTTGAAATGATAGGTCACGCTGCCCGGATTTGCCCCGGCAGCTTGCGCAATGTCGCGCACCGATACGGCATTGAAGCCGTTGGTGGAGAACAGCTCCTCCGCGGCGGCGAGGATCGCCTCGCGCATGTTCGGCTTGCGGGCCGCTTCCTTGCTGGTGGGCTTGCGTACCATGAGATTTGTACTATCGTACAAAAGATCAGGTCTCGTCAACAAGAACGTGGTCATAGCGGGACGGCGCAGGCGCGTAAGCGCCGTTCAGTGACTGGCGCTCGCCCGCATCTTCTCCGGCGGTGCGGGACGCAGTCCGAGATCGCCCTCTCCGTCTCCCGACGGGATCAGGATGGCGCGGTCGCGCGGCAGCGCCTCCGGCATCTCGTCGCGGATGAAGGCGATGAGCTTCTCCCTGATCTCGCAGCGCAGGTCCCACGACTGCGGTGCGTTCCTGGCACTGACCAGCGCCCGAAGCTCGATGGTGCGCGAATCGGCATCGATCACCTGGAGATTCACCACCTCCCCGTCCCACAGCTTCGACTGCTTCACCGCCTCCTCCAGCCAGCGTCGGATGCGCGGGACGTCGGCGCGGTAGTCGACATGCAGCGCGACGACGCCGATGAGGGATGCGGTGTCGCGCGTCCAGTTCTGGAACGGCTTTTCGATGAAGTAGGACAGCGGCACCACCATGCGGCGCCAATCCCACAGCCGGATCACGACATAGGTCGAGGCGATGTCCTCGATCCAGCCCCATTCGTTTTCGATGATCACCGCATCCTCGATGCGGATCGGCTGGGTGATCGCGATCTGCAGGCCGGCGATCAGATTGCTCAGCAGCGGGCGCGCGGCAAGGCCGACGATGATGCCGGCAGCACCTGCGGAGGCGAATAGGCTGACTCCGTATTGCTTCACGGAGTCGAACGTCATCAGCGCGGCGGAGACCGTGATGATGACGATGATGGTGTCGGTGACGCGCTTGAACACGCGCACCTGCGTGACGTGCTTGCGCGCGACGAAATTTTCGGTGACATCGCGAAAATTCTGCAAGTAGCGCGCCGCGCTCATGTCGACGATCCGGATCGAGATCCAGCCGATCAGCGCGATAAAGGCCACGACGAACAGCCGCGTCAGGGGGGTGCGGATCGTATCGTCGAGCGGCGCCAGCGGCAGCACCATTGCGACGGCGGCAAGGCAAAGCGCCATTTGCGCGGGGCCCGAGGTGCGCTCGATGAACACGCTCAAGAGCGGAAGCCGCGTTCCGAAAGCGCGGTTGAGCAGCCATGTGGCGACCCGGTAGGCGAGCAGGGCAAGAAGGATCGCGCCGGCAACCAGGGTGAGGCCGATGAACCATGACGGTATCCAGCCGAACATCCTGTCGATATCGGCCGTCAGAGCCTGCCAATCCATGGATCATCCCCATCATTGCATTCACGCAACCCGCACAACGCATCCCGGCCGGCTTCGCTCCCCCGCCCCGTGCAATGCAGCATCCCGCAGGTGCAACCGTCGCTGAGCTGCGCTAGGCTTGTCGCCATGACTCGACGAACCGGCAGCGCCGATCTTCCTCTTCATACCGGGCGGGTTCCGCCCTGGCTGGCAAGTCGCATGTCCTCGCTCGGGGCGATCGTCACCCAGGCGATCGTGCATCATTACGGCCGCGACGCGTTTCTGCAGCGCTTGTCGCATCCATTCTGGTTCCAGTCGTTTGGCGCCGTGATGGGAATGGACTGGCACTCCTCCGGCATCACCACCTCGGTGATCGGCGCGCTGAAGCGCGGGCTCGGACCGCTCCAGGACGAGCTCGGGATCTACGTCTGTGGCGGTCGCGGTCAGCATTCGCGCAAGACGCCGGACGAGCTGTTGCAGCTCGGCGACCGCGTCGGATTCGACGGCGTCAAGCTGACCAGGGCCAGCCGTCTGGTCGCCAAGGTCGACAGCGCCGCGGTCCAGGACGGCTTTGACCTTTACCTGCACGGCTTCTTCGTCACCACTGACGGCAAATGGACGGTGGTGCAGCAGGGCATGAACGGCGACAAGCGGCAGGCGCGGCGCTATCACTGGCACTCCGAGGCGCTGAAAAGCTTTGTCGATACGCCGCACAGCGCAATCGACGGGCCGCAGCAGGGGGAGATCGTCAATCTCACCGATCATCGCGCCGATCTGTCTCGGACGGCACAGCTCGAGCTGCTCTCCGACCTCGGCCCGGATCGCATCGTCTCCGAATTCGAGCGGCTCACGGGGACCTCGTCCACGCCGGCGCAAGGCATGCTGCCGCATCTGATCATGCCTGCGCATCATGATGTGCGGCCCAAGGACGTGTTCGCGCGCCGCTTGCACGGTACGCTCGCCGCTGCAGCCGAACGCGGCCCGGTGGATTTTCCGGAGCTGCTGCTGACGCCGGGCGTCGGCGCGCGCACGGTGCGCTCGCTGGCGATGGTCGCCGAGGTCGTGCACGGCGCGCCCTATCGCTTCACCGACCCCGCCCGTTTCTCGCTCGCCCATGGCGGCAAGGACCGGCATCCCTACCCCGTTCCGATCAAGGTCTATGACGAGACCATCCGGGTGCTGAAGGGCGCGATCCGAAGCGCGAAGCTCGGACGCGACGAGGAGATGCAGGCGATCAAGCGCCTCGACGACCAGGCACGGCGGTTGGAGCGGACCGCGCGCGGCCCCTCAGTCGATGCTTTCATCGCCGGCGAACGTGCAGCCTCGCCGGAGCTCGACGGCCGTTCGGTGTTCGGCTGGGAGCGTGACCTTGCGCCCACAAAAAAGCGGACCGGCTGAACACCGGTCCGCAAGTTGGCGGAACGAACGCCCTCTCAGGTCTCGTCGGCCTCCGGCTTCTCATCGAGCCGGTTTGCTGCGTGGTCCTGATATTGTTCGGTCTGGATGGACTTGCCGTCCATGCCGCGAATGTCCGAATGCTGTTTCTTATCTCGGTTGGACAGGACCATGTTGTCGCCGATCATCTCCTTCGGCACGTCGGTCAATGCGCCGGTGCCGTCGCCCTTGCCATGCATGCCCGATCTGAAGTGCGTCTTGCTGCCATGCCCACCAGGCATCAGTCTCTCCTCTCTTCCGATGATTTAGTGCTTCTGTTGTGCCGCCGTCGGTTTGGGCGGCTTGTGGCCGCTCTGACCGGGATCGTTGTGCTTGTTGTGATCACTCTCCTGGTTGAGACCGCCGCGGCTCACTGGAAACTCGCTGTGACGAGCTTCGGGGTTGGCACGATGGACGCGCGTGTCTTGCGGGTTATGACCAGCGGCCTGTTCAAGTTCTCGCGCATCCGGAACATCGGGCTTCCGCTCGAGGATGCGCACTTGCTGTTCGTGAGTCTTCTTGCCCTGCATTGTGGGCCTCCAAATCTTACCGGCCTCTTCGGGGCGAACCGCTCCGCGCGACATCCTTGTCGATACCGCCACCGACGTTCACGTCGTTCTCGACGTCGCCCTCGATCGTGTTCTCGCCCAGGACGTCTTCGAGGTCGTCAGGCGAAACGCCTGCCCTGTTCGCGCCCTTGGACCCGCCGATCAGGGGGTTGTCATGCAGATCCTTTTCGGTCGGCGCGTACAACTTGGGTTGCTTGTTGGTCATGTCACCTGCCTCCGCCCTTTCCGGCCTCGTCGTGCGTGTGATGGGAATCGCGCTCGCCACCGCCGCCGGAAACCCGGCTGTGGCTGCGCTGCGGATCGTCCGCCGGCGGCTTCTTCACCTGAAGCGGTGCCTTCGCGTTCTCATGCGAGGCGCCGGGTCCGCCCTGTCGAATGCTGTTCGGTGTCTTCGTGGATGTCGACATGAATGTCGTCCTCCTCAGCGATCTTGCTGATAGCCTTGGTTGGTCGTGTTCTGCTTGATGTTGCCCTGCTGTCCCTGCTGATCCGGATTCTGTACGCGCTCCTGACCGTGTGGCATCTGATCGGCGGACATTTGCTTGCGATCGCCGGTTCCCTTGCGGCTCTGATTGTCCGGTGGAACAGGTGGCATCTTGCTGGCCATGATCTGGTCTCCCGTTAAGACGTCGATCTGCGACATGCGCCCCAAGGAACTCCCCTCCGCGTCATGTCGGGATGACAACAGCACGAACGGCACACCGTTCCTGGCCGTTCACAACAGGCGAAGATTTTCCGAAAGGGCGCCGCCGGCGTCAGTTCGTCGCGATGAGGGAACGATGGCCCCTCGTTCCGCTGCGTGCAGTCGTCTCTGTTCCGCGGCCCTCTGCCGTGACGGGAAGCTTCGCGATCGCGCGCAAGCCCGGCCGCCTGCGCCAGCGGATTTCAGCGGCATCAACGGCAAGACTCAATTTCGGCCAACGCACGAACAGCGCCTCCAGCGCACAGGCCGCCTCGATGCGCGCGAGCTGATGGCCGAGACAGAAGTGGATTCCTGTGCCGAACGAAATATGGCGGTTCGGCTTGCGTTCGAGATCGAGGGTCTCGGGAAGATCATGTACCGCGGGATCCATGTTCGCAGCGGCGAGCATCACCATGACGCGATCGCCCTTCTTCAGGCGCACGCCCTCGACCTCGACATCGCGCCGCACGTAGCGCGGCTTGGAGAATTGGACGGGCGAAACGAAGCGAAGGAACTCCTCGACTGCGAGCCCGACACGGCTCCAATCCTGTTCCAGCCAATCGCGCAGCTCGGGATTCCTGAGCAGCTCGTAGACGGAACCGCTGATGAGATGGGTGGTGGTTTCCGATCCCGCCCCGAGCAACAGAAACACCATGGAAACCATTTCATCCGGCGTGATCTGGCCGCCTTCACGCTCGACCTGAACCAGTTCGGCAATCAGGCCCTCGCCGCCCTGGACACGCGCGATCTGCAACTGCTGCTCGAGGTAGGCGCGCATCTTGCGCACCGCGAACAGCAGGGACAAGAAGCTGACGACATTCGTCAGCGAGGTCATCGCGTTCGCCCAGGCGATGAACTTTGGACGATCTGCCAGCGGCAGGCCGAGCAGCTCCGAGATCACCGCGAGCGGCAGGATGCGTGCGTAGCGCTCGACCAGATCCGCTGGACATTCCTCCGCAAACAGCTCGACGGCGAGACCGTCAGCGATGGCCCGGATGCGCGGCTCCATTGCGACGATCGCGCGGCGGCGAAACGCTTCGTCCACGATGCTGCGCAGCCGCGTGTGATCCGGCTCGTCCATCGTCAGCATGTTGTTGGCGATGGTCCTGACGAACCTCGGCATCCACCAGCGCAAGCCCGCGATATCGCCATCCTCCTTGCGCAACGTGAAGGTCGCGCCGTCCTTCAGGACCTGCGCGGTGGCGTCATGGGTCGTGGTGATCCAGACATTGCCGATGATGGGAAACCGCGTCGCAACCACGGGTGCGGACATGCGCAATTTCGCGATCGCCTTGGGCGGATCGCGAAAGAAGGCCTCGCTGGTGAAATCGAGGCGCACTGTCATGGGATCACCGGAACGATGGGTGGCGTATCACCGAGATGGTGCGCGACGCAGCCGGCGCAAGAGTGCGTCTGCTCGTCGGCCGCAGGCGTGGCGAGCCGCGGCTATCCGCGCCCGGAGGAGCGCTGGCCGGTCTTGCGCTGCTGTTGGGTGTAGGCGTCCCAATGGCTCCAGCTGCCATTGCTGAGGCTATGCAGGTCCGTTGCAAGTGGACGGCGCGTACGTTTGTCGTGATCGGCGATCGCGCGCTCCGACTGCGCGATCTTGCGTTTGAGTTCCGCGATCGTCTTCTGCGTCTGGCCGTTACGCTTCGAGGTGGCGATCTCGCCCATCGTGAAGCGCGCGGTCTCCAGCGCCTTCAGCTCGGCGCGGTTTTTCTTCAATTGAACCCGGTGCCAGGCGATGTTGCTGTCGCTGTCCGCAACCATGTGGGAACTCCGCTGATTCGGTCCCACATAGTATCGTGCGCCGAATCGGCGCCGCAACGCCCCGGCGGTGGCGAAAATGCGATCTTCTCGCGCAGAAATTCCGGATCTGGAGGCCCGCAACGGGGTTCTAGATTCTTATTTGGGCGCGTTTTCTTGACGCGAACCGGTATCCACTTCGCTCAGAAACGCCTCAGCGCTCGGCGAACGCCTTCTCGACCACGAACTGGGCAGGCTCGCCGTGATTGCCCTCGACGAAGCCGCGCTCGCCCAAGAGGACCCGGGTGTCCGCCACCAGGGCCGGGCTGCCGCAAATCATGACGCGGTCGTGGGCGGCGTCCAGCACCGGAAGGCCGATGTCGGCGAACAGCTTGCCGGAGGTGATGAGGTCCGTGATGCGGCCACGGTTGCGGAAGGGATCGCGGGTCACGGTCGGGTAGTAGATCAGCTGATTCTGGATGCACTCGCCGAGCAATTCGTCCTTCGGCAGATGCTCGGTGATCATCTCGCCATAGGCGAGTTCCTTGACGTGCCGGCAGCCGTGCAGCAGCACCACCTTCTCGAACCGCTCATAGGTCTCGGGATCCTTGATCACGCTCAGGAACGGCGCAAGGCCCGTGCCCGTGCCGATGAGGTAGAGGTTGCGCCCCTCTTCGAGATTGTCGATCACCAGCGTGCCAGTGGCCTTGCGGCTGACGATGATCTCGTCGCCTTCCTTCAAATGCTGGAGGCGCGAGGTCAAGGGACCGTCCGGCACCTTGATCGAGAAGAACTCCAGCGTGTCCTCGTAATTGGCGCTGGCGACGCTGTAGGCCCGCAGCAGCGGCTTCTCGCCCACCTTGAGCCCGATCATGGTGAATTCGCCGTTACGGAAGCGGAAGGTCGGGCTGCGGGTGGTCTTGAAGGAGAACAGCGTGTCCGTCCAGTGGTGGACGCTCAAAACGCTTTCCTGATTGAAATTGCTCATCTCACCTTCCCTGTCGCGTCGATTGCGGTTCCGAGGCCGGCAGCTATGCGTCGTTTGTACACGATCATTCGTATACTAATGAATAATCCGGCTTGATCCCGCGGTCAAGGCTGCCCAAGATCGGAAGCGTTGCAGTTAGGAATAAGGAGCCCCTTCCATGGCGCATGACGCACCCCAGGCCACCGGACCCTCGAAGCTGGTGATCCGCAATATCGGCCTGATCCTGTCCGGCGCTTTGGAAAAGCCGATTCTGGACGGCGACACCATCGTCGCCGAGAACGGCAAGATCAGCGCGATCGGCCGCTTCAAGGACGTCAACACCGAAGGCGCCACCACCATCGTCGACGCCAACGGCACCACAGTGGCGCCGGGCCTGATCGACAGCCACGTCCACCCTGTCGCCGGCGACTGGACGCCGCGGCAGAACCAGATCAACTGGATCGACAGCTACCTCCACGGCGGCGTCACCACCATGATCTCCGCCGGCGAGGTGCACATGCCTGGCCGCCCCCGCGACGTCGTCGGCCTCAAGGCCATGGCCGTGTTCGCCCAGCGCGCATTCTGGACCTTGCGTCCTGGCGGGGTGAAGGTTCACGCCGGCGCGCCGGTGATCGAATGCGAGATGGTGGAAGAAGATTTCAAGGAGATGGCCGCCAACGGCGTCAAGCTGCTCGGCGAGGTCGGCCTCGGCGGCGTCAAGGACGGCCCGACCGCGCGGAAAATGGTCGGCTGGGCGCGCAAATACGGCATCCAGAGCACCATCCACACCGGCGGCCCGTCGATCCCCGGCTCCGGCCTGATCGACAAGGACGTGGTGCTGGAGGCCGACACCGACGTGGTCGGCCACATCAACGGCGGCCACACCGCCCTGCCCGACGACCAGATCCGCTGCATCTGTGAGGGCTGCAAGCGCGGCCTCGAGCTCGTGCACAACGGCAATGAGCGCTCGGCGCTGTTCACGCTGCGCACCGCGCGCGAGATGGGCGACCTGCACCGCGTCATCCTCGGCACCGACGCGCCCGCCGGCTCCGGCGTGCAGCCGCTCGGCATTCTGCGCATGGTCTCGATGCTGTCTTCGCTCGGCGAGTTGCCGGCCGAGATCGCGTTCTGCCTTGCCACCGGCAACACCGCCCGGATGCGCCAGCTCGACTGCGGCCTGATCGAGGTCGGCCGCTCCGCCGACTTCGTCATCATGGACAAGGCCCAGCACTCGCCTGGCAAGAACATCCTAGAGAGCGTCCGACTCGGTGACCTCCCCGGCATCGGCATGACCATCATCGATGGCATCGTCCGCACCCAGCGCAGCCGCAACACGCCGCCGGCCGGCAAGGTGCCGGAGGTGGTGGCGAAGTGATGCAGCCCGAGCGGCCCGCCGCTCCGCATTGTCCCTCGAAGGCATTGAACAAGTCGCAAGCCTGTTGCGTCTAACGCAGGCAGCCCTCGGCGGCGGCAGTTCATTGTTCGACCATCGAGGCAGACATGAAGGACCCATCACGGATAGCCGTGGGCGTCGCTGGCGCGGTGGCGGGCTATATCGCGATCTTTGTGCTGTTTTCTCTGCTCGATTTCGGCAACCGTGCGGACCCGATCACATCGGGTCTGCTGGGACTGTTCGTCTACTCACCCACGGGCGCAATCGCCGGCGCGGTCCTCGCCAATTGGCTCGTGACGCGTCCAGGCAAAGATTCAGGGCAGGACGCAGGCATCGGCGGCGTCGCGCGGAACAGCTTGAAGTCGCTCGGCATCGTCGCCCTGCTCTGCACCGCCGGCCTCGGCGCCTACATTGCGTACGCATACGCGACCGCAACGCCCTGGCTCAACCGCAACGGCGCCAATCCCCTGCTCGTGTTCGAGGTGCGCTTTCCGGCAGGGGTTACAGTGCCGACATCGGCGCAGGGCATCACCATCGAATTGCAAACCGACATCAACACCATGCCGGGCGAAGTCAGTCCGGCCGCATTCTATCGCGACGGCGACCAAGCCGTTATCGCCGGCGAAGTCGAGCTGGCGTTTCGAACCTCGCACCGGCAGCTCGCCATCAACATCCAGGGCCAGCCGAGCCGGATCTATCCGATCGATTTGACGGCCCGGGCGCCGCATACGCCGGAATTCGGAACGTGGCGGCGGCTTGGTGACGGCAGCGAGATCCGCTATCGCGCCAAATGGCCGGGAAGGACGTAAGAGATCAGCGCTTCTTCGCGATCTCACAGCGCACATAGGTCTGGCGCTTGGCCCGCCCAACCGGCCCGTTGTCCATCACCAGCCTGCCATCCGCCGCGACAGAGACGCGAGGATTGGAGCGAAATTTTTCGCCCTCGCCTTCACAGGCCAGCTTCATTTTCCAGCCGAGCCTTCCGTCGGCCGTGATCTCGCTGGCGCGGCACCGCGTCTCGTACCAGTACAGGCGATTGCCGCCCTCGATGCTCATGCGGTTGGGACTATCCTCGTCGCGACAGTCCTTTTTGGTCGAGGCCCAGAAGCCTTCGTAAGGCTGCGCCGCCAAGGCGGGAACGCATTGGCCGGCGAGCACGACACCAAGACTCAAGACAACCGCAAAGCGCGTCGCAACTCTCATGACCAAAACCTCGATAAACCCTTCATCAAGGTTAGTCGCCAGTTCCTGCACCTTGTTCAACTGCCGTAGGGTGTGCAAAAGGCGCGAAGTGCCGTGCCCACGATTTTTGCGACTCGAGAAAGGATGGCGGGCACGCTTCGCTTTGCCCGCCCTACGAAACCTTTACCTGAGCTTGTTCAGCAGCATCATCAGCGTCTCGCGCTCTTTCGCCTCGAGCGGCGCCAGCGTCTCGCGGGTGATCGCCAGCGCGTTCGGCGCGAGTTTTTCGGCAAGCTGCTGTCCGGCGCGGGTCAGGCTCACCAGCAGCCGGCGGCCGTCCTCGGGATCCTGGCTCGTCTCGGTGAGGCCGCGCGCGGTGAGACGATCGATCACGCCCTTGATGGTCGCGACGTCCATCGCCGTCAGGCGCCCGAGCTGGTTCTGCGAGCACGGGCCGGTCTCGGCCAGTTTCGACAGCGCCGCCCATTGCGTCGGCGTTAGGTTGGTGCCGATGTCGCGGGCGAAGATCGAGCTGTGGCGCTGCCAGACCTGGCGCAGGATGAAGCCGACCTGTTCGTCGAGCACGTAAGGCGGCTTGTTAAGCGCTTTGGCCGGTTTGACGCTCTTCTTTGCCGCGACGCTTCTCGCCATCCGTCTCCCGCCCTTCCCCTTGCCTCACAACGACAGATGCGCGTCGCGGATATCCGGGCGCGCGTCGAGCTCGGCCATGGTGCCGCCGAAGCAGATGCGGCCGCGCTCGATGATGTAGGCGCGATCCGAAATCAGCCGCGCGAAATGCAGATTCTGCTCGGAGACGACGATGCTGACGCCTTCCTTCTTCATGGTCAGGATGGCATCAACCATCTGCTCCACGATCTTCGGCGACAGGCCCTCCGACGGCTCGTCCAGCAGCACCAGCGAGGGATTGCCCATCAGCGTGCGCGCGATGGTGAGCATCTGTTGCTCGCCGCCGCTCATGCGTCCGCCCGGGCGGTTCTTCATCTCGCCGAGGTTTGGAAACAGCGCGAACAGCTTTTCGCGCGTCCAGTGCGGCGCGTTCGGACGCTTCGGCTGGCGGCCGACTTCGAGGTTTTCCTCGACGGTCAGGTCCGTGAAGATGCGCCGCTCCTCCGGCACGTAGCCGAGGCCACCGCGCACGATCTCGTGCGTCGGCTTCGACGAGACGTCCTTGCCCTCGAACGTGATGCGGCCGGAGCGCTGCGCGACGAGCCCGACGATCGAGCGGAACGTCGTCGACTTGCCGGCGCCGTTGCGTCCCAGCAGTGCCACGACCTCGCCCTCGCCGACCTCGAAGCCGATGTCGAACAGGATATGCGCCGGACCATAATGGCTGTTGAGGTCCTGCACCGTGAGCTTCATGTGGAGGCTCCCTCGCGGTGGCGGGAATCGTAGACCAGGCCCTCGCCGAGATAGACCGCCTGAACCTGGGGATTGCCGCGCACGTCCGCCGGCGAGCCCTCCGCGATCAACGTCCCGCGGTTGAGCACGAGGATGCGGTCGGCATGCTCGAACACCACGTCCATGTCGTGCTCGGTGAAGAGCACGCCGATGGATTTTTCCCGGGCAATGCGCGCGGTCAGCCGCATCAATTCGACGCGCTCCCGCGGTGCCATTCCGGCCGTCGGCTCGTCCATCAGCAGCAGCTTGGGCTGGTTGGCGAGCGCAACCGCAAGCTCGAGCCGCTTGAGATCGCCATAGGCAAGCTCGCCGCAGGGCCGGTCCGCATAGCCGCCCATGCCGACCAGCTCGAGCAGGCGGCCGGCCTCGGCGCGGTCGAACTTCGGCGCCGAGCCGAATAGGTTGAACAGCTGCTTGCCGTGCGAGATCAGCGCAACCTGCACGTTCTCGCGCACGGTCATGGTGGCGAAGGTCGCGGTGATCTGGAATGTGCGTCCGACCCCGAGCCGCCAGACCTCACGCGGCTTCCGGCCCGTAATTTCCTCGCCGAGGAGGCGAACGTGCCCGCTGTCAGGTATGTTCTGGCCGTTCAGCATGTCGAAGCAGGTGCTCTTTCCCGCGCCGTTCGGCCCGATCAGCGCCAGGATCTCGCCGGCCCGCAACGAGAACGAGACGCCGCGCACGGCATGGATGCCGCCATAGGATTTGGTCAGGCCTTCGACCGCGAGAAGTGGAGGTGCGACGCTCATTCGGCAGACTCGATCGGCTTGGCGAGCAAAGGTGATCCCGGCGGCGATGCTTTCTTGCGGCGCTGCGCCAGCATCTCCAGCGTGCCGACGATGCCCTTGGGGAAGACGACGACGATCAGCATGATAAAGCCGCCGAGCACGAGCTTCGACAGATCGGTCTGGCTCACCAGCCAGATGTTCAAAGCCTTGTAGACGATGGCGCCGATCACCGCGCCCGAGACCGTCTCGACGCCGCCGAGCAGCACCATGACCAGCGCGTCGACCGAGAGCGAAATGCCGAGATTGTCGGGGAAGACGCTTCCCTTCAGGTAGGCGAACAAGGCGCCGCCGATGCCGGCGGTCGTGCCGGCGATCACGAACGCGGTCCACTGGATGCGCTTGGCATCGATGCCGATGGCTTCACTGCGCAGAACCGAGTCGCGCGTCGCACGAAGCGCGTAGCCGAACGGCGAGAACACCATGGCCCGCAGCGCGACGGTCACCAGCGCCGCGACGCCGAGCGAAAGCCAATAGAAGCGCGACGGACTTGCCGCCCAGCTCGATGGCCAGAGGCCGAGAATGCCGTTGTCGCCGCCGGTCACGTCCACCCACTGGAACGCGATCGACCAGACGATCTGCGCGAAGGCGAGCGTCAGCATCGCGAAATAGACGCCGGAGAGCTGCACCGCGAAGAAGCCGAACACGGCCGCGCCCATGCAGCCGAGCAGCGGCCCGAGCAGCAGGCAGACGATCATCGGCAGTCCCGCCATCTTGGCGAGGAAGGCGATGCCATAGGCGCCGAGCCCGAAATAGGCGGCGTGCCCGAACGATGCGAGGCCGCCGACCGACATCAGGAAGTGCAGGCTGACGGCGAAGATCACGAAGATCGCGATCTCCGAGCCCACGGTCAGCAGATAATTGCCGGCGAACAGCGGCAGCATCGCTGCGACGATCAGCGCCGCAAGCGCCATCAGCCGCTCGTTCGACGTCAGCGGACGCCAGGGATTGACGGTGAGGCCCGGCGTCTTGCGCGCGGCCGCCTCCGGCTTGCCGAACAGGCCCCAGGGACGCACGATCAGCACCACCGCCATCACCAGGAAGACCAGGATGATGGAGATCTTCGGAAAGATCAGGATGCCGAAGGCATTCAGCTCGGAGACCAGCACCGCCGCGACGAAAGCGCCGACGATGCTGCCGAGGCCGCCGATCACGACCACGACGAAGACCTCGACGATGATCCGCAGATCCATCGCGTGGTGCACGGCATCGCGCGGGATCTGGAGCGCGCCGCCGAGCGCTGCGAGGAAGACGCCGACGGCGAACACGCTCGTGAACAGCCACTTTTGGTTGACGCCGAGCGCAGCCACCATGTCGCGGTCCTGCGTCGCCGCGCGCACCAAGACGCCCCAGCGCGTGCGCTGGAACAGCAGCCAGAGAATGCCGAGCACGACGGGACCGAGGACGATCAGGAACAGATCGTAGCTCGGAATGTTCTGGCCGAAAAAGTCGATCGCGCCCCTGAAGCCCGGCGCGCGGCGGCCGACGAGATCGTCGGGCCCCCAGATCAGCACGACGAGATCCTCGACCATCAAGGTCAGGCCGAACGTCGCGAGCAGCTGAAACAGCTCGGGCGCATGATAGATGCGGCGGAGCAGCACCATCTCGACGATGACGCCGATCAGCGCCACCGCGAACGCTGCCAGCACGATGCCGCCCCAGAAGCCGAACGCGCCGGACAGGCGCTCGGTCAACGTGAAGGCGATGTAGGCGCCGATCATGTAGAAGGCGCCATGCGCGAAATTCACGATCCGGGTCACGCCGAAGATGATCGACAGGCCCGAGGCCACCAGGAACAGCGACGCTGCGCTGGCGAGACCGGTCAGAAACTGTACGACGTAAAAGGCCATCTTCGGTCCGGGTTAGGTTTGAAGTCACCTCTCCCCGCTCTTGCGGGGAGAGGTCGAATTGCGGAGCAATTCGGGTGAGGGGCTCTCTCCACCAGCGCGGGGCGTGGAGAGAGCCCCTCACCCCAGCCCTCTCCCCGCGAAGAGCGGGGCGAGGGAGAAAGAACTCAATCCTTCGGCCGCAGCTTCGCGACTTCGGCATCGCTCGGCAGATAGTCCGCGCCCTTCTTGTAGGACGAATCCACCATCACGCCCTTGCCGTCCTTCAGGGCGGTCTTGCCGACGAAGGCACCGAGCGTCGACTGGTGGTCGATCTTGCGGAAGGTGATCTCGCCGAACGGCGAGGGCATCGACAGCCCCTCCGCCGCCGCGATCATCTTCTCCGGATCGGTCGAGCCTGCCTTGGCAAGGATCGCCGCTGCCGCCTTGATCGTCTGATAGCCGACGATCGAGCCGAGACGCGGATAATCGTTGTACTTGGCCTGGTAAGCCTTCAGGAACGCATCATGCTCGGGCGTCTTGATCGAGTACCAGGGATAGCCGGTGACGATCCAGCCCTCGGGCGTCTCGTCCTTGAGCGGGTCGAGATATTCCGGCTCGCCGGTCAGGAAGGAAACAACCTCGCGTCCTTTGAACAGGCCGCGGGTATTGCCTTCGCGCACGAGCTTGACAAGGTCGGCCCCGAACGTGACGTTGAGGATCGCTTCCGGATTTGCCGCGGCAACCGCCTGCACCACCGGGCCGGCGTCGATCTTGCCCTGCGGCGGCCATTGCTCGTCGACCCATTGGATGTCGGGGCGCTTCTCCGACATCAGCTTCTTGAACACCGCGACCGCCGACTGGCCATATTCGTAGTTCGGCGCAATCGTCGCCCAGCGTTTCGCCGGCAGCTTGCTGGCAGCTTCCACCAGCATCGCCGCCTGCATGTAGTTGGAGGGACGCAGGCGGAACGTGTACTTGTTGCCCTTGGACCAGGTGATGGCGTCCGTGAGCGGCTCGGCCGCGAGGAAGAACACCTTCTTCTGGTTGGCGAAGTCAGAGACCGCGAGACCGATGTTCGACAGGAAGGTGCCGGCGAGCATCGCGACGCCCTCGCTCGAGACGAGCTCGTTGGCCGCGGTCTGCGCGTCCGCGGGCTTGCCGCCGTCGTCTTTGGAGATGACGACGAGCTTCTTGCCGTTGATGCCGCCGGCCGCGTTGACTTCCTCGACCGCAAGCTGCCAGCCCTTGCGATAGGGCTCGGTGAATGCCGGCAGCAGCGAATAGCTGTTGATCTCGCCGATCTTGATGTCCTGCGCCAGGGCCGAATGAGCCATGCCGCCTGCCAGAAGCGCGAAGGCCGCGCCGACGATAGTATTTCTTGCTCGCATCCCAACCTCCAGTTTGAACTCGCCTACGACTTCTATCTCAGACCGTCTTCGCCCTTGATCTCCGCAACCGTCAGCCCGCCGACGCGCGGCAGCGGACGGCCGCTGTCGGTGACGGCGACCGCGACCATGATCTCGTTGGCACGCGGCGCGTCGTTGATCTGCACTTCCATGCCGTCGAAATGACTGCGCACGAAGGCCGCGTCCTTGTGCCCGAGCGGAATGTCCAGCGTCGTGCCCGGACCGCTGCGCTTCTTCGAGGAGGGAATCAGCGCCGCGCCTTTGCCCAGAACTTTACGCACCGGCGCGCCCATCTTGGGGTGGAGGATTGCGGCGGCATGCTCCAGCTCGCCGTTCTCGCCGACGGCCGCGGCCTTGCCGTAGCTGTGTGCCTTGGCACCATCGATGCCGAGCGCCGCCACCGCGCGCTTCGACAGGAGCTCGCCCAGCTCCTCGCCGATCGCGATCAGCGGCGAAAGATCCTCGACATATTTTCCGGCGAAAGGATTCTCGATCACGGCGATCGCGGCGGCACGCCGGGTCGGCGGCGACACCTGGCGTCCCATCTCCATCTGCGTCTCTTCGACGACGGTGACGATCTTGCGGATGATCGCGCTCATGTTTCGCTTCCCTGTTCAGGCATGGACCGCGTTCTCCAGCACACGCGGGCGCGATCGTTGCTCTTCTATATCCTTTGTTCCGATGACAAGCATATCACCACAAAGCCGCAGCACGGCACCTTCGATCAGTCCGCGACCGAACAATTGCCGTGCACATTCCGCGCCAGATTCAAGCGCGGCGGCGATCTCATCGTGAGACAGCTCGCCGACACCGCGCGTCACGAGGCGCGCGCCCAGATCGCTGTCGGGCTGAACCTCATTCGCAGGCTGTCGGATGATTGCGGGATGCCCGGGCAGATCGACGGCATTGGCGATCACGGTCGCGGCCGCATCGGCCTGCGAAGCGGTTGCGGCCAGCACGGTCACGGCATCGGCGATCCCGAGCGAAAAGCTGCGGCCGTGCCGACCGCTGGTCGCGACGCCCCGCACCGGATCGTTCGCATCGATCCGCATCCTCCGCATCACGCCGTCGTGGTCGGGACGATCCATCAGGCCGACCGAAAAATGCTCGCCCACACCGAGATGCAGCGCGATATCGCCGCCATTGTTGACGTAAATCCGATCGAGCGGTGCAGCGCGCAGCATCGCGGCCAGAATCTCCTCCGCGACGCCGCCGGCAACGGCCGCCATCGGTGTGATGAAGCAATCGGCGGCATAAGGCGCGACAGCAGCGTGCATGCGGCGGGCGACAACGCCCTTCAGCGAGGTCTTCTCCCCGACCGCCGTACGCAGCCCTGGCAATTCCGCGCAAAGCTCGTCGAGCAATCCGGTGAACCGCAGCGCCGCAGCCTCATAGGCGACCCGCACCGCATCCGTACGTCCCCTCGCCTCCACGATCAGATCGATCGGTCCATCCTGCAAATGCAGCCGCCGGCCATCAGACAGCAATGCGATTTGCGGGCGCCTGATCATGTGCGAGGCCCCGGAATCGGGTTCTGCCAGGGCAATTGGCGGACATCGTCGCCGCTCTGCACCTCGGAGAGCGGCTTCACATAATCCATGTGTCCGCCAAGCGCGGCATAATCGGACAGCTTCATCGTGAACTCGATCGGCGCGACCAGGGCCGGTGTCGGCACATAGCCGAACGCGCCTGACGGCATCTGCGTCACATCGACCATATAAGTGATGCCGCCGCCGGGCCAGACATAGACCGGCGCGCCGCCGCTGGTGACGCGCGTCAGCGCGTCCTTCACCGAGCGAGTCAAACGCACGGGATTGTCGGTGACGCCAGCCCGCAGTGAACCGCCCGCGCCCGCCATGAACAACACCGTGCACAAGGCGGGCTCGCAATTTTCCTGGATGCGCTCGACCGAAAACTTCAAATCGTCCGGCATCTCGGTCTCGACCGGCTTCAAGGCCTCATCGAGCACGTAATAGGACGAATGCTCGCCGGTGGTGGAGACCATCAGCATGGTCAGGCCGGGCTTGGCTTCCTTGGGATCGAACGGGCCGAGGATCGCCAGCGGATCGGAGATGTTGGTGCCGCCCCAGCCGGTGCCGGGATCGGCGACCTGGAAATAGCGGCCCGGCGTCGAGCGCCGCCCCTTCATCTTGATGCCGGTGTCGGCGATGTCGAGCAGCTTGCCGGCCTGATGCTCCGAGAGCACGCCGGTGATGTGGTCGTCGACCACGACGACTTCGTCCACCTTGCCGTGCCATTGCTTGGCGAACATGCCGATCGTCGCCGAGCCGCAGCCGACGCGCATGCGCTCTTCCTTCACGCCGTTGACGATCGGCGGCTGCCCGGCCTGCACCACCACGGTGGCGCCGCCGTCGATGGTGAACTCGACCGCCTTGCAATTGGCGAGGTCCATGAGCGTGTCGCAGGTGACGCGGCCCTCCTTCTTGGAGCCGCCGGTGAGATGATGCACGCCGCCGAGCGAGAGCATCTGCGAGCCGTATTCGCTGGTCGTGACGTGGCCGACCGCCTCGCCCTGCGCGCGCACGGTCGCGGTCTCCGGGCCGAGATAGCGGTCGGTATCGATCTTCACCTTGATGCCGCAATAGGAGAAGATGCCCTCGGTGACGACAGTGACCATGTCGACGCCGTCGACCTCCGCAGAGACGATGAACGGCGCCGGCTTGTAGTCGGGATAGGTCGTGCCTGCGCCGATCGCCGTCACGAAAGTCGAGGGCTCATGGACGATCTTGCCGTCCCAGTCCTCGGTGCGGCTGAACGGGACGAGCTTGCCGCCATGAGAGACGGTGCGCTCCAGGATGACGTGCGGATCGACGCGGACCAGCTTGCCGTCGTGATTGGCATAGCGATCGCAGGCCCCCGCCGCGCCCGGCTTGATGTAGCACATCACCGGACAAGCATCGCAGCGGATCTTGTCGATGACGGCGCTCGTCGTTTCTGTCACCATGTCGGAGCCGGCGGACATCGCAGTTATCATTCGTATACGAACGATGTTGCGCGCGCTGCCCCGGGGCTGTCAAGCGGCGGTGCAGCGCAAAAGATGCCACTGCCGCATAAAACCTCATTTGCCTATCCGCTCTGTCCACAAAGAAGGCAGTCGCGCTGCAGTGCGGCATGCACGGCTTGCACGTTTGTGTACAAACGGTATCGTCGCGGCGTCCGATTTTCGCGATTGCATGATCTTGGATATCGTCTTGGGCTTGGGAACGAGGATGACGCAGACACCGATCCGCCTCACCGTGAACGGCAGGATCCACGAGGTCACGGCAGCGCGCGACACGCCGCTGCTCTACGTGCTGCGCAATGATCTCGCGCTGAACGGCCCGAAATACGGCTGCGGCTTGGGGGAATGCGGCACCTGTACTGTCCTGATCGACGGACTGGCGGCACGCTCCTGCGTGATTCCGGTGAGCGGCTGCGCCGGGCGCGACATCGTGACGCTCGAAGGCCTCGGCACAAGCGACAAGCCCGACGTCGTGCAACAGGCCTTCATCGACGAGCAGGCCGCACAATGCGGCTATTGTCTCAACGGCATGATCATGACCACCAAGGCGTTGCTCGCGATCAACCCGCGGCCGACCGAGCAGGAGGCTCTGGCGGCGCTGCGCTACAATCTCTGCCGCTGCGGGACGCATGTCGAGATCCTCCGCGCGGTGATGCGCGCATCGGGCCAACTCACCGAGGCCGCAGACTGATGGCCTCCTTTGTTTCGAACGGAGCTGAGCGCGGGGGGTCGCTCATCGTCGCCCGCAGCGTGGACGAGGTCACGTCGGAGACCTTCGTCCGCATCACCGCGGACGGTTCGGTCACGGCCTATAACGGCCATGTCGATCTCGGCACCGGCATCCGCACTGCGCTGGGCCAGATCGTCGCCGAAGAGCTCGACGTCTCCTTTGCGCGCGTCGTCGTCGTGCTCGGCGACACGGCATTGGTGCCGAACCAGGGCGCGACGATCGCGAGCGAAACCATCCAGATCACCGCCGTGCCGCTGCGGAAGGCCGCGGCGCAAGCGCGGCACTTTCTGATCGCGCGCGCCGCGGAACGCCTGGATTTGCCCGAAGCCGAGCTCAAGATCGAGGACGGACTCGTTCGCGGCCACGACAACCGCAGCATCAGCTATGGCGAGCTCATTGGCGACGAGGCGATCCGCCTCGAGCTGGCCGATGACGTGCAGGTCAAGCCGGTCGGCGATTACGCCATCGTCGGCCAGTCGGTGCCGCGCGTCGATCTACCTGCTAAAGCCACGGGCGAGCTGACTTTCGTGCACGACATCCGAGTATCAGGGATGGTGCATGGCCGCATGGTGCGGCCTCCCTATGCCGGCGTCGATGCCGGACCGTTCGTCGGCACCAGCCTCATTGCGGTCGACGAATCCTCCCTGCGCGACATTCCCGGCCTTATCGCCGTCGTGCGGATCGG
This sequence comes from Bradyrhizobium sp. CCBAU 45321, assembly GCF_028128975.1. Classification (NCBI taxonomy): domain Bacteria; kingdom Pseudomonadati; phylum Pseudomonadota; class Alphaproteobacteria; order Hyphomicrobiales; family Nitrobacteraceae; genus Bradyrhizobium; species Bradyrhizobium sp. CCBAU 45321. Next base: position 524,594 of record NZ_LFKZ01000131.1, read on the forward strand.
CGATTTCGTCGGCGTCGTCGCCGAGCGCGAGGAGAATGCGATCCGTGCGGCAGAGCAGCTCAAGGTGAGCTGGAAGCCGACGCCGACGCTTGCCGATCTTGGCGATGTCGAGACCGCCCTGCGCGCCAATCCCTCGACGCCGCGCACGCTGATCGACAAGGGCGAGGTCGACAAGGCGATATCGAGCGCGGCCAAGCCGATGCAGCGCACTTACGTCTGGCCGTATCAGATGCACGCCTCGATCGGCCCCTCCTGCGCCGTCGCCGACGTCCAGGACGGCAACATCCGCGTCTGGTCGGGCACGCAGAACCCGCACGTGCTGCGCAGCGACCTCGCGCTGCTGATCGAGCGCCCCGAGAGCGAGATCGAGGTTATCCGGCTTGAGGCCGCCGGCTGCTACGGTCGCAACTGCGCCGACGACGTCTCCGCCGATGCGCTCCTGCTGTCGCGCGCCGTCGGCCGTCCCGTCCGCGTGCAATTAACGCGCGAGCAGGAGCACGCCTGGGAGCCCAAAGGCACCGCGCAGCTCATCGACGTCAATGGCGGCCTCGACGCTGACGGCAGCATCGCCGCTTACGATCTCGCCACGCGCTACCCCTCGAACGCCGCTCCGACGCTGGCGCTGCTGCTGACCGGTCGCATCTCCCCCGAGCCCACCGTGCTCCAGATGGGCGACCGCACCGCGATCCCGCCCTACGATTACGAGCACATGCGCGTCGTCGCCCACGACACGCCGCCGATCGTGCGGGCCTCCTGGTTCCGCGGCGTCTCGGCATTGCCGAACACTTTTGCGCATGAATCCTATATCGACGAGGCCGCGAGCGAAGCCGGCGTCGATCCGATCGAGTATCGTCTTCGCTATCTGAAAGACCAGCGCGCGGTCGATCTGGTCAATGCGGTGGCCGAGCGCGCGGGCTGGACGCCCCGCCCCGTTCGCGAGGAGAAGGACGGCGAGGTCGTGCACGGCCGCGGCTTTGCCTATGCGCTCTATGTCCACAGCAAGTTTCCCGGCTATGGCGCGGCGTGGTCGGCCTGGGTTGCCGACGTCGCGGTGAACAAGACGACCGGCGATGTCAGTGTGACGCGCGTCGTCGCGGGGCAGGATTCCGGGTTGATGATCAACCCGGACGGCGTGCGCCACCAGATCCAGGGCAACGTCATCCAATCCACCAGCCGCGCGCTGATGGAAGAGGTGTCGTTCGAGCGCGGCACTGTGGCCGCGCGCGAATGGGGCGCCTACCCCATCATCCCGTTCCCCGACGTGCCAAAGATCGACGTCTTGATGCTGCCGCGGCAGGACCAGCCGCCGCTCGGCGTCGGCGAGTCTGCTTCGGTGCCGAGTGCGGCGGCGATTGCGAATGCCATCTTCGATGCCACTGGCGTGCGCTTTCGCGAGCCGCCGTTCACGCCTGAGCGCATCCTCAAGGGGCTGCGCGGCGAGACATCGGCGACACCGCAGTGCCTGCCTGCGCCGGCAGCCGCGCCTCAATCGCGTATCTGGGAAAATCCGTTCGCCAGGCGCGCTGGCATCTTCGCAACGATCGCAGCCGTCTGTACCGCCGCGATCGGCATCGGCGCGGCGCTCCTTCCCGGCCGGGCCATCGCGCCGATCACCCGTCCGGATGCATCGGTCTATTCCGCAGCGACCATCGCCCGCGGCGAGCAGCTTGCAGCGCTTGGCAATTGCGCGGAGTGCCATACCAGCATTGGCGGCGCGCTCAACGCCGGCGGCCGCGCATTGGAGACGCCATTCGGCACGATCTATTCGACCAACATCACGCCCGATGTCGAGACCGGGATCGGCGCCTGGTCCTACCCTGCCTTCGAGCGCGCGATGCGCGACGGCTTGCATCGCGACGGACGCCAGCTCTATCCCGCCTTCCCCTACACGCATTTTGCAAAGACCAGCGACGCCGATCTGCAGGCGCTCTACGCTTATCTGATGGCGCAGCCTGCGGTGCGCGCGACGACGCCAGCGAATGCGCTCGCCTTCCCGTTCAATCTGCGCCCGCTGCTGGCGGGCTGGAACGCGCTGTTCCACCGGACCCACGAATTCAAGTCGGACCCCTCAAGGTCCGAGGCCTGGAATCGCGGCGCCTATCTGGTCGAGAGCCTCGGCCATTGCAGCGGCTGTCATTCGCCCCGCAACGCGCTCGGCGCCGAGCAACGCAACGCCTATCTTGCCGGCGGCTTCGCCGAAGGCTGGGAAGCGCCGGCGCTGACCTCGCTCTCGCACGCGCCGATCCCGTGGAGCGAGGATGAGCTCTACGCCTATTTGCGCACCGGCCAGTCGCGTTACCACGGCGTCGCCGCCGGACCTATGGCGCCTGTTATCCGCGACCTCAAGGCTCTGCCCGACCAGGACATCCGTGCGATGGCGGTCTATCTGAACTCCTTCAACGACACGGCCGATACACCAGCGCCGGATGCGCTCGCCGCCAAGCTCGAGAGCGCAACGCAAGTGACCGTCGCCTCCTCCGCGGGCGCCCGCCTCTATCAGGGCGCCTGCGCCGTCTGCCACGAGGTCGGCGGCCTGCCGCTGTTCGGCAGCCGGCCGTCGCTCGCGCTCAACAGCAACATTCACAGCACGAAGGCGGATAATCTCGTGCAGGTGATCCTGCACGGCATTACCGACCCGGTCTCCAGCGATCTCGGCTACATGCCCGCGTTCAGAAACAGCATGAGCGATGCACAGGTCGAGGAGCTCGTGACGTTTTTGCGCAAGCAGTTCGCGCCGGACCAGCCGGCCTGGACCGGCGTGCGCGAGACGATCTCGCGTGTGCGACGTTCGACTCACTAACGTCATTCCGGGGCCCGAGCATGGCGAGGGAGCCTGGAATCCATAACCACCAGCCGGGGTTATGGATTCTCAGATGCGCAATTGCGCATCATAGCTCGCCGCTTCGCGTCGCCCCGGAATGACACTGCGTGAATACTCTATCCGTGCTTCATCTCCACCGGCGGCGTGCCGTGGGTGTGGAACGACTCGATCGTCTTCAATCCCCAGGCCTGGCCTTTCTTGCGCTCCTCCTCGGTCCACACGATCGGCTTCCAGTCGGGCGCGAGGATGAGGCGTGCGCCGGCATTGGCGACTTCGACGCGGTTGCCGCCGGGCTCGTAGACATAGAGGAAGAAGGTCTGCTGGATCGCGTGCTTGTGCGGGCCGGTCTCGATGTGCACGCCGTTCTCTAGAAAAATGTCCGCGGCACGCAGGATCTCCTCGCGGCTGTCGAGCGCGTAGGTGACGTGGTGGAAGCGGCCCGGCACGCCCGAATGATCGAGCGAATAGGCAAAGTCGTAGCTCTTGTTCGACATCGTCAGCCACATCGCAGCTTCACGGCCGTCGTTGAGCACGATCTGCTCGGTGAGGCGGCAGCCCAGATAGGTCTCGAAGAACTCGCGGTTGGCCTTGATGTCGACGGCAAGACAATTGAGATGGTCGAGGCGGCGCACATTGACGCCGCGGGCGGGAAAGCGCTGCGCCTGGTTCTTCAGCGCAGGCTTGAGTTCGGGCGGCGCCTGATACCATTCGGTCTCGTAATAGAGCTCGACGATGTGGCCATCGGGGTCACTGCAACGGAAGGTCGGCCCCTGCCCCATGTCGCCGTCGATCCAGCCGATATCGAAGCCGGATCCTTTTAGCGCCGCAACACGGCGCTCCAGCGCCTGCTGGCTGCGCGCACGGAGTGCCATGTGGCCCATGCCCGAGGTCTTCGACGCCGTGAGCTTGAGCGAATAGCGCTCGTAATCGTCCCAGCCGCGCAAGTAGACCGACTCGCCCTTCTGGCCGCTGACGGTCATGCCCATCACATCGACGAAGAACCTCAGGCTCTCGTCGGGCTTCGGCGTCAGCAGCTCCATGTGGCCGAGATGGGCAAGATCGAGGATCGGTTCGGGCTGCATGTTATCCTCCTGGAGCAGCGCCGGGCTTTCTGCGCAGCGCCTCATTTGTACTAATGTACAAATCATTAGGTCCAGTCAACAAAGCAACCGACGTCCCTTGCGGCGATCGGCGCCTGACCGCCGTCCTCCGGACGAAGCGGGCAGCCTGCCCGAATGGTAAACTCTTCCTTAAGGACCATCTCACCTGAAGGGCCCGGAATGCAGCATTTTCCGGGTGATTCTGTCCTTAAGCCGGCGTTGGCGACAAGGCTCCGGACCGAATTACCGCGGATTTAACGGAGCCGGCGCGTCCGGCGTTTAACCGTTTGTGCAGCGACGGCCGCGCATAGTCCGGGCAACTCCCCTTGCTCTTGCCAGGTTCATTCATCGTGACATCCTTTGGACGCGTGATTTCGGTTCGCGGATCGCTCGCCCGGGTTGGGCTTCTGGCGGAAAGCCGGATGCCGATCTCGGAGGTGCGGGCCACCGTCGGCCGTTTCGTCAGCATTCGCTGCGCCAGCTCGGTCATCGTTGCGATGATCACGGAGGTCTCCTGCGAAAATCTGTCGAGCTCGGACAATTACATCGCCATCGCCTCGGTCGACCTGCTCGGCGAGATTCTCAATGCCGCGGACAAGGCCAAATTTCAGCGCGGTGTCACCAACTATCCGACCATCGGCGATGCCGTCGACCTGATCACGAGCCAGGAGCTGCGCACGATCTACGCGCCGACCGGCTCGGACCAGATCAATGTCGGCTTCCTGCAGCAGGACCGCTCGGTCGTCGCCTATGTCGACGTCGAGGAAATGCTGTCCAAGCATTTTGCCGTGCTGGGATCGACCGGCGTCGGTAAATCGACCGGCGTCTCGCTGCTGCTCAACGAGATCCTGAAGGCGCGGCCAAACCTGCGCATCTTCCTGCTCGACGTGCACAACGAGTATGGCCGCTGCTTCGGCGACCGCGCGCTGGTGCTCAACCCGCGGAACCTGAAGCTGCCGTTCTGGCTGTTCAACTTCGAGGAAATCGTCGACGTGCTGTTCGGCGGCCGCGCCGGCGTGCCGGAAGAGCTCGACATCCTCGCCGAAGTGATCCCGCTCGCCAAAGGCGTCTACACCCAGTACCAGAACGCCGACCGCATCGGCCTCAAGCGCATCGATCCCAAGCAGATCGGCTACACCGTCGATACGCCGGTGCCCTATCGCCTGGTCGACCTGCTGTCGCTGATCGATGAGCGCATGGGCAAGCTCGAGAACCGCTCCTCGCGCATCATCTATCACAAGCTGATCTCGCGCATCGAGGCGGTGCGCAACGACCCTCGCTACGCCTTCATGTTCGACAACGCCAATGTCGGCGGCGACACCATGGCCGAAGTCATCAGCCATCTGTTCCGCCTGCCCGCCAACGGCAAGCCGATGACGGTGATGCAGCTCGCCGGCTTCCCGGCCGAGGTGATCGATTCCGTCGTGTCCGTGCTCTGCCGCATGGCCTTCGACTTCGGCCTGTGGAGCGACGGCGTCTCGCCGCTGCTGTTCGTCTGCGAAGAGGCGCACCGCTACGCCTCCGCCGACCGCAACATCGGCTTCGGCCCGACCCGCAAGGCGGTATCGCGCATCGCCAAGGAAGGCCGCAAATACGGCGTCTATCTCGGCCTCATCACCCAGCGCCCCGCCGAGCTCGACGCCACCATCATCTCCCAGTGCAACACGCTGTTCACGATGCGCCTCGCCAACGACCGGGACCAGGCACTGCTGCGCGCCGCCGTGTCGGATGCCGCCGCGAACCTGCTCTCCTTCGTGCCGTCGCTCGGCACCCGCGAGGTGCTGGCGTTCGGCGAAGGCGTGGCGCTGCCGACCCGCTTGCGCTTCAAGGAGGTGCCGCCGCACCAATTGCCGCGCGGCGAGGCCACCATCTCGAGCGTGCCCTCCGTCACCTCCGGCCACGACATGCATTTCGTCAGCGCCGTGCTCGAACGCTGGCGCGGCGCCACCTCGCAGCGCGACGTGCCGAACGACCCCGTGTTCTCGGCACCGCCCGCGAAGACGATGTCCAGCGTCGAAGCCCCGATGCTGCAGCCCTCGATGGGCCTCGACCCGGACCGCTTCTCGCTGCTGAAGAAGCCGCTGCGGTAAGGCCTCGCTCCAACCACATCGTCATTGCGGGCGCAGCGAAGCAATCCGGAGTCTTTCCGCCGGGGGATTCTGGATTGCTTCGCTGCGCTCGCAATGACGGAGGATGGAACGTCGTTCCCACCTGACACCTTCGTCGCGGCCACTTCGGACCGGCAGATTGAGCCCGCCTTCCGCATCGACTATGGTTCCCGCCTAAAAGCCGGAATCCATGCCCATGACAAAGACCGCCGCGCAACGCTTTCCCGCCCCCGCCCTCGAAACCCTGCCCGACGACATCCGCACGCGCCTCCTTGCCGTGCAGGAGAAGAGCGGCTTCGTGCCGAACGTGTTCCTGACGCTGGCCTACCGCCCTGACGAGTTCCGCGCCTTCTTCGCCTATCACGACGCGCTGATGGAGAAGGACGGCGGCCTCACCAAGGCCGAGCGCGAGATGATCGTGGTGGCGACGTCGGCGGCCAACCAATGCCAGTACTGCGTGATCGCCCATGGCGCGATCCTGCGCATCCGCGCCAAGAACCCGCTGATTGCCGACCAGGTCGCGATCAACTACCGCAAGGCCGATATCACGCCGCGGCAGAAGGCGATGCTCGATTTCGCCATGAAGGTTTCAGCCGACGCGCAGCGGGTTTCCGAGGACGATTTCGCCGCGCTTAGCCCCCACGGCTTCAGCGACGACGACATCTGGGACATCGCCGCGATCTCCGCCTTCTTCGCTCTGTCGAACCGGCTGGCGAATTTCACGGGCATGCGGCCGAACGAGGAGTTCTATCTGATGGGCCGCCTGCCGAAGACGTAATCGAGGCGCCATGACCGAGCTCGATTGGCCCGAAATCCTGCTGCGCCTCGGCACGGCCACGCTTGCCGGCGGCGCGATCGGCCTCAACCGCGACCTGCACGGCAAGCCGATCGGGCTGAAGACGCTCGGCATCGTCGGGCTCTCCACCGCGAGCGTGGTTCTGCTCGCATTGCAGCTCGCCGAACCGGCCAGGGTCGTCGACGCCGCCAGCCGTGTCATCCAGGGCATCCTCACCGGCATCGGCTTTCTCGGCGCCGGCGTCATCGTGCACCAAAGCACCGGGTTTCGCGTTCGAGGCCTCACCAGCGCCGCCTGCACTTTCCTTGCCGCCTGCCTCGGCATCGTCTGCGGCGCCGGACAGTGGAGAGTCGTCGTCGTCGCCCTGGCGCTGGCCTTCGTCCTGCTCACGATTGGCCGTCGCCTCGAGCGCCGGCTGCATCGCATGCTTGGCGGCAAGGAAGATCCGCAGCGGACGGAGACCTCGCCGAGCTCGGGTCAGCGGGAGAGCGATTAAAATCGCAACCGCCGCGCCCAAATCGGCTTCAGCAGTTCGAGCTCCGTGAGCACCAATAGTCCGGCGCCGAGCGTGATCATCAAATCGTCAACATGCAGCGGACCGAAGCGAAACAGGCCGGACGCCGGCGGCCAGAACAAGGCTGTGGCGAGAACTAGCGCAATCAAGAGGAATATCCAGAGCAAGGCCGCGTTCGGACGGAAGAAGGCAGACAGGAACGATGCGCTGAAGGATCGATTGACCAGCACCAGCGCGAGGACGCAGGCGACGAGCGCAATGAATGCGAGGGTGCGAGCCTCCTCGGGCGGAAGGCCGGAACGAAGCGCTGCGACGAAGATCACGGCGATCAAGGCGAAGGCCATCGCGCCCTGCAGAACGCTCCAGGCGATCAGGGGCCACGAGAACAGCTCCGCATCGGCATGCCGCGGCGGACGCTTCATGACGTCGCGCTCCTCCCGCTCGGCCTCGAACACCAGCGAGCAGACGGGATCGATGATCAGCTCGAGAAAGGCAATGTGCACCGGACCGAGCACCAGCGGCAGCCCGAACACGAGGGGAAGCAGCGCAAGACCCGCGATCGGCACGTGGACGGCAAAGATGAAGGCCATGGCCTTGCGCAGATTGTCGTAGATCCGGCGACCGAGGCGGATGGATGCGACGATGGAGCTGAAGTCGTCGTCGAGCAGGACGATCGAGGATGCCTCGCGAGCGACGTCGGTGCCGCGACCACCCATCGCGATTCCGATATGGGCGGCCTTCAGCGACGGCGCGTCGTTGACGCCGTCGCCCGTCATCGCAACGATCTCGCCGCTGCGCTTCAGCGCCTGGACGATCCGCAGCTTCTGCTCCGGCAGAACCCGCGCGAAAACGTTCACCTTCCTGACGAGTGCCTCGAGCTCGCGGTCGTCAGCGAGCTTGACCTGCTCCCCGGTCGCGACCTCATCGACGTCGAGCCCGGCTTGCGCGGCGATCGCCATGGCGGTTGCCGGATAGTCGCCCGTGATCATGACGACGCGGATGCCGGCCGAACGGCACTCGCGAACCGCCTCCGGGACATGAGGCCGCAACGGATCGGCAAGCCCGACCAGCCCAACGAAGCGAAATACGAAAGCCTCCTGGGATGCCGGCAGGGAAGCCTCATCGCAAACGGCAACCGCCATCCCCAGCACCCGAAGCCCGTCCTTCGCCATGGCCCCGACGGCAGCTTGCACGGCCTCGCGATCGGCTTCGTTCAGCCTGCACAGGCGCGCAATCGCCTCCGGCGCGCCCTTGGCGCATGCAATGAGCTCCGCTGCCGCGGATGTCCGCCAAGCCTGGGTCATGGCGAGCAGCTCGGGGCGCAGACCATAGGTGCGCACCAGCGTCCGCCCGCTATCCGTCGCGTCGCCGTCCCGCAGCACACCACGCGCGAACGCATGCAGCGCCTTCTCCATCGGATCGAACGGCTCCGGAGAGCTTGCCAGCGCCCCGCAGCGCGCCAGCTCTGCGAACTCGGGCCCGACCTGATCCGATCCGGACGCCTCCGCACGCAGGCGCGCGCCGTCCAGCAGGCGCAGTTCGGCGACCGACATCTGGTTCTGCGTCAGCGTTCCGGTCTTGTCGGTACACAGGACTGTTGCTGAGCCGAGAACCTCGATGGCCGCGGCTCGCCGCGTCAGGACGCGGGCCTGGGAAATCCGCCACGCACCCATTGCCATGAACACCGTGAGCACGACGCTGAATTCTTCTGGAAGCATCGACATGCCGATGGCGACGCCTGCCAGCAGCGCCTGCAGCCAGTCGCCGCGCGAGACGCCGTAGAGCACAATCGCGGCCAGGCTGATGATGGCGCCGCCGAGAAAGCAAAGCCGCACCAGCCTTGCGGTCTGTTGCTGAAGCCGCGGCGGCTCGGCCTGCAGGCCGCGAAGCGACAGCCCGATCTTCCCGATCTCGCTGCGCGGCCCGGTGGCCTCGACCAGCGCCAGCCCCTCGCCGCGCACGACGAGCGAACCGGAATACACGAATGGCTGATCCTCGCCGCCGGGCCGGTGAGCGGCTACTTTGATCTTGTCGGCGGTCTTCTTGCGGACGGGCACCGACTCGCCGGTCAGCAGGGACTCGTCGATCTGCAAGTCCCGCGCTTCGACGAGCGCAGCGTCGGCGGGGACGCGATCGCCTTCACCGAGGACGAGAAGATCGCCCTGCACGACCTCGCGGCCGGCAATTCGCCGGCGCGCACCGTCACGCACCACCAGCGCCCGCGGGCTGGTCAGGTCGCGCAAGGCTTCCAGCACGCGCTCGGTCCGGGTTTCCTGCACCGCCGTGATCACGATGGACATCGCCCCGAAAGCCAGCAGGATCACCGCCTCCTTGAGATCGCCGAGCACGAGGTAGATCAGCCCGCCGCAGAGCAGCAGCAGGAGCATCGGCTCGCGCAGCACTTCCACCACGATGCGCAGCGGACTGCGTCGTTCCGGCCGAGGCAGTTCGTTGGGGCCGTCTGCCGCGAGCCTCGCCCGGGCGTCGGTCTCGCTCAGGCCGACCGCACCTTCGCGTTGCACCTCGCTCACGATTTCCGCCGCAGGCTCCAGAAGCTGCCGGCTCCGACGATCGCGGTGGCGAGCAGGACGGCAACGAAGGTCTGGATGATGGTGAAGTTCAGCGCGTCACGCGCGACGAACAGCGCCGTGATAGCGCCGGCGAGGACGAAAAGAATGCGAAAGATGACGCTCATGGCCGTGCCTCCAAGGTCTGCATGACAAGATCTGCATTGACTTGGAGCCCGGGCCCTCCGCATCGGGGCACAACGCTGTCGCTGCAACCATGCAGGCAGAGCTTAGCCGGTCGGGGCGAGGCAGGTTTGCGACAGGTCAAGCCGACCCATCCATCATCGCTCGCCAGATGCGACGTGATGTCCGCCTCGGAGCGCGCAGCCGCCGCATCGCTCACGGCTGCGAGGCGTATGCGGCTAGCGCTTCGCCATCAACTCGAGCGCCGGAGCAAAGCGCTCCGCGAACGTCAACGTCTTGGCGTGGTGGACTGCGGCAAAGGATGCAGAGATTCCCGCCGAAACGACCGCGAGCAAGGCAACTACGAAAGCCAGACGGCGCATGTTCGCCTCCTGTGTGAGCTCGACTACTCCATAGAGATGGGACTGCTCTGTTTCAGGACGGTTTCGTGGGCGGGGAAATTGATTTCGCTCAAGCGGCTGTGATGAGATCCGACTTATCTGGGCGCAATCCATACCCAACTAACAAGAGTAGACGTGTTTTGCAGCGCCGGCCCTGCGACGACGAACAACATTCGCTGCAATGGGAGTCATCGAGGACTACGCAAATGAAGATCGTGATCCAGAAGCTCAATGGCCTGTGGCACCTCATCGTCGGATCGAGCCGGATCCGAACGCCGTTCCTGGACACCCAGGACCGCGCGCTGGTGGTCACTTACGCCCGCCGCGCCTATCCCGGCGCCAGGATCTTCCAGCGCGACTGATGTGATTACTCTTAGTCGTCGTCCGCCGGGCCGCACCAGCCGGGCAGATAGATCGCATTCTTGCTTCTGGCCGCGACCATCGCCTTCTCGAGCGCATTGTCGAAATCGGCCTCCACCGCCTTGCGCGAGACCTGCCGGCGCAGGAAGTCGGCCCACAGGAATTCAGAAAACGGTGTGGTGTCCTTGGCGAAGCCGCCCATGCGGCGCAATTCGCCGGCAAGACTGCGGAATGGATCGTCCTTGAGGTCGGCAACCGATTTCGGCAGGTCGCGGAACGAGCGCCGCTCGCCCTTGGCGTCGTAAGGATAGACCCAGCGCTTGTTGTCCATGACGCCCCAGAACGCCTCGCGCTCCACCATCCTGAGATCGCCGACGACGGTCACCAGCACCTCCTTGACGCCTTCATCGTGCAGCGCGCGGCCGAGGTGATGATGATCGATCACGTAGTAGCGCGCGTCGGGACCGTAAACGACTGGGATCATGTGCTTGCCGAGCAGATCCGCCTGCTTCTTCTTGCCATGCTCGCGCCAGCGCTTCCGCTTCTCCTTGACCTCGCGCATGCCGACCGTCATCTGCGTCGGCCGGAGCGACAGGATCGGAACCGGATGCACTCTCGGCTCGCGCGCGTTGGTCGTGGTCATGATCGAAGGCCCCTGGCATGCAACTAACGGTTCGGGTTCCCGCGACTATGCCACGGGTCCCGCGGTGGCAAAATCCGTTCGGAATACGCGCAGATCACAAGTCGATACCGGCCGGTAAAAAAGACGTCCTCAATGGCTGTCGCTATGCCCGCGTTGCAAATAGTACGAACGCACAAATGCAGCCTAGCATTGCGAAGATTTACTGCAACGCGTGCCTCACCTATGCTATCTAGATCACTGCTTCGGAGTGATCCCCGCCCCATGAACAACCAGCGGCCCATAAGCTCTGATGAGGAGCACCGGGTGCTCCAGTTCAGGCCGCGCACCCCGCCTTCCCCAAGGGTCCAGCGCGGCAATGGCTCCGTGCAACCGCTTCGCCTCACGCCCGAACGGCTGGACCTGTCGCGCTACGAGCAGCCGCGTGCCGAGCCCGACAATTACCGGCAGCGCATGCTTGCCAACATCGCAGCGCTCGCCTTCACCATCGCGCTGACGGCGATCGGGATCTGGCTCGCGGTCAGCATCGCCGACCTGCGCCGGACCCAGGATTGCGTGCTGATGGGCCGCCGCGACTGCGTCAAGATCACGACACCGCATATTTAGGACCGGCCCGGCACCGGCCTCTCGACGGACGGGCCCAGCCGACATCCCCAGCCGCGCGCTTTGCCATCCCCGGGGGCCTGCCCGGCTCCATTGAACTCAGGGCGGCGCTCCGATATACGGGCTTTCGACCCGGCCAGAGGGGGGTTTGAGGGCGTCATCAGGGCGCGATGCCCAGCCACCGTGCCACTCTGGACAATCTGACAAATACCTACAATATATCAAAGGCTTAGTGATGTCCTCCACATTCGATCAGGTCGCCACGATCATCGCTGAAACCTGCGACATCCCGCGCGACACGATCACGCCGGATAGCCATGCCATCGATGACCTCGGGATCGACAGCCTCGATTTCCTCGATATCGCCTTCGCGATCGACAAGCAGTTCGGCATCAAGCTGCCGCTGGAGAAGTGGACTCAGGAGGTCAACGACGGCAAGGCGACCACCGAGCAATATTTCGTGCTGAAGAACCTGTGCGCCCGCATCGACGAACTGGTTGCGGCCAAGGGCGCGAGCGCCTAAGGGCGCAGTCATGCAACTCGAATACTTCCACATGATCGATCGCATCGTCGACCTCAAGGTCGACGAGAAGACGATCGTCGTCGAAGCGCAGGTCCCGCAGGAAAGCACCATCTTCGAGGGGCACTTCCCTGGTTATCCCTTGATGCCCGGCGTGCTCCTGATCGAATCGATGGCGCAGGCCTCGGGCTGGCTTCAACTCGGCGTGTTCAGGTTCGAACGCATGCCGATCCTGGCCGCCGTGAAGGAGGCCAAGGTCCGCGGCTCGGTCTTCCCCGGCGACCTCATGAGCATCGAGGCGAGCCTCACCCATGAAGGCTCCGGCTATGCCATGACCGAGGCCAAGATCAGGGTCGGCGGCAAGCTGCGCGCCAATTCGGCGCTGACCTTCACGCTGATTCCCTTCCCCAATGCGGATATGCGCTCCCACATGGACGCCATCGCCAAGCGCGTCGGATTTCCGCAACAGGCCGTATCGTCATGACTGACACTCCCGCTTTGAAGCCGGGCCAGACCGAGGTCTGGATCACCGGCATTGGGCTCGCCACCTCGCTCGGCGAAGGCCTCGACGCCAACTGGGCCGCGCTTTCCGAGAAGCGCATCAATGTCGACGAGAAGGGCTTTGCGCCCTACATCGTGCATCCCTTGATGCCGGTATCCTTCGACAGCCAGATCCCGAAGAAGGGCGACCAGCGCCAGATGGAAGCCTGGCAGCGCATCGGCACCTATGCCGCCGGTCTTGCGCTCGATTCCGCCGGCATCAAAGGCAACAAGGACATCCTGTCGAAAATCGACATGGTCGTCGCCGCCGGCGGCGGAGAGCGCGACATCAACGTCGACAGCGGCATTCTCACCGCCGAGGCCAAGGGCGCCAACGCGCCGGGTTTCCTCAACGAACGGCTGATGAGCGATCTGAGGCCGACACTGTTCCTGGCCCAGCTCTCTAACCTGCTCGCCGGCAACATCGCCATCGTGCACGGTCTGGGTGGCACCTCGCGCACCTTCATGGGCGAAGAGGTCGCCGGCGCCGATGCCGCCCGCATCGCGCTCGCGCGCATCGCCTCGGGCGAGAGCGACATCGCGCTGGTAGGCGGCTCGTACAACGGCGAGCGCAAGGACCTGCTCGTCCTCTACGAGTTCGGCGATTTCAACCTGAAGGACAAGTTCACGCCCGTCTGGGCCCGCAAGGATAATCCCGGCTTCGCGCTCGGCTCGGCCGGCGCTTTCCTGGTGCTGGAATCGAAGGCGCATGCGGAAGCGCGCGGCGCCAAGCCGTTCGCAAAGCTGTCGAGCGTCGTCGCCGACCTCGCCAAACGCAAGCAGCCCGGCGACATGGCCGCGACGCTCGAGAAGCTGTGGGCCAAGCTGCCCAGGCGCGAGGGCAAGGGCGCGATCATCACCGGAGCGACCGGGGCGGAGCCCGCGACCTCGGACGAGCGCGACTTCCTGAAGAACCATGCCGACTTTCCGGTGCGCTCGACCGGCACGGTGTTCGGCCACGCCATGGAAACGCAATTTCCGCTCGGCATTGCCCTCGCCGCATTGTCGATCTCGCGCGGCGCGCTGTTCCCGCCGAATGATTCCACGGGGACCGAGATTGAAATGCAGGGTGCGCCCACCCAGATCGTGGTGGTGGGAGCCGGACATTGGCGCGGCGAAGGCATGGCGCTGGTCGAGGCGGTTTAATCAGCTCAAGCGGGGATCGACATGACTGCACCACGCGACAAACTCGGGCGTCCCGTCGTCGTCGTCACCGGCATGGGCATCATGACCTCGCTCGGCGCCGGCAAATCCGACAATTGGGCAAAGCTCGTCGCCGGCGAATCCGGCATCCGCACCATCACGCGTTTTCCGATCGACGGCCTCAAGACCACGATGGCCGGCACGGTCGATTTCGTCAGCGCCGATCCGTTCTCCTCCACCGCCCTGTCCGAGCGGATGGCCGAGCTGGTCACGCAGGAAGCGCTGGAGCAGGCCGGCATCGGCGCCAAGGCAGATTTCCCGGGTCCGCTTTTCCTCGCGGTGGCGCCGGTCGAGGTCGAATGGCCGCAGCGCCGCGAGCTCGGTCGCGCCGTCGGCCAGCAAGACATCACCTATGATGATCTGCTCCGCATTTCCGGCGGCGGCAAATTCAGCGCCTATCATCATCGCTTCATGTTCGGCTCGGTTGCTGCCCATCTTGCCGAGACCTTCGGCACCAAGGGCTCGCCGATCTCGCTGTCGACGGCCTGCGCGTCCGGAGCCACCTCGATCCAGCTCGGCGTCGAGGCGATCCGCCGCGGCGAGACGGACGCAGCGCTGTGCGTCGCGACCGACGGCACCGTGAACCCGGAAGCGCTGGTGCGCTTCTCGCTGCTGTCGGCGCTTTCGACCCAGAACGACCCGCCGCAGGCGGCCTCCCGTCCCTTCTCCAAGAACCGCGACGGCTTCGTGATGGCCGAGGGCGCCGGCGCGCTGGTGCTGGAGAGCTATGAAGCCGCCAGCGCGCGCGGCGCAAAAATTCTCGGCGTGATCGCCGGCTGCGGCGAGCTCACCGATTCCTTCCATCGCACCCGCTCCTCGCCAGACGGCAAGCCGATCATCGGCTGCATGAACAAGACGCTGGCCGATGCCGGCATGACGCCGGACCAGATCGATCACATCAACGCGCACGGCACCGCGACGCCCGAGAACGATAAGATGGAGTTCAACACGACGTCGGCCGTGTTCGGCGAGCTCGCGCAGAAGATTCCGGTCACCTCCAACAAGTCGATGGTCGGCCACACCATCTCGGCCGCCGGCGCGGTGGAGGCGATCTTCTCGCTGCTCACGCTCGAGCATCAGCGCATTCCGCCGACGATCAACTACGACAATCCGGATCCCACGATCCTGTTCGACGTCGTCGGCAACAAGGCGCGCGATGCGCGCGTGACCGCGGTGATGTCGAACTCGTTCGGCTTCGGCGGCCAGAACGCTTCGCTGATCCTGACCCGCGAACCGGCCTGACCGGACGCATGGCGCTGCTTCCTGCGAGCACGAAGGCCCGCGCGCGGGAGGCTGCCAAATCGCTCGGCGGCAGCCTGATCGGCGGCGCGACCGTCGCGATGCTGCGCACCACGCGCTATTTCGATCCGGCCAAGACCTCGGACTTCTTCGCGCGTGCCGTCAAGCTGATCGGGCCGCGCCTGCGCGAGCACCGCATCGGCCGCGCCAACCTCACCGCCGCCTTCCCCGAGAAGTCACCGGAGGAGATCGAACGGATCCTGATGGGCGTCTGGGACAATCTCGGCCGCGTCGGCGCCGAGTTCGCCCATATCGACCAGGTCTGGGACTACGCCCGCGATGTCCCGGAGAAGAGTCGCATGGAGATTTCCCCGCGCAGCATCGAGCTGTTCGACCAGATCCGCGACGACGGCAAGCCGGCGCTGATCTTCGCGGCGCACCTTGCGAACTGGGAATTGCCGGCGCTCGCCGCGGTCGCGCATGGGCTGGACACCGCGATTCTCTATCGCCGTCCGAACATTGCCTCAGCCGATCGCATCATCCAGGAGATGCGCCAGGTCAACATGGGCACACTGATCCCGGCCGGCCGCGACGCGCCGCTGCGGCTCGCGCAGGCGCTGAAGGACGGCAAGCACGTCGCCATGCTGATCGACCAATATCTGACAGCCGGCGTCGAGGTCACGTTTTTCGGCCGCAAGACCCGCGCCAATCCGATGCTGGCGCGCCTCTTGCGCCAGGTCGAATGCCCGATCCACGGCGTGCGCATCATCCGCCTGC
Source organism: Bradyrhizobium sp. CCBAU 45321 (assembly GCF_028128975.1). Classification (NCBI taxonomy): domain Bacteria; kingdom Pseudomonadati; phylum Pseudomonadota; class Alphaproteobacteria; order Hyphomicrobiales; family Nitrobacteraceae; genus Bradyrhizobium; species Bradyrhizobium sp. CCBAU 45321. The sequence continues at coordinate 540,906 of NZ_LFKZ01000131.1, forward strand.
CCGGCGGCCGCTTCCGCGGCGAGCTGACTGAAGAGATCCAGCCGGTGCGCGATGCCGACGGCAGGATCGACATCCAGGGCACGACGCAGGCGATCACGAGCGTCGTTGAAAGTTGGGTTCGCGAGCATCCCGAGCAGTGGCTGTGGCTGCACAGAAGGTGGCGGTAAATACTCCGTCATTGCGAGCGCAGCGAAGCAATCCAGAATCGTTCCACGGAAGCAGTCTGGATTGCTTCGTCGCTTCGCTCCTCGCAATGACAGGCGCTACTACCGCCCCGTCTTCACCTTCGTCCACAGCCGGTTGATGATCCGCTGCGTGGCCGGCTCGCGCGCCGTGATGACGAACAGTTTTGCGAGCGTCGCCTCGTCCGGATAGATGTTCTTGTCGTTCAGGATCTTCGGGTCGACCAGCTTCTGGCTGGCGAGGTTGCCGTTGGCATAGGACAGGAAGTCCGAGTTCTTGGCGGCCACATCAGGCCGATAGAGATAGTTGATCAGCTCGTAGGCTTCCCTAACGTTCTTGGCATCCGCGGGGATCGCGAGATTGTCGAAGAACATCTGCGCGCCCTCCTTCGGGATGGTGTAGCCGATCTCGACGCCGCTTTTGGCTTCGGCGGCGCGGGCGCGGGCCTGCATGATGTCGCCGGACCAGCCGACCACGAAGCAGATCTCGCCGGTCGCCAGCGCGCTCAGATATTCGGAGGAGTGAAACTTGCGCACGGACGGGCGGACCTTGGCGACGGCATCGGCGGCCTTCTCGAGGTCGGCCTGCTTGGTCGAGTTCGGATCGAGCCCGAGCCAGTTCAGCGCCGCCGGGAAGATGTCGTCGGCGGAATCGAGCATGTGCACGCCGCAATCTTTGAGCTTCGCCAGATTCTCCGGCTTGAAGACGATGTCCCAGCTGTCGATCTTGGCATCGGGGCCGAGGATCTGCTTCACCTTGGCGATGTTGTAACCAATGCCTGTCGTGCCCCACATGTAGTTGGCGGCGTAGACATTGCCGGGGTCGTAGGTGGCGAGGCGCTGCGTCACCACTGGCCAGGCATTGGCGAGGTTCGGGAGCTTCGACTTGTCGAGCTTCTGGAAGATGTTGGCCTTGATTTGGCGCTGCAGGAAGTACGCCGTGGGCACCACGACGTCATAGCCGGACTTGCCGGCCATCAGGCGCGTCTCCAGCGTCTCGTTGGCGTCGAAGGTGTCGTACACGACCTTGATGCCGGTCTCCTTGGTGAAGGCTTCAAGGACCTCAGGCGCCATGTAGTTGGACCAGTTGTAGAAGTTGACGACCCGCTCCTCGGCCCTAACAGGGGCGGAGAGCAACGTCAGTGCCGCAGCGATCGCGAAACCAAGCCTGGGGCGGCCGACGTTCGTCATCTCGATCTACCTCTTGCGTCCACGCACCGCGTCCGACAGCCGCTCCAGCGCGGTGTCGAGCGTCTGGTCCTTCTTGGCAAAACAGAAGCGCACCACCGAGGTCACGGGGTCCTGCTCGTAGAACGCCGAGACCGGGATCGCGGCGACCTTGTAGTCTTTCACAATCCGCCAGCAGAACTCGGTGTCACTCTCGTTGAGCCCGAGCGGCGACAGGTCGACGGTGAGGAAGTAGGTGCCTTGCGACTTCAGCACGGGAAAGCCGAGGCTCTCCAGGCCCTTGGTCAGGCGGTCCCTGCTTCGCGTCAGATCCTTGCGCATCGACAGGAAGTAGTCGTCGGACTTGCCGAGGCCATAGGCGACGGCGGCCTGCAGGTTCGGCGCGGTGGTGAAGGTCAGGAACTGGTGCACCTTGGCGGCGACGCGCAACAGCTGTGGCGCCGCGCAGACGAAGCCGATCTTCCAGCCCGTCAGCGAGAAGATCTTGCCCGCCGAGCCGACCTTGATGGTGCGTTCGCGCATGCCGGGGATGGTGATCAGCGGGACATGCTTGTGCTCGTCGAAGGTGACGTGCTCCCAGACCTCGTCGCAGATCGCGATGACGTCGAACTCCTGGCAGTAGCGCGCCAAGAGCTCGAGGTCCTCGCGCGGATAGACCACCGCGCTGGGATTCAGGGGGTTGTTGAACAGCACCGCCTTGGTTTTTGAATTGAACACGCTTTTCAGCATGTCCTCATTCAGCCGCCAGTGCGGCGGCTCCAGGCGAACCAGGCGCGGAATGCCGCCGGCCTGGCGGATGATCGGCAGATAGGAATCATAGACCGGCTGGAAGCAGACCACTTCGTCGCCGGGCTGGACCACCGCGAGGATCGCCGAGGTCAGCGCCTCGGTCCCGCCGGAGGTCACCATCACCTCGCTCATCGGATCGAGCTTGAGGCCGTGCCAGTGGCTGTAATGGGTCGCGATCGCCTGGCGCAGCTCCGGCAGGCCCATCATCGAGGGGTACTGGTTGTAGCCGTTCAGCGAGGCCTCGGCCGCGGCGCGGCGGATGTCCTCGGGGCCGGGATCATCCGGAAAACCCTGGCCGAGATTGATCGCATTGTTGTCGCGCGCGGCCTGCGACATCGCCTCGAAGATGGTGACGGGAAGGTCGGCGAAGACCTTGTTCAGCGAAGAGCTCTTGGTCGTCATTGCGCGGTTAGCCACCGACCTTGCTGGGAAGCCCGGCCGCCTTCCAACCCAGCATGCCGCCGGCCAGATGCTTGTCGTAAGGCAGGCCCGCCGCCTGCGCCGCCAGCGAGGCCGTCACCGAGCGCTTGCCCGAACGGCAGGCGAACACGACCTCCTTGCCGGCCGGATCGGGGATCGCCTTGGGATCGAAGGTCGAGAGCGGAACCACGACGCCGTAAGGGTACGCCTCGGCCTCGACCTCGTTCGGCTCACGGACGTCGACGAGCAGATAGCGCCCTTCCGCGACACCCTTGGCGACCTCGTCCGGGGTCAGATCCTGCACTTGATTTGCCACATCATCCTCCAACGTCGCGGGCCGCGTACCGGGGCGATCCCGGCCGGCGGCAACCTCGCCTCTCGGGAGACGAAAATCAAGCGCTACAAAGGCTTGAGCCGCGCGGCGCAAGTTAAAGCTAAATCGCAGCGACTTGAAGTGCGGCTTACGGGGCACTTCACCTCTCCCGTAGGGAGAGGTCGGATCGCATTGACAGATGCGATCCGGGTGAGGGGTTGCGGTCTCATTGAACGCTGCGGCCCCCTCACCCGGATTGCTGCGCAATCCGACCTCTCCCCGATGGGGAGAGATGGACACTGAGCCACTTGCTCGAACGTAATCCTAGATCGTCACCTGCGTGCCGACCTCGACCACACGGCCGGACGGGATCTGGAAATAGTCGGTGGCGTCGTTCGCGGAGCGGCTGAGCGAGATGAACAGCCGGTCCTGCCAGCGCGGCATGCCGGAATGCGCGGCGGGCTTGAGCGCCCTCCTCGACAGGAAGAACGAGGTCGACATGATGTCGAACTGCCAGCCCAGCTTGCGGGCGATCGCGAGCGCCTTCGGCACGTTGGGCGATTCCATGAAGCCGAACTTCAGCGTCACCTTGGAGAAGGTCGGTGAAATCTGCTCCAGCTTCACCCGTTCGGCCGGATCGATCCGCGGGGTTTGCGCGGTCTCGATGGTGAGAATGACGTTCTTCTCGTGCAGCACCTTGTAGTGTTTCAGACTATGCATCAGCGCGGTCGGCGCGCTGAGCGGGTCCGAGGTCAGGAACACCGCAGTGCCAGGCACTCGCTGCGGCGGCCGCTTCTCCAGCATTGCCACGAGATCGGCGAGCGGGAACTCGAGCTTGCGCGACTTTTCAAATAGCAGCCGGCTGCCGCGCCGCCACGTGTACATGAGGATGATCATGAGCGCGCCGAGCGCCAGTGGCACCCAGCCGCCCTCAAACACCTTCAACAGGTTCGCGCTCAGGAAGGTCAGATCGAGGAACAGGAACGGCGCAATCAGCGCGCCGGCGGCAAGCGCTGACCAGCGCCAGCCCTTCCAGACCACGACGAAGCCCATCATCGCCGTGACCACCATGGTACCGGTGACGGAGATGCCGTAGGCGGATGCGAGCGCGCTCGACGAGCGGAACAGCAGCACTAGCAGCACCACCGCGACCAGCAGCAGCTGGTTGATGCGCGGAATGAAGATCTGGCCGGAATGGGCTTCCGACGTATGGCGAATTTCAAAGCGCGGCAGCAGCCCGAGCTGGATCGCCTGGCGCGTCAGCGAATAGGCGCCGGTGATGACGGCCTGGCTCGCGATGACGGTCGCCATGGTGGCGAGCACGACCATGCAGCCTCGGAGGAAGCCTTGCGGGAATAGCTGAAAGAACGGGCTCACGATGGCACCGGGATCGCCGAGCACCAGCGCGCCCTGCCCCAGATAGTTCAGCGCCAGCGAGGGCAGCACTACGATGAGCCAGGCGGTCTGGATCGGCCGCTTGCCGAAATGGCCGAGGTCGGCATAGAGCGCTTCGGCGCCGGTCACCGCCAGGAACACAGCGCCCAGCGTCACGAAGCCGATGACGCCATGGTGCAGCATGAAGTTCACGGCATAGAGCGGGTTGAGCGCGAGCAGCACCTGCGGGTGCTGGGCGATCTGAGGGATCGCCGCCACCGCCAGGACCGTGAACCAGACGCACATGATCGGGCCGAAGAAGGCGGCAACGCGCGCCGTGCCGCGGGACTGCACGGCGAAGAGGCCGACCAGGATCACCACCGTCAGCGGAACGATGTAGGGCTCGAACCTGAGCGTGACGTCCTTCATGCCCTCGATCGCCGACAGCACGGAGAGCGCCGGCGTGAGCACGGCATCGCCGTAGAACAAAGCTCCGGAAATGATGCCGAGCAGCACAATGGTCGCGCCGCCGCGGCCGGTGCCAACCGCCCGCTGGGCCAGCGCCATCAGTGCCAGCGTGCCGCCCTCGCCGTTGTTGTCGGCGCGGAGCAGGATCACGACGTATTTGAGCGTCACCACCACGATGAGCGCCCATAGAATCAGCGAGAGCACGCCGAGAACGGCGGCCGGCGTCGGCAATCCCTCCGCGCCCGAGGCGGCCATCACCGCCTCGCGGAACGCGTAGAGCGGGCTGGTGCCGATGTCGCCGTAAACGACGCCGATGCTGCCGAGCGTCAGCGCGCCGAAGCCGGCGGTGGTATGGGCCTCGCCATGCCCATTGGCCGCCACCGTTTCCGGGGCGGGAACTGCTACGTCGCTTGTCATGGGAGAGCCCGATGGCCTCTAAAATGCTTCACTGCACAATGGCGGAAGAGCGCGCGGCTTATAGTCCTGCGCCACCGGCATGGCCTAGCCCGATTCTGGGTCGTAGCCATGCAAATATGCATGGCTACGCCAGTTGCATTCTAGATAGTGACCTGGGTTCCGACTTCGACCACGCGGCCGGTGGGGATCTGGAAGTAGTCGGTGGCATCATTGGCCGACCGGCTCAGCGCGATGAACACATGATCCTGCCAGAGCGGCATGCCCGACTGTGCCGAGGCCTTCAGTGACCTGCGCGAGACGAAAAACGAGGTCGACATGATGTCGAACTGCCAACCCTGCTTGCGTGCGATGGCGAGGGCCTTGGGCACGTTCGGCTGCTCCATGAAGCCGAAGCGCAAGCGGACCTTGGAGAACTTGTCGCTGATCTTCTCCATCCTGAACCGCTCCGACAGATCGACCCGGGGCGTCTGCGCGGTCTCGATGGTCAGTATCACGTTGTGCTCGTGCAGCACCTTGTTGTGCTTGAGATTGTGCAGGAGCGCGGTTGGCACGAAGGCGGGATCGCTGGTCAGGAATACCGCGGTGCCCTTGACGATGTGCGGCGGCCGCTTCTCCAGGCTGCGGATCAGGTCGTCCAGCGGCACCTCGATCCGGCGCGTCTTCTGGATCAGGATCGCCGAGCCCTTGCGCCAGGTCCAGATCGTCCCGGCCATGACGACGCCGAACAGGAGCGGCACCCAGGCGCCGTCGAGCAGCTTGAGCAGGTTGGCGCTGAAGAAGCTCAAATCGACGATGACCAAAGGCACGATCAGGGCTGCGGCGGTAGCCGCGCGCCAATTCCACAGCTTCCAGATCACGACGAATCCCATGATGCCATCGGCGACCATGGTGGTTGAGACCGCAATGCCGTAGGCCGAGGCCAGATTGCTGGGGGTGTGGAATAGAAGCACCAGCAGCATCACGCCGATCAGCAGCAGCCGGTTCACCCGCGGCAGGTAGATCTGGCCGGCATGCGATTCGGAGGTGTACCTCACCTCGAAACGGGGCAGCAGGCCGAGCTGCACGGCCTGATGGACCAGCGAATAGGCGCCCGTGATCACCGCCTGGCTCGCGATCACGGTTGCAGCCGTCGCAAGCCCGACCAGCGGCAGCACCAGTGTCTCGGGGACCATGCGATAGAACGAATGCTCGATCGCGCTGGGATCGGACAGCACGAGCGCACCCTGCCCGAAATAGTTGATCAAGAGCGCGGGCAGCACGAAGAACATCCAGGCTGACTGGATCGGCTTGCGGCCGAAATGGCCGAGATCGGCGTAAAGCGCCTCTCCGCCCGTCACCGCGAGGAACACCGCGCCGAGCGTCACGAGGCCGATCACGCCGTGCGACAACACGAACTGCACCGCATAATACGGATTGATCGCCGCCAGCACGGTCGGGTCGTCGGCGATGTGGACAGCCCCCATGATGGCAATGACGGTGAACCAGGTGACCATCACCGGCCCAAAGGCCGAGGCGACCAGCGCGGTCCCCTTGCTCTGGACCGCAAACAGCAGCACCAGGATGAGGACGGTGACCGGCACGACATAGGGCTTGAGCGCGGGGGTTGCGAGCTTCAGACCTTCGACCGCCGAGAGCACCGAGATCGCCGGCGTGATCATGGAATCGCCGATGAACATGGAAGCGCCGATCACGCCGAGCGCGAGCAGAACCCAGCTTCGCCGCCCGAGCGCGCGCTGGCCGAGCGCCATCAGCGAGAGCGTGCCGCCCTCCCCGTTGTTGTCGGCGCGCAGCAGCAAGAGGACATATTTGGCGGTGACGACGATCAGCAGCGCCCACAGGATCAGCGAGAGCACGCCGAGCACGATGGCGCGCGAGACCGGCTCGCCATGGGCCGCGGCCTTGACCGCCTCGTGGAATGCGTAGAGCGGCGAAGTGCCGATATCGCCGAAGACGACGCCGATGCTCCCTAGCGTAAGGGCCCAAAAACCTTGGGTGGGCCGCCCGTCCTGAGTCTCGGCCTGTGTGATGCTCGCGGTCATGACGGTGAAGAACGCTTCGTCCCAGAAATTGATCCGGCGCCTTTTGACGCTTCCGGTGCACCTGTCAATCGGCTCACCACCATAGCAGGCGCGGAGCCTGATGCTGTGACGCTAGAGCCACGCTCATCGCCTGCGCGACGACATGCCTCAGGTAAGATGGTAGCGCAAGGGGTTACGGCTTGAGATTCGGCGGCAACGGTGGGTCTTCGCGCATCAAGGTGATGGTCACCCGCCGGTTGGCGGCGAGCGAGGGATCGTCCGGAAATAGCGGCTGGGTATCGGCTTTGCCGGAGACGGCGAAGATGTGCGACGGCGGCAGGCCCTGGCGCTCGAGGATCTGGCGCACGGCGTTGGCGCGATCGGCCGACAGATCGAAGGCGCCATAGTCGCTGCGGGTCGGCACGAACCCCGCCGCGGTGTGGCCGGCGATGGAGACGCGGAGCGGCGTCGCCTTGAGCGGGATCGCGAGCTTCTCGACCAGGCGTCGAGTGCGGTCGTAGGGCACCTTGGAGCCGTCGGCGAACATCGAGCGGCCGTCCTGGTCGACGATCTCGAGGTTGAGACCCTGCTTAGTCTCCTCGAACATGATGTGCTTGGACATCTCGGTCAGCTCGGGCATGTCCTGCAACGCCTGGCGCAGCGAGGCCGCGGCCAGCGCGAAATTACGGTCGACCTTGATCTTCGCGCCGGAGGTTTTTTCGCGGTCTTCCTGATCGGGCGTCGGGGTGTTGGAGGCATCTTCCGGCTGGATGTGGTCGACGTTCTTGAGTCGCGGGCGCGTCGGCAGGCCGTCGGATTCGACGATGCCGGAATAACGCGCTTCGGTCTGCACGCCGAACGCCTCGCGCATCGAGCCCGCGACGATCTTCAGCTTGTTGGCATCTTGCGTCGAGAACGCGACCAGCATCACGAAGAACGCCAGCAGCAGCGCCATCAGGTCGGCGAAGGTCACGAACCAGCCGTGGCCGCCGCCGTGAGCATTGCCGCGCTTCTTCTTGGCCATCTCTCAAAATCCAGGCGGCCTCAAGCCGGCACCGGCTCGCCTTCGGTGTGACGATGCTTCTCCGGCAGATAGGCTAGCAGCATCTCGCGCACCAGGGTCGGGCTCTTGGAGTCGCGAATCATCAGGATGCCGTCGATGATCAGGGTACGGTTGGTCTCTTCGTCCAGCAGCTTGCCGTGCAGCTTGTCGGCAATCGGCAAGCAGATCAGGTTGGCGACAACGGCGCCGTACAGGGTCGCCAGCAGCGCGGTGGCCATGAACGGACCGAGCTTGGAGGGATCGGACATGTTGGAGAACATCTGCACCATGCCAAGCAGCGTGCCGATCATGCCGAACGCCGGGGCGCAGTCGCCGACGGCGCGGTAGATCTTGCTGCCCTCGTCGAGGTGCATCAGGAAGTTGTCGCGGTCGCGCTCCAGGTTGTCACGAATGAAATCGAGATCGTAACCGTCGGCGACGTAGCGGATGCCCTTGGCGAGGAACGGCTCGTCGGTCTCGACCTTTTCCAGTCCGACCGGGCCCTGCTTGCGGGCGATTTCCGCGATGCGGGCGAGCTCGTCGACAAGGTCGTGAGCCGAAAGGCGGCTCAGGGTGAAGGCAAACTTCGCGCCCAGCGGCACGCCGTGGATCATCGCGGACAAAGGAAAGCGGATCATCGTCGCTGCGAACGAGCCGCCGAAGATGACGATGACGGCATGGATGTCGTAGAACATCCCGAACGTACCGCCCATCAGGATCAGCGACGACACAACAATGGCGCCTGCAACGAGGCCGACAAGTGTTGCGATATCCATGATCGACTCCAACGCCTACGCAACAACGGCCGTCCTGGCCGCTGGCGCGGCTCAACCCCGAACCGCATCGCAGACCCTAGAGCGCCGCCCTTAAAGGCGCGTAAAGGTTAAGTCTCGACGATGTGCCGCCTGCCGCCGCAATTTGTCCCGGTTGCCGTCCAGCGATAGGAATTTCAACCCTTCGCTAACCATAATCAGGCGCCCACGACGTCAGGTCGGCTGCGGCCCTCCGCCACATCGTGGACCGGCATCGGTTAGTGTCTGCTAGCGTTGCGACAGGGCCAATCGCGGAGCCAGCGCGATGTTGATGCTATTCGGTCTACTCACGGCGCTGCCCGCGGCGCTGGCGTTCCACCTGCTCGAGCCGGAACTCGTGCTTCCGGCGTTCAGCGTGCTGCTCTTTATCGAGGCCGCCTTCGCCGTGCTCGCAGCGCGGTTGATGCGCAGCGCCAACAGCGCAGACGATATCACCCTCTGGGACCTTGCCGGCGGCTTCACCCTGATCGGATGCGCCGCCGCCGTGCTCGGAGAACCGGATCAAGTCGCCCTGCTTCTGACAGAGCAAGGCGGCATTCGGCCGTCGTCCGGGCCGTAGATTGCCCTAAAACGCGATGCGATTAGGATGAATCGTCATCGCGCTTTAGGTTATTGTTTGAGCATGATCTTTTCGGAAAACCGCTACACGCTTTTCCGGATTATGCTCCAGCAGCCGTCAATGGATTTCCGCAGAGCGCTTCAACGCGGCCTTGAGCTTCTCGAGCGAGAAGTCGGGACTGCGGGCGATCTCCAGGATCGGCGTCTCGCGGCGGCCGCAGAGTTCGGCGGCCTCCGGCAGCTTTGCGGCAAGGTCAAGCGGGATCACGATGGCGCCATGCCGGTCGGCGTGGATGAGGTCGTCCGACTTTACGGTCATGCCGGCGACGCGCACCTCGCCGCCAAAGCTTTCCGCGTGCACCCAGGCGTGCGACGGGCCGATCGAGCCGGCTAGCGCCTGGAACCCGGGCGCCCATTGCGGGATGTCGCGGATCGAGCCGTCGGTGATGACGCCCAGGCAGCCGAGCGCCTTGTGCACGTTGCTCTGTACCTCGCCCCAGAACGCGCCATAGCCGACGTCGGGTCCGTCGATGTCCTGGATCACCGAGATGCGCGGGCCATGGCCGGTGCCGACATATTCGTAATATGCGATTCGGCGCTTGGACTGCTCCTCGGCCGGAAGCGATGACTTCAGAACCGAGCGGATCGTCACGGTGCGGGCATAGCCGACGATCGGCGGCAGGTCGGGAAACGGACAGACCAGCTGCTTGGTGGTGTAGCCGATCAGCCGCCGCTCGGGCGCCACGATCTCCATGGCGTTGCAGATCGTCGGCGTATCGTAACGGCCCAGCGCTTCGAGGACGGAAGCGGGCAGCGGCCCGGTCGCGGAATTGGTCACGGCGTTCTCTCCCAGGTTGGCGGCGATTGATTGCGCGATGCCGCCGGCACAAGGGCGATATAGCCGAGATCGGACCTCGACCCAACTCAGGCAGGCTTCATGGCAGATATCCGCGAGGAGCGTTTTAGTGCAGTCGTCCGGGCCGATCGTCGTCTTGCGGCGGCTCCGACAAATTCGCCAGCGTCGGCGCCGAGGGCGGTGACGGGACCTCGCCTCCCGCCGGCGCGGTGGCTTCCATCGCGCGAGCCTGGTCGCGATAGGATTTGTAGCCGAGCGGCAGCGCGAGAAGGTACAGCACCGTGCCGATCGACAGCACGTGCCAGGGATAGGCGATCAGGAGCGCGATGAAGACGATCACGGCGACGAAGGCCGGCAGCACCAGTTCGGGCGGCACGCGCATCCGCTTGGTCTTGCCGGAGAACACCGGCAGGCGCGACACCATCAGAAACGCGATCAGAAGCGTGTAGGCCGCGGTCACCGCCGCAGGTGTGCGCCCGACGTCGAGGAACGCCACATAGATCGGCAGCAGCACGGTGATCGCGCCGGCGGGCGCCGGCACGCCGGTGAAGAAATTGGCGGCGAAGGCCGGCTTATTCGGATCGTCCATGGTGGCATTGAAGCGCGCAAGCCGCAGGCCGCCGGAGATCGCGAACACCATGGCGGCGATCCAGCCGGCATTGCCGAGCTCGTGCAGCTGCCAGAAATACAGCATCAGGCCGGGCGCCACGCCGAAATTGACGAAGTCGGCGAGACTGTCGAGCTCGGCGCCGAACTTTGACTGCCCCTTGATCATGCGCGCGATGCGGCCATCGATGCCGTCGAGCGCGGCGGCGAACACGATGGCATAGACCGCGAGCGTCATCCGTCCTTCGATCGACAGGCGGATCGAGGTCAGGCCGGCGCAGATCGCCAGCAGCGTGATGACGTTGGGCACCAGCATCCGCACCGGGATCGGTCGGAACCGCCGGCGGCGGACGTCGGGATCCTTGAAATCGTAAGGCGTCATGGCTCGTCCTTATCTCGAGGCGAGATATAGCAAGCCGCGCCGCCCTCCGCCATTGCGGCGGAACGCCTGCGAGCACCGACTATTGGTTAATTGGCGCGGAACGCGCGGCCCGGGTCGTCGCCGGCAAGGTCGGCCAGGATCGTCTCTCCGGCGATCGCGGTCTGCCCTTCCGAGACCAGCGCCTTGGTACCCACGGGCAGGTAGACGTCGAGGCGCGAGCCGAAGCGGATTAGGCCGAAACGCTCGCCGACGCCGATCGCCTGCCCCTCCTTGACGAAGCAGACGATGCGCTTGGCGACGAGACCGGCGATCTGGACCACGCCGATCCGCGCCGTCGGGGTGGTGATCACCAGCGAGTTGCGCTCGTTGTCCTCGCTCGCCTTGTCGAGCTCGGCGTTGATGAAGAGGCCGGGCCGGTAGGCGATACGATCCACCCTGCCCGCCACGGGCGCGCGGTTCACGTGGCAATTGAACACGCTCATGAAGATCGAGACGCGCGGCAGCGGCCGGTCGCCCAGCCCAAGCTCGGCCGGCGGCAGCGCCATGGTGATCATGGAGACGCGCCCGTCGGCCGGCGACACCACGAGACCCTCGCCCACCGGCGTCACACGGACGGGATCGCGGAAGAACAGCGCACACCACACGGTCAGGATCGTGCCGATCCACCCCAGCGGCGACCACAGCCAGAACAGGAGCAGGCTCGCCAGCGCAAAGGCGCCGATGAAGGGATAGCCCTCCTTGTGGATCGGCGGGATCTGACGCTGGATCGAATCGAGAATGGACATTGCTTTTTGCCGGTCGGGGTTGATGCCACGGGGTCGTCGCGCGCGCTTGTTTAGGCCAGACTTTGTTTAGGCCAGACTTGGGACCGGAGACAAGGTCACTCCGCCGCCGCGGGCGTCGTCAGGCTATCATCGACCGGCGGCGGCTCCCGGTTGGGCGCGGCATTGGTGTCGGCCATCTTGGCCAGCTTCTCGCGGGCCTCCTCGGCCTCGCGCTGCCTGTTCCACATGCTGGCATAGAGCCCGCCCTGCGCGAGCAGGCTCGCGTGAGTGCCGCGCTCGGCGATGCGGCCCTGGTCCAGCACGATGATTTCGTCGGCACCGACGATGGTGGACAGCCGATGCGCGATCACCAGGGAGGTGCGGTTCTTCGCCACGCGGTCGAGCGCCCCCTGGATCTCGTGCTCCGTATGGGTGTCGAGCGCCGAGGTCGCCTCGTCGAGCACCAGGATCGGCGGCGCCTTGAGCACCGTGCGCGCGATCGCCACACGTTGCTTCTCGCCGCCCGACAGCTTCAGGCCGCGCTCGCCGACCTGGGTCTCATAGCCCTTCGGCGCCATGCGGATGAAGTGGTCGATCTGCGCCAGCCGCGCGGCCTCCTCCACCTCGGCATCGGTCGCGTCCCAGCGGCCGTAGCGGATGTTGTAGCGGATGGTGTCGTTGAACAGCACGGTATCCTGCGGCACCATGCCGATCGATGCGCGCAGGCTGGCCTGCGTGACCTCGCGGATGTCCTGGCCGTCGATCAGGATCCTGCCGCCGGAGACATCATAGAGGCGAAACAGGAGCCGCGAGATGGTCGATTTGCCGGCGCCGGAGGGGCCGACGATGGCAACCGTCTTGCCGGCCGGCACTTCGAAGCTGATGCCCTTGAGGATGGGGCGCGCCGGCTCATAGGCAAAGCGCACGTCCTCGAAGCGCACCGTGCCGGCGGAGATGACCAGCGGCTTCGCGCCAGGCGCGTCCTTGATCTCGGCCTCGCGGCTGAGCACGCCGAACATCTTCTCGATGTCGATGATCGCCTGCTTGATCTCGCGATAGACCATGCCCATGAAGTTCAGCGGCTGGTAGAGCTGGATCATCATGGCGTTGACCAGCACGAAATCGCCGACGGTGTTGGTGCCGTTGCGCACGCCGATCGCGCACATCAGCATGGTCGCGGTCAGGCCCAGCGTGAAGATCACCGCCTGGCCTGTATTGAGCACCGCGAGCGAGGTGTAGGTGCGGACGCTCGCCTCCTCGTAGCGCTCGACCGACCTGTCGTAGCGCTGCGCCTCGCGTGCCTCGGCACTGAAATACTTCACCGTCTCGTAGTTGAGCAGCGAGTCGATCGCCTTGGTGTTCGCCTCGGTGTCGGAATCGTTCATCTTGCGGCGGATGCCGATCCGCCACTCGGTCGCGACGTAGGTGTAGTACATGTAGAGCGTGACCGTGATCAGGGTCGCGACTACGTAGCGCCAGTCGAATTGCCAGAGCAGCACCGCCAGCAGCAGCGAGACCTCGACGATGGTCGGGATCAGCTGCAGGATCACCATGCGCACGATGACCTCGATGCCCTCGCGGCCGCGCTCGAGCACGCGCGTGAGGCCGCCGGTCTTGCGCTCCAGGTGAAAGCGCAGCGACAGCTCGTGCATGTGGATGAAGGTGAGGGTCGCGAGCTTTCGCACCGCATGCATGGCGACGCGGGCGAAGATGCCGTCGCGCCATTGCGTCAGCACCGCCATCAGGATGCGCATCACGCCGTAGCTCGCGGTCAGCAGCAAGGGCGAGGCGATCACCCAGAGATGCCAATTGTCGGCCGCTACCGGCGCGGTGTTGGCGCCGGTCAGCGCATCCGTCGCCCATTTGAAGCTGAACGGCACGGTGAGCGTGATCAGCTTGGCGGCGAGCAACAGCACCAGCGACCAGACCACCCTCATCTTCAGGTCGAAACGGTCGCCCGGCCAGATGTAGGGCCACAGATGTGCCAGCGTGCCCATCAGCGTGGCCCCGGCCTGCGATCCTGCCACGGAAGGATCAGGAACGTCGGCGCCGTCGAACGATTGAGGTTGGTCCATCAACAAACCCGAAAGCCCGCCGGATGCGGGCGCAACTGCGATTAACGATTTTCGCCCGTCATATAGAGCCTTCCCGATGCCCGCGCACCCCGCCAGATGGCGAATCTTCGATTGTTTGTCGCGATTTACCGGTAAATTCCCGGAAGTATCGAATCACCGTTTGGGCTTGACGCCACTTCGCTGCAATGCATCATGGCACCAATGAGCACGATCAAAACTGTCTGTGTCTATTGCGGCTCCGGCCCTGGAACAAATCCCAACTTCATTGAAGCGGCGAAGGCGCTCGGCAGAGCGCTGGCGGAAAGCAAGATCCGCCTCGTCTATGGCGGCGGCTCGCTCGGCCTGATGGGCGCGGTCGCAACCTCCGTGCTCGATCACGGCGGCATGGTCACCGGCATCATCCCTGACTTCCTGCGGATGCGCGAGAATGCGCTGACGCGCGTGCAGGAGATGGTCGTCACGCCCGACATGCACGAGCGCAAGCGACTGATGTTCGAGCGCTCCGACGCCTTCGTGGCCCTGCCCGGCGGGCTCGGCACGCTCGAGGAGCTGGTGGAGCAGCTGACCTGGCAGCAACTCGGTCGTCACGCCAAGCCGGTGCTGCTCGCCAATATCGACAATTTCTGGGAGCCGCTGCTCTCGCTGGTGTACCACATGCGCCAGACCGAGTTCATCCGCGCCGGCCTCACCGTCGATATCCTGAAGGCGGACAAGGTCGAGGAGATCATCCCGCGGCTGCGCGCCGCGGCTGCGCAGATTCCTGACAGCGAGCGCGATCTCGCGCCGGAAGTGGCGCGAAAGCTGTAACGCCCTACGCTGCCGGGAACGTCACGGCCTCGATGCGATTGCCGTCGGGATCGGTGACGAAGGCCGCGTAGTAGCGCACGCGATCGTGCGGCCGGATGCCAGGCGCGCCGTCTGATGCCCCGCCAGCGGACAGCGCTGCCGCATGAAACGCATCGACCTGATCGGTCGTCTTCGCCCGCAGGCAGATGTGCACGCCGCTCTCCGGCGCCACGCGCGGCATGTTTTCGCGCAGATTGATCCAGAACTCCGGATAGGCCTTGCCGAACCCGACCGTCCGCGGTCGGGTGACGAGGCGCGCAAGGCCGAGGGCGGTGAGCGCGGCTTCGTAGAACTTTGCGGCGCGATCGAGATCGCTGACGCCGACGGAGATGTGGTCGATCATGGCCGTGCCCTTTCCCCATCCTCGGTGTCATCGCCCGGCTTGACCGGGCGATCCAGTACTCCGTGACAGCCGTAGATAAATCGATGGGCCGCAGCGTACTGGATTCCCCGCCTTCGCGGGGAATGACAGTCGTCGTGGGGGTTACGCCGGCGCCCCCGACTTCACGAGCTTGTAGATCACCGAATCCATCAGCGCCTGGAACGAGGCGTCGATGATGTTCGGTGACACCCCGACCGTGGTCCAGCGGTCGCCGTTCTCGTCCTCGCTCTCGATCAGCACGCGCGTGACCGCGCCGGTGCCGCCATTGAGGATACGGACGCGATAGTCGATCAGCGTCAAGCCTTCGATGAACTTCTGGTACTTGCCGAGGTCCTTGCGCAGGGCGACGTCGAGCGCGTTGACGGGACCGTTGCCTTCGGCCGCCGAGATCAGATGCTCGCCGGCGACGTCGACCTTGACCACCGCGAGCGCCACCGTGACGCGTTCGCCGAGCGCGTTGTAGCGCTGCTCGACGTTGACGTCGAACTGCTCGACCTCGAAATAATGCGGCACCTTGCCCAGCGTGCGGCGCGCCAGGAGCTCGAACGAGGCGTTGGCGGATTCATAGGCATAGCCGGCCGCCTCGCGCTCCTTCAATTCCTCGACGAGACGCGTCAGCTTCGGATCGCTCTTCTCGTAAGGGATGCCGGCGCGGTCGAGCTCGGCGATGACGTTGGAGCGCCCGGCCTGGTCGGACACCAACACCTTACGGTGATTGCCGACCAGCTCCGGCAGCACATGCTCGTAGGTCTGCGGATCCTTCAGCACGGCGGAGGCATGGATGCCGGTCTTGGTGACGAAGGCGCTCTCGCCGACATAAGCCGCATGCCGGTTCGGCACGCGGTTGAGCATGTCGTCGAGCGTGCGCGACACCTTGACCAGCGTCGCCAGCTTCTCCGTGGTGACGCCGATCTCGAAAGCGTCGGCAAAACCCGTCTTCAGCTTCAGCGTCGGGATCAGCGAGCAGAGATTGGCATTGCCGCAGCGCTCGCCGAGCCCGTTCAGCGTACCCTGGATCTGCCGCGCGCCGGCACGCACCGCTGCGAGCGAATTGGCCACCGCCTGCTCGGTGTCGTTATGGGCGTGGATGCCGACGTGATCGCCGGGGATGTGCCTGGTCACGTCTCTGACGATGGCCTCGACCTCATCCGGCATGGTGCCGCCATTGGTGTCGCACAGCACCACCCAGCGCGCACCGGCATCGAAGGCGGCCTTGGCGCAGGCGAGCGCAAAGGCGGCGTCTTCCTTGTAGCCGTCGAAGAAATGCTCGCAATCGAGCATCACCTCGCGGCCGGCCGCCTTCGCCGCCGCGACGCTGTCGCGGATCGAGGCGAGGTTCTCTTCCTTCGTGGTCTCCAGCGCGACGCGGACCTGATAGGCCGACGCCTTCGCCACGAAGCAGATCGCATCCGCCTTCGCTTCCAAGAGGCCCGCGACGCCCGGATCGTTGGACACCGAGCGGCCCGCCCGGCGCGTCATGCCGAAGGCGGTGAAGCGCGCATGTTTGAGCTTGGGCTTGGAGCCAAAGAACTCCGTGTCGAGCGGATTGGCGCCGGGATAGCCGCCCTCGACATAGTCGATGCCGAGATCGTCGAGCATCGCCGCGATGACCTGCTTGTCCGCCAGCGTGAAGTCGACGCCGTTGGTCTGCGCCCCATCGCGCAGCGTGGTGTCGAACAGATAGAGACGCTGCTTGCTCATTGCCCCGCTCCGAGCGTCTTCTTCATGGTGGTGTTGGCGAGCCACTCGTCGTTGATGGTGATGCTGTTGCGCTGCTGGGCGGTGTAGCCGCGCTTGGCGAAGAAACCCTCCGCGGTATCGCTGGCATCGACCGAGAGGCTCGTGGCGCCGCGGACGCCTGCGAGCTTCTCCAGCGCGTCGACCAGCATGGTCGCGATGCCCTGCCCGGCCACGGCCGGATGCACATAGAGCATGCGGATGTGATCATTACCGCGCAGCGAGGCGAAGCCGACAGGCGAGCCTTCCAGCGTCGCGATCAGCGTCAGGTCGGACGCGAGCCGCTTGCCGAACTCCTCGTCCTCGGCCGCCGCCATCCAGGCTTCCTGCTGCGCCTCGCTATAATCGTCGCCGGTCAACTCCTCGATGCTGGCGGCGAAGATCGCGGCGAGCATCGGCACATCCGCCGGCAGGAAGGGCCTCAGTGCGGGCTTTGGCAAAGTCTGTCCCATCGTCCTCACCAAATCCCATAAAGCTTGAGCACGATCGCCACCGCGCCGGCGAGCAGCGCGAGCTTCAGCGCAATGTAATAGAGCCAGTGCCGCGGGAAAGGCGTGTCGGGCCGTTTCATCGGGCGATCTCCCAGGTTGTGCCTTCCTTGGAGTCCTTGATCGCAACGCCCATCGCAGCGAGCAGATCGCGGATGCGGTCGGACTCCCCAAAGTCCTTCCGGCTACGGGCCGCTGTCCGCTCCGCGAGCAGGCGCTCGACCTCCTTGGCGTCGACCCCGCTCGCCTGCTGCTTGCGCCCTTCCCACTGCGCCGCGCTCTCGGAGAGGAATCCGAGCAGCCGCAACGAGCCCGCAAGACCTGCGATATCGTTGCCGCGCAGGCCGTGCAGCGCCGCGATCGCCTGCGGCGTGTTGAGGTCGTCGAGCAGCGGTTCGACCACCGACGGAGCCGGCTCGCCGGGCGCGACATCGGCCGCAACGCGGTACCAGTCGTCGAGCGTCTTGGCGCTCTCCTCCAGCGACTTCATGGTCCAGTCGATCGGCGAGCGGTAATGCGTCTTGAGCATGTTGAGGCGCAGCACCTCACCCGGCCAATCCCTGAGCAGCTCGTGGATCGTGATGAAGTTGCCGAGGCTCTTCGACATCTTCTCGCTCTCGACCTGCAAGAAGCCGTTGTGCATCCAATAGTTCGCCATGCGCTCGCGGTGGAACGCGCAGCAGGTCTGCGCGACCTCGTTCTCGTGATGCGGAAACACGAGATCGATGCCGCCGCCATGGATGTCGAAATGCTCGCCGAGATGCTTCCAGGCCATCGCCGAGCACTCGATGTGCCAGCCCGGACGTCCCTCCGCCTTGATGCCTGATGGCGACGGCCAGGACGGCTCTCCCGGCTTCGACGGCTTCCACAGCACGAAGTCGGTCGCATCGCGCTTGTAGGGCGCAACATCGACCCGCGCGCCCGCGATCATCTCGTCGAGCGAGCGCTTCGACAGCGCGCCATAGCGCGGCAGCGCGGAATTGGCCGCGTTCATCGCCTGCGGCGAGAACAGCACGTGGTCCTCGGCGACATAGGCAAAGCCGCCGGCGACCAGCTTCTCGATGATCTCGCGCATCTCGCCGATATGCTCGGTGGCGCGCGGCTCGACGCTCGGCCGAAGCGCGCCGAGCGCATCGACGTCGGCATGAAACTGCTTGCCGGTCTGCTCGGTGACCTTGCGAATGGCCTCGTTCAGCGGCAGGCCGGGAAAATCGCGCGCGGCGCGATCGTTGATCTTGTCGTCGACGTCGGTGATGTTGCGGACATATTTGACGTGTGCCTCGCCGTAGATGTGGCGCAGCAGCCGAAACAGCACGTCGAACACGATCACCGGCCGCGCATTGCCGATATGGGCGAAGTCATAGACCGTCGGTCCGCAGACATACATGCGGACGTTGTTCGGATCGAGCGGCACGAAGGTGCGCTTTTCCCGGCTCAGCGTATCGTAAAGACGCAATTCCATGACAACCCATCCCTCTCGGCCGGGCGTCCAAGGCTCTCAATGTGTTTTGAGAAAAGACGGCTCCAGCCAGCGAATCGCTAGCTCGTAATCTCGCGGCAAATGGCGCAAATGGCGAGGAGACCGTTCATGCGGGCACATATGGGCCACCACAGGCCCCGGCGTCAAGGGCCGCGAAAATGCCGTTTTTGCCCCCGCACGGGGCGCGGCCTGCCCGGAGGGTTCATGATCCCCTAACCATTTGAGGCCATTCTGGAACCTGCGGTTCCCAATTTTTTGCCCCCGGTAATTTCATGCGATCCCTGCTCGCGCTCATTTTCGGCGCCTCGCTCCTTGCAGCACCTCAGGCGTGCGCCGAGACCCGCGTATTCATCATCGCCGACCAGTGCCTCGCCAAGGGCGACACGTGCGGCGCCTCCGCCGCGCGCACCTATTGCCAGTCACGAGATTTTGCAAAGGCATCGAGTTATCGCCGGGTCGATCCCGACGAAATTACCGGCTCCGTCCCCAAAACCGGCACAAACTGCTCCCATGGCCATTGCGACGAGTATGTCGCAATCACCTGCCAGCGCTGAATTCCCTCGGAGCTGGTGGACCTTAGGACCAGTCTTGGGCCCCTGAAACGACGTGACGATGCCGCAGGAAGCGGCTATTGGGAGGGCGCGCTTCGGCCCCCCCACCTCACTTGGATGATCACGCTGGGCCGTGACCTCGCTAGAATGGCGGATATGCCTGAATTCTTCTCTCTCCTCCGTGCCCGCTCCCTCCTTGCCTGCACCGTGCTCCTCGGCACACTCGTGCTCGCCGATGGCGCTTTGGCGCAGGCCGGCCCGCCGCCCCAGCCCGGCCAGAACGGGCTCGGACCGAACCCGATGTGCGTGCGGCTGGAAGCTCAACTCGCCGCGCTCGATCGCGGCGGAGGTGATGCCGCGCGCGAAGAGCAGATCCGCCGCTACCAGGATTCCCAGGCCAAGCAGCAGGCCGAGCTCGACCGTGTCACCATGCAGGCCAAGCGCATGGGCTGCGATTCCTCCGGCTTCTTCTCGCTGTTCAACGGCCAGTCGGCGCAGTGCGGCCCGGTCAACACCCAGATCCAGCAGATGCGCGCCAATCTGGACCAGATCACCGGCAGTCTCGAGCGGCTGCGCGGCGGCCCCGGCGCCAACCCGGAGCGCGACAACCAGCGCCGCTCGGTGCTGATGGCGTTGGCGCAGAATAATTGCGGCCCGCAATATGCCAATGCCGTGCAGCAGCAGGGCGGCGGCAACTTCCTCAGCAATCTGTTCGGCGGCAACAACCCGAACAATCCGCAAGCCATGCCGCCCTCCGATCTCGGCCCGCAATCCGGCACCTTCCGCACCGTCTGCGTGCGCACCTGCGACGGCGCTTATTTCCCGATCTCCTTTGCCACCGTGCCGGCGCGCTTCCCTGACGATGAGAAGACCTGCAAGGCGCTGTGCCCGGCCGCGGAAGCCGTGCTCTACAGCCATCGCAATCCCGGCGAGGACATGAACGCGGCGGTCTCGATCGGCGGCCAGCCCTACACGGCGCTGCCGACCGCATTCAAATTCCGCAGCGAGTTCAATCCGTCCTGCTCCTGCAAGGCGGCGGGACAGACCTGGGCGGATGCGCTGAAATCGGCCGATGACAAGGCCGCGGCCGAGCAGCAGGGCGACATCATCGTCACCGAGGAAAGCGCCAGGAAGATGCAGCAGCAACGGCTCAA
This sequence comes from Bradyrhizobium sp. CCBAU 45321, assembly GCF_028128975.1. NCBI lineage: Bacteria > Pseudomonadati > Pseudomonadota > Alphaproteobacteria > Hyphomicrobiales > Nitrobacteraceae > Bradyrhizobium > Bradyrhizobium sp. CCBAU 45321. Next base: position 561,808 of record NZ_LFKZ01000131.1, read on the forward strand.
CAAGGGCGCGCCGCAGCCTGCCAATGCCAAGAAAGGCGCGGCTCCTGCACCAGCAACTGCTGCCGCACCGGTCGCCACGCCACCCTCGGACGCGAGCCCCGCGTCAGAGAACAAGCCGATCCGCTCGGTCGGCCCGACCTTCCTGCCGCAGCAGCAGAAGTAGGCCGTCGCTCTGTCATGCTCCGCGCAGGCGTCCCAGCGCGGCCGTTCCGCTGTTACGGCTCGCCCTCGCGGCTCCAGGGGAAGAGATTGGCCGGAAAGTCTGCTGCGTAGCGCCTGCCCTTCCGGGGCGGAAGCGGTGCATCCGGTGGGTTCGGATTGGGCTCGACCACCCGCCGATAGAGGTGCCAGGTGGCATGACCGAGCACCGGCAGAACGACGGCGAGACCGACGAAGAGCGGCAGCGAGCCGATCACGAGCAGCGCCGCCACGATGAGGCCCCATCCGGCCATCGCAACCGGATTGGCCGCCACCGCTCGGAGCGACGTGCGGATCGCGTCGATCGCCGTCGCATGACGGTCCAGCATCAACGGAAATGACACGACGCTGACGCACAATGCCACAACCGCAAACAGGAAGCCGACACCGCAACCGATGATGATGAGCGACCAGCCTTCGGGTGTCGTCAGCACGCGCGTTGCGAAGTCGGGTATGCTTGCGGCCGCAGCGTGACCGAAGATCGCGACATAGATTGCGTTCGCGGCACCGATCCAGGCCCCGAACAGGACCAGCAGGAGCACGCCGAGTTCGACCATGGCGCCGAACGACGGTGCGCGCAGCACCTTGATCGCATCCCATGCTTCGACTTCCTCGCCGCGCTCGCGGCGACGGCTGAGTTCGTAGAGACCGATCGCGGCAAAAGGACCGATCAAGGCAAAGCCGGCGGCCAGCGGAAACAGTAGCGGCAGCACCGAATAGCCGAGCACCATCCTGAACAGGACGAGACCGAGAACGGGATAAATCAGGCACACGACGATCGCGTGACTCGGCATCGCCTGGAAATCACCCCAACCCAGGCGCAGGACCTCGGTCAGGTCGGACAAGCTGATCTTGCGAATGGGATAGGAGGTCGCTTCGCCGAATGCGCGCCGCCTGACGTCGTGGGAGTACAGAGTGGCCATGTACGGACGCTCCCGTGCTGAAAATCGCGGTTTTCGACTACACGCGCTCTTCAGCCACGCGTGTCCGCCTGACGAGCAGGAAACGCGAGGGGTCGGGTACGGCAACCCAGGTTCAGCAACCGAGCCTGGCCGGACGGAACCCGTCGCGACCTGCCCGGCAAGCTTAGCGCGCGCGGAGCACGGCTGCATTCACGGTTGGGTGAATTGCGCACCAGCACGGATTTGTGCGTTGCATCACCCAAACCGAACATGGGCACCGGATGCTTGTCGGTTTGCCAGCACCGGCAATCACACCAATTCGGGCACCTCTATTGCTCTATTGACGCCGGATTAGGCTGGGATCATTTTAGACGCAGACGCCCTTAGAGTTGAAGGTCGCGAGCGTTCTCTTGATTTCGCGATCGGTGGACTGGGCGAAGCAAGAGGCCGGCGATGGCATATGCCAAGAAAGGCCAGCCATCGCGACCGACATGAGCTCCGCCCTGGATTCGTATCCGTAGCCTTCGATGGCAAGGATGGATCAGGATGGCTGTCGCACTGATACTGCTTCTGGTCGCGATCGGCTCGGTGCTGTTTCACATCTACAGCCCGTGGTGGTGGACGCCGATCGCGACGAACTGGGCCTATATCGACCACACGATCAACATCACGTTCTGGATCACGGGCTTCGTTTTCGTCGCCGTGATCGCCTTCATGGCTTACTGCGTCTTCCGCTTTCGCCACAGAGAGGGAAGAAGGGCTGACTACAATCCGGAAAACAAAAGGCTCGAATGGTGGCTGAGCGTCGGGACCGGCGTCGGCGTCGCGGCCATGCTGGCGCCTGGCCTCGTGGTCTGGCACCAGTTCGTGACGGTGCCTGCGGATGCCACCGAGATCGAGGTCATGGGCCAGCAATGGCAGTGGAGCTTCCGCCTTCCGGGCAAGGATGGGCAGTTGGGTACATCCGATGTCCGCAACATCGCTTCCGACAATCCGATGGGGCTCAATCGTGACGACCGGCACGCGCAGGACGATGTCGTGATCGAGAGCGGCGACCTGCACCTTCAAGTCGGAAAGCCGGTCAAGGTTCTCCTCCGCTCGGTTGATGTCCTGCACGATTTCTACGTGCCCGAATTCCGGGCCAAGATGGACATGGTTCCAGGCATGGTGACCTATTTCTGGATCACGCCGATCCGAACCGGAACCTTCGATGTCCTCTGTGCGGAGCTTTGTGGCACTGCTCACTATCAAATGCGGGCCAAGGTCATCGTCGACGAAGAGCGTGAATATCACGCTTGGCTGGAGCAACAAAAAACGTTCGCAGAATTATCGCCGGCAAAAGCCGTCGTGAAGACGACGTACCAATCCGGCAGCAAGTAGCAAGCTGCCGCCGAAGACAGATCGGGCGCAAGAGGCCAGCGCCTCCCCCCGATGGAACGACCGAGGAGGTTCTATGGTCGATGTTCCATATGAAGGGATCCCCGGCATCCCGCCTGCCGAAGTACCTGACGTCGAGCTCTATCATCCGCGGAGCTGGTGGACACGATATGTGTTCTCGCAGGACGCCAAGGTGATCGCCATTCAGTATTCGCTGACGGCCACGGCCATCGGGCTGGTGGCCCTGGTGCTATCGTGGCTGATGCGGCTGCAACTGGGATTCCCCGGCACCTTCTCTTTCATCGATGCCAACCAGTACCTCCAGTTCATCACCATGCACGGCATGATCATGGTGATTTACCTGCTCACCGCATTGTTCCTGGGCGGCTTCGGCAACTACCTGATCCCGCTGATGGTCGGCGCCAGGGACATGGTCTTCCCCTATGTGAACATGCTGAGCTACTGGATCTACCTGCTCGCAGTCCTGGTGCTTGCCTCGACATTCTTCGTGCCCGGCGGCCCCACCGGCGCCGGTTGGACGCTATACCCGCCGCAAGCAATCCTTTCAGGAACGCCCGGGCAGGATTGGGGCATCCTTCTCATGCTCGCGTCCCTGATCCTGTTCATCATCGGCTTCACCATGGGCGGGCTGAATTATGTGGTCACAGTGTTGCAGGCACGCACGCGCGGCATGACCTTGATGCGCCTGCCCCTGACGGTGTGGGGCATTTTCACGGCGACCGTCATGGCGCTCCTCGCGTTCCCTGCATTGTTCGTTGCCTCGGTCATGCTGCTGTTCGACCGTCTCTTGGGAACCAGCTTCTTCATGCCCGCCCTCCTCGAGATGGGCACGCTTTCGAAACATGGCGGCGGCAGCCCGTTGCTCTTCCAGCACCTGTTCTGGTTCTTCGGTCATCCCGAAGTCTACATCGTTGCCCTGCCCGCCTTCGGCATCGTCTCCGATCTGATCAGCACGCATGCGCGCAAGAACATCTTTGGTTATCGCATGATGGTCTGGGCTATCGTAGCCATCGGCGCGCTCAGCTTCATCGTATGGGCGCACCACATGTATGTGAGCGGCATGTTCCCGCAATTCGGGTACTTCTTCGCCACCACGACGCTCATCATCGCCATCCCCACCGCGATCAAGGTCTACAACTGGGTGCTGACCCTATGGCGCGGCGACATTCATCTCACGGTGCCGATGCTGTTCGCCCTCGGCTTCATCGTCACCTTCGTGAACGGCGGGCTCACCGGCCTCTTCCTCGGCAACGTCGTCGTGGACGTGCCCCTCTCGGATACCATGTTCGTGGTCGCCCATTTCCACATGGTGATGGGCGTGGCGCCGATCATGGTCGTGCTCGGCGCGATCTATCATTGGTACCCAAAGGTCACGGGGCGGATGCTGAACGAGGCCATGGGCAAGTTTCACTTCTGGGTCACCTTCCTCGGCGCCTACCTGATCTTCTTCCCCATGCACTATCTTGGACTGCTCGGGGTCCCGCGCCGATATTTCGAACTCCTAGATACGACGTTCATCCCGTCCTCGGCCCATTCACTCAACGCCTTCATCTCCGTGGTGGCCTTGATCGTCGGCTTTAGCCAGATGGTGTTCCTGTTCAACCTTGTCTGGAGCCTGTTCAAAGGTGAGGCCTCAGGCGGCAATCCGTGGCGGGCGACGACGCTGGAGTGGCAGACGCCGGAGACGCCCCCGGCGCACGGCAACTGGGGCAAGGAGCTCCCTGTCGTGTACCGCTGGGCCTATGATTACAGTGTGCCCGGTGCCGCGGAGGACTTCATTCCGCAGAACCAGCCGCCGCGTGCGACTCAGCACGTTCAGGGAGCTGCTTCGTGAGCGCCATCATCCTGTTCCTGGCTGTGCTTGCGGTAATCGCCGGATGGTGGTTGTCGCAGCAGCGCCTGACGGCCAAGCCCTGGCTGGAGGAAGGCCCGGCCGGTGACTTCCCCGGCGGTGACGCCATAACCTGGCCGGCAGCGAAGATCGGACTTGGCGTGTTTCTCGCGGTCGCGAGCGCCTTGTTCGTCCTCTTCATCAGCGCCTACTCGATGCGCATGAGCGTGGTGGACTGGCGGCCGCTGCCGGTGCCGCGGCTGCTGTGGGTCAACACGGGCGTCCTGGTCCTGAGCAGTGTCGCGCTGCAATGGTCGAACGTGGCCGCGCGCCGACACGATACCGAAGGCGTCATGATCGGTCTGCTCGCGGGCGGAGCATCTGCCGTGATCTTCCTCGCCGGGCAGCTCCTGGCTTGGCAACAGCTCGGGGCTGCGGGATATTTCGTGGCGTCCAATCCATCGAATTCCTTCTTCTACCTGTTGACCGCAGTGCACGGGCTGCACCTGACGGGCGGTCTTGTGGCCTTGGGCCGAACCTCGGCCAAGATGTGGCGCGGCGCCGAGATCGCCGACATGCGCTTGAGCGTGGAGCTGTGCGCCATCTACTGGCACTTCCTGCTGTTGGTCTGGCTTGTCCTGCTCGGTCTTCTCACCGGCTGGACCGACGATTTCATCGACATCTGCCGCCAATTGCTGAGCTAGGGAGGCGAGACCAGATGGCTGAGACCGTGCTGACAAATCCGGGCCAATCGCCTGCGCGGCTTGAAGGCTGGCGCGGCATCGCCGCCGACTGGGCGTCCGATCAGCGCGCCTTCAAGAACGTGTCCTGGGGCAAGGCCATGATGTGGGTCTTCCTCCTCAGCGACACCTTCATCTTCAGTTGCTTCCTGCTCTCCTACATGACGGCGCGCATGTCGACGACCGTGCCGTGGCCCAATCCCAGCGAAGTCTTCGCCCTCAATATCGGGGGCAACCACATGCCCCTGATCCTGATCGCCATCATGACCTTCGTGCTGATCAGCAGCAGCGGTACGATGGCGATGGCCGTCAATTTTGGCTACCGCCGCGATCGCGTGAGAACCGCAATCCTGATGCTGGTCACTGCAGCCTTCGGCGCGACCTTCGTCGGAATGCAGGCCTTCGAATGGACAAAGCTGATCATGGAGGGCGTCCGGCCCTGGGGCAATCCATGGGGTGCCCCGCAGTTTGGTGCGAGCTTCTTCATGATCACCGGCTTCCACGGCACCCATGTGACTTTCGGTGTGATCTTCCTGATCGCCATCGCGCGAAAGGTCCTTCGTGGCGACTTCGACGTCGAGAGGCGCGGCTTCTTCACGAGCCGAAGGGGGAATTACGAGATCGTCGAGATCACGGGCCTGTACTGGCACTTCGTCGATCTCGTGTGGGTGTTCATCTTCGCATTCTTCTATCTTTGGTGAGGTCGGCGCATGACAAACGCGGCGGTACACATGGAAGAACGGCCCCACGCTCCGGCGCACGGCGCAGTTGCAACGGAAGCCGTTCACGCCGAGGGGCAACAGCACCCGATCAAGCTCTACCTCGTGGTCTGGGGTTGGTTGTTCGTCCTCAGCACGTTCTCCTACCTCGTCGACTACTTTGGCCTGCATGGCTATCTGAGGTGGTCGCTGATCCTGCTGTTCATGATGTTGAAGGCCGGCCTGATCGTCGCCGTCTTCATGCACATGGCCTGGGAGCGGCTGGCCTTGACCTATGCCATCCTGCTGCCGCCGGTCGCGGTATTGGTATTTGTGGCGATCATGGTGCTCGAATCCGAATACACGCGCTTCCTAAGGGTGCTGTTTTTCGCAACCCCGTCATAGCGCCTGCCGTCGCTCAGGGTAGGCTTCACCCCTCGAATGCGTCGATTGACGCCGTGCTTCCACGTGACACCAGCGCCTCATCCGTCGCCGGCAACGGCTGGCCCTTGTCGCGAAAACGGTTGGTGATGGGATAACGGCGGTCGCGGCCGAAATTCTTCGGTGTCACCTTCACCCCAGGCGCGGCCTGGCGGCGCTTGTATTCGGCGACGTTGAGCAGATGGTCGATCCGGGTCACCGTCTCGCGGTCGAAGCCGGCGGCGATGATCTGGTCGAGCGGCTCCTCGCGCTCGACCAGGCGCTCCAGGATGGCATCGAGCACGTCGTAAGGCGGCAACGAGTCCTGGTCGGTCTGGTTCTCGCGCAGCTCCGCGGTCGGCGGGCGCGTGATGATGTCCGGCGGGATCACCTCGCCGGCAGGGCCGAGCGCGCCCTCCGGCTTCCAGGAATTGCGCAAGCTTGCCAGGCGGAACACCTGCGTCTTGTAGATGTCCTTGATCGGGTTGAAGCCGCCGTTCATGTCGCCATAAAGCGTGGCGTAGCCGACCGACATCTCCGACTTGTTGCCGGTCGTCACCACCATCAGCCCGGTCTTGTTGGAGATCGCCATCAGCAGCGTGCCGCGGGTCCGGGCCTGGAGGTTCTCCTCGGTGATATCGGGCGGCAGGTTCTTGAAGATGCCGGACAGGATCGTCTCGAACCCGGTCACGGCTTCGGCGATCGGCAGCACCTCATAGCGGATGCCGAGATGGCCGGCGAGCTCGCCGGCATCCGCGATCGAATGCGGCGCGGTGTAGCGGTAAGGCAGCATCACGCCATGCACCTGGTCGACGCCGAGCGCGTCGACAGCGATCGCCGCGCAGAGCGCCGAATCGATGCCGCCGGAGATGCCGAGCAGCACGCCGGGAAAGCCGTTCTTGGCGACGTAATCGCGTAAGCCCAGCACGCAGGCGGCGTAGTCGGCCTTGTCGCCCTCGGGCAGCTCGGCGATCGGCCCGCTGCAGCGCCAGTCGTCGCCGTTTCTGCTGAAACGCAGCGTGACGATGCCCTCATTGAAGGCCGGCAGCTGCGCCGCGAGCGAGAGATCGCCATTGAGCGCGAAGGATGCGCCGTCGAACACGAGCTCGTCCTGGCCGCCGACCTGGTTGAGATAGACCAGCGGCAGCCCGCTCTCCGTGACGCGCGCTACCGCGACCGACAGGCGCACGTCGTTCTTGTCGCGGGCGTAAGGCGAGCCGTTCGGCACCAGGATGATCTCGGCGCCGGTCTCGGCCAGCGTCTCGACCACGTTCTCGTAATCCTCGGACTCTTCCAGCCAGATGTCCTCGCAGATCGGCACGCCGATGCGCACGCCGCGCACGGTGACGGGACCGGCGGCAGGGCCGCGCGAAAACAGCCGCTTCTCGTCGAACACGCCGTAATTCGGCAGGTTGCACTTGAAACGCAGGCTCGCGATACGCCCGCCGTCGAGCAGCGCACAGGCATTGTAGAGCATGCCCTCCTCGACCCAGGGCGTGCCGACCAGCATCGCAGGCCCGCCATCGGCGGTCTCGCGCGCGAGGCTTTCGATCGCGGCGCGGCAGGCGGCCTGGAAGGCGGGCTTCTGCACCAGGTCTTCCGGCGGATAGCCGGCGATGAACAGTTCCGGAAACAACACGAGATCGGCGCCGTCGGACTTGGCCTGCGCCCGCGCCGCGCGCGCCTCGGCCGCATTGCCCTCCACGTCGCCCATGGTCGGATTGAGCTGGGCGAGCGTGACCGCGAATGTGTCGAGACGTTCGGTCATCGCGCGCTCGCTTTCACCTCTCCCGAAGGGAGAGGTCGAATTGCATCAGAGATGCAATTCGGGTGAGGGGTTACGGTGTCTCGTGGGAGCTGAGCCCCCTCACCCGATTTGAGCTCGACGATGCTCCGCATCGCGAGACACAAATCGACCTCTCCCCGTTGGGGAGAGGTGAAGGGACCTCGGACACCCACGCGCAATGGATTGTCTCCGCGCTCTAGAGGAGCCCCAGTCGCTCGATGATGGCAATGATCCAGAACGCGCCGGTCATCAAGAGCGCAACGCCAACAGCGGCCGAGCCCATGTCCTTGACGCGGCCGATCTGCTTGTCGTGATCCAAGGTCAGCCGGTCGGCGAGCTTCTCGATCGCGGTATTGAGCAGCTCGACCGTCAGCACGAAAGCGACAGAGCACACCAATTCGACCGCGCGCATCGCCGTGGCGCCGATGAACCAGGCGAGCGGCACCGACAGCAGCAGCGCGAAGATCTCCTCGCGGACGGCCTGCTCCGACCGGAACGCAAAGGCCAGCCCGTTGCGGGAATTGATCGTGGCCTTCCAGATCCGCAGCAAGGTCTTACAGCCCCGCTGCGGCCGGAATCGGCTGAGCCTTGCCGGCGCGCTCCTGCTTGAGCAGCTCCGCGACCAGGAACGCCATATCGATGGATTGCTCGGCGTTGAGGCGGGGATCGCAGACCGTGTGGTAGCGGTCGTTGAGATCCTCGTCCGTGATCGCGCGGGCGCCGCCGAGACATTCGGTGACGTCCTGGCCGGTCATCTCCAGATGCACGCCGCCGGCATGGGTGCCCTCGGCGGCGTGGACCGCGAAGAACGACTTCACCTCGGACAGGATGCGGTCGAACGGGCGAGTCTTGTAGCCGGACGTCGAGCTGATGGTGTTGCCGTGCATGGGATCGCACGACCAGACCACCACCCGGCCCTCGCGCTTCACGGCGCGGACCATGTTCGGCAGATGCTCGCCGATCTTGTCGGAGCCGAAGCGGCCGATCAGCGTCAGCCGGCCCGGCTCGTTGTCGGGATTGAGCACGTCGATCAGCTTCAGCAGCTCGTCTACCTTGAGCGAGGGGCCGCACTTCAGCCCGATCGGATTCTTGATGCCGCGGAAATATTCGACATGGCCGTGATCGAGCTGGCGGGTGCGGTCGCCGATCCAGATCATGTGGCCCGAGGTCGCGTACCAGTCGCCGGTGGTGGAATCGACGCGGGTCATGGCCTGCTCGTAGCCAAGCAGCAGCGCCTCATGGCTGGTGTAGAAATCGGTGGCACGCAGCTCCGGATGGCTCTCGAGGTCGAGGCCGCAGGCGCGCATGAAGTTGAGCGCGTCCGAGATGCGGTCGGCCAGCTCCTTGTAGCGGCGTGACTGCGGGCTATCCTTGAGGAAGCCCAGCATCCATTGATGCACGCTGCCGAGATTGGCGAAGCCGCCGGTGGCGAACGCGCGGAGCAGGTTCAGCGTCGCGGCGGACTGGCGATAGGCCATCAGCTGGCGCTGCGGATCGGGAATGCGCGCTTCGCTGGTGAAGGCGATGTCGTTGACGATGTCGCCGCGATAGCTCGGCAGCTCGACGCCATTCAGCTTCTCGGTCGCCGACGAACGCGGTTTTGCGAACTGGCCGGCGATGCGGCCGACCTTCACCACCGGCACCGCGCCGGCATAGGTCAGCACCACCGCCATCTGCAGCAGCACGCGGAAGAAGTCGCGGATGTTGTTGGCGCCGTGCTCGGCGAAGCTCTCGGCGCAGTCGCCGCCCTGTAGCAGGAAGGCTTCGCCCGCCGCAACGCGGCCCAAGGCCTTCTTCAGATTGCGCGCCTCGCCTGCGAACACCAGCGGCGGAAAGGTCGCAAGCTGCGCCTCGACATCGGCTAGAGCCTTGGCGTCGGGATATTCGGGCACCTGTAGCACCGGCTTGCTGCGCCAGGACTCGGGCGTCCACCGCTCGGACATCGCAATCTCTCCGTGAAGCAAAAACCACAACCTGATCTAGGGGTTGCGAGGGCCGCCTTATACACAGGCCGGCCACGCCCCGCCAGTTGTAAATCCATTTCGCAGCGCAAACCCTTGCGGCCAAAGCCGAATTCGCATTTGCTTGGGCAGGCTTGAGGAATCCGACAGGACACCGACCGCCATGGGCGCGGCACTGGATGACGTTTACATCGACGAGATCAGCTTCCCGGCAGCCGACGGCTATGCCCTGACCGGCACCCTGTTCCTGCCGCGCGGCGCCAAGCGCCATGCCGTCCTGATCAATTCGGCGACCGCCGTGCCGCGAAAGATCTATCGGGGCTTTGCCTCCTACCTCGCCCATCGCGGCTGCGCGGTGCTGACCTACGATTATCGCGGCATCGGCGATTCCCGCCTGCCGGCGATGGTCGGCTACAACCAGCCGAAATCGCTGGTCGGCTTCAAGGCCTCGATGTCGGACTGGGCTGCGCTCGACGTCACCGCCGCGGTCAGCTGGATGCGCGAGCGCTATCATGCCCTGCCGCTCGCCTATATCGGCCATTCCTTCGGCGGCCAGGCGCTCGGGCTGATCGCGAACAACAGCGAGATCTCGCGCGCCGCCTTGGTGGCCTCGCAGGCCGCGACGTGGCGGTTGATGACCTCACCGGAAAAATACCGGGTCTACGCCTTCATGAATTTTGTCGGTGTGCCGTTGGTCCATGCACTCGGTTACGCACCGGGCTGGGCCGGTGTCGGCGAGGATTTGCCCAAGGGCGTCTTCCTGCAATGGGCCGAATGGGTCTCGAGCCCCCGCTATCTCTTCGATTCAAAGCTGCCGGCGCTCGAGAACTTCGCCAGGTTCAAGGGCGAGCTGCGCTCACTATGCTTCTCCGACGATCCCTGGGCGACGAGGCCCGCGGTCGAGCTGCTCGCGAGCGGCTTCACCGCGATCAAGCCGGAGGTGCTGACGGTCAAACCGTCCGACGTCGGCGCCAAGAAAATAGGCCATTTCGGCTTCTTCCGCCCCGAGCACCGCGACACGCTGTGGCGCGGCGTCGCGGAATGGATTCAGGGGGAATGAGGCTGCTTCAGCGGATGATCGTCGTCAGCGACGAGTAGCGCCGGTTCGGCTTGGCGTCGCTAGGTGCGAACTGCGCGAAGGCGTCGCTGACGCGCACCGCCGGCGGCGTGTTGCTCGCGAACCGAAACTCCTTCGGCCGCGGTGCGTAGAAGCTGGCGCGGTAATAAGCGTCGTCGAAGCGCGCCTCGCCGACGCCGAACAATGCATCACAGACCAGCAGGAGCGCGTAGACTCCCGCGACCGATGCGACGATCTCCCTGAGAATTGTCATGCCGATGCCCTGCCCTTTTGCGGGCAGGATGCAGATCGGTTCCGAAGGCCTGGTTTAAGGCGCCCTGCTTCTTGTCGGCAGCGTTTGCCGGCGCTGAACCGATTGCAGACAATTTTATCGATCTCGAAAGAAGAGCCCGCCCGACCGGACGATCGGGCGGGCTCCAGGATTGGCCGCTCGGGAGGTATTGGGCGGCCAGCTTATCAGCCGTGCTCGGCCACCTTGCGATGGCCGCTCTCGCTGAGGCGGTCGACCCAGGCGATGCCGACCGCCGAGACGATGAAGGTCATATGAATCAGCACCTGCCACATTACCCCGCTCTCGGTGAAATTGCTGCGGGTCGTGCCGAGATTGCCGGCCTCGATGAAGGTCCTGAGCAGCGAGATCGAGGAGATGCCGATGATCGCCATTGCGAGCTTGATCTTGAGCACGCTGGCATTGACGTGACCGAGCCATTCCGGCTCGTCCGGATGGCCGCTGAGGTTCAGCCGGGAAACGAAGGTCTCGTATCCACCCACGATTACCATGATCAGAAGGTTCGAGATCATGACGACGTCGATCAGCCCGAGCACGACCAGCATGATCTGCTGCTCGCTGGCGTCGAACGAATGCAAGACGAGGTGCCAGAGCTCCTTCAGGAACAACAGCACATAGACGGCCTGGGCGACGATGAGGCCGACATAGAGCGGCAGCTGCAGCCAGCGCGAGCCGAAGATCAGCTTCGGAAGCAGGCCGACCGGCGGCAACGGCGCGGCCCGCGCCGAAGGTGCTTTGGATTCGGACGTCATTGATCACTCCGGATTGCGGTAGATTGTCGCCTCAGAGACTCGCAATCACCGGTGCAAGTTCCAGCGTCCCGCGATAGATCATCTCAAACGCGACGTAAAGGATGATGGCGAGGCCGACATAGGCCACCCAGCGCTGCTTCTGGAGCAAGCGGCCAAGCAGATCCGCGGCAACGCCCATCATCCCAACCGACAAGAGCAGGCCGAAGGCCAGAATGTAGGGATGCTCCCGCGCGGCGCCCGCGACCGCGAGCACGTTGTCGAGCGACATCGACACGTCGGCGGCGACGATCTGCACCGCCGCTTGGCCGAAAGTCTTCCGCTGTACCGGCTGCTGTACCGGCGCAGCACCTGCGCTGCCGCTATCGAATGCGAGTTCTTTCGCATGCGCGGCCTGCTCGCGCAGCTCGCGCCACATCTTCCAGCAGACCCAGAGCAGCAAAACGCCGCCGGCGAGCAGAAGGCCGATCACTTGCAGAAGCTGGGTCGCAACGCCGGCGAAGGCGATACGCAGTGCGGTGGCAGCGGCGATACCGACGATGATGGCGCGGCGGCGCTGCTCGGCCGGCAGGCCGGCAGCCGCAAGGCCGATGACAACGGCATTGTCGCCGGCGAGCACGAGATCGATCAGGATGACTTGAAACAGCGCGGACAGCGCTTCGGCGGTGATGAGTTCAGTCATGATTGATCATTCCTAGAGGCAGACGGATCGAGCCAATGCGGCTTGCGCCGCTCGATCCAGTCGAAGACTTTTGAACGGGAGGAGCGCAGCGCAGGCACGTCCTCGGCGAGCAGAGCAAGGCCGAGCGGCAGCATCCAGACGCCGAGCACCGGGAGGATGGAGAGCACACCGCCGACGACCAGCAGCGTGCCCGAGGGGATCCTGACCCAGCGGCTGGACGGCTTGAGCAGATAGGTCAGGGTGTCGCTCATGCGCGGCGGCAGGCGGTCGACGAGCTTGGCCAGGCGCGGGTCGCCACCGGCGATCTGGTCGGTGTTCCCCTCGGTTTGCCTGGCGCGCTCGTTCGAAATCGTGCTCATGCTTACCCCTTCGAGGCGGCCTGCAGCTTGGGGCCCGGCGCACTCGCCCCGACCGGCTTCGCACGTGGCAGCACCAGCGTCAGCAAGCGCAACAATTTAATCGCCTGGACTTCGTGGGGATGTACGTCCTCGTCTGCGGCAGCAACGCGCTCCGACAGCTCCACCAGATGCGACGACAGCGGCAGGTTCGAAACCGGTCGCAGCGTATCGATCACGACGTTGGCAAAATCCGGCTCTTCGAGCCGTTCGGCGAGTTCGTCGAACATCGCACGGAGCCGTTCGTCGCCGATGTGCGGCGCCAGCTTGCGGTCTCTGATGAAACGGATCACCTCGTCGCGTTCGACGGCTGAGACCCGCCGGTCGGCAACCGCGACCAGCGCGCCCACGATCACCACAGCGGCCGCGGCCTGCTCATTCAGGCTGGACGGTTCCGTGATCTCGATCGAATTTGAGGACTTGGTTCCGGACATCGTAGCTCCCTTAACTTGCGAAATAGCCGCACGGAGCTGCGATGGGGACGAATGGTCGGAGAAAACGAAACAGGGGCCCGACAATCGGCCGATCCATCGCATTCGCGCGGGACTGGTCATCCGACATCGCGAGGTTTGCCGACAAACGTCGACGTCCTCGCCAGAGGGGCCCGGATTCTTGTTCGTTTCAGAAATATAGGTACGCTTGTCGGAATCAAGGCGGACTGGCTGCGACCAGCCGCCGCATCCATTCGGCGTCGCGGGATCGGTCATGCGACCCTTTCGCAGCTGGAACCATGCGTCCGCGACAAGTGTTGATGCACCTCGCGACGCATCAACCGCCTGGCAGGAACCCGCATGTGCCGCTGGATCGCATACCGGGGCGAAACCACCTCGTTCGAGCCTTATGTCACCGAACCCGAGCATTCGCTGATTGCGCAGAGCATCCGCTCGCTTCAGTCCACGGCGGGCTCGAACGGAGACGGCTTTGGTCTCGGCTGGTATGGCGAGCACCCCGAGCCGGGCCTTTATCGCGAGACGCGCCCGGCGTGGTCGGACGAAAACCTGCGCTACCTCTGCCGGCATCTGCACTCGCATCTGTTCTTCGCTCATGTGCGTGCCGCAACCGGCACGGCCGTGACGCGGCAGAATTGTCACCCCTTTGCCTGCGGGCACTGGATGTTCATGCACAACGGGTTCGTCGGCAGCTGGAATCGGCTGCGGCGCAAAGTCGAGGCGCTGATTCCCGATGCCTACTATCCGTCGCGGCTGGGCACAACGGATTCGGAAGCCGTGTTCCTGGCCATGATGGGGGCCGGTCTCGAGCACGATCCGCTCGGCGCGACACAGTCCGTGCTGCAATCGCTCCTCGGATTCGTCAATGAAGGCGGGCTTCGCGAACGGCTGCGCTTTACCAGCGCGATTGCCAACGGCCGCGACCTCTACGCATTTCGGGTCTCGGTGAACGATGCCGCGAACACGCTCTACTTCCGCGAGGACGGCGGGCAAGTCATCGTCGTCTCCGAGCCGTTCGATAAGGAATCGGACTGGGCGGAAGTCCCGCCGAACCACGCCCTGATCGCGCGAGCGTCCGAAGCCGTCAAAATTGTTCCGTTCGACCCTGCAATTTCTAGTACATCGGGTGCGGAACCGGCCGCAATCAGACGGATTATCGCCCGCAGGTAGTGACCGCGCCGGTGGCTAATGACATTTGCTTCAGACGTTTCAAAGCTGCTGCGTCTTGCCCCCTCCGAGGACAAGCAGCATGTCGTCATCCGTTCTGCCGGCGGCGGCGGCAATCCGGCGGAATATTCCTTCGGCATCGAGGAGGAATACTTCCTCGCTGACCGCCGCAGCTTCGAGGTCGCGATCCGCACGCCCAACGAGCTGTTCGAATCGGCAAACTGGTCGACCGGCGGCCAGGCCATGCGCGAGATGCTGCAATCGCAGCTCGAGGTCGCAACCAACGTTCATGTCGACGTGAACGACGCGCGCGAGGAGCTGCGCTTCCTGCGACGCGAGGTCGCGAACGTCGCTGCGCAGTACGGCTTCGTGATCATGGCCTGCGGCACGCACCCGAGCGCGGTCTGGCGCATGTCGCAGCCGAGCCCGAAACCGCGCTACGAGGAGATGATCGAGGATCTGCGCAGCATCGGTCACCGCAACATGATGTGCGGCATGCATGTGCACGTGCAGTTGCCGGATCCCGAGAAGCGCATGGCGGTGATGCGGGCGATGCTGCCGCACCTGCCGTTGTTCATCGCGCTGTCGACGTCCTCGCCGTTCTGGAATTCGCACAAGACCGGATTGAAGGGCTACCGCCTCGCGGCGTATTCCGAGCTGCCGCGCACCGGCCTGCCCGAATTGTTCGAAGGCAAGCAGGATTTCGACGCTTATGTCGGCGCGTTGCAGCGCTCCGGCGTGATCCCGGACGAAAGCCACATCTGGTGGGCAATGCGCCCCTCCATGAAGCATCCGACGCTGGAGCTTCGCGCGCCCGACACCTGCACCTTCGTCGACGACGCGGTTGCCATCGCCTCGCTCTACCGCTGCCTGACGCGGCATCTCTATCTGCGCCCTCAGCTGTCCCGGGAGGTCACTGCGGTCGAGCGCGCGATCGCGGTCGAGAACAAATGGCGCGCCCAGCGCTACGGCACCGACTGCATCTTCGCCTCCAAGGACGGGCCGGTGACGATCTCGGAGCTGCTCACCGGGGTGATCGACGACATTGCGGAGGACGCAGCCGCACTGAACTGCTCCGCCGAGATCGAACACTGCCGCACCATCGTTGCGCGCGGCAGCTCGGCGGAATTCCAGCTTCGCGCCTATCGCGACAGCGGCGACGACATCGCAGCCGTGTCACAATGGATCGCTACCTCTACGCTGTCGGGAACGAGCGCGCCTGTGCGTCGCAGCGCTCCTGCGCCGTCATAGCGCCCGCGCAAGCTTGCGCGACGAAAATGCCATTCCTGAAATTACGGCGATCGTTGGAGAAGCGCATGAATCGCACCACACCCTGCAACGGCTGCGGCCATGCGCTTGTCCCGATGCTGACGGCCCACGGTCACACGGAGCCGAGCTGCCTCTGGTGCGAAGGCTTCGACGCGCGCGCCATGGACATGGCGAAATGGGCAGGCAGCCCGTCCGGCAAGCCCGAGCCGGCGCTTCCGCGATCATTCGACTGAACCGTGCCGGGCGCCCGTCGCGGGGGCCGGCTGCATGCGCTTTTGCAGGGCATGCCGACAAATTAGACAAGACAAGCCGCTGCGCCCACTGACGGCTTGCCCGGACAGGTCGGGCGAGTTCGGCGCCACCTATTGTCTAACCTCAGGTGCAATCTCGATTATTTGCGCGTCGCGTGCAGCCGGCGGACCAGCGCGCCGCATTGCGCTCCGGCTGGCCTGAAATTCGCAAGACAGCATCAGGCCAAGTCCCTGCCCGGCCACGATGAGGAGCGGCCAGTCACGTGCGCTCGGCTTCCGGGATGAATGGCCTCAGATCGGAGAATGCCATGAACGTGCATGCTGCCGGAGACATCAAATTCACCGGGCTCACCCATCCGAACGGCGCCCGGCTGCGTCTCAACGATCAGGACTTCGTGGCGATCGATCGCGACAAGAATGCGAATTTCGAGGCGACCTACCGGCCGCAGGCGCTCTACAACCGCGCCAACGAAGGCTTCCACGCCAACAACGAAACCTTCCTGCTGCACGAGGTCGCCACCAATCTGCCGATCTACCGGCCCGACACCGGCCCCACCGACTTCCATTTGCATCTGCCGCCGGGCGGCTTTCAGCTCGTGCTGGTCACCTCGGGCGCGTTCACCTTCGACTATGACGGCCGCTGGTACAATGTCGGCCCGGGCGCGGTGATGCTGCAAAGCGCGATCGTGCATCGCCAGCTGTTCTACACCTGGTCGGGCCTGTCGACCGAAGAGAATTTGAAGACGCCGCAGACGGTGGTGCCCGATCCGATCTCGATGGGCTATTCCGGCAAATTCCTCGAAGCCTTCATCACCGATCCCACCACCTTTCCGAACCCGACCATTGTCGGTCCGGATCAGATCAATGAGGACGAAACGCCGCGCGTGGCCTGGAGCCATCCGCTGCATGACCGCCCGGCCGATGCCGGCTTCTGGCTTCAGGATCCCCTGGCGCTCGACGCGCTGTTCAAGCCGCTCACCGATGGTCCTGTCAGATCGGCGATGCCGGTTTACGTGCGCGATATCGGCATCGAGATTCCGAGCGGGCGTCTCGTCACCGGCCACATCATCGCGACCGACCCGCGTGGCCACGCGCTCTTGCCGAAGAGCACGTCTGCCGCGGCGGACGCGACCTGCTTTGCGAAGGGCGAGGTCGTGATCTATCGCGTCATTCGCGGCACGGCCGAGTTCAAGAAAAAGTCCGGCGAGAGCTTTGAACTCTCTGCCGGCGACGTGGTGACGGCGGGCAAGGATTCCATCAGCCTGATCGGCGTCGGCGAAAACACCCAGGTCCTCCGCCTCGGCCTGCTCAAGGGCATGAACGAGCTGCGCAGCTGGACGGCGACGCAGCGCGACGAGATCGACGGCCTTGCCGGTCAGATCATTACGCAAAAGGACGTGCGTCCCCTGCGCACGGAAGGCAAGCCGGTCGGGTATTTGTACGGCTAGGCGGCTCGCAGTTAGGCGCCCGAGGCCTTCTGACGCAGAACTGGTACTTGGAGCAGCAGGCCGCGCGACAAGGATGCCTGATGCCCCGAGTTACGTAACGCCTCTGTAAGTGCTCCAGCTCGCAAGTCGCTTTGCTGTGTCGACGATCTCCTCTGGAGCCGTGATTCCGAGCTTCGCCAACAATCGCGCTCGCTGTTCTGCGATTTGCTTGCAGCTGCCTCCAAGCCGGACAGCGATCTCCGCGTCTGTTTTCCCGGCGGCCAGGCGCCTAAGAAAGCGCTTCTCGTGAGGGCTGAGCAAAATGTCGGTCATTTGCCTCTTGTCGTGTCTCGTGACTCCTCCGCTGCGACGGCGGTCAGAAGTTCGAACGGCCCTTCTTCGATAGTCGCGAGCGTCGGGCACGCTAGTTGGCAATCAAAAGGTTAGGGCGAGGACAGAAACGGCTGCGATTGTGAATATGCTGGCTGACACGGCGAGCACAAGATAAACACGGTATCGCATGGATTACATTTCCACCTGCCCGACAAACTTACATCGAACTCCTGCGGGCAAAGGTCCAAAAGTGAACGTTCGGCCTCACCGCGCAGAGTTGGCTTGCGCTCGCTGGGCCTCGATCCGCTCGCATTCGCGAACAGGTTCGGGATGCCATCTGCCGATGCGGGTGCTGCATGCGCAAGGTTGCCTCTGCCATCCCTACCAGGCAGTCATCATCGATCGTGGCCTGGCCGCGCTCCGCTGCATCAACGAACATTGGCAGGTTCTTTTCCGAATGCTTTCGCGCCTCCCGCTGTTGCGCTGGCGGGTCCATGGCCGAAGTTTACTTCGGAAGGCATTCGACGTTGTATGCGATGATGATCTGCGTTGGATCGGCTTTCCCTAGGCTCTTCAAATCTTCCAAACCGCTTCTAAGCTTGGCTCCGGCCTCGCTCAAGCTGCCTTCAAGTGTAGTCTTGGCCCTCCGGCATCGCTCCTCACTCGTGAACTCCTGGAACACGACGGTTGGGAGGAGCCTCCATTCCGCCTTGTCACTGGTGGCGGCGGGGCTGACTGAGTAGGAGAAGACGTACATCAGGACCCACATCCCCTTCCTCCTTACGTGATGCGCGCTGCTAGTTGGCCCCTCGACTGAGCCGCTCAAGTGCTGTCGCCAATTGATGTAGATCAATTCCCTGCGGTTCTGATTGTCAAAATGGAGCTCAGGGAACAGTCGACCTTTGGGGCGATAGGCATGAAACGCTGGATGGGGCTTCTCATTACAATGCTCGTATTAGCTGGATCATGCTCAAGCGAAGCGGCCGCCGTACGGATCGCATACGATCCCGGCGGAAGGATCGGAAAATATATCGATCGTTATGAGCGGCTGCGCGCTTCAGGTCGGGACGTAATGATCGACGGTTTCTGCGCATCTGCCTGCACGATTGTCTTGGCGACCTTGCCCTCGAACAGGATTTGCGTCACTTCACGTGCAGAACTCGCGTTTCACGCCGCTTGGGACATTGGGCATCGCGGGCAGCCCGTGACAAACCCCGGCGCGACGCGCATGATTTATTCGATGTATCCGGGGCCGGTGCGTCGCTGGATAGCCCAACGCGGCGGGTTAACGCGGCGAACGATATTTCTTAGTGGAGGCCCGCTGCAGGCCATGTATCGCTCGTGCCCCGTCTGAGCCAGCAAGCGAGAGAAGCTTCTTGGACGCTTGGCTCAGGGCAAGACTGACGGGCAAATGCGAAGGCACCGCGAAGAAGATTGCCCCTATTCGCAGCGGTCGCTGAGAGAGCGAGGGGCACGGCCGCCCCGCTCCCTCGCTTCTCTCAATACTGATACGGATATTGACCAGGGCAGACGTAGCTGCCGTAGGCATCGTAGTAGCAACCGCTGTTGTAATTGTTGTAGTACCCGTAGGCTCCCGCGGCCGCGGCGGCGCCTACAGCGGCAGCACCGTAACCCCAACCCGGCCGATAATAGCCGCCACCGTATCCCGGGTAACCCGCGATCGGTCGTCCCGGCCGGCCGGCGATTGGACGACCTGGATAGCCTGGACGTCCTGCTATTGGGTGCGAAGGCCGTGGACCTCCGGCCACTCGATAGCCCCGACCACCGTGGATGCGTCCTGCATGAACGGCGCCGCCTCGAACGTGGGCTGCCCTCATGCCGCCACCATGAAAGCCCCGCGCGCTCATGCCGCCGCCGTGAAAACCTCCCCCACCGCGAAAGCCGCCACCTCCACCGCGGCGTGCAAATGCATCATCAGGAACAAGGCTGGCCGCAACGAGGATCGCGGCCGCAAAGCCGATCAGACTGTATCGAACCATAGCATCCTCCCGGGTAGTGAGGTGCCGGCGACTGCTGTCTTCAGAATTGAATGCTCGCGCCAGCGGCACCGGAGGCAATCAATTCTCTTCCAGCACCTTGCGCACTTGATTTAAGTCAATTGAGCAAGGCCGCACCCGATCGATGGCGTGTTCCCGACAGGAACTTCCAAGCTCGCATTGCTCAGGAAAATGGACGGAGGTGCGGAACCGCATCATGCGGATCACGGGCATGCTTGCCCGCCTCCTCGCGGAGCGACGGGAGACTAAGCAGAGCCGCTCGCCTCTACTCCGCCGCCTGCCGCACGTGCCGTGCGGTCGGGGTGCGCATGGTGACGAGTTCTTCGGCCGCGGTCGGATGCAGCGCGATGGTCGCGTCGAAATCGGCCTTGGTCGCCTTCATCTTCACCGCGATCGCGACCGCCTGCGTGATCTCGGCGGCGGCATCGCCGACGATGTGGCAGCCGAGCACGCGATCGGTCGCGCCGTCGACTACGAGCTTCATCAGCACGCGGGTGTCGCGCCCGGACATCGTCGCCTTGATGGGCCGGAACGTCGTCTTGTAGATGTCGACGTGGCTGAATTGCGCGCGCGCCTCGGTTTCCGTCAGGCCGACCGTGCCGACCTCCGGCTGCGAGAACACCGCCGTCGGGATATTGGCGTGATCGACCTGCACCTCGCGCTTGCCGAACACCGTGTCGGCGAAGGCATGGCCCTCGCGGATCGCGACCGGCGTCAGGTTGAAGCGGTGGGTGACGTCGCCGATGGCATAGATGCTGTCGACCGAGCTCTTGGAGAAATGGTCGACGGCGATGCCGCCGTTCGCGGGATTGATGGCGACGCCGGCATTCTCCAGGCCGAGATTGGCGACGTTCGGATGGCGGCCGATCGCGAACATCACCTGGTCGGAGGCGAGGCTCGAGCCGTTCGACAAATGCGTGGTGAAGTCCTCGCCGTGGCGGTCGACCTTGGTCACGGTGCAGCCGGTGAGGATGGTGATGCCATGCTTCTCCATCTCGGCGCGGACATGGGTCCGGACATCCTCGTCGAAGCCGCGAAGAATGTTGTCGCCGCGATAGATCACCGTCACATCGGAGCCGAAGCCGGCGAAGATGCCGGCGAACTCCAGCGCGATATAGCCGCCGCCCTGGATCACGATCCGCTTCGGCAGCCTCGCAAGATGAAACGCCTCGTTGGAGGAGATCACGTGCTCGATGCCGGGGATCGCCGCGCCATGATTGGGCGCGCCGCCGGTGGCGATCAGGATGTACTTCGCCGTGACCTTCTTGTCGTTCTCGAGCAGGCGGACGGTGTGCTTGTTCTCGATCACCGCGCGGCACTTGACGATCTGCGCGCCTGATTTCTCGACATTGGCGGTGTAGGCCGCCTCCAGCCGCGCGATCTCCTTGTCCTTGTTGGCGATCAGCGTCGGCCAGTCGAAGCTCGCGGGCGGAACGGTCCAGCCGAAGCCGGCGGCGTCCTCGAGCTCCTGACGGACATGCGAGCCGATCACGAACAGCTTCTTCGGCACGCAGCCGCGGATCACGCAGGTGCCGCCCATGCGGTACTCTTCCGCGATCATGACGCGGGCGCCGTAGCCGGCCGCGATGCGGGCGGCACGTACGCCGCCCGAGCCGCCACCGATGACGAAGAGGTCGACGTCGAAATCAGCCATTGTCCACTCCGACCCCTTTTCAGGAACGACCTTCCAGATAGGTGCGCTCAGATCTCCTTGCCACGCTTGCGCATCTCGGCACGGAAGGCGCCCATCACGGTTTCCGAGAAGCCCTGGGCCCAGGTGTTCATGAACGCCATGCTCTGCCCGATCGCGCGCGGCTCGGCCTCGATCAGCTTTTTACCCAGGGGCGACTTGTAGAAAACGACGAGGTCCTTCAGCTCCTGCTCGGTGAACTCGCTGGCATAAATCTGCGCCATGCCTTCGCCGATCTCGTTCTGGCGGCCGTTGAGCTGCTGGGCCACGATCGGGGCGACCTCGTTGAGGTCCTTCTGGTAGTTCAGGTTCTGCTGGATCAGCGCGCCCTTGGTCTTCTCGACCATGCCCGGCACCGCGCCCGCATACATCGCGGCGGCGTTCTTGATCTGCAGAATTTCCTTGGCCGCCGCGATCGCCGCGGGCGAAGCCTTCGGCTGGGCCGGCGCCGCGGGGGCCTTCTGGCCCGCCTGCTGCGCCACGGCCGGGGCGGCCGAAACGGCCAGTCCCGCAGCGAGAGCCGCAGCTGGCAAGAATTTCAAGACGTTCTTCATTCCTGGTCTCCTTTCGGCTTGCGCCGTTCAATCACGCGGATTCCGCCGCCGCTCGCCAGAACGGCCGAGCTGGCCAAGCCGATGAACAGCCCGTGCTCGACCACACCGGGAATGGCGCTCAACGCCTTGGCGAGACCGGGAGGATCCGTAATACGTCCGAGCTGGGCATCGACGATCCAGTGGCCGCCATCGGTGACGAAAACGTGGCCGTCCTTGGCCTTGCGGACCGCCATTTGCCCGGAAACGCCGCATTCGGCAAATGCCTTTTCGATGGCGCGGCGCGTCGCACCGAGCCCGAACGGGATGACCTCGACCGGCAGCGGAAATTTGCCGAGCGTCGGCACCCATTTGCTGTCGTCGGCAATCACGATCATGCGGTCCGAGGCGGCCGCCACAATCTTCTCGCGCAACAGCGCGCCGCCGCCGCCCTTGATCAGATTGAGCTCGGGATCGATCTCGTCGGCGCCGTCGATCGTGAGGTCGAGATGGTCGATCTCGTCCAGCGTCGTCAGCTTGACGCCGCAGCGTTCCGCATCGGCCCGCGTCGCCTCGGAGGTCGGCACGCCGATCACCTTGAGCCCGGCGGCAACGCGCTCGCCGAGCAGCTCGACGAAGTGCTTGGCGGTCGAGCCGGTGCCGAGCCCGAGCTGCATGCCGTCGCGCACCTCCTCCAGCGCACGCGCCGCAGCCTGCCGCTTCAACTGGTCCATGGTCACGTGCGCGCCCGCCTTGTGTAGTCTCGAACATGCGGCCGATTCCGGCCGGTTTCGGGCGCCTATGTAGCCTCGTTTTTCCCCGGAGAACAGGGTCTGGGAACAGGCCTATAAGGTGATCTTATGGGCCCGCCCCTTGCGCGGATAGGACCGGGCCGGTAGCGCTGGGGAATCATGACCTCCTTCAAGACGACGTCCCCTCACACCATCGTCTTCGATCTCGACGGCACGCTGGTGGATACGGCGCCCGACCTGATCACGGCCCTCAATTACGTGCTCGACCGCGAAGGCCTGCCGCCGGTGCCGATGGCCTCGGCCCGCAACATGATCGGCGCCGGTGCCCGCAAGCTGATCGAGCGGGGGCTGGAAGCGGAGGGCCGCACCGTCACGCCCGCGGACATGGACCGGATGACCGCGAATTTCATCGCTTATTACGCCGACCATATCGCGGTGGAATCCCGCCCCTTCGAGGGTCTCGAGGCCGCGCTCGACCAGTTTTCGGCGCAAGGTCACCGCCTCGCGGTCTGCACCAACAAGCTGGAATGGCTGTCGAAGCGCCTGCTGGACCAGCTCGACCTCAGCCGCCGCTTCGCGGCGATCTGCGGGGCGGACACTTTTGGCGTCCAGAAGCCCGATCCGACCATTTTTCGCGAGACCGTGGCCCGGGCCGGCGGCGACGTGAAGGCCAGCATCATGGTCGGCGATGCCGGAACCGATGTCGGTGTCGCCCGGCGGGCCGGCGTGCCCGTGATCGGGGTCAGCTTCGGCTACACCGACGTGCCGATCGCCGAGCTCAAGCCGGACCGCCTGATCCACCACATGCGCGACCTGCCGGCGGCCGTTAGCAGCCTAATGACGGCAAAGATTACGACAACACATTGATAGAACTAAAGTTTTTAGCAGAAAAGTCCGGCATCCCGAGGATTATCCACAGGGCCTTCCCCGCGCCGCCATGGGCGCGAGCATATCTCGGCTTGCCAACGGGCCGAGGCCGACGCCGGCTTTGCGCGGAACCGGTTGCAAACCACACCCGACGAGCCGACGCAGCATTCCACGCGCGGCCACGCCAGGGCCGCACCCACGTATACCACCCGATTGTCCTAACCGCGTCCGATGCTTAGATTGCTTCGAGCGCACCGCTGAAGCAGAGGTGCGCCCCGTCGCCGTAAAGTGACAAGGCATTTGCTATGAACGGACTTCCTGCGAGCCCCCGCGCCGCGCTGTCGAGCGCGATGACCGATCCGTTCGGGCGGACCATCACCTACTTGCGCGTCTCCGTTACCGACCGCTGCGACCTGCGCTGCTTCTACTGTATGTCGGAAGACATGACGTTCCTGCCCAAGGCGGACCTGCTGACGCTGGAGGAGCTCGATCGGCTCTGTACCGCCTTCATCGCCAAGGGCGTGAAGAAGCTGCGCCTCACCGGCGGCGAGCCCTTGGTCCGCCGCAACGTGATGTCGCTGGTGCGCTCGTTGTCGCGGCATCTGTCGAGCGGCGCGTTGAGCGAGCTGACGCTGACCACCAACGGCACCCAGCTTGCGAAGCACGCGCGGGAGCTCGCCGATTGCGGCGTCCGCCGCATCAACGTCTCGCTCGACACCCTCGATCCCAAGAAGTTTCGCGAGATCACCCGCTGGGGCGAGATCGACAAGGTGCTGGAGGGCATCGAGGCCGCGCGCGCCGCAGGGCTTGCTGTGAAGATCAACGCCGTCGCCCTGAAGAACCTCAACGAGGACGAGCTGCCTTCGCTGATGCGCTGGGCCCACGGCAAGGGGATGGGCCTGACGCTGATCGAGGTGATGCCGATGGGCGAGATCGGATCGGGCCGCATCGACCAATATCTGCCGCTGTCGCTGGTGCGCGCCCGCCTCGCACAGCAATTCACGCTGACGGATCTGGCCGAGACCACCGGCGGGCCGGCACGCTATGTCAGCGTCGCCGAGACCGGCGGCAAGCTCGGCTTCATCACGCCGATGACCCATAATTTCTGCGAATCCTGCAACCGTGTGCGCATCACCTGCACCGGAACGCTGCACACCTGCCTCGGCCACGAGGATGCCTCCGATTTGCGCAAACCTCTGCGTGCATCCGGCGACGATCTATTGCTTGCGGATGCGATCGACCGCGCCATCGGCCTGAAACCCAAGGGCCACGACTTCATCATCGACCGCCGCCACGACCGTCCGAGCGTTTCCCGGCACATGAGCGTCACGGGCGGCTAACTCCGTACAGTTCCGGCCTTATTCCCCTTAACTATCAACAAACTTCCGATTGACTGACGGCACGCCCGCTGGTTTGGTGCGGCGGCCTCATGCCTGCGCGGCGAGACAAGCCACGCGCCATCTCGGCGCAGTCAAGACGGCCGGGGCACAATCGGGGGAGGACCTATCGTTGCAAGCGCTCCTTAAGTTGAGCAGCAGAATCGACGCGTTCACGCGCTGGACCGGCAAGCGTATTGCGTGGCTGATCGTGCTCGCCGTTATCATCTCGGCAGTCAACGCGATCATCCGCAAGACGTTCGACACGTCGTCCAATTCGTGGCTCGAGCTGCAATGGGTGCTGTTCAGCATCGTCTTCCTGCTCTGTTCGCCCTGGACGCTGCTCGACAATGAGCACATTCGCATCGACATCGTGAACAACACGCTGCCGAAGAAGGCGCGCAACGTCATCGACGTCGTCGGTCACGTGTTCTTCCTCACTCCGATCTGTATCGTCATGATCATTACCGGAGTGCCGTTCTTCCTTCGCTCCTTCCAGATCAACGAACAATCCGGCAATGCCGGCGGCCTGCCGCAATGGCCCGCCAAAGCCCTGATCATGATCGGGTTCGCGTTCCTGCTGGTGCAAGCCATCTCCGAGCTGATCAAGCGGATTGCAGTGATGCGCGGCTTGATGCCGGACCCGCACGAATCACAGGTGTCGGCGCTCGAAGCGGAAGTCGAGCATCTCGTCGAAGCGATCGAGAAGAAGTAGCCGTTGGCGACGGTGTAGGGGGGAATCCATGACCGCATTCATCATCGCCAATATGGCGCCCATCATGTTCGTGTCGCTGGTCGTCATGCTGCTGCTCGGCTATCCGGCGGCATTCTCGCTCGGCGCCGTCGGCCTGTTCTTCGCCATCATCGGCGTCGAGCTCGGCCAGTTTCACCCCGACTTCCTCCAGGCCTTGCCGGAGCGCGTCTATGGCGTGATGAACAACGACACGCTGCTCGCGATCCCCTTCTTCACCTTCATGGGATTGGTGCTGGAGCGGTCGGGCATGGCCGAGGACCTGCTCGACACCATCGGCCAGCTGTTCGGCACGATCCGCGGCGGCCTCGCCTATGCCGTGATCTTCGTCGGCGCGCTGCTCGCTGCGACCACCGGCGTGGTCGCGGCATCCGTGATCTCGATGGGCCTGATCTCGCTGCCGATCATGCTGCGCTACGGCTATGATCGCCGCGTGGCCGCCGGCGTCATCGCCGCCTCCGGCACGCTCGCGCAAATCATTCCGCCCTCCCTCGTCCTGATCGTGATGGCCGACCAGCTCGGCAAGTCCGTCGGCGACATGTACGAAGGCGCCTTCATCCCGGGCCTCGTGCTCGCCGGCCTCTACGCGCTCTACGCCTTCCTCGTCAGCATGATCTGGCCGAAGGCGACGCCCGGCCTGCCGAAGGACGCCATCGGCTTCCGCGAAGACAACGGCGATCGCGGCCTCGTTTCGCTCGGTGTGCTGTTCCTCGCGAGCTGCGCATTCGGATGGTTCATGATGCGCAGTTCAACCACTCGCGGCGCCGATTACGTCGTGCTCAGCATGTTCTACGGCATCATCTTCGCATTCGCCGTCGCCGTGCTGAACTGGGTGGTGGATAAGCTGACCGGATTCCGTTTCCTCTCCAAGATGGCGCAGCAAACCACGTTCGTGATGGTGCCGCCGCTGTTCCTGATCTTCCTGGTGCTGGGCACCATCTTCATCGGCATCGCCACGCCGACCGAAGGCGGTGCGATGGGTGCCGCCGGCGCCCTCATTCTAGGTGCCGTGAAGCGGCGGCTGAGCTGGGACCTGATCCGGCAGGCCACGGAATCGACCGCCAAGCTGTCGGCCTTCGTCGTGTTCATCCTGGTCGGCGCCCGCATCTTTTCGCTCACCTTCTACGGGGTCAACGGTCACGTCTGGGTCGAGCATCTGCTCACCTCGCTGCCGGGCGGCCAGATCGGCTTCCTGATCTTCGTCAACGCGCTCGTATTCGTACTGGCCTTCTTCCTCGACTTCTTCGAGCTGGCCTTCATCGTGATCCCGCTGCTGGGACCGGCGGCCGAGAAGCTCGGCATCGACCTGATCTGGTTCGGCGTCATTCTCGGCGTCAATATGCAGACCTCGTTCATGCACCCGCCGTTCGGATTCGCGCTGTTCTATCTCCGGTCCGTCGCGCCGAAGGAGCGATACACCGATCGGGTCACCGGCAAGCGGATGGACCCCGTCACCACCGGCCAGATCTATTGGGGTGCGGTGCCCTTCGTCGTCATCCAGATCATCATGGTCGGCCTCGTGATCGCGTTCCCATCGATGGTGATGCACTACAAGGGCGTGCAGACGAACATCGATCCCTCTACGATCAAGATCGAGGTGCCGCAGATCGAGCTGCCGCCGCTGGATCTCGGCCCACCGCAGAAGTAGCGGGAACAAGGCTCGCCGTCATGCTCCGCTATCGCGGCGCATGACGCGCCTCGGCGCGTGACAAGCAGCGAAATCGGAGGCATACCGGCCGTCCCCCCACCCCGCATGGATGGCCGCTCATGCCCCGATCGCACCCCTCTTCCACGTTCTTTGGAACGTTGATCGCCTCACTCTGGCTGTCTGCCGCAACGCTGGTGCAGGCCGAGCTGGTCGCCGACGTCCATGCGCTGGCGCAGAAGGAACAGCAGCCGCTGCTCGACACGCTGCGCGATCTCGTCAACATCGAATCCGGCAGCAAGGACATCGAAGGCCTGAACCAGATCGCCGAGCGCATTGCCGGTCAGCTCAAGCAACTCGGCGGCACGGTGGAGATCCTGCAGCCGACTGACATCTATCGCCTCGACGACACCCCCGAAAAGATCGGGCCGGCCGTGCACGCCGTGTTCAAGGGCACGGGGTCCAAGAAGATCATGCTGATTGCCCACATGGACACGGTGTACTTGAAGGGCATGCTGAAGGACCAGCCGTTCCGCATCGACGGCGACAAGGCCTACGGGCTCGGCATTGCCGACGACAAGCAGGGCATCGCGCTCATTCTCCATACCGTGGCATTGCTGCAGAAGCTGAACTTCAGGGATTACGGCACGCTCACAGTGCTCACGAACGGCGACGAGGAGATCTCCTCGCCCGGCTGGCGCAGCACCATCACCAAGCTTGCCTCGGATCAGGACGTGGTGTTCTCGTTCGAGGGCGGCGGCACCGACGGCACGCTGCGCCTCGCCACCAGCGGCATCGGCTCGGCCTATCTTACCGTGCATGGCAAGTCGTCACATGCCGGCGCACGGCCCGAAGGCGGCGTGAATGCGCTGTACGAGCTCTCGCACCAGGTGCTGCAGATGAAGGACTTGTCCAAGCCCGAGCAGGGCCTGAAGCTGAACTGGACTGTGTCCAAGTCCGGGACCAACCGCAATGTGATCCCTGCCGAGGCCACGGCCCAGGCCGACGCACGTGCGCTCAAGGTGTCCGACTTCGACGAGTTGCAGAAGGCGCTGCAGGACAAGATCAAGAATCGCCTGCTGCCCGATTCCAGGGTCGAGCTGAAGTTCGAGGTGCGGCGCCCGCCGCTCGAACCCAGCGAGGCCTCGCGCCGGGTGGCGGCCTATGGCAAGACGATCTATGGGGAGATCGGACTGACCCTCAAGGTCGACGAGAAGGCCATCGGCGGCGGCACCGACGCGGCTTTCGCCGCGCTGCAATCCAAAGGAGCGGTGGTGGAAGGCATGGGATTGTCGAGCTTCGGCGCGCACTCCAACGACGCCGAATATGTGCAGATCGACAGCATCGTGCCGCGGCTTTATCTGACGACGCGCATGATCATGGACCTGTCCACCGGCAAGCTGAAATAGCGGCTCCGCGTCTTTCCTTCTCCCTTGTGGGAGAAGGTGGCGCGAAGCGCCGGATGAGGGCTCTCTCTCGGCGAATTCAATTGAGAGTGAGACTCGCGGAGAGAACCCCTCACCCGTCTCGCCGCTACGCGGCGCGCCACCCTCTCCCACTAGGCAGCACTAAGGCATTTGAAGTTCTTCGCTGCGGCCATCCTTCGAGACGCCCGCTTTAGGCGGGCTCCTCAGGATGAGGACGGAGTGCGCGGCAGCCGTTCAACGGGCACCGACCCTGATTAGCCTCATCCTGAGGAGGCGCGTCAGCGCCGTCTCGAAGGACGAGGCGTGCGCGCAGATCGCCGCCACAAGTCATATGCGATTGCCCTGCACAACAAGGGGAGAGGGTAAAGAGGTAGTTTTGTTCGCCAGCCGAAACCGCAGCGTGAACTCCGCACCGCCGCCGGGGAGGTTCTGCACCGCGACCGTGGCGGCGTGATCGTCCGCCACGGCGCGCACGATCGAGAGTCCTAGCCCCGCGCCGTCACTGCGCCGGCGGTCGGCGCGCCAGAAGCGCTGGAAGATCAGCTCGCGCTCAGCCTCCGCAATCCCCGGGCCGGAATCGCGCACGCGCACCGAACCGTCCTCCCCCACCTCGACCTCGACGGTGGTGCCCTCCGCCGTGAACTTGATGGCGTTTTCGGCAAGATTGAACACCGCGCGCTGCAGCATCTCCGAATTGCCGTGGATCAGGACCGGCGCGTCGGTGCCCTTCAGCGCGATGTCCTTGCGTTGGGCAATCGCGAACGGGGCGATCGAGCCGACCACCTCGGCACAGACGGCGCGCAAATCCGCGGTCTCGCCGGGATCGAGCACCAGGGTGTCGAGCTCGGCGATCTCCAGCAGCTGGGCGACGATCCGGCTCATGGCCTCGATGTCGGCATGCAGCGCCTGCCGTTCGGCGCCGTCGCCGAGCGTCTCGATCCGCGTGCGCAGGATTGCGAGCGGCGTGCGCAATTGATGCGCGGCATCCGCCGTGAACTGCCGCTGCACGCGAAAGCCGGCCTCGAGGCGGTCGAGCGCCTGGTTCACGGCGGTGACCAGCGGCACGATCTCGCGCGGAATCCGCGCCGTCGGCAGCCGGATATCGGTGCGCGCGGGGCCGATATTGCTGGCATCCTGCGATGCCTTCCACAGCGGCGCGATCGCGCGGCGGAAGATGATGATGTCGGTGGCAAGCAGGACCAGGAGGATGGGGATGGTGATCCAGCCGACCCGCCGGAAGAAGTTCGAGATGATGTCGTCGATGATGACGTCGCGGTGCGCGAGGTCCTCGGCGACTTGAATGCGCACCGTCCTGCCGGCGATGTCCCGGGTGACGCCGGCGCCGGAGATGGTCTCGGAGAAGCGTGATGGCGCCGCAGCGGCGGAACGCCGGTGCGAGGAGAACAGCGATCTTCCGTCGGAATCGCGAATGTCGAACTGGTAGCGGCCGTAAGCGTCCGAATAAAGACCCTTGAGGCTGTCGGGCAGGTTGAAGGTCAACGTGCCGTCCGGCTGCGCGACGATGCGCTCCGCCAGCACCTCGGCCTGCGCGCGCATGGCATCGCGATGCAGCTGGTCGATCTCGGAGTTGAGTAGCCAGAACAACACCAGCGGCAGGAAGATCGCGACCACCGCGACCGCGACGATGTGCAGGAACACGATGCGCGAGATCAGCGATTTGAAGGTCAGCGATCCGGCACGGCCCGCGGCGGGCACGTTATTTCTCCTCGGTCATGAGATAGCCGACGCCACGGATAGTATGGATCACAACCTTGGCGCCGTGCTCGGTCAGCTGCTTGCGCAACCGTGACACGTAGACCTCGACCGCGTTGGAGGCGACCTCGCCGTCGAGCCCGAAGATGTGGTCCTCGACGTTCTTCTTCGGTACCACCCGCCCCTGTCGGCGCAGCAGGATCTCGAGCACCGAGGTCTCGCGCGCGGAGATAATCCGCGGCTGGTCGTCGACGAAGATCTGCCGGCTCTCGGTGTCATAGACGAGGTTGGCGAGAGTGAGCGAGCGGCCGAGCAACTGGCCGGGGCGGCGCAAGATGGCCTCCAGCCGCGCCACCAGCTCCTCCATCGCAAACGGTTTTGCCAGATAATCATCGGCGCCGCTGCGTAGGCCGGTGACACGGTCCTGCAAGCCGCCGCGCGCAGTCAGCACCAGAACCGGCAGCGGCTCCATCTGGTGACGCAACTCGCGCAGCACCGACAGGCCGTCGCCGTCGGGCAGGCCGAGGTCGAGGATCATCGCGGCATAGCTGACGCTGTTCACCGCCTCGCGCGCCTCGGCCGCGCTGCCCACGATGTCGCTCTCATAGCCGGCTGCGGCCAGCCCACCAGCCACGAGCCGCGACAGCTCCGCATTGTCCTCGACGATCAGAAGCCGCATCGCATATCCGCTGATAGCCCGGTGTCATCGTACGGCTCGCGCCGCATCGGTGCTCTCTTCCACCATTCCGAGCGCATCGGCCAGCGAAAAAGCGTACGGCTGACCAGTCAAGGGGTACGCTGCCCCTCGAAGGCCGCTCTGAGCGCAGCCAGCTGGTCGTCCGTTGCTCCCAGCTCTGCCTCGGCCCGACTGGCCGTCAAATCCACATAGGCGATTGGCTGATCAAACTGGCACGCCGTGAAGTCGTACCGCTCGCTTCCGATCCGGTTGTAGAAATGATCGCCGGCGGGAAGAGGCGTCTTCAGCAAGTCGCCGCCGAAGAGCTCGTGAACGAGCAGCGAGGTGACGTTGCATTGTCCTGCCGCCGGATTGCTCGCCGTCCATTGGCTGGCCGTCGACAGCGACCACGCCCGGCGCAATGCGCTTTGAACTTGATCGGGATCGAAGCTCATCGGATCCCCTGGGCCTGGCAGCCGAGCCGCAATGCGGATTCTGCGATCATCGGCTTCTACCACTGTTTTGCCCGACGCATCAAGCGGGAGTTCGGTAATTCAGCAGAAAGCTTGCGCTGCGCCGCCAAGTCATTGATAAACCTGTCCCCGTCTACTGTGCATGGGGTTGTTTTGCAGCTTTTGTTTGGACGCCCTTCGAACGCCGAAACGACAGCGTCCCGGAGCCATGGCTCCGGGACGCTGCATGCAAAGGGCGATCAACTTTGCGAGCGCCGCGCCATGAAGATGTCGTAGCCGACCTCGGCGACCTGGAACCAGGAATAGCCGTCGCTCGTGAACTTGGCGAGCGAGTCGTTCACTTTCTTGAAGTTCGGGTTGGTCGCAGCGACTTCGGCGTGCAGCTCCTTGGCGGCCTTGTAGCAGGCATCCATGATCGCGGGCGAGAAGGCGTGCAGCTTGGTGCCGCCCGCCAGCAGCTTCCTCAGCGCCAGCGGATTGGCGTTGTCGTAGCGCGCCATCATGTAATTGTTGGCGTAGTGGCCGGCCTGCTCCAGCACGCTCTGGTAATATTTCGGCAGCGCGTTCCACTTATCGAGGTTGACGAAAGCCATCAGCATCGGACCGCCTTCCCACCAGCCGGGATAGTAGTAGTGCGGCGCGATCTTGTAGAAGCCGAGCTTCTCGTCGTCATAAGGCCCGACCCATTCGGCGGCGTCGATCGTGCCCTTCTCCAGCGCCGGATAGATATCGCCGCCGGCGAGCTGCTGCGGCACCACGCCGAGCTTCTGGAGCACGCGGCCGGTGAAGCCGCCGATGCGGAACTTCATGCCCTTGAGATCGTCGGGCGTGTTGACCTCTTTCCTGAACCAGCCGCCCATCTGGCAGCCGGTGTTGCCCGCGAGCAGCGAGATGACGTTGTAGCCCTTGTAGAACTCGTTGAGCACGTCGCGGCCGCCGCCCAGCATGTACCAGGCCTGGTTGATGCGCATGTTGGGACCGAACGGCACGGCCGAGCCGAAGGTGAAGGTCGGGTCCTTGCCGAAATAATAATAGGACGCGGTGTGGCCGATCTCGCAGGTGCCGTTCTGCACGGCGTCGAGCACCTGCAGGCCCGGCACGATTTCGCCGGCCGCGAAGATCTGGATCTGGAATTTGTTGTCGGTCGCCTCGGCGACCATCTTGCACATCATCTCGGCGCCGCCAAACAGCGTGTCGAGCGATTTCGGCCAGCTCGTCGGCATGCGCCATTTGATTTCCGGCAACGACTGCGCGATCGCGGGAGCCGCGAGCGTGGCGGCGCCGGCCGCACCAAGTCCTGTGACCTTGATGAAGTCTCTTCTCTTCATGATTTCCTACCCTGATGGATCTAATTGTGGAGCCTTCTTTGCGAGGCTTGCCGACAGCATGGAACATCACGGGACCGAATGCCATCCCGATTTCACTGCGGCAAAGAAAAAGCCCGGCCTCGCGAGCGAGGCCGGGCCTTTCCGGTCTTACGACCTAAGCCGTAGATCAGCCGCGGGTGCGCGAGCGGATCATGAAGCTGTCGTAGGTATATTCGGCAACCTGCCACCACAGATATTCGTCGGAGCGGTAGGCCTGCATGGCTTCGATCGACTTCTTGAAGTCGGCGTTCTTGCCGGAGACCTCGGCCCACAGCTCGTTGGTCGCCTTGAGGCAGGCTTCCAGCACCTCGTTGGTGAACGGACGCAGCTGGGTGCCGCCAGCGACCAGGCGCTTCAGCGCCGCCGGGTTCTGCATGTCGTACCGCGCAGCCATCCAGCTGTTGGCGGTCGCCGTCGCGTTGGTGAGGATCGCCTGGTAGTTCTTCGGCAGCGCATTGAACTTTTCCAGGTTGGCGAAGGCGTGGACGGTCGGACCGCCCTCCCAGAAACCCGGATAATAGTAGTACTTGGCGACCTTGGCGAAGCCGAGCTTCTCGTCATCATAGGGGCCGACCCACTCGGCGGCGTCGATCGTGCCCTTTTCCAGCGCGGGATAAATGTCGCCGCCAGCGAGCTGCTGCGGCACCACGCCGACCTTCTGCAGCACCTGGCCGGCGATGCCGCCGATGCGCATCTTGAGGCCGGAGAGGTCGGCAACAGTCTTGATCTCCTTGCGGAACCAGCCGCCCATCTGGGTGCCGGTGTTGCCGCACGGGAAGCCGATCACGTTCGACTTTTTGAAGAACTCGTTGGCGAGCTCGTTGCCGCCGCCCTGATAGAGCCACGAATTCTGCTGGCGCGCATTGAGGCCGAACGGCACCGAGGCGAAGATCGCGAAGGTGGGGTCCTTGCCGACGTAGTAGTACGACACGGTGTGGCACATATCGACCGTGCCGTTCGAGGTCGCATCGAGCGCCTGGAGGCCGGGGACGATTTCGCCGGCGGCGAACACCTGAATCTGGAACTTGTTGTCAGTCATCTCGGCGACGTACTTCGCCACCTGCTCGGCGCCGCCATAGATGGTGTCGAGCGACTTCGGGAAGCTCGAAGTCAGGCGCCACTTCACCTCGGGCGAGGATTGCGCGATCGCCGGCGAGGCCACCGCGGTCGCCGCCGCGCCTGCTGCCGACACTTTGAGAAAATCACGACGCTTCATCTTCAGGTCTCTCCTTGCTGGGGCGTTTCCCCTTGACTTCTCTTCTTGCCGCCGCTCGTTCCGGCGACGCGTTGAGGGCGCGTCGAACCGAAGGGGCTTGACTGCGGGGGGCCTTTAACACGGCCAGCCCGGTTTCGGAACGCGACAATGGCATGACGGGGCTCTACGAAAGTCGCATGTCCCGGAGCCTGCCGCGGCGACCCCATTCAGGCGGCGGCGATGACACCCTTGAGCTGGTCCCGGACCTGGCCGGCAATGGCGCGGTAGATCGCCGCATGAGGGCCGTCCGGCTCGCTGTCGACCACGGGATTGCCGGCGTCCGAGGTGGCGCGAATCGCCATGTGCAGGGGGATCTCGCCCAGGAATGGGACGCCGAGCTTCTCGGCCTCGTGCCGCGCCCCGCCATGGCCGAAAATATCCGACTTGGTGCCGCAATGCGGGCATTGGAAGTAGCTCATATTCTCGACGATGCCGAGCACGGGCACGTTGACCTTCTTGAACATGGCAAGTCCCCGCCGCGCGTCGATCAGGGACAGGTCCTGCGGGGTCGAGACGATCACGGCGCCCTTGAGCGGCACGTTCTGCGCCAGCGTGAGCTGGGCATCGCCGGTGCCCGGCGGCATGTCGACGACCAGCACGTCGAGCTTGCCCCATTCGACGTCGCGCAGCATCTGCGTCACCGCCGACATCACCATCGGGCCGCGCCAGATCATCGCGGTCTCCTCCTCGACCAGGAAGCCGATCGACATGATCGCGAGCCCGAAGCGCCGAAGCGGAATCATCTTGCGCTCGTCGTTCAGCTCCGGCTTGTCGCGCAGGCCCGTCAGGCGCGGCACCGAGGGGCCGTAGATATCGGCATCGAGCAGCCCGACCTTGAGGCCGAGGTCGCGCAGGCCGAGCGCCAGATTGAGCGCCGTGGTCGACTTTCCGACGCCGCCCTTGCCGGAGGCGACCGCGATTACGGCGGCAACGCCGGGAATTTCCGATTGCCGCGCCATCGGCGACCCACCGCCCTGCGGCGGCTTGTGGGCATGGGCCGGCTGCACGCCGGGCGCGCCGCGGCTCGGCTGCGGGGGTGGCGGCGGCGCGGAGCCCGGCTTGCGCTCGGCGGTCAGCGCCACCATGACGGTGGTGACGCCGGGAATGCTGCGCACGGCGGCTTCCGCTTCGGCCCGGACGGATTCCCAGGCCCTTGCCTCGGCGGCGTCGACATTGATCGAGAAGAACACCTTGCCGTCGGAGGCGCTGATCGCGCTCAGCACATTGGCATGGGGGAGCGCGACCCCGCGGGGCGACTGGACCCTGGCGAGGCTATCGAGAACCTGTTGCTGCGTCACGCTCAAAGCGCATCTCCTGCAGTTGAGGATGCCCCATTAGAGCGGAAACGCCCAAAAGGCTACTGTCTGCCGATATCGTCCGTCTTTTCGGCCGGCGCCTCCCCCTGCTCCAGGGCAGCCTCGTAGTTCAGCTCGATCATGACCCCGTTGGGGTCGTGGACGAAGATCTGCCAGAGATCGCCACCGGGCACCTGGCGGGCCTCGAACTTGATCTTCTTTGACGCCAGCCGCTGTTTCATACCGTCAAAGCCGCGACTGGCGAAGGCGACATGGTGGACAACGCCGGAATCCGGCTTTTGTGGCTCGTCGGTCGGGGAA
This sequence comes from Bradyrhizobium sp. CCBAU 45321, assembly GCF_028128975.1. Taxonomy (NCBI): domain Bacteria; kingdom Pseudomonadati; phylum Pseudomonadota; class Alphaproteobacteria; order Hyphomicrobiales; family Nitrobacteraceae; genus Bradyrhizobium; species Bradyrhizobium sp. CCBAU 45321. Next base: position 597,987 of record NZ_LFKZ01000131.1, read on the forward strand.
ATGTCGACGAGGTGAACCACCGGCCTGCCCTCGCTGTACATCCAGGCGCCCGGGAAGGCGAAGTTCGGCCGCGCGCCTTTTTCCAGGCCCAGCACGTCTTCATAGAAGCGGACGGTCTCGGCCAGATTCCGGGTCCGGATGTTGAAATGATCGAGGACGCCCACGCTCACGCCGCCCATGCTCTCGCTCCCTTGTTTTGAAGTCCTTGGGTCGCCACCCTAGCACGGTAGGCTGCCAAACGAAGCCGTTGCCCTCTGGCCTCAAGGGTTTATGGTGCGCCTCCGGTCCGCCCTCACCGCGGAACCCAGGCATCCCTCGCTTGGCAAGAACCGTAAACCCGAACTACGGACAAGGTACCACTATGGCTAAAGTCGCTTTCCTCGGTCTTGGCGTGATGGGCTTCCCCATGGCCGGACACCTCGTGAAAAAAGGGGGCCATGAGGTCACCGTCTACAACCGCACCGCGGCCAAGGCGAAGGAATGGGCGGACAAGTTCGGCGGCAAGACCGCGCCGACGCCGAAGGCCGCCGCCGAGGGGCAGGATTTCGTGATGTGCTGCGTCGGCAACGACAGCGATCTGCGCGCGGTCACGATCGGCCCCGACGGCGCCTTCGCCGGCATGAAGAAGGGTGCGACCTTCGTCGACCACACCACTGCCTCCGCCGAGGTCGCTCGTGAGCTCGACGCAGCCGCCGTCAAAGCCGGCTTCAAATTCGTCGACGCCCCCGTCTCCGGCGGCCAGGCCGGCGCCGAGAACGGCGTGCTGACGGTGATGTGCGGCGGCGCGCAGGACGCCTATTCCGGCGCCGAGCCGATCATCACGGGCGCCTATGCGCGGATGTGCAAGCTGCTCGGGCCCGCCGGAAGCGGCCAGCTGACCAAGATGGTCAACCAGATCTGCATCGCCGGTCTGGTGCAGGGCCTCTCCGAGGGCATCCATTTCGCCAAGAAGAGCGGCCTGGACGTCGCCGCAGTGATCGAGACCATCTCGAAAGGGGCCGCCCAGTCCTGGCAGATGGAGAACCGCTACAAGACGATGAACGAGGGCAAGTACGATTTCGGCTTCGCCGTCGAATGGATGCGCAAGGACCTCTCGATCGCCCTGGCCGAAGCCCGCCGCAACGGCGCCAATCTGCCGGCGACTGCGCTGGTCGATCAGTTCTATTCCGAGGTCGAGAAGATGGGCGGCAAGCGGTGGGATACGTCGAGCCTGCTCGCACGCCTGCAACGCTGACGCTCTGTTGCGACCTGGTTCGGAGAAGCCGGCTTCGAACTTCGCCGCGGCTTCGGCCGCGACGAACTTCCGTCAAGCGCGCCGACCGAAATCATAAACTTCCGGGGGGAAGCCTTGCCTAGCGTGATTGCCGCCATCCTTGTTGTTGCGCGCCTGCTTCCGGTCGCGCTCCTGATTCTGGTTGGATCTCCCGCGCAGGCGCTTGCCGCATCGCTCGATGGTGCCAGCATTGGCCCGCAATGGGCGCTTCCATTCGCGGGGATGCTGCTCTCGATCGCCATATTTCCGCTCGCAGCGCCTCACTTCTGGGAGCATCACCAAGGCAAGATTGCCGCGATGTGGGCCGCCCTGATCGCGCTGCCGCTTGCAATCTGGTACGGCCCGCTTCCAACCGTCCAAGCGCTCGTTCATACGGCGCTGCTCGAATACGTCCCGTTCATTCTGCTGCTCCTCGCTCTGTTTACCGTCGCCGGCGGAATCGTGGTGCGCGGCAATCTTCACGGCTCCCCCGTCCTGAATACGCTGCTGCTCGCTCTCGGCACTCTGATCGCGAGCGTCATCGGCACGACCGGCGCCTCAATGGTCATGATCCGACCGGTGATCCGCGCCAATGACGATCGGCGGCACAACGCGCACGTCGTGATCTTCTTCATCTTTCTGGTATCCAACATCGGCGGCTCGCTCACGCCGCTGGGAGATCCGCCGCTTTTTTTGGGTTTTCTGCGCGGCGTGGACTTCTTCTGGACGACGACTCACCTGTTCCCCCAGACCACGTTCGCAGCCTGGATTCTGCTCGCCCTGTTCTTTTGCATCGACACTTATTTCTATCGCAAGGAAGGCCGCGTCAAACCGGACCCAACTCCGGACAATCCCTTGCGGATCAGCGGCGGCCTCAACTTCGCTTTGATGGGAGTCATCGTCGCTGCGATCCTCTTGAGTGCCAAGCTGGACCTCGGCGGATTTGAAGTTCTCGGCACGCACCTCCAGCTGCAGAATGTCCTGCGCGATGCCGTGATGATCGGAGTCGTGTTCGCATCTCTCGCCGTCACCTCGAAGGAGGACCACGACGCGAACGGCTTCTCTTGGGGCCCCATGATCGAAGTGGCAAAGCTGTTTGCCGCGATCTTCATCACCATCATTCCCGTGCTCGCGATTCTCAACGCCGGCAAATCCGGCGCGTTTGCCCCCGTCGTAAACATGGTCACCAACGCCGACGGCACGCCGAACAATGCCGCATATTTCTGGTTGACCGGCCTGCTCTCATCCTTTCTCGACAATGCGCCGACCTATCTGGTCTTCTTTGAGCTCGCCGGAGGCGATGCCAAGCATCTGATGACGAACGGCGCCCTCACCCTTGCCGCGATTTCCGCAGGGGCGGTATTCATGGGCGCAAACTCCTACATCGGCAACGCGCCCAATTTCATGGTGTACGCAATTGCCCGAGCGGGTGGTGTCGCAATGCCCGGCTTCTTCGGATACATGGCCTGGACCTCCGTCCTGCTGCTGCCGGTCTTCGGGTTGGTCACGCTCGTTTTCTTCAGATGATCGAAGCGCGGGTTGATGAAGGCGGCCGCCCGGACTGCGTATGAATTAACGCTCGGTTAACGTAATTCTTTAGCTCCTTAAGTCAGCTCTTAAGGATTTCTTGCCAGAGATAGACAATGCAGAAAGCCCGCGTCCGGCGTGGGCAGGAATCCGTGTTGCTTGATGAGTAACCCCGCTGAAATGCCTGAGGTCGTGCAGCTTCCGGCCGAGCCGGTGAGCGCGCCATCGGCGAGCAGCCGAAGGGCTGCGGCGCAGCGGGTGCGCGAGGCGCGCGACAAGTTAACGTCGACCAGTGGAACCCGGCCGGCTTTCGACGCCGAGATGCTGCGGCAATACGCCCAGACCCGGCTGTCGGCCTCCTATGTCGTGATGCTCCTGGTGGTGGCGACCGGCGTGCTGTTCGGGCTATGGATGCAGCCGATCCCGGCCGCGGCCTGGACCGCCGGCATGCTCTGCATCCACAGCGCCATGATCCGCAGTTGCCGGCGCTTCCTGACCGAGCCCGCCTCTCCGGCCGCGACACGCGCATGGCGGACGCGCTTCGTCGTGCTCGACCTGCTCTATGGCCTGTGCTGGATGGCGATCCTGATCCATCCCGTGCTCGACATGGTCACGGAAACGCTGATGATGTTCTTGATGCTGCTGGTGATCGCAGTATCGAGCATGCTCGCGGCCAATCTGCCGATCGCAGCCCTTGCCGCCACGGCGCCGGTCGCGGTTGCGATGGCGCTGAGCTTCGTGACGACCGGATCGCTGGACAATTACATCCTGGCAGCGCTGTCGCTCGCCGCCGAAGGCTATTTCGTGCTTCTGGCGCACCGCCTGCACTCCTCCACCTTCGCCACGCTGGAAGCGCGAGCGGAAAAGGACGCGCTGATCGGCGAGCTGGAGCAGGCCAAGGCAATCTCGGACGAAGCGCGCCACCGCGCCGAAGCCGCCAACGTCGCCAAGTCGCGCTTCCTCGCGCAGATGAGCCACGAGCTGCGGACGCCGCTGAACGCCATCCTCGGCTTCTCAGAGGTGATGAAGAGCGAGATTTTCGGCGCGCATGCGGTACCGGTCTACAAGGAATATTCCGCCGACATTCATAATTCCGGCGTGCACCTGCTCAACCTCATAAACGAGATCCTCGATCTGTCGCGGATCGAAGCCGGCCGTTACGAGCTCAATGAGGAAGCGGTGTCCCTGGTCGGTATCGTCGCCGATTGCCATCATCTGATGAAGCTGCGTGCCTCGAGCCGCGGCATCACCATCCACGAAGTGTTCGAGCAGGCGATGCCGCGGCTCTGGGCCGACGAGCGCGCGATCCGCCAGGTCGTGCTCAACCTGCTTTCCAATTCGATCAAGTTCACCCCGCAGGGCGGCGAGATCTGGCTCAAGGCCGGCTGGACCGCCTCCGGCGGACAATATCTCTCAGTGAGGGATTCCGGCTCCGGCATACCCGAGGACGAGATCCCGGTCGTGCTCGCCTCGTTCGGCCAGGGCTCCAACTCGATCAAGTCGGCTGAACAGGGCGCCGGCCTCGGCCTGCCGATCGCCAAGAACCTGATTGACCTGCACGGCGGCACGTTCACGTTGAAATCGAAGCTGCGCATCGGCACCGAGGTGATCGTCACGTTCCCGCCGGAGCGCGTGATGAGCGCGCTTGCCCCACTCTCGGACGATTCTCCACCGCTCCAGCCGGAGAGCTCCGTCGTGCCGGACGAGAAACGCCGGCCGCGGCACAAGCCGATCATGAGTGCCGGCACAGGCTCTTAACGAGATGCTTGCAGACATGCCCGATCATCCCTCACTATGTCCGTATGAGCAAAGAAACGCCGTGCGTCGCCGTGTGCATGATCGATCCCAAGACCAAGCTGTGCTTCGGCTGCGGCCGCACCTTGCCGGAGATCGCACGCTGGCACGCCATGGAGAGCGCGGACCGGCGCGCGATCATGGCCCTGTTGCCGGAGCGCATGACGAAAGCCGGACTGGTGCCGATCGCTGGATCCCCAAAGCACGTCTGATCCGCCTGCGTGCCCTTGGAGGCGCGCGATGATCCGCTTCCTGCTCGTCCTGATCATGCTCGCCGGCACGGCAGGTGCCGTCGTCGCCTATGGCGATCCCGACCAGATCGCGCGCGCCAGCCACAAGGTCTCGCATATTTTTCGCGCACAAGCCGCCTCCCCGGCGCCGGCCGTGCAGATCCCGCGCGGCCAGGGCGGCGAATTCACGCTGCGCGCGAAGATCAACGGCGTCACTGCGCCGATGGTGATCGATACCGGCGCGACGTCGGTGGTACTGACCTGGGAAACCGCAAGGGCGATCGGGCTGCCGCTCGAGATGCTTGAATACGACGTCGATCTCGAGACCGCGGGCGGCCACACCAAGGCGGCGCGGCTCACGCTCGACCGTCTCGCCGTCGGCAAGCTGGTCGAGAAGTCGGTGCCGGCCCTTGTCGTGCAGCGCGGCCAGATGAAGACCAATCTGCTCGGCATGAGCTTCCTCGACCGGCTGGAAAGCTGGGGCGTGCGCGCCGACACGCTGATGCTGACAGGGTATCCGGAGCAGCAGCGCAGTCCCCGCCGCGCGCGTACGGCGGTCGACTAAAGCGCGATGCGATCAGGATGAATCGTCATCGCGCTTTAGGTAGTTGTTTGAACATGATCTTTTCGGAATACCGCTGCGCACTTTTCCGGATCATGCTCCCGCTCATTTAGGCCGCCTCAGCCGGCGCGCGGGCCCCGACACACGTGATCGCCTCGCGTAGCACGTCGAGACCGGCGCCGGGCTTCACACCCTGCTCGGCCAGATGCCGGCGGAACGCACGCGCGCCGGGCACAGCATGAAATGCGCCGACGAAATGCCGCGTGATCGCGTGCAGCCGCGTGCCGTGCGCGAGCTGCTCTTCGATGTAGGGCATCATCGCCTCGAGCGCGTCCTGCATGGTGGCGTGCGGCGCCGGCCCGCCGAAGATTTCGTGGTCGACCGCGAGCAGCCGCCACGGCTCCTGATAGGCGGCGCGGCCGAGCATCACGCCGTCGACATGGGCAAGATGCGCCTTTGCCTCGTCGATGCTCCGAACGCCGCCATTGATGATGACGGGCACATCGGGCATCGCGCGCTTCAGCCGGTAGACGCGATCATAGTGGAGCGGCGGGATATCGCGGTTCTCCTTCGGCGACAGGCCGTTGAGCCAGGCCTTGCGGGCGTGCACGATCAACGCATCGCAGCCTGCGGCGACCACCGCACGCGCGAGCGCATCGAGCGCGACCTCCGGATCCTGATCATCGATGCCGATGCGGCACTTCACCGTGACGGGAACGGCGACCACGCGCTTCATCGCGTCGACGCACCTCGCCACCAGCTCCGGCTCGGCCATTAGACAGGCGCCGAAACGGCCATCCTTCACACGATCGGACGGGCAGCCGACATTGAGATTGATCTCGTCATAACCAAAGTCCTCGCCGATCCGTGCCGCCGCCGCGAGTTCGCGCGGATCCGATCCGCCGAGCTGAAGCGCCACGGGGTGCTCGACCGCGTCGAACCCAAGCAGCCGCACCCGGTCGCCATGAATGATCGCGCCGGTCGTTAGCATCTCGGTATAGAGCAATCCCCACCGCGTCAGGTGACGGTGGAACACCCGGCAATGCCGGTCGGTCCAATCCATCATGGGGGCCACGGAAAAGCGATGAGACAACATATGGATCATATAGACTTTCGAGGCCCCGACGGGAATAGCGGATTTCATGACTGAGCCGGGCCCGACGGCACGCTCTGCGAGCCAATCGGCGCGGGGAAGGCCGGCGCCAGACCAGACGGCAGGCGGTTCGCGGCAGCACGGCGCGGCGCCGCGCTCGAACGCGAAACGTCGAGCGCGACTAGTCCGCTGCCAGCGAGTAGCGCGCGAAGTGCATGCTCACGTGGCCCGCCGGAAGATTTGCCTTGATCTCCCGGTGCACATGTCGTGGACACGCTGCGGCGCTACACCAAGCTCAAGCAGCAGCTCGCGCGCGAGCACTCGGGCGAGCTCGCTGGCTTCGACAGGGAGCGCCGGTCCAATGCTCAAGCTCGTGAGACAGCGTCTGAAAACAATCGACCTGCTTTGTGCCCACGCATGTACCGCCTTAGCCACCAGCTGCCCGCGTGAAACGCGAGGGCGACGCCGATAAGGGGAGAGAACGAACGTTTCCTTTCCGAACGGAAGAACGTCGGAACGCAAAGCGGCAGATGACGCTATCGAGACTCTCATTCACGTCGCGCATGCGGTGTCCGTGAGAGGCCATCCAGTTCTCGATGCGACGCACGCCTGAACGTCCCAAGCCCGGCTGCGCCAGGAGCTCGGTCTTGGTGTGAAGCGACGCAATCTCGAGGAGGTAGTGCATGCGCGTCACGGGCTCTTTGCCAACCAACGCTGCAAGCGGACTGTGAACCAGAATGCCTGCAATTCGCTCAGGGAGAAGGCTTTGCCCCTGCTTGGGAACGAGAGCTTTCCTCACGGTCAATTCCAGCTAACTTTCAGACGTTCCAAGATCGTTCTAAGAACTCCTCTAGCAAAGCCAATCGGCGTTGTCTCACACATACACGCTGCGGTTGATCTCGATTAGACAGGTTCTAGATTGGGAACCCCAAAGCGACAGCGGAACACGCCTGCAGGGTGACCGCGAGAACGCCAGCTATTGTGTAATGAGAACGGGACGATTCGTGCTGCGCTTCGATCTCCATCCGCGCAAGGCTTTTGGAGCTGCGATCTCTCCCGGATCGTGTTCTAGGCAATGAGTTCCCGGCGCGAGATTGTCGCGAGCAGAGACTCCGCAATCTCCTGCGACCGCATGGCAATCACCGAAAGCAGCGTGTCGCTCAGGCCGTGGGAGGATTCCGAATAGCCCTGGAGGTGGATCTGCGGCCGGAACGCCGGATTGGTCACGAGCCGGTAGTTGCGATCCAGCGCCGCATCGCGAATGTAGCGGCGGATCGGTTCGAGAAACCCGTGCGGCGTATCCCTGTCGTATCCCGTCGCCAGAACGACCACGTCATAGGTCGAACGACGGTTTTCGCCGCGAAACTTGTCGATCACGCCGATCTCGATGCCGTCCGGTCCCGTATCCACATTGGTAATCTCGCTGCGGGGACGCAACACGACCCTTGCGTCGCCGCCGACGCGCTGCTGGTAGAGCAGCCGATACAGCTGGTCCAGCAGGTCGGAATCGACGACCGCATAGTTGGTGTTCCGGAAGTTGCGGACGATCGCATCCCGCCGGTCGGCAGGCTGCGCGTAGACGAAGTCCGTATAGTCGGGGTTGAAGATCTCGTTGACGAAGGGACTGCTGTCGGACGGCTTGAGAGCATGGCCGCGGAAGATCAGATCGATATGCGCTTCGGGACATCGGCCCTGAAGATCAACCGTTACCTCGGTCGCGCTCTGTCCGCCACCGACGACGGCCACGCGCACGGTCCGACCGCGCGGGACAACGCGCTCGATCAGGTCGAGATAGCGGCTGGAATGCAGCAGCCTGCGATCGTCGGCAGCCTTGGCAAACACCTGCGGAACATAGGGCTGGCCTCCCACCGCGACCACGAGATTTCGCGCCAGCCGCACAGTCTCCCCGCCGGCGAGCGAGCGCGAATGCACCCGCAACGACGTCACCGTCTGCCCGGCCGTCACCGGCTCGACGGCGACGATGGTCTCGCCGTAAGCGGCCTGCGACTTGAAATGGCTCGCCACCCACTGCAGGTAATCGTTGAACTCGACCCTGCTCGGATAGAACGTCCGGCAGTTGATGAAATCCAGCAGGCGGCCGCGCTTATGCAGGTAGTTCACGAAGGTGAAGGAACTGGTCGGATCGCGCAAGGAGACCAGATCTTTGAGAAACGATATCTGCATGTCGCTGCCCGGAAGCAGCATGCCGCCATGCCAGGTGAAGTGCGGCTGCTTCTCCACGAACAGCGGCGTGCATTTCAGCCGTGATCGCTTCGCGCATTCGTCCAATGCGATGGCGAGTGCGAGGTTGGAAGGCCCGAATCCGACGCCAACGACATCGTGCTCGATCGCAAGTTGATGGGACATGAATCCGCGCTCCGCTTGCGCTTTAAGACGAGACCGTTGGGCCGGCGGCTGCCGGAAGCCAAAGCCGATCGCCGAAGAAGCGTTCGCGCAACAGCATGACCAGGGTCGCGCGCTTATGGGGAAAGTCGAAATTCTTGATCTTCGCGAACCCCGAGCGATCGAGATTGCGAAGCTGCTGCGTATGCGCCGCGGCCGGCTCCCCGACGATCCGCTGCGTACGGCAATCGTCGAGGAACATGTAGTGCATCAGTGACGGCAGCCACGCGCTGATGTAACGACCGCCGCGAAAAGCGTTCTCCCCTACGACCACGTGCCATCCCCGGTCGTAGTCGTCGGCATCATAGAACGGCGCGATGCGATTTTCCTTGGCCCAATAGAGCTCGAAATAGCCGAACGGCTGCTCGCCGAAGCAGCCGATCAACGGCAGCATATGGGGATCGGCCAGGATGCCGGCCAGATATCGCCGATGCTTGTCGAGATCGCCAGCCTCGTTCCAGAATGCATCGACGCGAGGGTCGTTCATCCAGCGGTGCAACAAATCGAGATCATTCTCGAGATCGGCCACACGAAACGAGATGACCTCCGACAGCCAGGGAATGAAACGGCCGTACACCTTTCCCGTCGGCTTTGCGGCGCGGCGCGGATGGCGCTTGCCGTCCGTCATGACGTGGAGTTGCGGCAATGGCGGTCGCCCGGGGTTGACCAGCCAGTTGTCCCGCCGCTGCATGACCAGTTCGGGCAGCAGCACCAGTCGCCCCTCGGACATGATGGCAAGACCACTCTCGGTCAGCTCTCGTGCAAGCGGCGCTCTTCCAGCGAAGTCCAGAACGAGCCGATCGGCGCCAGGTCGCCAGGCAAACAGCGCCTCGGCGGACGCCGACACCGCCCGTGCCGCAACCTCGCGGTCGTCCGAGGCATTCAGGATCTCGATGTGATCGACGCGCTCGCGCAGACGCAGTTCCAACGCGGTCACATCGGCGGCCACGACGCGAAGGCGATCGCCCTCCTGGAAAACGGTCTGGCCAGAATATGGGCCGACCGGGAACGCACGAGGTCCGGTCCCGGAATCCGAAGCCTTGTTCATCCGGCCCTCGCATTTCAATCATCGCTGATGCGTGGTGTAGATCACTCGCCTACAGGCTGACAACAAATGCGCGCACACGCAGATTAGATTCTCTACAAACCTGACGGCCTGTCGCAGAACGGGATCGCATGCTGTTGTTGCATGTGACAAAGAGCACTCGCTCCGTCACAATAGCTCTAAAGCGGCGCGTCAATTGGAACCGCGGAAACGCCTGCGACGTTATCTGCTTTCGTCTCGCTTCCGACGATCTTGCCGTCGCGCAGCCGCACTAGATGATCCGCAATCCCGAAATAGCGATCATCGTGTGAAATCACGATGATGGTCTTTCCGAGACGCTTCAGATCGGGCAGCAGCTCCGTATAGAAGATGTGCCGGAACGCCGGATCCTGATCTGCGGCCCATTCGTCGAACACGAGCACGGGTCTTTCCTCGAGCCATGCATTCATCAGCGCCAATCGCTTGCGCTGTCCGGTCGACAGGTCCGTCGTCGTGAACACGCCGTTCTCGATCGAGACCTTGTGCGCGACCTCCAGCCGCTGGAGATAGCGTTCCGCGACATCAGGAACCACGCCCTCTCCACGAATGAGATCCTCAAACAGATAATAGTCGGAGAAGATGGTCGTGAAGAGCTGGCGGTAATCGTCGCGTGTCTCCGTCAGGACCGGCGAACCGTCCCGCAGCACGGCGCCGCCATGCGGAGCATAAAGGCCTAGCAACAACTTGATCAGGGTCGTCTTTCCGCTGCCGTTCTGCCCCACGATGAAGACGATGTCGCCTTGCCGAACGAGCAGATCAACCGGCCCGAGAACAAAGGGATCGCTGCCCGGCACGGCGCGAAAGGCATAGGTGACGCCGCGAAGCTCGATGGATTCGATGGCGGACTTGCCGGGTGCAGCGGGAGCACTGGCCAGCAGATCGTGCTCGGGGGTCGAGAACTGCTCCGAGAGCCCCGCAATGCGGCGCATCGCGACCTGGGCGCGGCCGAGCGCCGGCAGGATGCCGATGACCTGGTCGATGGGCCCGCGCATAAAGAGCAGCACCAGCACGAAGCCGCTGGACACCGCAGCGGGACTGTCGGGCCACAGGAACGGTCGCAAGGTCAGCGCCACGCCGATCACGACAAAGAACAGCATCGTCCCGAACGCCCGCGCCGTCACGAACAGATTGATCGACCTGATCTGCACCGAGCTAATCCGGTCGACGGTCTGCTGGAGCTGCTCGACATAGACGCGCCGACGGCGCACGCGATTAAGGCGCAGCTCCTTGGCACCTTCGGCGATCGCACGATACTGCTTGTGCAGCTGATCTTCGGCCTCTCGCGCGGTGCTGAAGCCGCGAACGCCGCGCGTCCTCGCATATCCATGCGCCAGCGATCCCAGCACGATGACTGCTCCCGTGATCAGGAAAAGCTGCCAAGACAGCACCGCCAGGTAAACCATGCAGCCGAGCGCGATCACGAGCGACACGAAAAAGGACGAAAAGAAGAACGCGAAATCGCTGATCGTGTCGACGTCCTGCGTGAGAACCGGGATCAGGCGATGAGTCCGGTAGATTTCGAGCTGATCGATGGGCGCAGCCAGAATTTTGGCGGCGAGCGACTTGCGAAGCTCGGCGATGATCCGCTGTCCGACATAATTGGCGCTGATGTCGGCGCCGATGGAACCGACCAGGATCAGAAGGCACAGGCCAGCGAAGGCGAAAAACAGCGTTACCACGTCGGCCTGCGTGGCATAAAGCCCGTGATTCACGACCGCGAGCAATGCCGCGACGGAGGCACCGCCGACCACTCCCAGAACGCTGCCGCCGAGCACGAGTGGCCAATAAGGCCGCAGGAGCTGCAGGATCTGCGTCGTCAGGCCGCTTCGTGAGTTCATGATGAGAGCCGCGCTGAAGGAGACCTGAAGCGAACCTATATGGCCGGACAAGTCGTGCCGAAGTGATGCGAATACATGATGGCGGCCCCGCAACTCCAGCGCTTATTTTCGCTGCTCTTTCGATGGATTCTAATTTGGGATCGGCAATGCCTTTAATATGATGCGGGTAGTATCGCTTTTGCATCGCAGCCGGCGAGCGAGCAGGATTTATGATCCAGAGCCGTGCCAGGCCGCGACATCCGGACATCGAAGTGCTTGCAGGCTGGCATCGGACAGGGCCGGTGGAGAATGAGTTTGGACTTGCTGATCTCCGAAACCCGCATCGCGCTTCCCGACGCCGCCGGCCTCGCCGCGCGGATGATCGATCATCTGGCCGAGCATGACATCGCCTTCGAGGACCGGGACGGTCTCATGGTGGCGAAACTGCCGTTCGGCACCAGTTCCCTCGCCGTCGAGGCCGAAGCGCTCAAGATCCGCGTCGAGGCCAACGACAAGGGCAATCTGGAAATGCTGCGCTCGGTCGTCGCCTCGCATGTGATCGAGTTCGCGGGCGACATTGCTCCGACCATCATTTGGTCCGGTCACGAATCCAGCGGCGGCACGCTGGCCAATTTCCGTGAAGTGCGGCTGAAGTCCGCGATCACCCTGACGCCGCACATGCGGCGGCTGACCTTCACGGGCGACGATATCGCCCGTTTCGTGAATGACGACGACCTGCACGTGCGGCTGTACTTCCCGCCGGAGGGCCTCGCCAAGCCCGAATGGCCGTGGCCCGCGCCCGACGGACGTATCCTGTGGCCGGAGCCCGACCGCAGGCCCGTCACCCGCTATTACACGATCCGCCGCATCGACTTGCAGAGCCGCGAGATCGACATCGACTTCGTAGTCCATGATCATGCCGGGCCGGGCTCGGCGTTCGCCGTGAACGCGACGGCCGGCGCCATCTGCGGCATGGCCGGCCCGCTCGGCCGGGGCATTTGTCCGGCGCGCTGGATGCTGCTGGCGGGCGACGAAACCGCCCTGCCCGCCATCGCGCGAATCTTGGAGACGCTGCCGGCGACGGCGACGGGTGAGGCCTTTATCGAGGTCGCGGATCGGCGCGAGGAAGTTCCGCTGGTCGCCCCGGCCGGGGTAGCGATCCGCTGGTTGCATCGCGAGGGCCGCCCGGCCGGGACGACGCAGCTCCTGGTCGACGCCGTCAAGGCGGTGCGATGGCCGGACCATCAGGACGTCTTCGCCTGGGTCGCGTGTGAGGCGCAGGCGTTGAAGGCCCTGCGCAACCATCTGCGCGATGAGCGAAAGCTTTCCCGCGACCAACTGCTGGCCGTCGCCTATTGGAGCCTGCGCCAACCATGACGATCCAACATGCGCAGACGAGCGAACGGACGCTCGCCTCGCCGACCGACGTCACGCAGGCCTCGCTGGAAGCGCCTGCGCCCTTGTTCCAGCTCGACCAGGTCGGCTTCGCAGTGGCCGGGCGCGCGCTGCTCGAACCGCTGACGCTATCCCTTCCCGCACGCAGCGTCGTCGGGCTGATCGGCCATAATGGCTCCGGCAAGTCGACCCTGCTGAAATTGTTGGCGCGCCAGCAGCCGAGCTCGTCAGGAACGATTCGTTTCGAAGGCCGCGCACTGCGCGCCTGGAGCGATCGGGACTATGCCCGCAAGGTCGCCTACCTGCCGCAGCAGACGCCGCCCGCCGCCGGCATGCTGGTCAAAGAGCTGGTCGCACTCGGCCGCTATCCCTGGCACGGCGCGCTCGGACGGTTCGGTGACATCGACCGCGAGAAGGTCGCAAACGCCATGGCGTTAACCCATATCGAACCCTTTGCGGATCGCCTGCTCGATACGTTGTCCGGCGGCGAGCGCCAGCGGGTGTGGATCGCCATGCTGGTTGCGCAGGACGCCGAGTGCCTGCTGCTCGACGAGCCGACCTCGGCGCTCGACATCGCTCATCAGATCGAAGTGCTGTCGCTGGTCAGGCAGCTCGCCCGCGAGCGCAATCTCGGCGTGGTCGTGGTGCTCCACGACGTCAACATGGCCGCCCGGTTCTGCGACGAGATCATCGCGCTGCATTCCGGGAAGCTGATCGCGCGCGGCACGCCGGACAAGATCATGACGCCGGCCGAGCTCGAAACCATCTACGGCATCCCCATGGGCGTGATGCCGTCGCCGGACCATGGCCATCTCATCAGCTTCGCGCGGTGAGCGCAGTCAACCTCGCTGCGGCCGCAGCAGCCAGATGAGATAAGGTCCGGCAAGCATCATGGCGAAGATGCCGGCGGGCATCTGGAACGGAAAGATCACCATGCGTCCGGCCCAATCCGCCGTGACCATCAGGATCGCCCCGATCAACGCGGCCAGCGCCGCCTGATGCAGCGCACGCTGCGCCCCCATCATCCGCGCCATATGCGGTGCGATGAAGCCGACCAGGCTCAGAAGACCAACCATCAGCGTGGCCGTTGCCGTCAGCAACGCCGTCAGCAGCATGATGATGACACGGCTCCGCGTCAGCGAGATGCCGATCGAACGCGAGGTCGCAGGTCCGAGCGGCAGGATATCGAGCCAACGGGACAGCATTGGCACCATGATCAGCAGAACAAGCGCCGCGGCGGCAAGGATTGCGGCCTCGGCCGGGCCGATCTGGTAGAGCGAGCCTGTCAGCAGCGACAGCAGCGTGCCAATGCGGGGATCACCCGTCGCCAGTGCCATGGCAATGATCGCGCCGAATGCCGCGCTCATGGCGACGCCTGCCAGCAGCACGCGCTCCGGACTGAACTCGGACCGCCGGCTGAACAGCAGCACCAGCGCCAGCACGATGAAGGCGCCGATCCCGGCCGCCGCAATCTGCTCCAGCCGGGTGTGGGCGGGAAAGAGATAGAGCAGAACGATTACGCCCATCGCGGCGCCATAGCTGATGCCCATGACCTCCGGCGCGGCCATTGGGTTTCCGGTCATCCGCTGCAGCAGCGTACCGGCGACCGCCAGCGTCGCGCCTGCTGCCAGCGCCGACACCACGCGCGGCCAGCGCCACGGCCAGAACTCCTGCAAGCCCGACAGGCCGCTCCAGCGCCAGCCGTCGGAGCCGATCCCGAGGGCGAGTGCGATCCAGACGGCAAGCAGCAGCACGACTAAGGCCGAAAGGATCACGCGCCAGGGATGATCGAGCCGCGCCGGAGCGGATGGCGTGAGGTTTCCCATCGGCATGGCGGCCCGCAGCCGCGGCAGCAGCACGAGCAGCATTGGCGCGCCGATCAGGGCAGTCACTGCACCGGCCGGCATTTCGCGATAGCCGGGCGGGATCAGAAGCACGAGTTGATCCGTCAGCCACAGCAGCAGGGCGCCGCAAAGTGGCGCCCAGATCAGCCGGTCGCGAAAGCGGCGCGCGCCCGACAGCATGACGATTGCCGGCGCGGACAAACCGACAAATCCCATGACGCCGACCACGCTGACGACTGACGCACTGAGCGCGATCGCGATGACGAGCGCGAAGACCCGGGCCCTCGTCAATCCGAGGCCCAGATTGCGCGCGGTCTCGTCGTCGAAGCCGAGCAGGGTCAGCGGACGAACCATCGCCGCGATCAGCACGATCGAAATCAGCAGCCGCGGCGCCAGGAACGTGACGTTGCTCCAATCCTGCTGATTGAGGAAGCCGACGCCCCAGATGACCAGACCGATCAGATATTCGTGGTTGAGCAGCACCAGCGCCTGGGTGGTCACCGCGCAGTAATAGCTGACGATCAATCCGGCGAGCACCAGGACGACGGGCGACAGCGCACGCTTCCAGGTCAGCCCGAACACGCACAGGAACGCAGCGAACCCGCCGCACAGCGCAATCCACTCCCGGCCGAAGGCCAGCAGCGACGGCGCCCACAGCGTCGTCACGGCCAGCGCAAGATAGGCGCCGTTCAGGACGCCGATGGTGCTCGGCTCTGCAAGCGGATTGCGCAACACCTGCTGAGAGACCGTGCCGGCAAGACCGAGGGCTGCGCCGGCCAGCAGCGCCACTGCGATGCGCGGAAAAACGGTGTAGTGCACGAGCATCTGCTGGGGATCGGTGACCTCCGGCCGCCACAACACCGGCAGCCAGGCGCCGGCGGGCAGATATCCGGACAGGTTGCGCCAGGTCAGCGCGGCCGCGGCTGCCAGCAGCAAGCCGATCAGCACCGCCGGATGCATCTCCAAGCCGGACCGGGCCGGCAGTGCCTCAGCCTTGCTCATGGCTTTCCCGCGGCAGACGTTCGGCGAGAAGGCGGGCGAAACGTTCGGCCGCCGGCACGCCCCCATAGAAAAACTGATTACCCAGGACCGTCAGCCGATGCGACCGAAGAGACGGCAGGGTTTGAAGCACAGGGCTTGCCTTCAGTAGCGCTTCGACATCGGCGACCCGCGAGGTCATCAACACCAGCCGCGCGTCCGGAACCGCGGCGAGCACTTCGAGCCCAACACTGGTATGGCCCCATGGGCCGCTCTGTCCGGTCCAGGCATTCCTCAATCCGCACTGATCGAGCACCTCCTGATAGAGGCTGTTCGGACCGAACACGAGCGCGCGGTTGCGCGCGATCTCGCTGACGAGATAGAGCGGCTTGCCGCCGCGACTCTGGAGCCGCTCACGATAGCCGGCCATGGCGACGTCGAAACGGGCGAAATAGGCTTCGCACGCGGACTGCACCCCGAGGCGCTTGGCAAGCTCCAGCGTCGAACGGCGCGCCGTGTCGAGGGGATGCCCGCCGGGTCTGAAGATCGTGAACGTTTCGACCGGTGCGATCAGCTTGAGCCGCGGTATGGCGGCCGCAATGCTGGGATCGATAACGATGATGTCGGGGGCGAAACTCTGCAGCAGTTCGAGGTTTGGCTCCGAACGCAGACCGACCTCCTGAACGCTGGGCGGAGCAGGCGGCTCGACGACGAGCCGGCCATAGCGCTCGATCTCCGGAATCACAAGCGGCACGACGCCGAGCGCCAGGATCGTCTGGGCACAGGCCCAGCCGAGCGCAGCGACCCGGAGCCCGGATTGCGATCCAGCAGTTTGGGCAAACGCCATGGGCCATGTACCCGCAAGGGCCGTGCCTCCGATCGCTGCGCCCGCGCCGAGGAGCGCACGGCGGGACAGCCTATGGTCTGGAATAGACGTGCTCATGGGATCCGTTCAGGCGCCTCTCGCACAGAAGCGCGAGAGATGATGATCATGACATACTCTCGTTCACACTGCATTGCCATATCAGGCCGCCTTTTCGCCAGCGGCGAGAAAGGCCTTGGCCAGCGCCCGCCCGATCGTCGCCCTCGCCCGCAAGGCATCGGCAACGACATTCCCCATGCGCAGGAATTCATGGATCATGCCGGGATAAACGTGCAGATCGACGGGAACGCCGGCCGCCGCCAAGCGTGCTGCATAATCGCGCCCCTCGTCCACCAGGGGATCGAACTCGGCGAGGACGATGAACGCAGGAGCGAGGCCCGACAGATCATCCGCTGCGAGCGGTGCGAAACGCCAATCGTCGCGATCCGACTCGTCGCGGAGATATAGCCGGAAGAACCAATCGACAGTGCTGCGCTCCAGGAGATGGCCGGTACCGTAGTGCTCGTAGGATGCGGAGGTTTGTCGGGAGCTGAGGCCGGGATAAGCGAGAATCTGAAGCACCGGCTGCGGAAGGTCCGTGTTTGTCCTCGCTTCGATCGCGAGCGCGGCGGCAAGCGTTCCGCCGGCGCTGTCGCCGCCGACGGCGACCCGGCGCGGATCGAGCCCGATCGCGCGGCCCTCGAGGCCGATCCAGGCTAGCGCATCGACGGCATCCTCAAAGGCGGTCGGAAACTTGTGCTCCGGTGCGAGCCTGTAGCCGACCGAGAGCACGGCCGCACCGCTGTCCTTGGCGAGGCCGCGGCACAATGGCTGATGCGAATCGAGGCTGCCGACGACGAAGCCGCCGCCATGCATGTAGAGAAGGACCGGAATGGGAGTGCGTTCGCTCGGCTGCGCGCTCGCATAGAGCCGCGCCTCGATCGTCGCGCCATCCCGCACCGGCAGCGACAAACGCCGCTCGTAGGCAAGCGCCGGCGGATCGACATCGAGCAGCGGCGAGGACGCATCGAAATCGGCCCGCGCCTGCGCAGCAGTCAATTGCGGAAACGGAACGCGCGCGCCGCTTTCGGTGCCGGCCTGCACCATCTCGAGCAATGCCGCGATATCTGGATCAAGACTCAAAGGCTTACTCCGCCGGCTCCGGGACCGTATCCTGCGCGATCGTCGACGCCGCCGCCGGCACGAGCAGACCGCAGATCTCATCGAGCAGGCCGGCATCCCTCAGGATCGTGAAATGGTTGTCGCCGACGAAGCCGCGATCGACCGCCTTCGGCAACTGCAATTCCAGCCGATCACGCTGCGCCAGACGGGTCGAGGTCCACCAGCAGAGCGGCGTGGCTTCGAGGCCCCGCGGCAGCGCGGCGTTCTGCGCCAGCCTGTTGAGGTGCCGTCCGACTGCGAATGCAGCGGACAAATCATCCGCGCCGAGCGATGCATCGTCCGCTCTCACGCTCCTGCCCTGCTCCACAACAGAAGCAACGAGGTCGCGAATGTGCCCCGGCGTCTCCGGCAGATCAGCACGTTTCCATGCCTCGACCTGCGCCTTGATGCGAGAGGCCGCAGCGTTCGGGAGGACCGCCGAGAGCAATCCGGCGAGATCGTCGGCCCAGTGGGCAATCGCCTCCTGCGGGCTCGGTCCGTCCGGCCGCCGCGGCACGAAGCTGTCGACCAGCGCGAGACGATCGACGCGCTCACCGCCGCGTTCGAGTTCGGCCGCGACGAGACCGACCAGCAGTCCTCCCAAGGACCAGCCGACCAGGCTGTAGGGACCGCGCGGCTGCATCCGCCGGATCTCGGCCGCGTAGTCCACGGCCATGGCTTCGAGGGAGGCGTCGGTCCACGAGGAATCGACCAGCATTCTCGATTGCAGCCCGATCACCTGCCGGTGCCCTTCGAGGCGGCGTGCCAGCGGCCCATAGTCGAAGACGGTGCCAAAGCCGCCATGCACGGCGAATACCGGGTTCACGCCGCGAACCGCGGCATTCAGCGGCAGCAGCGCCGATGGGGCGGGTGCGACGGCGGACGCCGCGGTCGCGCTGCCGGCGAGCAAGGCGCGGATCGTGGGCTTCTGGAGCAGATCGCGCAGCTTGATCTCGATCCCATACGTCTTGTCCTGACGAACCCGCGCCACGACCTTGAGACACAGGATCGAATTACCGCCGAGCTCGAAGAAATTGTCGGTGACCCCGACCTGCGGCACGTCCAGGATCTCGGACCACAGGCGCGCCATCGCGGTCTCCGCCAGGCCTTGCGGAGGGACGAAGCTCCGCATCGACGCATCGGGAGCCGGCAATGCACGCCGGTCGATCTTGCCGCTCGACAAAGTCGGCAACCGCTCCAGCACCATGATCCGCGCCGGCACCATATAGGCCGGCAGGATCAGCTTCAGGAAACCGGTCAAGCGCTCGACCAGCCTCTCGGCCGCCTCGGGCGCGGCGTCATCTGCCGCCTTCGGTGCGACATAGGCAATGAGCTGATTTCCGGCTGCGCTCGGCACTGCCACCACCGCCGCCTGCGCAATCGCCTCATGACGGAGCAGCGAGGTCTGGATCTCCCCGAGCTCGATCCGGAAGCCGTTGACCTTGACCTGGTCATCGCTGCGGCCGAGATATTCGACGGTGCCATCCTCGCGCCACCGCGCCAGATCGCCGGTGCGGTACAGCCGCGCTCCCGGGGTCGACGAGAATGGGTCAGGGACGAAGCGCTCTGCGGTCATGCCGGCCTTGCCGTGATAGCAGCGCGCCAGGCCGAAGCCGCCGAGATAAAGCTCGCCGGCGACCCCGGCGGGAATGATGTCGAGTGCGGCATCCAGAATGTAGGCGCGGCGGTCTCCGACCGGCAGGCCGATCGGCGCGTAGGGCGTGTCGCACTCGGACGCGCCATCGACTTTCCAGACCAGCGGCGTGACGACGGTTTCCGTCGGGCCATAACCGTTGATCAGAATGCGTGGCTTGAGAACGCGCCTGACCTTGTCGAAGCCCGCCTTCGGCATCGCCTCGCCGCCGAACGAGTAGAGCTTGACCGGCGGTGGATTGCCGCTCTGCTCGACGCAATCGGCGACCTGCTGGAGGTAGGCCGGCGGCAATCCGATATGGCTGACGCGATGGGCGTGCAGGTTCTCGACTGTCTGTTCCGGCGTCCACAATTCGGCGTCACGCATCAACAGCCGTGCGCCATGCGACAGAACCGTGAGCCAGCGCTCATGGGCGCCGTCGAAGGCCAGCGATAGGAAATGCAGCTCGCAGGAGCTTTCGTCGATCTCGTAGAGGCTGCCCGTGACGCGACAGTGCATCGCCAGCGGACCGTGGGCGACGGCCACGCCCTTTGGCGTCCCCGTCGAGCCCGAGGTGTAGATCAAATAGGCTAGGTTTTCCGGATGCAGTTCGGGCTGCGGCGGATGGTCCGGTCCCGCGTCGAACTCAAACGAAGACAAGGAAATTCGCTCCATGCCGTCCGGGCTGCCCTCGATTTCGAGCGGACCCGTTAACAGGAACGCGATTGCGGCATCGCGCATGACGAACGCGCGCCGCTCCGAGGGTAGCTCGGGATCGAGTGGAACGTAGGCCCCACCCGCCTTGAGCACGGCCAGCAGCGCAATCATCGTGGCAGCAGTTCGCTCCACCACAACGCCCACGCGCTGCTCGGGCTTAAGCCCCCGGGCGATCAGGTGATGAGCCAGGCGGTTGGCCCTGCGCTCGAGGTCTCCGAACGAGAGCACCGAGCCGCCAATGGTCAGCGCCGTCCGCTCCGGATAACGCCGCGCATGGCTGCTGATCGCCTCATGCACCAGCGCCAGGGGAGCGCTTGACGTCGCGTGCCGATTGCAACGATCTGCAAGAGCGGCATCGAGCTCCGTGACGGGATCGATGCTACCAAGCAAGGCCGCGGCATCCCGCGTCAGCTCCGCCAGCAAGTGCTCGAACTGCACCTTGATCTGGGTCGCCTGCACCGCGGTGAAATGGCTCGGCATATAGGTGTATTCGACCTGGAGCGTGTCTTCGACCAGCACCGACAGGTCCATTGGATAGTTCGTCACGTCGACATTCTTCAGGCCGCTGAACTGCAACGCGCCTGCGCCGCGGTGCATGCTGCGTTCGATCGGATAGTTTTCGAACACGATAATGCTGTCGAACATGGTCTGACCGGCACGGCCGGCCCAGCCCTGGACGTCATAGAGCGGCGTGTGCTCGTAGTCCCGGATCGCCGAATTGCGGTCCTGCAGCGCGCGAAGCCATTCTCCGATCGGGCTTTCGGGCGGAAGCGTTTCGATCACGGGCAGCGTGTTGATGAAGAGGCCAAGCATCTGCTGCGATCCGTCGAGACCGGCCGGACGACCGGCCACGGTTACGCCGAACGTCACTGTGTTCTGGCCCGTATAGCGTTGCAGCAGCAGCGCCCACACGCCTTGGACGATCGTGTTCAGCGTGATCCGTTCGCGCCGCGCGAACGCCTTCAGCTCGGCAGTCGCGGCCTCTCCGAGACGCGTGTAACAGCGCTCGTGACCGGATGCCTGATGGCGGCGCGCGCCGAAGGCATCGGAGAGCTGCGTCGGTTGATCGAAGCTCCTGAGCTGTTCCCGCCAGAAAGCTTCGGCAGCCTTGGCGTCCTGCGCCTGCAGCCAGGCGATATAGTCGCGGTAGCGCGTGGCGTTCGCGGCAGCAGCGCCGCCGTAATAGCACTCCAGGACTTCTCCGACGAACCTTGCCGAGCTCCAGCCGTCCATCAGGATGTGATGATAGGTCCAGATCAGCCGATACAGGTCGTCCTGGAGCCGCAACAACCGCACCCGCTGGAGCGGTGGCCTCTGGAGGTCGAATTCGGCGGCGCGCTCATGGGCAAGGGCCGCCGCAATTCTTTCATCCCTGATCGCCTGCCCGCGCCAGTCCTCCTGTGCGAACGGCACGATGGCGTCGCGATAGACGGCTTGCAGCGGAGAGCCGGAGAGCTCACGCCAGAGGAAACCGGTCCGCAGTATCTGATGACGCGCGCTCACCTCGCGCCACGCTGTGCCGAGCCGTTCCGGGTCGAGGCCTCGGATCTCGACACTGACCTGATTGACATAAACGCCGCTGCCGACATCGCGCAGGCTGTGAAACAGCATGCCCTGCTGCATCGGCGACAGCGGATAGACGTCCTCGACGCGGCTCCAGTCCAGATCGAGCCGTTGGAGCTGCTCCCTGGAGAGTCCCGCCAGCGAGCCACCCTCCGATGCGGGGTCTTCCTTATCTGGCTCGACATCTCGGGACGCCGCAATCAGCGCCTCGATGGTTTGATACCGGAACACATCGCGCGGCTCGATGAGCACGCCTTCGCGCCGCGCGCGGCTCACCATCTGCAGAGAGATGATGGAATCACCG
>NZ_LFKZ01000010.1:0-8374 GCF_028128975.1 Bradyrhizobium sp. CCBAU 45321
GCTCGTCCCCGATTAGGGGAGCAATTTACGTGAGGCAACGGCTCAGCATCCGGTAACAATTAAGGCGAGGCAATGCGCCCCGATGGTGGCTTATCGCTTCGAAGACAGCCGCTCCGGCGAATGCGCGGTCCGGCACCTCAATGGTTATCGCGGCATCTTGCAGGTGGATGGCTATGCCGCCTATAACAAGCTCGCGCGATCCGATCGCGGCAATGATGGCATCACATTGGCTGGCTGCTGGTCACACTGCCGGCGCAAGTTCTACGAGTTACATGTTGCAGGGAGCTCAGAAGTGGCAACGGCGACGGTCGAGCGGATGGCGAAGCTTTGGCAGGTCGAGAAGACCGTGCGCGGTCAAAGCCCCGACGCACGCGTCGCCGCGCGCCAGCAAGCCTCCGCGGCGATCGTCGCAGATCTCTTCGACCTCTGGCAGCAGACCTTGCGGCGGATCTCCGGCAAATCAAAACTGGCTGAGGCGATCCGCTATGCGGTCTCGCGCCGCGCCATCTTCGAGCGCTTCCTGGCCGACGGCCGCATCGAGCTCGACTCCAACATCGTCGAACGCGCCATCAGGCCACAAACAATTACGAGAAAGAATAGTCTCTTCGCTGGCAGCGACGGCGGCGGACAAACCTGGGCGACTATCGCAACACTGCTGCAGACGGCGAAGATGAACAACGTCGATCCGTTCGCCTGGCTCGCCGTAACGCTTCAGCGTATCGCCAACGGTTGGCCGAGCAGCGAACTCGACGCGCTTATGCCATGGAACCACGCCGCCTGACGGCCTCAGCTTGCCGCTTACCGTCGTTCGATGGGCAACACGACAATACAAACGGTTCCGAGGACACGTTGGCGGTATGGGAATGGTTGCGATCGCTGAAGCGACGCAATCCAGGCCTGTTCGCTCACTGGGTTGCCGGATCAACGGTTGGATGACGGGAGCCGGATGAATCACGAGGTTCACGTCCGGTTCTGAGAGAGCGCGGGGCTGCAATGCCCCGCGCCACTCACCTATCTCAAGCGCTATACCGACGGCCGCGAGATCAAGGCAGGGGTCGCGAGCTGGATCGCCTTCTACAACGATCGTCGCCTTCATCAGGCACACAGCTATCGCACGCCGATGGCGGTCTGGCGAACCGATGCAGGTCGCGAAGTCTGTGGACATGGTGGACAACGCTGACGCGTTGACCACATGAGCCCTGTGATCCGATCCCGGTGCGTTGCGCCGCCCGAAACACCGTTCCCGATTGACTATTCGTAATACGCATTTTCTATCACTCTAGTAGGTAAACCATCTGCCACTGACTGGTCACTCGGCAACCGATAGGGCCTCGGCTTTTAATCGAGATCAGGTGTCGTAATCCAGCTGGCGTCCTGCAAGAGGTCTTGTTTGAAGCACTTTTCGTACCTGCGCAATCAGCAAGGAGCTTACGGCTTGGGCGGCGGGGGCGAGGTCGCCAGAGGAGATGAGGCAAGCTGTCATATGGATCGGCGGATCTATTACGAGCGGCCTCAGATCTTCGTCGCCCGGAATATCGGGAATTTCGCCCTTGGGCAGGATCGCATTTGCGAGACCCGCCCTGACAAAGGAGAGCGCATTGGCAAACGTGTCGACTTCTGCGATGCAGTTCGGCACGACGCTGACCGCTTCAAACGTCCGATCTAATGCGTCGCGAATCGTGTTTGGGCGTGTCGGCAAAACAAGAGGGAGCTCAGCCAACTCCTCAGGCGAAACGGCGGTAGCGACTTCCCCTTTATCGCGAGGACGTACTAAGTGGAGTCGTTGTTGAAAGAGTGGCTGGCGGGTAACGCCTGGGGTGGGCGAATCCTCGAGCACAGCGCAGATGTCAAGGGCTCGTGATGCGATGAGCGGCTTCATCTGAAGAGAGTCACCGGCAACAAGATGGAGGCGCACTTTTGGGAGCACCTTCCGGCTGGCTTCCATCAAGGCGCAGGAGAACGAAGCGGCGAGCACCGAGCCCATGCCGAGCTTTACCGTACCTTCCGGTTCTCCTGCCGCAGAGCGGACGATGCTGCGCAGTTGGTCAACCTGCTGAAGGATGGACGTGGCCTCGCGATAAAAGACCGCACCCTCACGAGTGGGGCGAACGCCGCGTACGCTACGGTGCAGCAGCGCCACGCCGAGCTCGGCTTCTAAGGCAGCCATCTGCTGACTAAGGGCCGGCTGCGCCACGTGGATCGTCGCCGCTGCTTGGCAAAAACTACCAGCATCCACGATGCCCGTGAAATATCGGAAATGACGCAGTTGCATAAAGCTGGAAGACATAGCCCCCTAACATCGCCCGTCGTTGTTCAGACCTTTGATTGTCCCGTGCGGTGCCGGCGGATCAAAAATCCCGGATGCATATTGGGACGAATGCATTCGCCAAAAAACGGGGAAGCACATCACCGGGTGCACGGCAGGTCGGATACTATGTCCGCTGACAGCGGACTTCGAATCGAGGGGGCCTAACCGGCGTACCTCAGGCAATGTTCCGGATAATACCATTCAGCGCTTCGTGAACCGCTTTGATGACGGTCGAATTCAGGCTCAAGAGTGTAGTGTGAGTGTTCATTGAGAGCTGAAGCTTGAGCTGATCCATGGTGTCGTCCGGGTTCATGGTCGCCATGTGAGTTCGCAAGCTGCGTTCAGATGCCGCAACAGATCTGCCAAGCGAGCCATTGATACTGCTGAAATCCACCTCACCCCTCCAAGCCAGAGGATACACCGCTGTGGTGGCGCATCCATGTTGTACTGACAGCGTCTGCTGCGGCATTTATCGCGTCAAGCAATGTGCACAATGCGTCGAAATGACGCCTCGTGACGCCTCGATCCATGTCACGTTTTAACGATTGTCGCCAACTCTCGAACTCTCTCTCGAGGGCAGACAGCGTTGCGCCATCGACGTCATCTACCAGCTGTTTCAGCAGCTCAAGCACCACTGGAGGCTCGCTCACGGTTGATCCTCCTCTACTAACCATTCTGGCCTGCTCAGATAGGGAACGTGCACGTCGGCCTCTCCGACCCGCACAAGCATTCCGCCCCGGTCGATGACAACAATTTTGCCGAAGTGATCGATATTGTCGCCAACTTTTAGCCGCGTTCCGTTCTCAATGACGATAAATGGAGACCGGCCGAGGTGCACACCTCTCGCTATCGGCAATACCACTGGCGAACAGTGTGCCTCGAGCCGAATGTGGGGTGCGAACTTCTCCTCGAAGCGGGAAGCAACGGTCTGCCATTCGCTATAGGCGGTTGGGGTAAGCGTCCCCGAAACAAGGACGACGTCTGGCTTCACAACGATACGAATCATGCGACGGAGTTCGGCTGTCGTCGCTCTCTCAAGAAAGCTTCGCGCGCGGTCCGGCGTTGTGACCGTGTCATCAATTATGCGGACCCCCGGAATATCCTGCTGCAGGTGACGAAGGGCTGCCTTGACGACTGCATCGTTCGGGCCATATCCCGCGACTGATATCTCTCCGGGGCTCCCCACGCGAATACTCCCCTCGATGCCGAATGCCCGCATTACTGTCGTTGACAGGTCGATGATCTTTGCATCGGACAGGGCGCTGGCGATTGCCGATTTCGATGTTATCTCTGCTGTTAGCCCGGCGTCGCGTAAGGCTGCTTTGATCTTTGTCGCCTCTCCACGTCCCAAGTCGCCCTCGATGATCAGGTTATCATGGGAGAGCGCGATGCTGAGCCCGCTTCCGACGTTCAAATCGCCAAGGACGCTCCAGGCAAGTTTGATCGGATCGGCACCCAGAACGGGGGGCGGAGTGAAAGAGGAAACCACACTCGTTACCCCGGCGTAAGTTCCGGAGACGATGATAACAAGGACGCAAGCGGCCGCACCAAGCCGAAATGGCCGAGGTATCGAGTTCACCACAAGACGAATTTCTCGCCCCCGGGGGGCCCGTCCTTCGAGAGCTGGGGGGGCCTGCTCTGCGTGCAGCCTTCTGCGCTCGACCACAGAGTCGATATCGGGAAAGCTCCCACCAGTCGGCCCGATACTGAAAATCGTCCGCCCAACCTGAACCGGAGTGAGTGGATCGAGGGTCGTCGGGCACTCTGTTAGACAATCACTACCGCCGATGAGCACACCCGGTGCCAGTGCGGTGATCTGGATTTGCCCGGCCTCGATGACAATGCGAAGATGTGAGGCAACCAGTTCCGGATCTGCGAAGGTAAGGTCGTCAGCGCCATGGCTACCGACTAGCCACGCTCCATCGCCGAGCGATGTCTCGGCCCCTTTGTTGGGGCCAGATAGCACATGCAAGGACAGCTGGATCTGATCGCCCGTGGGAGCATCTTGTTCTATATTGGCATTTCTCATTGCAGCGATATCCGTCCCAATGGCTGTATGGAGATATCGGGGGGAAGCTCCTGATAGGATAACACTGGAAGTTCGTAAAAGTCGGTTTCGATGACCTTGCGTAGGTATCGACGTATATCCATCGAAGCCAGCAGCACCGGCTTATGCGGCTGCTGGTTAAGGTTGCCGATAGCTTCTCGTATTGCGTGAATGATCTGACTTGTGGTTCGCGCGTCAAGGGCGAGATAGCTGCCGGCGGAAGTCTGCCGAATGGCATTGCGCACTGTATCTTCCGCTTCTGGCGTGAGAAGATAGGCGGGCAGCAGGTTCATGCCGATACAATACGGGATGCAGACTTGCCTCTTCAGCGCACAGCGCACATGCTCGGTCAGCAGGACAACGTCTTTTTCGTTCTGTGCCCGTTCGACCAGTGCGGCGAGGATGGTGCGCATGTTACGCAGTGAAACCTCCTCCGCGATCAGCCGTTGAAAGACCTCTGAAATCTTCTGCAGAGGCGCTGAGCGGAGTACTTCCCTTACGAGTTCCGGGAAGCACACCTCGATGCGATTCAAAAGAGTTTTTGTTTCCTGGATACCGATAAACTCGAAAGCATGCCTGCGCAGGATTTGGCCAGTTTGGTAGCTAAGGATCTGCACCGATTCCAGGAAAGGGATGCTGGCAGCTCGCAATGATTCGCGATGTATGGCGTCCACCCAGACCGTCTCGATCTGAGGAAGAAAGGATTTGTCCAGAACATACGGAATGCCCACAAGATCGAGGTTCTCAGAAGTATCACGTGCCAAAAGATGTTGCGAGCGCAGTCGCCCTTCACCGCATGGTATTTCATTTACCATGATGACATATGCTCCATCCTTGCAGCTGTCGTTCATCCGCACATTGATCGCTGGAAGAGGGACGCCGAGATCAAGAACGAGCGCATGCCGTTCTGCATCCAATGCTTTCTTCAGCAGATCGGGAGGGATGGCCGCCTGAACGTCATGACCAATGTCGATCATCAGTGGCACAGTGAACTCGATGCCATTGTCGTCGGCTCCATCAGCCCCGCCGGTCGGCTCGTCCGAGGCTGTTAAGCGCGTTCCCCCTGTCACCGAGTAGCGACGCATTGCCGGTGTGGCCTGCCGCTGATTACGCTGTAATTCCCAGCCACCGCCTCCGACTACAACCGCCAAGACCATAAAGATTCCCGTCGGAAAGCCAGGGACGAACGAAAAGAGGAGGAGAATGAACGACGCGACAATCAGCGCACGTGGTTGTGCGCTGACCTCGTCGCCGATTTCGTTGCCGAGATCTGCGCCGCGATATTCGTCACTAACCCTCGTAACGATAAACCCCGCGGTAATCGCTGTGAAGAGAGCCGGTATCTGACCGACGAGCCCGTCTCCGATCGTCAGGATCGCATAGACCTCGAGCGCCTCGTACAATCCCATTCCCTTTTGAAGCGCTCCAATCGCGATCCCGCCTATGATGTTCACGGCAATGCTGATCAAGCCCGCGATGGCGTCACCCTTGAGAAACTTCATGGCGCCGTCCAAGGCACCGTACAGCTGGCTCTCGCGCTCAATCGCAACGCGGCGCCGACTTGCCTCTCGGATATCAATACTGCCGGCACGCAAGTCGCCGTCAACACTCATTTGTTTGCCCGGCATCGAATCCAGAGAAAACCGTGCAGCAACCTCCGCCACACGCTCAGATCCCTTGGTGATGACGAGAAACTGAACAATTGTGATGATCAAAAAAGTGATAGTGCCCACCACGAGATTGCCGGCCACCACAAAGTCCCCGAATGTCTTGATGATCTGGCCGGCGTCTGTATGAAGCAAGATAGCGCGTGTCGCGGCGACGCCAAGCGATAGCCGAAATAGCGTCGTGACCAAGAGCGCTGAAGGAAAGGAGACGAACGCAAGGGGGGATTTAATGTAGACCGCCATCATCAGCAGGACTGCCGAGAGTCCCAGGTTGAGGGCCTGTAGCACATCCATGAGGACGGGCGGCAGTGGAATGATCATCATGAAGATGATCGTGATCAGCAGCGCCACCAGAACAATATCATTACGGCCGGACGCGACTGCTCGGACTGTGTCAAGAAACTTTACACTAGACACGCGGTGTATCCTCTATAGGTGCGCGTGGGCGCGAATGATGTGACGAACCGCAGACGGCTTCCCGCCTCGGCGCTGACGCTTGCCCAAATGCTTTGACTAACGCTCGTGGCGCTCGAATCGGCCCTCAAGGTCCTGTGACAATGGTAGAAACCGCTTTGCATGGGCAGAGCCCCTCATCCGCAATATTCAGCGTCGGCGGTGCGACGCGCCAGACGGTGTTGAGGTCGATTTGTCAGTCCCAGCTGCCATCCTCGGCACGCACCTAAGCAGCGATTCTCGCGCGGCCTTTTCTTGAAAAAGTCGCTGAGCTTACGAAGTCACGTAGCGTAACATAATGCAGGTGGGCTTCTTAGGCTTCGGGACAGCTCTAAGCATCGCTCCGACTCGGGGTTTGCAATCTCCCGACGGTCGCCTTCGAGACAATGTCGTGTTGGGAAACGATCAATAGTGTTCCCGCCCTCGGAGCGGTTGGAGATGCGTGGGACGTCCAGCGTCGGCTCCCCCAAGCAAGTAAGGATCGTCCAACTGATACCATCGTTTCGCCGGAACATGACGCCATCTCCTAAGCCTTGATTGATCTTCTCGCGGTAAACCGCAGGGCGGTTCGGATAGTTCGTTCAAGATCAGTTCAACCTCTTCCGGAGGTAGCAATTATCATGCCTACTCCGCTCTCGAACTAGGAGGCCCATCATCAGCAGGAATGTACGCGTGGCCGGCGTTTAACGAGGGGGATTTAGATGCTGTTCATTCGTCATCCGACCTGGGTCACGTTATTGTCGATATCAACCATGACTATGCAACGATTGTATTCCCCGTCGCGCGTGGCGAATGATTGAAAACGTGTGCCAAGGCGACCGACTGGGCTGCGCGGAGTTTGGGGTGGCCAAGTATGAATTTGTTGTGACGCGGACACTGCCACTGCCACGTACCCAGACTGTGCAACTTTATCACCTCACAAGTGCGACCGAGCCCGACGCGTGAAATGGACCCGCGGAGCGGGGCCGCTTGAACCGGTTTGTTAGTTGGAAACTGACCGCTCCTGATCTGTTTTTATCACGCTGCCAGAGACTCTGCCTGCTGCAGTTGCTGTTGGCATGAGGTCAACGCGTCAGCGTTGTCCACCATGTCCACAGACTTCGCGGCCTGCATCGGTTCGCGCCAGACCGCCATCGGCGTGCTATAGCTGTGTGCCTGATGAAGGCGACGATCGTTGTAGAAGGCGATCCAGCTCGCGACCCCTGCCTTGATCTCGCGGCCGTCGGTATAGCGCTTGAGATAGGTGAGTGGCGCGGGGCATTGCAGCCCCGCGCTCTCTCAGAACCGGACGTGAACCTCGTGATTCATCCGGCTCCCGTCATCCAACCGTTGATCCGGCAACCCAGTGAGCGAACAGGCCTGGATTGCGTCGCTTCAGCGATCGCAACCATTCCCATACCGCCAACGTGTGTCCTCGGAACCGTTTGTATTGTCGTGTTGCCCATCGAACGATGTAGGCATCGATCGTGCGCAACTCCTCTTGAAGCTTCGAGGGATAAAACCGCCCGTAGTAGCGCACGCAGCCCGTCAGGACTGGACGGACCCATTTGGCGATTTCCACCAACCAAGATCGCTGCGCCGATGCAGCCGCCACCTGCGCACGGTATGCCGCATCCGTTTTCCGGCCTTCTTGCTGACGGCCGGGCTGAATGAGACGAACCGCTCACCGTGTCGATTGTTCGCCATTCTCGGCCGAAAGCTATAGCCGAGGAAGTCAAACGCCTGCTCCGGATAAGCGCCGGAGCGATTGGCATCTTTGCAATACACGATGCCGGATGCAGCCGTAGTCCGCATTCCGCAAACCTGGGTGTTTAGTCCCGGCATTTGCTGGAGCGGGTTGAGTTTGAATCGTTCTGGCTGGGAAGTCCAGCATTTGCAAATGTGTTCGTCGGGTGTGAG
>NZ_LFKZ01000011.1:0-9502 GCF_028128975.1 Bradyrhizobium sp. CCBAU 45321
GAACATTGGACTACGATGACGGCTTCCCTTGGAATGGGACGGTCATAATGCGGTACAGAGTGTTCGTGGTGGACAGCAGCCGGCGAGTGATCTGCGCCGCGAAGCTCGACTGCATCGACGAGCGGGCTGCGAGATGTCGAGCCGAGCAAATGTGTGGGGAGCACGACGTTGAGCTTTGGGAAGGGGATCGGCTTGTCGCTGTCTTTCGAAGCGCAACGTCGAATGAAAATCAAAGCGACCGCTTATCCTGATTAGAGGGCCAGCCTCGCCGCCGAACTAACGCGGATACTCATTTAAAGGTTCACTGGGCTGTAAATAGGGGATGAGAGCTTCGGAGATGCGAACAGAGCCGCATTCGCGCGGCTCATCTTCTTTATTCACCTTCGGCGTCGGCGTCTGCTTCCGTTTCATCGATATCTTCAGCCCCTTGCTCTTGTTCTTGCTCTCCTTCACGCTCTTCATCTTTGTCCCGCTCATCTTCGTCAGCTTCTTCCTCCGATAGTCAAAATCGAGCTCTTTGTAGTCGATCTCGCATCGGCCTGTTTCTTCTGCTTCTAAGAGACCGCCGCAATCCGTGCACCGTTGCGCGAAGAACACGCGCTCCTCATCGACGACCGATTGTCGGCACTCTGGACACCAGAGAAAGTCAGACATTCTGCGGCTCCTTCTTCTGACGCGGCCTCCTCGCTTTCTGGAGAGCCGCGCTTTCCTGCGCAATTTGCTCCTTGAGCGCCTTCAGCTCGCTGTCGATAGCTGTCTTTAGTGCAAGCAATTCAGTTATACGCTGTAGTCTGTCCATCACTCTGCTCCTATGTCGAGAGTTTTGCCACCGCATTGCAGCCATTGCCGGTTGAACGCCCAACCGCGATCATCAGGCTGCGGCGTGTCGCCTGTGATTGTGGGAAAAAACACTGAAAGCGAAGCGATCGAGATGAGGCCCCCCAATAGAAGCTAAGAGTTCCCTCATGCTTTCAAGACGGGCCATCGTGGTCGTCGTGAACAAGACGGTCAGATTGGGAAACCCGAGATGCGTTCGATAGACGCCGCTCTCCAGCACATTGCGGTACGCGATCAACTTCCGCTCAATGGTCTGCCGGTCCTTGTCGCTCCACTTGAGCTGCTCGGTTCTGAGATCGACTTCGAGCACAAAGAAACGATAATGGCCGTTCAGGTATTCGATGGCGAAGGGGCAACCATCGGGTGTCAGCCGGTAGTCGCACTGCTTTCCCCGATGAGCGAAGGCGACTGGAAGACTATGATCTCCGCTCTCTTTGATTCCATTCGGCGTGCACGGGCTCTGGAGAATGTCTGAGAAGGGCACAAGGCGCTCTCTCGCGCCGATTTCGAAAGACGCCATCACCTGGCTCTCTGTCAGAGTATGCAGGAAGTGGCTCGAAGAGTCGCGGAGAAGCGGTTCGAAACCGATCTCGTTGAGCTTTGAGATGCCCCTTGGGGTGAGATGGAAAGCTTGGGCGCAGGATTGGTAGAGGCGCGGACTATCGAGTTGCGTCCTATGAACGGCAATCATCTTGTGCGGAACGCGCTTCAGCAGACTGAGCCGCGCGATAACCGCGCCATAGGATCGCCTCGTAAGCGCTGCAATATCCTGCGCCGCGAGGACCGTGTAGCGGCCAAGGCACTTTAAGATCTCAATATCGCCAGGAACGTTCGGGCGGATCGAGACAAGCTCGCCGCCGCGCGTCACAGGTTTCGTTGTCCAGCGTGAATTCATAGCGCGGAAGATAAATCCGCGCGGAGCGGCTGATAAGTCGGCAGCTATGTGGGTCGTTGAGGTATCGTAGCACGCAGTGCAAGATCATGTACCAACCGCTCCGCGCAAAATTATTTGCGCTTCCACGGTGCCGGTTTGCTTGGATCAAGAACCTCAGCGGATCCAATGTGCTGTCCGGAACCTTGTGAAATCGCTGAGCTCGGCGGCCCTTGCTTTTGTACAATGGGCTCATTTACATCGGCGCCGCCAAGCGTCGCGCGCTGATCGTGCTTCGGCGCAGCGAACGCAGCAGCCCCGTCGAAGGCAAGGGGACTATCCTGCAACATCCGCTTATTGCGCTCACGCAGCGCGTGATACTCGGCGTCGCTTATCTTTGGCCACTCGTCGATCCATCCGAGTTGCGTGTCGTGGATGAAGGGGTGCTCGAGAGGAGGATGCATACCTCTTACGAAGCAGGCGAAGTACGCGTCACTTTCACTCTTGTGCACGTGCTTCAAGAAGTCAGGACTGCAACGGAGATCGCGCGCCATATAGTTCAAATCTTGCGCCTCAGGACTCGAGGCGTATTTTATGCTGGTGTTCGTTGAGATCGCGTTGCGGGTCGCCTCGTCAAGCTCATCACAATACATATTCTGATGAGCAACAATCGCTCCACCGTTGTACTCGCGGAGAAGGCGGAACAATTGAGGTGTCTTTTCCGGATCAGCGAACTCTTGAAACTCGTCGATCATGACGTAGACCGGATGCTTATCGCTGCGAGACTGAATGGCGTCTTGTGCCAGCGAAAGGATGTAGCGGCCCAGAGTCTGATGGGCCTCTTTGAGTTGGGGTAGGCGCGTATTCACGAGCACAATTTTTCGTTCTCGAATACATTTGGCCAAGTCGAGTTTCCGCGTCGCGGCATTAAACATCGCAGCCAAGGTCTCATTTCCGGCAATACCGTAAATGCGGGACTTGATCTCCTCGCGCGTGGAGGCGTAGTTGGCGGAATAGAAATCGTTCTCGAAAAACCGTCGAGGTATCGATGGGAGCTTTTTGATCACCGTTTCAAATAGCGGATTGGGCGGCTTCCTGTTTATCCGGTCATCGAGCGAATCGAGCAAGGTTTCGAGGTTTGCGCCGGGAAGCGAAAAGAGCATTCGGGCACAGAACTGAAAACAGGCGGCCTGTTTTCCAGTCAGCTTTTGCTTCGTGGTCGAGAATATGTAGCTGAAATCTGACACGAGCTGGGCCGGGTCTCGTCCGTGTGTTGCAAACAGATTGAGAGCAGGTGCATCAACAGGGTCTACGATGACAACCCTGTCACTGAACATTTCTAATCGCGCCAGGCGCTCAACCATCAAGCCCTTTGGATCAACGACGATGTAAGCCGGAGGGTTCGAGTTTTCGATGAAGTCTTTGACAAGATTATTTTGAAGGAGAGTGGTCTTGCCACTTCCACTTGGGCCGAGAACGTGGGTATGCTCGTAGCGGATGTGCTGAGGTATCTGTTTAGGGCTTAGCATCTCCTTTACAGCTTGCTGTTGTGCCAATTCTATTTCGAGTTCTCGCTGCCGTTTTTCTTCTCTTTCTTTCTCCTCCTTGGCAAGTTTGATGATCTGATCTTCGCGCTTGGCGGTCTCCGCCTCATTTTTCTTGTTTTCCTCATCGATCTGGTGCATCCACTCGGCGTACAGCCGGTTATGGAGTTCAAGTTCCGCACCTGTTATTTCCGATTGTTTTCTGGTGAGGAACGCATCGAGCGCCTTTTCCCGCTCCGGTTGGACAAAATCACGCTCGCTCATCCAGGCCGTTTTGCTGAAGAGTGAGCCCAAAAGTCCAAGACCAGGACGAGCCTTCACGTAATATTCGACGGTCGCGTTCTCGACGTGCTCTTTGTAATCATCATCATCTTCGGCCTGTCTATCGAAATCGTAGCGAGGCTCGAGAAATTTGCGGACCGCTTTTTTATAGCACTCCACAGAGCAGAACCAGTAAGGCATTCCCATGAATTTGCCGTTGGGGTCTAGTGATCCACTCGCTACGGACTCGGGAGGCGGCTCAAGATCGTACGAACGATGGCGGTTGCCGCACTGAATGCACTTATCTCGGCTTGCAGCCATCGGCCCTCTTCCCCTTGATGAGAGTACGGAAGAACTCTCTCCTCTTCTCTTCTGCATGGGCACGGATAACGGGAATGGACTGCAACCACATCAGTGCGCCGACGATGAGCACGACCCAATGAGTCGGATACTGAGGTCTGCCATGCATCCATTCGCCAGTTGTGAGCATGAAGCCGAAAAGAGTGACAAAGAAGCCGACAAACGCGATAAGCAGACGGAGTAGGTCCATGGTGATCCTCCCGAGAGGAGGCGACCAGTGTTAAGCCAGTGTTGGACGCTGGCCGCCTCTGATCGCCCGCTCCTCTTACTTCGGAGCGTCGGATCTGGCCTTCGCGCATCTCTCCAGATACTCAGAAACCTCATGCGACCACCAGACGCGTGGGGAACCGCGATAGATCGAGAGCTTGAAACTCTTCGGAAATCTCTTCGCCTTCTCCAGGCGGTCAAGGTGAGTACGACTATAAGGAATTCCAAAATCTGAACGCAGACGCTTGAATGTGACCACTGATTTCTCAGACATCGCTTAGACTCCGTGTTGGAGCCGTCGCGACGGCTGTTAGTCAGCCGACGGGTCAAGTATACCTGAGGTTGAGGCGTTGTGGATGCTATTTTTTAGGTAACGTAAGCTGACGGAATTGGTCAATCGGGACTTCAGATCTCAGCGTCGGGGAAGTGCACCTTCTGACTAGATGACCGGTGTTAAAGAGAGCGGGATCAACGACGGCTCGCCACGCGCTCCCTCACCAGTTCTACCAATCGGCCGTTCGCTGCGCTGTTTCCTGCTAGATAACCTCTCTGCACGTTCACAACAGGCGCAAACAACGTGCCGCCATATTCTCTGCCCCTCTCCAACCCCCAAGCACTCGCCGCGCGCATGCAAATGACCACAATCTCGGCGCTCTCCGCTCGGGGAAACAGCACGGATTGCGTCCAGTTCACGGACACCCGACTTGACGGCAAAGACATCAGCGCACGCCAATCCTTCACCCGTGGTGACTGATACGCACCGACGTTGAGAACTGCAAATTTCTGCTCGATTTCTTTTGGGTCGCCGAAGAACTTAACGATGCTTCTGAACCATTTACCTCCACTCCCTTTGTCACGGAAGGGTTCTGGCCCTTTCCAGCGACGCATGTAGTAGTCCTTCCCATCTTTCGTTTTTGCGTCCTTGAGGTCCGATTCGCTGTTGAAGCCTGGTGCCGCAAACAGCAACACTACCTTGGCTGTCTTCAATGGTCCCGCGAATGCTGCGGGTAAGCATCTAAGGTTAAGTCCGTGCTGTTGACGGCTGAGACGAGCAAATACATGTGCATCCTCCGGATAAATGTGCGCGCCTCGTTCAATTCGCGACCAGAACCTGAAAATGTCGTTCATGCCTGTCCTATGAACATGGTCGATGCGCTTTCGTTGAATGATCCGCAACCGCGTCAGCTTGCAGAGCGTGGCATCGCAGCGGCCATTACCTTTCTGGACATCCATTGGCGGAAGATTCGAACGAACAATCCGCTCGAGCGCATCATGAAGGAGATCCGGACGAACCCGTGTCGTCGGCGCCTTCCCGACGGCCAATCCTGTCTCAACTTGGCGGCGGCCCGGCTGCGGCACATTGCCGGAACGGCGCGGTCGACCAATGCTACATGAACATGCGACCGCTCTATCAGCCACAACTCTCTGAAACCGGAGCCGTCGCCTGATCAAAAGTGCAAAAGATTCTGGAGAGCACCGCGCCCCATCTACTCCGCATGCTTCTGATGCGCCTGCGCGCGACAATGGCCGTTTTGGGCGGCAGCAGGCTGAATTGTTTCGAATCATAATGCGCTCCAGGTCATGTGCCCCGGCGCGACGATGCGCGCTCCGCGCCGGGTTCGGGCAAATCCAACAGCCGGGGCGAACTCAGAACTGGATCTTCACTTTGAGGTCACGGTCCAGTCATTGAACTTGAAGTTCATTCCGCCTGGGGACGAGGTGATCTCGACGCCGTATTGGACGCTACCGACGTTTATGTCGCCGAAGTAGCCCTTCGACTTGATCCACTCTAGGATGCCTTTGATGTCCACTGTCCCGCTGTTGCTTTTCGAAGTGGGCACGAGCGAGATGACGTTGTGACCATTATTCCCTTCAAACACGTTCCAGGTCGTCCCGCCCACGTTGACGTTAGTGTAGACCGGGATCGCCGCCCCGGAGGGATCCTGTCGATAATGATGAGAAATGGGCTTAACGTTGCCGCTACCGTCCGAGTTTCCGGTGTAGTTTGTCCAGATCATGATCTCATGCTGGTTTGAGCTGTCCCAAATATCATAGGCGGTGTCCCAAGCGCCGCTTTTAGGAACGTCCTGATTGAAGGTCGAGCTCAAAGTGTTGATTGCACTGAGCGGCTTTCCGATATGGACGGCCTCGTGCGGATAGCTCTTGATGCCACCAGTTCCGGGCTGGTTCGACCACACGCTCCACCGGTTCGCTCCATACACCGAAATGGTCTGAGGCCCGGCACCACTGCCCCACACGTCGTTGTTCCAGGAGAAGCCATCGCGTGAAAAGTTTCCATACGGAGCGCTCGAACTCCAAATCGGCGCCTTTGCCGGCACGGAGGCGGCAGCCGATGACCTGACCTCGTTCACAGCCTGCCTAAAAAGATCATGATGCTCCTGTGAGCAGACGTACCCCATTGGGGAATCTGGCGAGCCGGCACCGTTTATCCGATTGGAATTCATAATGCTCTCCTTGCTTTTATGGGAACGACACCTCTTGCCGGTCCACCCAGTGGGTACCCTAGGTTCGTGACCAGTTCGAGGCGTGGGCGGCATCGTTATCTAGAGACCGGCTTCGAATTATAGGAAAGCCTGGCTTTCGAGGAGCTGACTGGGCCTCTTCCGGAAAAAATTGCTAGAACAAAGAGGATGCAGCAGGGCGCGACAAGCGACGTCCCGAAACTCGGATTGTCGTAACCCGCACGTTCACTCATCCTCCCATGACACACGCGCGATCGTTCGAAAGGTGTGCCGAAGACGGGGGAACATGAGGAAGGCAAAAGGTCGCCATTGCGCGCAAAGTCGCTGCCGTTCGGCGCGATGTCCCGCTGGGACTGTGGTTGTGGCGATCTCGGTCATTCGGCTGTTAGCGGCTTGCCCGCACTCCGCTGCATACGTTGAGACGCCCGACCCGGACATCATCATGAGGCATTGCGCGACCTCGGAAAATGAAATGGACGCCTCCCTCAGAAATCGGTAGGAGCGTCAAGAGAGCCTGACGCCCGGCAGGGAGAATAAAAGATGCCTGAGTCAGCCGCTCTTGCAGCAAAATAGGAGACCCCAGCAGCGATGGCATCAAAGATTCAATAGGCCAGGCCAATGCCTGACTAGCCATCACACCCAGCCGCGCTCACGCCGTCTCCGCAACCCTGGCCAGCTCCGACGGCAGGAGCGCTACCATCGTGCCGTTGGCGAGTTCAAAGGAACGCTTGACAACAAACCGCAATTAAAGGGCCGAATGACAGCCAGACTAATCGAATGGGAGTTCTGTCTCCTCCCGGCAATAATTGCTGGCTTAGCCAGCATATGGCAGCTTCATGTATTTCAGGTAGTTGCTGAGGTGGTGCTGCCAGAAATAGTCCAGCTTCTGGCATCCTGGGGTACCATCGGTCGGGTTGCCGCCCGGGTCGGCGAATAGCGGCAGCAGCGAGCCGACGTCAGCATAGTTCAGCGAGCTCGGAATCTGGTCGAGGATCTGTTCGACCATGCCCGAGATCGTCGATCCGGTGATTGGTGCGGCGGATGCCGCGCCGAGATCGGCGGCGTTCAAATAGATCGTTTCGGAGGTCAATCTTCGAGAAAGACCCTCCACCCGCTGCTTGAGCCGCTTCACCGAGTCGTCGTGAACACGATTTACGGCGCTCTCACTGTCGGTGGCCGCGCTACCGAGCGCGATCATTGCCTCCGAATTGGGACTGCCGCCGAACCCGCGCAGCGGATTTGGCGTGTTCAGGTCTGATATCCACTCCAGTGAAAACGGCGCCTGCGGCACCCAGTCCTGCGTCGACGTCACCGCCCAACCGTATCCGTCGACCCCGGCAAGCCGCGCATAATCATCTGCGTAATGGTCGTTTGCCGGCCTTGGCAGGCGCGAAGGTATAGGTCTTATAGACAGGCCCTTTTCCGATAATGGTCGTACACATCCAGAATATGGACCGCATAGGCTTGGGCAAGGCGCTTGTCGCCTTGGATAACGAGCATGTTCTCATCGTTCTCGTAAGAGGCCTTATAAGCAAGATTGTGGCTGCCGGTGACGATGGTGCAATTGTCTGACAAGGGATCGATCACGACGATCTTGTCGTGGACGATGGCCGTGCCGAGCTTCAAGATCTCGGCTTCGAAATCGCCGAGAGCGGTTCCGGCGCCGAGATTACTGGTCCGCACAATATGCGTGTGCCGCTCATCATAAACGTAAGGTTTCCGTGCCGCCGCCTCTTCGGGGGTCTCGTCTCCTTCATCCCCATCCTCGTCTGTCTTCGCTTGATAGCCCGGCATGGGCCGTTGGGTCGCTGATAGCGCCGACAACCAAAAGATTGGGGTTGCACTCACCCGCCTGCCTTGCCGTCTCGATGATGCTGTAAAGACCACCGCGCGACGGCAAGAAGGCAAGGAAAAAGACAGCGTGCTCCGCGTCGTTCATCAGCTTGAAGAGCTCGGCAAGATCGGGTAGCGCTTTCTTGATATTGCGGGTTGTTGCCTTTGTGTTGGGCGAGAACCAGAGCCGGGCCTTGGACGCCTCCAACCTCGCGGAGACAGCCGTCTGATCCTTCGTCCGCAATTCGTCACCTTGAACGTTCTTGCCGCCCGGAGCCGACTGCGGGTCGGGATCTCTATCTCGTCATCATGCAGCCGCTGCCAGTAAGCGCGATAGCCTTCGGCGATATCTTCGTTTTCGATAACGATCGAATTGTTTGTCTGTCCACACAGTCCGAGCGATGTCCAATTCGTGCTGCCGGTCATGACAGCTTTGGCATCGCCGTGCTTGTCTAGGTAGACGGCAAACTTGTTGTGGCCAATATGCCGGTTGTTGAAGAGGCGATTTTGCACCTCGACCTTGTTGGCTTTGAGTATGGCGCGGGCCGGGGCGTTGCGCTTGTCCCACTCACCAGTCTCGCGGTCAGCGCTCGAGTTTGAGAGAATGATCCGCACGATCGACTTGTTGCGTATCAGAAGATCGATCAGTTCGCCATCAAAAGCGACGGCGGATGGGGCATTTGGGCTTCGAGGTTGGCCAGTTCACGCCGACGCCACATCACTCGCTGCGATAAATCTAGCATCAATGGTCTGGCCGAACGCTTCCTGGCCCTGCTTGCTGTAGAGCCCATTGTCGACGATGTAGTCGAACATCGGCTGTTCACGGAATTGACGCGATAGTCTGTCGTTGAGGGTGGTCGCTAGCTCACTTCCGAACAAGGCCTTCGGTTTGTCCTTCCCGAGGTCGGTGGAGTTGGCCCCATTGAGACCGCTGAAATTAATCCGGTTCAGGGGGAATCGTAGCACAAAACTCAGCTATGTTGCTTCGTCGGACATCGAGGCGTACAGGCGCTCTTATGTTTGCGCTTGAGGCGCCGATAGCCGAAGCGGCGGCGCTCCTGGGCGATCGCCTTCATGCGCTGGCGAACGCCGGCATCATCCGCTCG
>NZ_LFKZ01000011.1:10196-67443 GCF_028128975.1 Bradyrhizobium sp. CCBAU 45321
ACTTCTCCATCACAATGCCCAAGCTGATCAGCTTAGCTTACTTTTGTTTGCCTTCAGTTCCACCAGTCGCGAACGCCAGCGTGTCCACGACCCAACTGCACTGTTCTCTGTACGCTACTAACGGAAATTCACCGGCACTGGCGGCGGTGTGGCTGGGCGCGCACGTCTGACCGCCGCGTGAATCGCAAGCTTGGGCATCCCGGCGGCGCGTGGCGACACGGTGGCGACACGGTCGAAAACAGAAAGCCGCCCTTGGGGCGGCCTTCTAAAAACCTCGTATCGTCAGAGGTTTAGTTGGTTGCGGGGATACGATTTGAACCTATGACCTTCAGGTTATGAGCCTGATAGCGTCCTTGGTGGCCTTGGCGGCTCCCGGTGGCTTGCACAGACCATATCTAGCTCGGATATTTGGTCCAACCTATCTGGTAGGCTCTTGGCCTCTTGTCTTCTCGCGCCCCTCTTTACCGACGCCCTGCTCTGCGTCGCGACGCCGAGTATTGGCAAGCTTCGAAAGCTCGTTCTTCAGCGCATGCCGCCGAGTTTCGACGGCAGGCATGTCCTCGACGAATTGCCGTATCTGTCGCGCTAACGCTTGATCTGCTGCCACTCCAGAGCGCTGCAGCTCGGTGGCATAGTCGAGATATTGCCGCCGGATCGCGTCCTGACGTGACTTGATCTGTTCGTCCCAGGGATGTTTCGCAGTCCTGCCGCCCCTCACCTCCGAAAGCACCTGCTGACGAGCGAGCCGATCGACGTCGGGTGTGATCTTTCGCTTTCGCATAGCTCGCACCGCCCCGCGATCGGCCTTTCGAACCCGTCCGCGGGTTCGCCGCGGCGTCGCTTCTGCCGCAATTCCGCGAAGCCGGAGTTCGCCAGCAAACCGCTCCCGCCACGCCTGAAGATCCGCCTTGCGGGGGTTGAGACGCTTGCCGTCATGGCCCAGCGACCGGACCGTCAAGTGCACGTGGGGATGTTTGTCGTCGAGGTGTTGGACGAAGACATAGTCGTGGTTGTAGCCAAACGTCTCGATGGCGAATGCCCGCGCTGAATCCTTGACCGCGATAGCATCGGTACCAGCCGGCATCGACAGAATAATATTGACGGAAAGCGAACCGTCGCGGCGGCGCTTGTCGTCGAGACCGGCATCATCCTCCCAGCGTTGCTGCAGATCTTTCAATCCGGAACGACCCGCCAAGGTCGCGCCCTGCTCTGTTTCCGCATCGAGCTCGCCGTTTCGCGTGATGTAAGCAAGGTGCGACTTAAGATGCGCCACGCCCTTGGTGCGACCGGTAA
This sequence comes from Bradyrhizobium sp. CCBAU 45321, assembly GCF_028128975.1. Taxonomy (NCBI): domain Bacteria; kingdom Pseudomonadati; phylum Pseudomonadota; class Alphaproteobacteria; order Hyphomicrobiales; family Nitrobacteraceae; genus Bradyrhizobium; species Bradyrhizobium sp. CCBAU 45321. Next base: position 11,490 of record NZ_LFKZ01000011.1, read on the forward strand.
TCTTGACCATCACCTCTGGTGCCCGCCGCACGATGCGTTCGAGCTTTGCGCGCATCGCCGGCGTAAGCCAACCGGGAGCGGCCGGATCGGGGATGTCCCACTCGGCACGCCGCGGGCGCCGATTGGGCGTCTCCCAGACATACGAGATCGGCGGAAGTTCGGAGGCCAGGTCGGTCGGCCGCGGCGGGCGCCGGCTCATCGCCGTCCATCCCAATAATCCGCGTTGCCGTGCAGCGCATTACGTAGTCGCGCGAGCTCTGTTTCAATGACCATTTTGGCTTCTCGAATTGCGGGTAGATCGGTCTCAACCGCCCTGCCCTGCAGCACACTGGTGTTTGCGGCCCGCGCGATCTGGTTGATGTTGCCACCGATCCGGTTGAGTTCGCGAACGACCGCGCGAAGTTCGTCATGCTCGTTCGGGGAATGCTGCACGGGCGACCCTAATCGCGAGCGAACCAGGGCGACGATCCAGCCCGTTCGCGTCATGCCGCGCTGATGCGAAACTTCCGCGAGCTGCCGCATCTCGCTCTCGCGAAATCGCACCGTCACCTTTTCCGGGCCTCCAACCGGCAACGCCAAGATGCGCGGGGCCGGCGCAGCTAGTGCATCAGCAATGAGACGTCGAAGCAGCGCGGATTTGCCGCCCTGGGTCGCTGCAAGAACTGAGAACTCCGCCGCGACCTGGTCGGAGACGCGAAGCGAGATCAGAGCCATGCACTCCAATCCCAATCGCGATGTAATACATCGCTGGCGCGAAGCCTATCCTGCACTAGAAAACGCGAATCCTTCCACCCCCTCCATGTTGGTTCAAACCACCGGGCTCGGCAGTCAAGGCTCGGCACTTGCTCCAGGTGAGATCCAACCCAGCCCGCGGTTGATGAGGAGAGCTCTTCCGGAAATGACGTAGCCGTCACCCCTGATGCTTGTACTCCACGAACACCGCGCGGGCAGATTCGCAACACTGGCACCGAATATGTGGACCGCGGCTTTCCAGCAGCCTCCGGCCTCTCTACAGCGCTGTGGGGGGCGCGTTCGGCCTCCGGCTGCTGCGCTAACGCGCCATCCTTCGGATGGGAAATCCGCTCCGCCGTCGCACCAACTGTAGCACTGTCTCCGGGGAGGCTGTTTAAGAGCAGCTTCATGCCGACACGATCTCCTCGATCGTGATGGTCGATGCTGGAACCTCTTCCGCTACTTCTGCGCCATCGATCAGCAGCACGGCGTGGCGTGGGCCTCGAGACGCGAGCCGATCGATCAGAAGACAACCCGTGCGATCTTGGTGACGCACTCTGATCGTCAGCGATGGCCCCATTCGCTCGCGCCGATTGACCGAAGAGTTCGGGCGCTTTCCGGCGGCATCCGCCTTGCGGCCTCTCTCTATAGGTTGCGATGCCACTTGCGGAGCGACCTGGCCTCGTGGTGGTTCAGCTCCAGAAGTCCCTTCGTCATCAGCAGGAGAACCGCGGACTTTCGCGCGAACTTCGCGGGCCAGTTGGCGGGCGTATGCGTCGGTGAAGCTTTCCTGTGCTGCGCATAAGGTCTCGACGGCGGTCGGCTGCTCACGCCAGGCTTGGTAGAGTTCATACACAGCACGGATTGATGAGCCGGCAAGCTTCGAGCGAAGGAACTCCGGCATGTTCTGGACCGACGCGTAGCGAGACACCCAATCCCTGGGCTTACCGAGCTTGCGCGAGATGTCAGCTTGGTTATCACCCTGCTCCAAGCGGTCCGCGATGAACGCCGCGATTTCGGGGGCATTGAGATCATCGCGCTGGATATTCTCGATCATCTGAACATAACGATCCGCAGAACCAGCCGCATGAATGAAAGCCGGCAGGTCACGGAGCCCGGCGCGCTTAGCCGCACGATACCGCCTCGCACCCATGACAATCACGTACCGGCCTTCCTCGGTCGCTTGCCGCAGCACGATTGGTTGCAGAACGCCGTGCTGAAGGACCGATTCCGCAAGCTCCTCGAGCTTCTGTTCGTCGAAGCTGCGACGGGGCTGGTCCGGATCTTCGTCAATACGGTCGATAGAGATGCAGGTCGGTTGCCCGATTGTGGCCGCATCATCTTCCGCGGCGGCGATGAGCTGCTTGAAGCTGAGATCAAGCGCCACGTGCCGACTCGTTCATCTGGGCGACGATCTTGGCGAGAACATCGCGGATTTCCCGACCAGCCTCCTGCGCAGATCGGCGCTTCAGCTTCCAGACCGGCACGCGCTCCGCGACGGCTTCAGCGTAGCCGTCCCTTGCAACGATCTGCCCTGGGAACACATATTTGCCAGCCTCGCGCAAGAGTTGCTCAAGATGCGTCCTTTGACGGGGCGATTTCGTGTTGAAGTTCGAGGGCAGCAACCCGAGGAACTTCGTTTCCTGGCGGCCATAACGCCTCTGCACGCCGATCACGGTCTGCATCAGACCTTTGACGCCCTTAGTCGAATAGTCCTCCAGATAGATGGGGGCTAGCACATGCGATGCCGCAACCAAACAGCCGACACTGCGAAGTCCAAGTGACGGCGGCGTATCGATGACGCAGGCATCGAACTGATCCGACGCGATAGCGAGGTTCTCTTGCAGAGTCGTGATGGCGGCTGCATTGCTGCGATCGAGATCAGTCAGTGAGCTATCGGCCGGCGCGAGAGTCAGGCCTTCATCGGCTCGGGGTACGACCCGTATCCCCGGCTTGAACAAATCCGCGGCTAACGTTGAACTGGCGTACTGCCTCAAGGTGTCCGACGCATTGCTCTGCGCATCAACGTCGATCACGAGAACGCGGAGATTCGTTTCCGCCATGAACCAAGCCAAATGCACAGCAAGAGTCGTCTTGCCGACCCCGCCCTTTTGATTGTTGATGACAATGGTCTTCATAATAGGGTCCGAAATGGGTGTGACGGCACGGGAGGCATCTTATCGTCCATCACGTCGTGGGGAATGTTGGTTTGAACCAACAGCGATTGCGAATCCGATCACCAAAACGATCCCCAAATTCATCCAGCGAATCCCCTGCCAGAAGAGTCAGGTCACTCCGGGCATCGGGAGGAGAAAACCCTGAGAAGCGAGATTGAATCGTGCTCGTTACTGTGGCACTGAGACGCCGTCGCGAGAGGATCGTCACGCGAATGCGCGGAGACCGTTGTGGGCTCCGGGAGCGTCGCCGCGGCGGCGCGAGTAGAGCCGTCCCCGGAGGGGCTCGCCCAAGCGGATACCGCTGCAAGAGTGGAGAAGCTGGAACGATTTCTTCTATGCTAGGGCTATCTGCATCGAAGGAAATACGTTCTACGCATCGCGAGAAAGATTCGTGTCGTTCCTCTTGAGGCCGCCCGCTGTAGCGAAAAAAAATTCCGACACTGCCAAAAAACTGGCCGTAGGAAGCTTTGAATCAAGGGCCGATCTCTTGCGGCCGGCTGTTGTGATAAAGGCCGGAGCAATTGCAAGCTTGGCGTTGCGACGCGCGCGTCCCGAAAGCGAAGTCTCGGTTGGAGAAGATTTAATCGGGCAACGGGTCCCGGTATTTCTGGAGCAACTGACCTATCGATAAAATGAATCGATCTGCCCGGTCGATTCATAAAACTCATTGGACGGCGCTTGCGAAGGAAGAAGAATCCGTCCGTGCTGAAACCCAAACCAGAGCCGCTTCATCTGCGCCGCATCGATGCCGCGTGCAATATGCGGTGGTTCTATGCGCTCTCCACGCAGCCGACCTTGTTCGGAGAAATGTCGCTAATCCGCAATTTGGCCGGATCGGCACGAATGGCCAGATCATGATGCAGACCTTCAATGGCACTGCAGAGGCGATCGAAGCGTTCCGACGGTTGGAGCGTGCCAAGCGGAGGCGCGGTTACGCTGCACTGGACGAAAAGCTGCCATAGTCTGGGAATTTTCGGGGACTGCAGCTCCGCCTGTGATATCGGCTCTATCTGTTCCACTGCTTTGATGTCAGACGAGCAAAATCGAAACAAGATGGAGCTCATCCCATGACGACTGCCAATGAGATCGCCGAAAAGATTGCAGCAGAGAACGACCTGACAAAGGCTCAGGCGAAAACCATCGTTGATAGCGTGTTCAAGGCGATCGCTGATGCGGCCGTAAGCGGAGCCGAGACCAGCCTTCCCGGCTTCGGCAAGTTCAAGGTCAAGGATAGCCCCGCCCGCGAGGGCCGCAATCCGTCGACTGGCGCAACGATTGCGATCGCAGCTTCCAAGAAGCTGACCTTTACGCCTGCCAAAGCCATCAAGGATGTTCTGAACGGAGGAGCGCCCCCGAGCGACGTTGCATCGTAAGTCGCAAGACGAGGGGGCTTATGCCCCCTCCTCGGCTGCGAGCGCTTCGTTGCGTTGGCGGATGAATTCGGCGAGCTCGCGTTCGAGCGCCTTGCGCTCCGCCGGCGTGAATACGCATTCGCGCAGCCCGGCCCGCAATTCTTCAATGGTGTCGATGGTCATGATCGCAACTCCTGTCGAAGGAAGCAGGCCCCGCCTTGCGGCGGAGCCCGCTGGCTGAGCCTCAGTCCCGGTTCGGCCGGGACCAGATCAGCTGGAGGCCTTCCGCACCCTCGACCTCGGTCAGAGTGGCGTAGATCGGAGCGGGGAAGCTCGGATCGTCCAGCTTGACGGAGAGGTAGTCGCGCTCGGTGTCCTTGGCGGTCTTCTGCCAGGCCGCACCCAACTCGACGTTGCCCGAGTAGATACGGAAGTGCGGTCCCTTGTCGGAAGGATTTTCGACGCGAATCAGCTTGGCCTTGACGTTGAGGTTGAGCGTCTTGATTGCGCCGGAGAAGCCATTGCCCGTGGAGGTGAAGGTGCCGATGGTAGCCATTGTCTCATTCCCTTGGTTTTCTCGGGCCGCGCCTATCGCGACCTCGATGGCGGGCGTGAGACCGGAGGCGATCGACCTGCACCCAGAGGGCCGAAATGAAATGGAGGGCGGCCGGCAGCGACTTTCTTGGACCGCGAGGAATGGTGCGCAGCGCCAGGGGAAGAAAGTCGAGGACGGACGTTGCGGGGACAAGATCGAGAGCCCGCGAAGCGGGATCGGCCTTCGGTCAGACCAGCCTCTATCGAGGACGCAGATGGGTGCGCCCGTTGCGAAAGCACATGGAATGAAGACAGGCGGCCCCAATCGGGTTCAGCCACTCGGATATCAAGGCAACCGGCGTAGCAGCAAAACGCAGTTCACCTTAAGCAGGCCACCTAGGAGCCGCGTCATCACCTGCAATGGAGATCTTAGCTGTCGGCAACGTCGGTGCACCTGTCGAAGTCGCCATCGCAAGATCGATTACGAGGCTGCCGACGTGCTTGCCATGTGGACGCAACCTCGCCTTCCTTTCGCATCCATGCGACCCACCACCCTCCGAGGTGTCAAACAGATGTTCAGCACCGATGAACATGGTGGACGCCCCTCTTCGCGATGATTTCGTCGGCACGCGCGATGGAACGAAGCTGGAAGTGCGGGTTGGGACGCCGCAATAGCTTTGTGAGCACTCCGGCCGCAGCAGCAACACGCTGCCGGGCTCGATGTCGATCGGACACTATTTAGCCGGTGGCCGCAGCGGGCTATCCACCACTTCCGGCCGGCGGGGTCGTGCAGCGGATCGTCCTCGCAGGCCAGGCAAACATAGCGCTGTCGCCCGTCGGCGGCATCGTCGGAAATGGCCGTCATCGCCTTTCCGCACGACGGGCACAGCTTGCGGCTCGAATTTAGCGCAGCCATCGAATGTTTCCCTGCCGAGCGCAGCTTAGTTTCATGCCCCGGGCACAAGCGGTAAGCGCCGCAATCTGTCCGGTTGTGTCCCGCTCGCTTGACGCAGCAGCCCGTCAAGAGTGAAACTGAGCCTTTCAGTGAAGTTGCGGGGGTGGGGTCGTGGAAGATTTCTACAGAGGCTTCGCGCAGCGGGCGCGTGATTTGGCCGAGAATGCGGACCCATTCACCAGGCGGCGGCTGCTCGACCTCGCCCAACGATACGACTTGAAGAGCAAACCAGGATCCGGAGGCAGTCGGTCCATCCCGCCCCCGCGTGCGACGCCGCCGACGGTCCTGTTTTCCGGCTCCGGCGAAGCTTAGCCAATCCATCTCGGTGACCTGGCCGGCGCTTTCCGTGTTTTTGACTGTCCTGATCGGTCCAGAGGCCACCTCGCCCGCCCGCGTTTCGCGGCTATTGTGGCCCTCGACGGGGTCCGGATCCGTGGTCGAATGGAAAAGGCCGGCGATCTTGGCGCGGAGATCTGTAGCCATCGTCAGATTGCCGTCATCGCTATGCAGCGGGAATGGGGATCGCGAGTTGGTTAGCGATCGGCGTATAGATATCGATGTTGGCGCCAGGGGCGCGAACCGAGACCAAAAGCGAATATCGCGCCGATCGATCCCACCGTTGCAGCGCCGGCTTCTCCTTCCACCACCCACTCACGGGGAAGACGCCGATGGCGTCGCGCTCCGCAAGCGCCGCCGCGCTCCCGCGCCAGATGTCTGAATGGATCGAGCCGCGATCGCGGATAGGTCCAAGGACCCAATCATCCCCACCGGCAGCGACCCCGATCTGCCCAGCCTCCTCGGCCTCCGCCGCCCTGTTTATGCGCTGCCGGAACTGCTGGAGGTTTTCGAGCGAGCGTTTGACAGCAAATCGCAATGAGTGCGAGGCGTAACGATGCTTTCGTGTCCAACCTCGCTCGCCGGGATTGGGTTCGACAAAATAGGACAGTGTGACGCGGAGCTCGACATCCTGATCGCCGAGGGCCAGCAACTCATCGCGAGGCCATGGCAACTGATGCAGATTCATGTTGCGCGTCTTGATGACAGAGCCATCGCGCCGAAATGGCAACAGCGCGTCCTCCACCATCATGGTCGCGTCGTCCGTAGCGCTCCACAGAGCCCGGCCCAGATCAGGCACGCCCCAGCCGTAACGCCGCAGCATCGCCATTTTCTGGACCTGAGTAGCGGCATCGTCGAAGCGTGCCCGCATAGCCGGCGTCCACTCAGCGGAATGCACCAGGAGCCCGCGCACGGTCTCTGGCCAAAGCTCCGGCCGCGCGGCCAGTACACCGACAGCAAGATTGGACCCGAGTGCTGCGGCAGCACTCGTGTCACCGAACGTCTCGAACATCCGCATGATCGGTCGATAGTGCGTCGTGATCAGTTGAAGGTCGTCGATCGCCGAGGCTGGGTTCGCCCCATCGTGCGCGAAGTTGCCTCCTTCGAATACGACGTCCGGGCGGATCGGCCACTGTCTCTCCCAGATACCAGATGTGCGGCTGGCGGGCGACAAATCACCTGCAGGGGCGACAGGCTCCCAGCCCACATAGTCTGGGTGTGTGATCGCAATCTTGTCGGTGTAGGCACCCACAACGAGCGGATTCCAAGCCTGAGCGGGGCTCTCGACTTCCTCCAGATCGTTCCGATCGAGATAGCCACCAACATCTATGTCGCCGCGCAAATTTCCCGCAGCGAGCACCATCAGCCGCCTGCGATCGCCGCCACCGTAGCAGAGCTGATCAATCGCCGCCGACCACGACGACCGCCGCCCACGGCCTAGTCCTACCTCGCTGGTGACGGCTAGGCAAAAGACGCGGCGGCGCCGCGGTGCGCGCGCCTCGGCCTTTCCGATCCCGGCTTCAGTGATTGCGCCGTAAAGCTCAGGATCATTTTGACCGGCTGGCGGCAGGATCTTCACTGTTTCGAGGCGGTGACGCAGATCGATCTCATCGCCACCGTGAGCGCCGCCTCCAAGTCGCCATAGAGTGCGACGCCGGACATCGACGTACCGTGGCCGTTCCAAAAGGCGCTGTCACCCACGCCCCACGCATCATCATACGCGTGCTGATCCGCGGCGTCCAAGCCGGGCTCGATCAACGGGTGGGCTCGGGTTGCACCGCTGTCGAGAATGCAAACCGCTGGCGCAAGCGCGTCCGGGCCATTGATACGATCGACAAGATCGCCGGCCCAATCCGCTTGCTCGACCGGCCGCATCTCAAGGAAGAGCGTGGGCGTGTCCTTCGCCAAGCGAAGCTCCGCAACGGCGTCCGAGTTTTCGACCAACCGCCCCATCATTTCTTTGGTCGCGAGTGCCAATACGACGTCGCGTTCCGGGAAATTGATCGCGTGAGACTTCAGCGCAATGTTCAGCCGCTGCGCCACATGCCGAAACGTCTCAAGCCGACCATCGCGAACCCAAACCTCCCACCAAGCTTGTCGCCCGGCTTGAGGAAAGACCGCAACGTCGTCGGTGAAGAGCGACCGGACGATGGCCAGCCGGATATCCTCTATCCGGGCGACGAGCGCTTCGTTCTTAGGCTTGCCCGTCTTCGTGTTCTCGTCGCGGTACGCCGTGATCTTGCGTGAAAAAAAATCGGCGGAGCGCTCCGGCACAAAAACTGTCGCGGAGACCATCTCGTCGCCGTTCGCAACCGGACGGACAGCTACCAGCTCGATCGCAGCAGGCCGGTTCTCAAGCCCCTCGACGGCAGCACGCTCCGCTAGGGGAATCTCGAATTCGAGATAGAAACCCTTCTCGCCTTCGGCGACAGCTTCATCGCGCGCCGCCAGCTTGCGACGGGCGTCGGCAACGGCACTCCCGATCGCCCTCTCCAGCTTCTGAGCGTGGGCCGCTCTAACGCGCGCGGGCGGCAATCCAGTGATGACCAGGCGCGGGGATGTGTAGGGTTCTGCCTGTCCGCCGCCCTCGACATGGAAGTGCGGCCGATTGCGTGGTGCTCGGGCCATCTCGCGGCGACTACCTCAACTTGTGGCGGCTCTACGCTCCGCCAATGTCGAGAGCAGTGTCGACGTCCTGATTCCATCCGCATCAGAGAGCACCGCGACCTTCGCCGCCTCGTCGGCGGCACGCGACACTTCAGCTTGGCTCAACCCCAGGTCGCTTCCAGAATCTGCGTCCAGTCCAAATCATTCAGCTCGAAGCCGGTCAGATGAGATTCGAGGATGCCACGGGCGATTTCGGGACTCGGCAGGCCATAGGTAATGACATCATCGAACCGTCTGAATACGGCCTTGTCGAGCAGCTCCGGATGATTAGTGGCCGCGACGATGAGGCTCGGGCCGTCATCGTTCTCCAGGAATTGCAGAAATGAGTTCAGAACGCGGCGGATCTCACCCACGTCGTTCGGACCAGACCGTTGTGAGCCGATCGCATCGAACTCGTCGAAGAAGTACACGCCGCGCTGGACCGCGATCGCATCGAACACAAGCCGTAGTCGCGTCGCGGTCTCGCCCATCAGTTTGCCGATAAGTCCATCATACAGCACAGTGAATAGCGGTAGCTTCAGCTCGCCTGCAAGAGCGGAGGCCGTCATGGTCTTCCCGGAACCAGGAGGGCCGACGAGGAGGAGCTTTCGACGCGGCGCAAGCGCCCGCGCCCGCAGCCGCTCCTGCTGGCGTTGCTCGGTTATGACACGCGCTAGCCGCTCATGCAGGTCAGGCCCAAGCACCATGCTGGTGAGGCGAATATCCGAATAGCGAGCTGCAAGCAGGCTGCTCAACTCGCCCTTCGGCTGCGCGAGCGGAACCGGGCCAGCACCCCGACGCGCGACGGTAGCGCCCTTGCCTTTCGCGGCGTCGATCAGCTCGCGAAGTTCTTGGGCGAGCTTCCCATGCCCCTGACGCGCCTCATGCGCAGCAAGCTGCGTCGCCACGGAGAGGAAGCGTTCTTCATCTCCGGCGATATGGCTTCGCAGCAGTGCGACGATATGGCGAGCAGTGGTCATAATCTCCCTTCGGCGCGACCCGCGGTCGGCCCCTTGAACAGTAATGTCGTCGCACCAAGCTGTATCGAACAAAATTTTCCGTGTTTGGCTCGATCCACAACGTTCGGCTGGCAGCCTGCCCGCTGCTGTATCGTAGCTGACACCCGTTAACGGTCTCCGGTGCAAGCCTCAGACGCGCGCATCATCGCGCTACCCTTTTGCCGCCGCCGCCCCTCTTGAGAACAAACAAGGAAAATGATGGGCTTTCCGTCCTTGGAGGTCAAGAACGAGCTTGCGGCCGGGCCCGCCTTAGAGTCATCGCGCGCGCAGATCGAGAAGATCGAAGGCCGAGGCCGTGAAATCGGCGCTTCCATTCGGAACCTGAATTTCGACACGCGCCTGTCGAGCGACGGATTCCGGCTGGGCATGCTCCACAAGAGCGCAGGTAAGGGCGCGGTCGACGGCGCGGCTGCTGCGCCTTTGCCGCTGGCCCTCGCGGGCCCAATCGGTCGGTTCGCAGGACAGTCGTGCTCGGTGAAACGACCACTCGATCAGATCTGTTCCTGCACGAGGCCCAATGCACAATCGCCGCACGGACGAATCTCCGGGTCGCCAATCTCTGCGCCGCGCTCGATGAATTTGCAGCCAAGGGCCCATCGAATTCGACGTCAGTGGCGCACAGAGACGCTTACCCATCCGTCACGCCGTTCGTTTTTCATGAAGCCGGGAGTTGATCTGCGACATCAGGATCGGGCCAAGGGAAAACTCCCCAACCTCCGCTTTCCGCGTCAGCCCGCGCAAGTAGCCGCCGGCTGACCTAATCGCGGCGCCGCGCTGCAGGATACACGCGACGACGACCGCCGCCTGCATTTCACCCAGAACGGTTTGCGCCTCCTCCCAGGCGCTTGGGCTGATCCCCAACGACGACCGCACGACGGCCGCCGTGGCGAAGAAATCGCGCCAGTTCGAAATTCCACCTTTCGCATAATCGACGATGTCTGGGCATGCACTCAGGACCATTCCCAACGGATACGCCCCCTCGGCGACTCGTGATGGTTGAGGCTTTGACTCAGCTCCCGCCGCCCTGCCTTCTCGGAGGCAAGGTTCAAGATCAGTAAAGGCATCGGTATTTGAATTCTGTATGTGGCGCTCAGAATGGGACTCATTGGCGCTCGTATTCTTGGATTTGATGTGTTCTTCCAGAAGATTGAGCACGTCGTCAGCAAGCTGCGACAGCTCGTCGGCGATCGGCTCGAGCTCCTGACGCGTCGCGGTGCGCGGAATCTGGGCGACCATTGCGCGGAAGGCGGCGTGCACCTCCTGCCAATCAGCAGGCCCCTGCCCTGTCCTTCGCGTCGGGACGCCTTCCTCGATGCCGGTTGCAATCATCTTCGCGATGTCGCGCCGGCACAGCGTAATTCGCTCACGCACCAGCTTGAGTGCACGGGCTTCCGCTTCGATATCGGCCGCCAGGCTCTCGAACTCTTCCGAGCGTACGACGAGCGGTGATAGATCGAAGCCGAAGGCGAGCTCGATTTCACCGGCATTGTCCTTGCGCGCGTACCGTTTGCCATTAGGGCTGTCGCGCCGAACGATCAGTCCCGCGTCGACCAGCACTGCGAGGTGACGCCGCAGCGTCGATGCCGGCATGCCGTGCGCCCGCCGACTGAGCTGATGGTTGGACGGGAAGACGATCAGATCATCCTCGCCAGTAAGCGCGGTCTCAGGATGGAAGGTCAGGAGCGCATTTAACACCGAGAGCGAACGCTCCGACACGCCAAGGCGCGGCCGTGCCGTGCAGATGGCGTGGAAGATCTTCCATTTGTGGACGATCTTTTCGGGAGGACGTTCGGTTGCGACCATCTGGCTTGCCACATGGGCAAGCGTCAACGATCGCCGCCCAAAAGGCGTCGTTGGAGAGTGTGACTTCATGTCTTTGCCTCAGCTGGGCAAAGAAAACCTGCTCGCCGAAACGACGATAAAATCGCGTAGAGGCTCTTGACTGCGATTCGCGAAAGTGATTCTCTGTCAGTCGCCAAACTTGAAGAGAAGGGCTTCCGGAACTCCGTTTCGGGGGCCTTTTTCTTTTGCCTTGTCTGCTCCTGGTTCGTGTTTACGGGACGAGGCCGTCAGGCCTCGGTAGTTTCCTGACCGCTGCTCGTCTTGGAAAAGGTGTCGAACAGCGCCGGGAGTTGGTCGACAAGAAATGCCGCGAATGTCGCCGAGACATTCTTGTCGAGAGTAAGCTTCAATTCGCGCTCGGCCTGACGCACCTGCGCAATCTTATGGCCGGATACGGAAAAGACCGGCTTCTCTTCCGATGGCTTCGACGTCCCCGCGGAAGATGAACGGCTTGCCGCAGTGAATGCGGCGAGAAACCGGGCATCGGTCTCTCGCTCTGCAAATTTCGGTTCAGCGATCGCCGCTCTGACACGTTTGAGTGCCGCGGCGTCCTTGATCAATTCAGCGAACGTCTGCCAGCGGGGGCGGCCGACTTTCGGCGCCTTCCCGATTGCTTGAACGACGTCGGCTGGAACGGATCGAGCGACAGCGAGGAGTCTCGAGGTCTCCGCCCTATCAATCGACAAGGCGTCTTGCGCGATTGCTCGGCTATGCCCGGCATCTTCGATATGCATCGCGAAGGTGGCCCGCTCAATGAAACTCAGATCTTCGCGTTGTGCGTTCTCGAGTCCTTGCGCCACGACAAGCGCTTCATCTGACAGCGCTCGCAGGATCGCTTTGACGGAAATACCTAGTTCGCGTGTGGCGCGGACGCGGCGATGACCATAGGCGCTTTGGTAGCGCCCTTTCGCTTCAGGATGCTCCCGAACGAGAATGGGCACCTCTTGGCCACGCTGTGCGATCGACTGTTTGAGGGCTTCGAACGAGCTATCATCCTGGTCGCGAAACCTGTCCACTAGCGGTGACGGATCGATAAGCGAGGGGTCAATTTCAAGGATCATGGCCCCGGACGCCATCTTGTCGCGCAGCTCCTCGTTCTCTTTCTCGACTTCAGAGAAAGAGTCTTTCAACGAGCGCACGGAGCCCGCCGAAACCCGCGGCAATGCAGCGGGCATGTTGTCAGCTGACAACACGCTTGATTGCGGGGTCGTAAAAAGGCTCTTGATGGTGTCTGTACGTTTGCTCATCGACCCCACACCTTCTTAAGAAGTTGCGCGATTTCGGCATTGACCGCGTCGACCGATTCCAACGCCCGGTCGTAGGCGCCTCGCCCTACTGCGCCGCGCTCCAGCTCATACAGTGATTGCTTGGTCAGGCCGGCATTGGCGATCGCGGTCGACTTCCACACCGTGGCCTGGAGCACATCCGATCCAAAAAGCGTCCGGAGGAGAGCCACGATTTGAGCTTCGGGCACGTCATTGGGATCGTGACGCGTAATGACATACCGGATGAAATCGTGATCGAGGCGCCCACCCGCTTCCTCGATGACGGACATGAGGTCCGACGTCATGAGGAGGAATTGGCTCATCGATGCGACGTCGACCATCTGAGGATGGATAGTCACGAGCATCGCGGTCGCCGCATTTAGCGCGCCCATGGTCAAGTAACCAAGTTGGGGCGGGCAGTCGATGACGACGACGTCGTAGTCGTCGGCGACCTGGTCGATGGCGCTGGCGACACGGCGAAAGAATAGATCGTGCCCGCGTTCACGCCGCTCGACCATTGCTCGCGGCGTGGTGTGCTCGAACTCCATGAGCTCGAGATTGCCTGGCACGAGACCTATCCCGTCAAAATAGGTCGGCCGAACGACCTCGCGCATTGGCCGCCGGTGTTCGTCATATCGAATGGCACCGTACAGGGTTTCGTTCGCGGCGATGTCGAACTCGGGTTGGTACCCGAACATTGCTGACAACGAAGCCTGCGGATCGAGATCAATCGCGAGGACCCGAAAGCCGGCAAGAGCGAGGTATTGCGAGAGATACAACGCCGTCGTTGTCTTCGCGGAACCGCCTTTGAAGTTCGCGACGGTGATGATTTGGAGCTTGTCACGTGGGCGCCGGCGCGGGAGAAATTCCAATGCCTCGCGCGGTCGCGCGGTGGCAAGATACCCGCGCAACTCATGAATCTGGGCCAAGGTATAAGATCGGCGTCCACCAAGGCCTGTCGCTGGGGTCGGTCCAAGTCCGTCGAGAGAGAGCTGCCGAAGGTACCCATCGGACACGCCCGCAATTCGCGCAACCTCACCTGAGGTAAACGAACGGAGCGATTTGCTAGCTGAAGGCGGGAACAGTGTCGTCGCGAGCGAGCGAAGCTGGCCGGAAAGAATGCCGGCATGCCGAGAGATCCGCGCAGACGCAGTCTCGCTCATCGTAACCGAATCTTCCGCTAAGATCGCCATTTGCCTTCTCAAGACGGTTTCTGCGCGTCAGACGCCTAATCGCCGTCTTGAGAGATGGCCACGATTCTATGATTTGAGCAAGAAATAAAGGGTTAACGAGTTCTTAACGCTCAGTGGTGCGCCTAACGGCGAGCAGCGGCTTTTTGGGCGCAGCGCTGTTGTTGTCAGCTGACAACAATGGCCCCAGCAAGCCGAGCGAGCCTCTACTATAGCGCGATTCGGCTAGGCTGGTTGGATCTCTCAAGCGTCATTCGGGTACGATGCTAGCCGGTGGATCAAGTGTTCCTATCGTGCGATGCGCCGGGGCCTCTTTCCAGGCGGCCGTAAACCCTCGCTTCCGGGGTCTAGTCGGCGTGCACCGGTGCTTGACGGTCGTTGATCTATCCGGCGCGAGCGGACCTATTCCTCGCTTCCCAGCAAGTCGTTGCCCGGAAGATCGCATGTCTCGTGACGTACGGTGGGCTCCAGGGACCGACGGTCCCGCGAAAAGCACCCTACCCTCTCGTTGAAGCGCCGGAGCCGGTGGCCAGCGGCGAGGTGTTTGTGATGTTGGTTCGCTAGGTTCAGCAGCGCGCTGGGCGGTCGCAGTGTGGATTGACGCGCCACTGCGGCACTTCGCTCGGCCGCCGCTCGCCAGGGCAACTAAGCAAGCCCCACGCGGTAGCAGGTCGTCTCCGCCAATCAGCAAAACGAACAAGGGTCGAGTAATCGACCGAATGCATTCCGGCCATTCGCGCTTGCTGTTCCTGGACTACCAGCCGCAAGGCCGACCAGCACCCCGCGCGGCGGTGGCCCCGCGTCATCCGCCGCACAAGAGATCTGTTTCGGCGAAGGAAGCCAATGCGCAGTCGGGTCACCACTTAACCGGCACCGCCCGTGCGGCGGATCGACCTCGCGCCGGGCCGAATCCAATTTTAGCGCCTGGCGCCCAGATGCCCCAGATACCATCGCGAGCCTTCGAGTTCGAGGCGAGCGCGCCGCAACGGATCTCTCTTCCTGGACGAGACGTTTCGATCGCAGGGAAACGTAGTCCCATCGGAAACGCCGCACAGATTGTTGTCAGCTGACAACATCCCCTTGGCCCAGACCCGCGCAATGGGATGGCGGCGTCGCGGTCGGGTAGGCGAAGGCGCCGCCGGACCTTGGGTGATCACGGCCAGCATCGGGGTCGCGCCATGACCGCGGATCATCGGGAAGAACCAGCCGAAGAGTAGGCTGATCTCACGCCTCGATCCGGACTTTCAGGAAGTTGATCCACAGCATCCGGCGCCGGAACGACACTCCATCGGCAGACAGCAAGGCGGATCTACAATCCAATCTCGCGGGGTTTGCATAACGCCGAATGAGGCCTATCGGGAGCGGAAAGTCGCCTCGCGCTGCGGTCTCGGGTAGCAGACCCTGGAGGAGTGTTGTCAGCTGACAACAAGAGTCTGGGCCTACCAAGGAAATGGATGTTGTCAGCTGACAACAATTTGTGTCCTCCGGCCACCGAAGCGCGTCCTGCCAGTCCTCGTCGATCCGCGCCCTGATGAATTCAGGAGCTGGGACGAGGTTGTCCTCGGCCGGAGTCCGGTTGAGGCCATGGCGTGTGGTCTTGATGAGGAAACAGCGCCCGGAAGGCCGGAGGGTGGCATTCATAGAATGATAACCATAGAAATCTACGGCCTCCGTGCGTCTTCTCTATCAGATTTCGCGAAAATACCCGGCCTTCACGCGGTGTAGCCGGAATGCTATATAAGGATACACGATGCGCGCTAGAGGAGCGCCCCATGGCCTTCCATATCAAGAATCCGGAGACCGACGCGCTGGCCCGCAGGGTCGCGGCGCTGAAGAAAATCGGACTGACCGAGGCCGTGCACACGGCACTCACCCATGAACTCGAGCGCGAGCAGGGCAAGCCGTCATTAGTCGACCTGGGCGTCCAGTTTTGTCGCGATTTGAAGGCAAAGGGCAATCCGCAGAACGGCAAGCCTGCTGACAAGGCGTTCCGCGACAGCCTGTACGAGGATTCCTGATGTTCATTGACGCTTCGGCGCTCACCGCGATGCTGACCGACGAAGACGAGGCGCGCGAGCTGCTGGCGCGCGTGCAGCAAAGCACAACCCGGCTGACTTCGCCGCTGGCCGTGTGGGAGGCGGCGATTGCCATCGCCCGCGTGCTCGATCTGCCGATCGCCGCGGCGGCCGAAGCGGTCGAGAGTTATCTCGCGCTGATCGAAATCAAAATGGTGAACGTGGCGCCCGAAACAGCCCGCATCGCGCTCGACGCCTTCGACCGCTTCGGCAAGGGCCGACACCCGGCGCGGCTCAATTTCGGGGACTGTTTCGCCTACGCCTGCGCCCGATATCTTGGCGAACCGTTGATGTTCAAGGGCGCCGATTTTCCGCAGACCGATATCGAGGCGGCCTGCAAGCGAGCCCGAGCGTGGCAGAAGTAATGAACATTGATTCGCGGCGAGGCCACCGAACCTGCGCTGGGAAGCCAGCCCGCTAGCCGTGATGACAGTCGACCTGGCCGACGAGGACATCTGAGCGCGGACGGCGTCCGGAAGAGGGCAGGGAGCTGACCGGCGGCGCATCTTCTCGGCTGTTTGGCGCCGACCGGCGACTAACGTTGCTTGAGATCGCCAGAATTCGTTGATTTGCGACCCGAAATTCAATTCTGGACGGTCCGGAACCCACATCGCTATGACGGAAGCGAAAGTCGTGTTAGCTTCCGTTTCGCTGGTTCTCATTAAGGTTATCAGGACCTTGCTGCCCACCTACAAAATACCCAATCCGCTACCCTGGGACCAGCTCATCGGGCCGCTCGCCGCCGCCGAGGATGCCGTGGCCCGCTTCGACGAGCGGCTGGCCAAAAGCCCAATCCGCGACGGCGCAATCAGCCGGACACACTTCACCGATGCCTGCGCCAGTTTGTGGCTGGACGGCGAACTTGTCCACCTCGATGACCTCGTGCTCCACGACGCCGGCATGGACGTTCGCGCTCCCACCCATGAGCTGACTCGCGCCCACGCCGTGCTGCGCGCCCGTCGGCGCATCGCCGAGGCGAAGCCCGAATGGGCGCTGTCGGCTCCGGGGCTCTCCAGCCTCCGCGGGCGGGGCGAGCGAGAGCAGGAGACGAGCAGCCGGAAGGAAGGTGAGGGAGGTTTTGAGATCGACGAGGCCCCCGAGCGGGAGGAGGTGGGTCTCGAATTGCCCCTCGGTGTCCTCGAGGCCGATCCCCATCTGGCCGCCGCTTTCGACGCGGTCGACGCAGCGAACGCCAGCGCGGAGCGCAGGCTTGCCGACGAGACTCGGATTCGGCCGGAGCGGGATTCTCTCATCTACGATCCCGACTGGGATGAGGAGGAACGCCTCGATCACTGGCGCGATGTGGTCGACCAGACTCGCGGCTTGCCGCCGACCCTGGCGGGGGCGATTGCCGCCGACGCCTGGGGTGAGATCGAACCGCTCGAGCACACGCCTTGGCTCGGCTGCCTGCTCACCGCGGCATTG
The DNA here is from genome assembly GCF_028128975.1 of Bradyrhizobium sp. CCBAU 45321. Taxonomy (NCBI): domain Bacteria; kingdom Pseudomonadati; phylum Pseudomonadota; class Alphaproteobacteria; order Hyphomicrobiales; family Nitrobacteraceae; genus Bradyrhizobium; species Bradyrhizobium sp. CCBAU 45321. The sequence goes on from NZ_LFKZ01000011.1 coordinate 29,038, forward strand.
TTGAGGGACCGCGGCAAAACGCGATCGCATCTACCGTGCCTGCATGCTGGGCTGAAAAGCATTCCGCGTGAGCGCCGGCGGCCACGCGACGCCGCAGCACGTTTGGTCGTGCAACTCGAGGCCATGACGGCCGCCGCCGAGTCTGGCCGCAAGGATCACGACCGCTGGCTGATGACCAGAAACCTGCTCGCCCGAAAACTCGCCGGCCGTCGCACCACTTCAAAACTGCCGGCTCTCCTCGACTACGTGCTGACGAGGCCGATCGTCTCGGCGGGCATGATCGCGGCGGAACTCGGGATCACTCCCCGTGCTGCCCAAAACCTGGTCGCCGAGCTCGGCCTGCGCGAGGCGACCGGGCGGGGACGCTACCGGGCGTGGGGCGTCCTCTAGAGGCGAAAGTCCGTGCTGTGAACGCTCGGCAGAAAGGCCGTCTCGTCCAGATGAAAAAGACACCAACAAAAATGCCGCGCGGTTGAAATCCAGCGCAGCGGCCGTTTCCAGCGCCCGAGGGTGTGACGAAAACTCCGGTCACGCTTGAGACGCTGACCAAGGCATTCGTCCGGCACGCACGCGAGACGAAGTCTTGAAGATTTAGTTTGATCGTACTTATCGTAGCCAACCTACGATATAAGCAATAAATCGAAACTTGCCCGTCCAGCTGGTCGCACGGTACTGTACGGAGCCGCCTCAATCGTCGTTGGTAAGTTCGTCGGGCCACATCTGCGCGCCATGGAGCACGCGCAAGATGCGAACGGTATCGCCGTCGACCAGGTACGCCGCGACATAAGATGTACGCGGAATGACCAACTCGCGCGTCCCAGCGACACGCCCCGGCCGGCCGCTATCCGGAAAGTCGAGCAGGCGCCGCGCGGCATTGGCAATCTGTTCGTCGACATGAACCGCGGCACGAGGATTCTCGGCCTCGATGTAGCTGAAAATGCTGTCGCGATCGGACAACGCGAAGCGCGACCAGACGAGTTTCACCGCTCCTGCTCCGGCGCTCTTCGAAGCGCAGCGGCACGGCGTTGTGCGAAATGCGCTTCGACCTCGGAATCATCGATATCAGGCCGCGTGTCGGCCAACGCCTGGCGCACCTTCTCACGAAACCAGCTATCGTAAGCTTGGCTGTTGCTCACGAGCTCCAGCGGAAGCATCCCTTCATTGGCCGTGCGCGTCAGCAGGATCCGCACGGCGTCGGATACCGTGAGACCCATATTTTCCAGAACCGCGGTGGCCTTTTCCTTCACGTCCGCATCGATGCGGGTTTGGACCAAGGCATTCGAAGCCATAGCGACCTCCTTTATTCGTAGCTAGATGTAATACATTTGAATGACATGCACCAGAGCCTATCACGGCTCCGTGAGCCGAGGCTGTGACAGCGGGCAAATGGCCCCGCCTTTCGGCGGGGCCGTTGCCGTGGCCCCTCAATCCCGATTCGGGCGGGACCAGATGAGCTGTAGGCCGTCCTGGCCCTCCACCTCGATCAGGGTGGCATAGATCGGAGCCGGAAAGCTCGGATCGTCCAGCTTGACCGAGAGGTAATCGCGCTCGGTGTCCCTGGCGGTCTTCTGCCAAGCCGCTCCCAGCTCCACATTGCCGGCGAAGATGCGGAAGTGCGGTCCCTTGTCGGAGGGGTTCTCGACCCGAACCAGCTTGGCTTTGGCATTGAGAGCGAGGGTGCGAACCGTGCCGGTGAAGCCGTTGCCGGCCGAAGTGAAGGTGCCGATGGTAGCCATTGTCGTGTCCTTTCGGTTTCCCGGGCCGCCCATCGCGGCCTCGATGGCTGGCGACAGACCGGAGGCGATCGACCCGCACCCCGAAGGGGCCGGCACGCAGTAGAGGGCAGCCAGGGCACGACTTTCTTGGCTTGCGCGAGGAATGGGCGCGCAGCGGCCAGGGGAGGAAAGTCGTAACCGGCTGTTGCGGGGTTAAGAGCGAGGCGGCGCTCAAGCGACGACGCCCTTCGGTCAGACATGCCAATCGAGGACGGGGTGGGTGCCAGAAGAAACGGCCGAGGAAAACGACACACTGGCACCATCGAAACCTTGACCGACGAAACAACCCGATCACCGTTCACCGCACATATCTTTCAGTTCCTCAGGCTTGCGGGTCGAAGCCCGAAACCGGCAAGCGCGCTGCTCTGCCGTCAGCGAGCCTCGCGGTCCGAAAGTGAATCCGCAGGCCGCGAGCGAGATTTGCTCGGCACCGCGACGACCTGTGCAAAGTCAGAACGTCGTCCTCCTGAACGACGGCACGCAAGGCCACAATCAGGTGGCGCAGAACGAGGAATGAACGGACACTGGCCCTCGAGCGGGCCAACAAGGCCGGATCTCTGCGCTGAACCACCGGATAGCTAGGGGGCCGGCAAGCGCCGACGCCAATCACGTTATGGCTCATCATGCTGCCTCCTCGACCTCTGCGGCCTTCGGCTGCTGGTCGTGCAGATAGGCAACGGCGCGTTGCGCATGCGCGGCAGCCGAGAAGATAAAGCGCTTCTCACTCGATAAAACGTCCAACCACGATGCGAGGTAGCTTGCATGATCAGGTCGCGGTTCGAGTTCGGGAGAGATCCCGAGATCCGCGCAGAGGAAACAGCTCCCGAGTTCGGCAATCAACTCTTCGCGCGCGCGTTCGCTCCGATCCTTGCTGTAACGGCTGAGATCGCGATTAACGCGGTGAGCGGGAGCGGTCCAGTGCACGGTTTCGTGGGCTCTGACGGCGACATACGAGGCCGTGTCGCGAAAGCTTTCGATCATTGGCACCTGGATGTGATCGGACGGGGGCGAGTAAAACGCCATCGAGCCGCCGTGCCGAACGATCGCGCCGGTGTTGGCAAAGAAAGAGTCGGCGTGCGCGTTGCGCTCGATCGTTGATGCGATAGCGGCCGGCCGATTGTAATAATGCTCGGGCAAGCCATCGATTTGATCGACACAAAAGACCGTATAGGCTTTGAGGAAGGGGATATCTTTTTCGACTTCGTCGCCGTGGGCGTCGGTCTCGGTCTTGGTGAAGCGGCTCGCATACACCACAGTGCTGCCGGTCTCGCCCTTGCGGACATGCGCGCCGAGTTCGCTGGCCTGCTTGAACGTCATCCAGATCGGACAGCGGAAGCCGCGCGCGACGGCTTCTGACCAAAGCAGCACGACATTGATGCCCGTATAGGGCTGGCCGTTGTGCCGCAGCGGTCGCGTGATGTGGCCTGCCATATTCGCGGCGGCCCAAGGTTGAACCCAAGGGCGCACACCGCGTTCGAGCTCTGCGACAATGCGGTCCGTGATGCGGGCGTACAGGTCGCCTCGCACCTTTTCTCCGTTCCTGTTCATTATAATGACCTCCGTTCGGGAGGCCGCGCCCATCGCGGCTCCCTCACGGGGTCCGCCACCGCCGGGTCCAAGGTCCGCGCACCCGCAGGGCCGAAGCAGCGCGAAGGACGGCAAAGCCGTTGCGCGGGCATAGGGTCCGGCGTAGGACCACGGACCGGGAGGAGCCGATGATCGCGCGCAGCGCGGGCAGGCGCCCTTGTTGCAGCGGCGACACGAAGATGGGCCGGTCTGGCAGACCGGCCCGCGAGGTGGCTGCAGTGGAAGAGGCGCGGGGCCGAGGCCCCGCGCTGACGGTTAGTCGAACGCCGACATTTGCGCCTTGGCCGCCTTCCGCCCGACGGTATCGGTGGTGTTATCGACGGGACGCTCGAAAGGCTTCCAGGTCTCGCCGACCACTTTTTCGTAGGCGGCGACGGCGCCCTCGGCGGCCATGCGAAGCGCATGAGACTGCACGCCCATGTCGGCGGCGAATTCACGCTTGCGCTGTGCCTGGCTATCGAAGCCTACCGGACCATCGAGATCCTCATCGCGGCCGTCATTGGCGAGCTTGGCGGTCGCATCTCGCGCTTCGGTGACAGCGCGGGTGTAGAATTGGCCAGCGCCATGCGCGGAGCCGACATAAGCGCCGACGATCCGTTGAAGGTGAATCTGCATCGCGCGTTCACTCAGGCCGTCCTTGAGCGCGTCGGCGGTTTCGATGATGAGCCGCTCATGCAGATCGCGGATGCCGTCGCTGTCCAGGATCGCAAGGCCGAAACTTTCGGAGATGCGCTGTGCCTGTGCCGAGTCGGGGCAGGCGAGCCGGACCATTTCGAGCGTGGTGCCCTTGCGAAGCGGGATGACGCGGGCGCTGGCGCGAGAGGAACGAGCAGGTTTGGTCATGTTGAATTCCTTATCTGGTTTCGCCGTCAGGTTCGATCCAGCCCCTGCCGGACCTCCCTTCGGGTGCGGTCGGCCAGCGCCGCCGGGATGAGGGCCGCTTCAAGGTCCGGGGACCGCCAGGCGAGCGAGGTCCGGCTGCGGACAAGCAGGGCCCAGATTGCTGGAGCCCTGCGCCGAACGCGGCGGGGCCTTGCCGAGATCGGCGGTTCCTGGTCACTTGCGACTTGGCCTTGAAGCGGACCGCCGGCGGCGCAGACCGCAGCAAACCCGAGGGGAGAGCCGACAGGGTGCGGGCCGGGTTGGCGAATGCGGAAAGGTTCGACCCAGCAGACCGCCAGCTTCGCGCCATGCTCGAGATGTTCGCCTGAGCGAGCCACAAGGTCGGCTTTGGCCCCTCTAGGCCACAGCGCCATGCCGCTTGCCCGGACGACGTTCGGCCGGACTGCGACATTCTTTCATGCGATGTGCGCGCTCCGAGTCGTCACGAGCGGGGCGAGACTCCGGCGCGCATCGAGCCCGCAGCATCTCGATCGCAGCATCCTGCCGGGCGAGCTTGCGCGAGAGTGCATCGATCTCCGGCTGGCGCTCTGCGGTGATCGCCGCAAGGTTTGAGCGATAGCGTTCGAGGAAAGCGCTCGGGTCAGGCGGCTTGCCGCGACGGTATCCGGACCGCTTGCGGCCAAGCTGCGGGATCAGCGTCGTGATGCGGCGGATGATCTGCCGGTCGATCATGTCGAGCTGGCGCTGCGTCTGGCGACGCGCCTCCTCCATGCGCGAAAGCTGGGCTAGACGTTCGGGGGAAGCCTTCATGGCGACGTCCTTCCCTGCCAGCCGATGAAGCTCGATGGCCCGGAATAGACGGGGTGGCGGGTCTCATCGACGACGAAGCCGAAGCAGCCAATCCGATACTCGTCGGACGGGACGAGGAAGCGTCGCTCCTCAGTGCCCGCGCCGCGTCTGCCGCCCGGCGTGGCGACGACTTCAACAAAGCCCGGCTGTTGAGCCGACGTGATCGCCGACACGACAATCCAGTTGCCGGCGTGCTCCTTCTCGAAGCCGCTCCGATCCTTCTCACGGGATTCGCCGGGCTGCAGCACGATCCTGAAAATCGCCTCCCACGCATCGGGCCAGCTATCCTTGATGGTGCGTTCGGCGCAGCGCTGCTCGTAGCCGGTGAACAGATGCGGGAAGGTCAGCGCCACGATCGCCCAGGCCTCGTCTTCCTCGTACCAGCCGCTCGGCGCACGCAGTATAGGGTTGACCTTACGGTTGCGCTCGGCCGAGAGGTGGAAGCCGCCGTGGCCCGCCGTCGAATGGCGGACGACGCCTTCCGCATAAACGGTTGCGCCCTGCGACGGACCCCATGGCGTATTAGCATTGGAGCCGGTGTCGCGACGTCCGAGCGCACGCTTCTCGCGCTGATGCTCGGCGTTCTCCAAGACCTTCGTCCGAAAGGCCGCCTCGTCGGCAAGCCCGCCGGAATGGCCGTAGAAGTCAGAGCGCTTCCATTCGGGGATCCGCCGCTTGATGCGCCAGCCGGTCGCGAGATAATGGCGGGCGTCGCGTCCCGGCAACATGGCGAAGGCCGTGTCGCCAACACGAGCGACGAGATAGCCGTCGCTGCTGCGGCCGAACTCAACCTCCGGAAATCCAGAATTCGAGTCCGTCACGGCGGTGAGGGGTGAGGGTGTCGTCATGCGGCCGTCCTCCCCTCCACGACGTCGGCTGCCGGCGCATCGGCGGTCACCTCGTCGAGAACCGCATCCGGATAGCCGTGGCTCTGCAGCCAGGTTTCGGCCTCAGTGCGGCTGCCAGCGAAATAGACGAGTTCGGCGTCCTCGCCGGGTCGGCTGAGCACGCGGATCGCACCGACCCTCGGGCGTTCGGTCACGACGAACCTCAGGTCGCTGTCGACCGAGAAGGTCCGGTGGACGCGAAGCACCACAACACCGCCGCCGCCATAATCGCCCGCGTGCAGCGTAATGGTGGCGCCGATGACGGTGTTGCCGACGCGGCGTTCTGCCTGCTTGCGGATCAGCCGGCCACCGCTGTTGCGGTGTTCCCAGGCCACGAGCTTCTTGCGGTGCCGCTCCGGCGGCCGCGGCGTGCCGTCGGAAAACCGGATGATCGCGCCGAGCGGGACGAGGTCGTAGATCAACTGCGCGGACATGGACGTCCTCCTGTTCATGGGTGTTGGAAACGAAGCCGCCGCCGACTAGGCCGGCGGCGGGCTGTCATTCGGATTGGCGATAGCGGGCGGACTATTCAGCCGCCTCACGGAACGCCCCGTCATCTGAGGCTTCGCCGCTGTCCGCGTCGCCAGCGTCCGGATCCTCGACCTGGTCGTCGGCCTCATCGGCGGCAGTGACGGCGTTCTTCGCCAGCCACGCCAACAGGTTGACCTTATCCGGAGCGAACAGCGCTGCCGGATGAACGAAGCGACCTTCCTTGAAGTGCTCGACCAAAGCGGCGCGGGTGTCCTTCACCTTCTGGCGCGGGAGAATCGACGCGTCCTTGCACGAGCCTTCGAGCGCAGCGCGCGACAGGCATGAGAGGAAGTCGTCGGTGCCCATGTTCGGCAGGAAGTTGTCCGCTCCGACCACCTCGCCGGCGACGCGCGCAACGATGCCGCTGTCGGTGCGGTTTTCTCGGCACGAGAGAACCTCAACGAGGATCGAGCGCGCCGCAGCGCGCAGTGTGTCCATGTCGAGGACGAGCTTGCCTTCCTGATCGAACAGCGTCGCGGCATGGCGCGCGATCCGGCGGTTGCCGTAATAGGTGCCGCCGCTACCGGAATCGACCGAGACGTTCTGGCCGGCGAAGGCGAGGATCAACAGCGCCATCAGCGCGTCATCCTCGACGGGCGCGCGCGCCAGCGCCTCATGGAGGGCATCCGTTCGGAAGTCGCCGATGATTTCGACGCCCCTGCGCGTCACGTCGGGACGCGACTTCGAGACCGCTGTGCTCTCGTCGACAGCGTCAGTGCCGGTGGCCGTATCCTTGTTCTTCGACTTCTTCGCCGCGGGCATGCGGTAATGCAGGCTCTGCACCCGGCCGTCACGGTCGAGATACATCGCCGTACAATCCGACTTCGACGGCTTGCCATAGACGCGCTCCGCCTTCGGCGGCAGCTTGACCTCGCCCCAGTTCGTCGTCTCGGCGATGATGCCCTTCTTCGGCAGGTTGTTCGCCATCCACTCCTGCTGCGCGCCGAGGAACGCCTCGACATCTGTGGTGTAGCGGCTGTCCTCGTCCGCCGGCGCAAACAGGTCCTCGACCCACTGGATGCCGTAGGCCTGGGCGAGGTCGTCACCGAAGCTGGCGTGACGTGCGTACATGCGAGCCTTGGTCAGGGCCTGTGCCACGCTCCCCCACGACACCTGCGGATCCGCCTTGGAGGGCTTGTGTTTCTTCCAGACCTCCTTCTGCTCGTCGAGCGACGCCGAGGCGATGGTACGAAGCTGACGTTCGTCTGGCATGTCGCCCTTGGCCATCTGATCCAGCATGATCGGCAGCACGTTGGCGAGCAGGCGGAGCTTGCTGATCTGCCGGACGGGCAGGGTCAATGCGACGCCGATTGCCTCTTCGGTCCAGCCGAGCGCGACGAGGCGTTCGATCGCACGCCACTGGTCGACGGGATTGAGCGCTTCGCGCGCGATGTTCTCGACCATCGAGCGCATGGCACCGTTGTCGTTCGCCGCCTCGTCGACGAGGACGTCGATCTCCTCGAGGCCGGCGGCGATCGCCTGCTTCACGCGGCGATGACCGGCATTGATGACATAGCCGTTGCCGCCACCGGTCTCGGGGGTGATGACGGGCGGCTGGACGATGCCGACGGCCTTGATCGTCGCAAGCAGCAGGGCGTCGGCCTGCGGCGTCGACTTCGTCTGGCGCATGCGGTCGGGATTTTCGTTCAGCGCACGCGGATCAATCTTGATGAGTTGCATGGGATTCTCCTGTTTGGGTTTCTCGGACCGCGCCTTGCGGGCCCTTCCTCGTCTTCTTCCCGAAGACACCCCCAGGTCCCGCGGAGCGGTTGGGCCAGCACAACTGCGGCCGAGCATCCCTGCCAAGCCGGACGAACAGGGCTAACAGCCCAGCGAAGGACGGCGGGCTGGGATCGCGCAGGCGGCGGTTGAGCGTCAGCGTTGCCGGCCTGACCGCTCTGCGAGCCGGTCTTCCCTTCCTCCCTCATTACGCTGCGATTGCGCTCCCGCCCGTGCCCTCCACATCCGTCGCAAGGGCTTTCTCGACCTCCGCCAACTGCCGCCGCTTCTCGGCGAGATCGGCTGCGAATGCGAATTCGCCGTCCTCGCGCGACCGGTACGAGGTGAGCCGCCGACCTGCGCCGACGAGACGCCGGCGATAGCGCTCCCGCTGGCCCTCGAAATCGTCGAGCGCGTGCTCAAGGCGGGAGATCGCGCCGAGCGGCGTCACCGTGACGGGCAACTCGATCTCATGCTCTTCCCCGGTGCGGATCAGCATGGTGCCGTAGCGATAGCCGTCGTGGCCGTAACGTTCGCCGGAGTATTTGAGGTCGAACCCGCCGATCGTGGTGATGATGGTCTCGCCCTCCTGCTGGAGTTGCACCAGAGTGAGGATTTCCTTCATCAGCGCGCGGCCGGCATCCTTGCGCTCGACATAGCGCTTGCCGGCAACGGTCGCGGCGAAGGCGTCGCCGGCGGTCGGAACAAGGCGTTCGATATCCCTGCCGACCTCTGCGATCCGCCGCGTGCAGAACTCGATGTCGCATTCCGCGTCCCGAATCTGCCGACGGACGGCGTGCTGGTCGTCGATATGGGCCGCGCGCAAACGCTCGAGCCGGGCGATGTCGGCTTCGAGCCCAGCCTTTAGCATCAACCGGTGATCGCCGCTCGCGATCGCTTTGGCCATCGCGAACTGGTTGGCCTGGCCTTCGCCGAGGTCTTCGAGCCGACGGATCGACGTGTCGCCGGAGAGCGCCGCGGCGATGAAGCGAGCCTTGCGCTCGTTGTTCTGCCACATGCTCGCGTCCAGCGAGCCCTCGGTGGCATAGGCGAAGATGTCGATGACGTCGTGCTGGTTGCCCTGGCGCTCGATCCGCCCCTCGCGCTGCGCGATCTGCGAGGGCAGCCACGGCACGTCGAGGTGATGGAGGGCCTTCAGGCGAAGCTGCGCGTTGACGCCCGTCCCCATTGTATCTGAGGAGCCGATCAGGAAGCGGACCTTGCCGGCACGTACGTCACCGAACAGACGCTGCTTGGCCTCGGACTTCTTGAAGTCCTGCATGAAGGCGATCTCGGACGCGGGAACGCCCATGCGGATGAGCTCGTCTCTGATCCAGCGATAAGCCGAGAAGCCGCGCGTCTTCTGGACGCTGATTGTTCCGAGATCAGAGAAGATCATCTGCGCGGCGCCCGGCAGCTCGTACGGCTTGCCGTCGGCGCGCACGTAATTGTTGTCTGACGTCTCCTTCCAGATGCGGAAGGCGTTTCCGACCAGAAGATTCAGCTTGTTGTTCGGCTCGTTATCGCAGTCCGGGTCGACCAGACGCAGGTCAATCGCCGCATGCCGTCCGTCGGTGATGACGGAGAGCAAGATATCGTCACCTGGCTCCGGCGGCCGGTCGCGCGTCTCGATCGCCTTGATCCGCGCGTCGAGCAGAGCCTGGTAGCGCTTGAACGCCGGCGTCGGCTTTGCCGTCAAGATCTGGCGCTTGCCCGTCGAGATCGCCGGGACCTTCACGTATTGCCGCAGGTCTTCCGGCATCACCACGTCGGCGAAGGACCGGAACATGGCAATCAATTCAGGGACGTTCACGAACGTGGCGAAGCGAGTGACCGGCTTGTACCTGCCGGACGGCTGGAGTTCGAGCTCCGTCGAGACGTCGCCGAAAGTCGAGGCCCAGGCGTCGAACTCGTGCAGGCCCCGATCCAGGAGCGCTGCATAGCCGAGGTAGCGCTGCACCGAGAACATTTCGCCGAGCGTGTTGGTGATCGGCGTGCCGGAGGCGAGCACCAGCGCCCGGCCCGGGTTCTTGGTCTCGATGAAGCGAGTCTTCACATAGAGGTCCCAGGCGCGCTGCGAGCCGTTCGGATCGACGCCCTTCAGCGTCGACATGTTGGTAGCGAAGGATAGCTTGCGAAACTCCTGCGCCTCGTCGACGATGATCTGGTCGACGCCGATCTCGGAGATGGTCAGGAGATCGTCCTTGCGGGTGGCCAGCGCTTCGAGCCGTTCCCTCAATCCCTCCTTGAGGCGCTCGAGGCGTTTGCGCGAGACGCGGTCGTCGCTTGCGACCTTGGTGAGCAGCGTCTCATAGAGCTCGAGCTCGTCCTGGATCATCTGCTGCTCGAAGGCCGATGGCACGCCGATGAAGCGGAAGGCCGAATGCGTGATGATGATCGCGTCCCACGTCGCGGTCGCGGCGCGCGACAGGAAGCGGTGCCGCTTGTCCTTGGTGAAATTGGTCTCATCGGCGACGAGGATGCGGGCACCGGGATAGAGCGCCAGGAACTCGCGCGCCGCCTGCGCCAGGCAGTGCCCCGGAACGACAAGCATGGCCTTGGCGATCAGCCCGAGACGCCGCTGTTCCATGATCGCGGCCGCCATCGTCATCGTCTTGCCGGCGCCGACGGCGTGGGCGAGATAGGTCGCTCCCGAGGCGATGATGCGCCAGATGCCGCGTTTCTGATGATCGTAGAGAACGAAGGCGCCCGAGGCGCCCGGCAGCTTCAGATGCGATCCGTCGAAGGCGCGCGGCACGATGTTGTTGAAGCGGTCATTGTAGACCCGCGCCAGCCGGTCGGTCCGATCCGGATCGGACCAGATCCAGTTCTGAAAGGCGGTCTTGATCCTCGAGAGCTTCTCCTTCGCCGCCTCGGTGTCGACGACGTTGAGGACCCGACGTTCACTGTCGCCGTCTTTGATGGTGTCGAAGATCTGCGGGACGGAGGAGTTGAGCGCATCAGAGAGAAGCTGCCCAGCGTGCCGCCGCTCCGTGCCCCATTCCGACGTGCCAGCGGCCATCCAGCCCAGCTGCCGGGCCTCCACTGTCCACACCGCCAGTTCCGGCATGTGGTGAATCCTGATCTCCGCGCCCATCGTTTCCTTGACGAAGGCGACGATGTCGGCGGCGGGACTCCACGGCGCGCCAAGGCGTGCGGTGATGTCCGAGGGCCGGAGGTCGGCAGGCTGCACCTCCAGCAGGGCGGTCACGTTGCGCGCATAGGCGGGATCGAGCGCAGCCGCCGCTTCCGCAGCCTTCAGCTTGTCGCGCACCGCACCCGACAGATAGGCGTCGGCGGTCTGCCACCACCCGCCGTTGGGATCGCGGAAGATGGCGCTGCCGAGCTCGGCGATGACGTCGCCCACGTCGCGGTGCACGAGCTCCGCGATGTGGTCGGGGTCGACATGGCCGCGCTCGTTGAGAACGACGGCCAGGGCGTCGGCGGCGCTGGTGATGACGGGCGGCGCCGGCGGAGCAATCACCCGCTCGGTGAAGATTGGACCCGGCTTCGCCGTATCCGACTCGAGGTCGTAGTCTTCGATCGAGGCCACCAGCCAGCAGTCCGGATCGTCCAGGAATGGCTGGAGGTTCGGCCTGCGGTGCGTTTCGCGGACCTCACCGGTCTCGTCGTCCTCGGCCGTCGACACGACGGTCGTGTTGATAGGCCCGAAGGCGCGCACGAACTTCGACCACGCGATGCGTAAGCGGACCTGCGCATCCTTCCAAGGCCGGTCGAGCTCCTGGCACTTCAGCACCTCGCGGACCGCGTCGCGGATCGGGATCAGCCTCTGGATGATCCTAGCGTGCTTGTCCGGAATACCGTCGGCGCTGCGGCCGTTGCGCACCGAGACAGCGACTGGCTGGCCGTCAAGGATCTGCATCAAGCCATGCCGGCTATCGAGGAGATAGCTGCCCTCGCGCGACGTGAGGCTCGCCAAACTCTCCGACTTCGCCGGCACGGCCTCGCACTCGTCATCAGGGTCGACCGCCTGCGGTTCGCCGTTGTAGATCGCGACCGGAAGGAGGGTGACCGCGTCGTCCAGCGCGGCCGCGAGGTCCTCGCCGTCAACAGGCACACAGGTGTAGGTCTCGCCAAACGGGCCGAAGGTCAGCGCGTGCGCGCCGAGCACAAGGTGGCGATGGCACGCGAACCAGCGGTTGACGCGAATTGCGCCCTCGTCCTCGGTCGCCGGGCGCACCTCGTCGAGCTCGAGCCACGAGAGGTCCGCTTCGGGCTCGCCCTGCTTGCGCCGCCGGAAGAACAGGATGTCGACCACGACGTCGGTGCCGGCATCGGCGCGGAAGCTACCCTCCGGCAGACGGATGGCACTGAGGAGATCGGCGTGATTCGCGATCAGCGCGCGCGCCGAGCCATCCGCCTTGTCCGCCGTGGGACGTGACGAAGGCGGCAAGCCCGCCCGGCTTCAGCAGCTTGATTGCCTTGACGATGAAATAATCGTGGAGTCGCAGACCGAGCGAGCGTAGCGCGCGGTCCGAGCGGACGGTGCGATCGGAGAAGGGCGGATTGCCGATCACGAGGTCGAACCGCGCCAGCAGCTCGGTGCGCGCGAAATCGCCGGTGACGATCCGCGCCCGGGGCTGCAACAGCCGCGCGATGCGCGCTGTGACGGGGTCGAGCTCGACACCGGTGACGTGGCAGACTTCGTCCAGACCCGGCGGCGTCAGCGCCGGAAACATGCCGGTACCGATGCCGGGCTCAAGCACGCGGCCGCCGCGCCAGCCGAGGCGCAGCAAACCCGCCCACATCGCCTTGACGATGAACTCCGGCGTAAAATGGGCGTACTGGGTGCAGCGTGCCAGCGAAGCGTAGTCAGCCTCATCGACCGCATCCTGCAGGTCGGCGCCGATCTCGTCCCAGCCCTTTGCGAATTCGGTTTCGCCCGGTCGGCGGAAAACGCCATTGGCGAGCTCTGAGGCGCCGAAACCGGTAAAGCGGATCAGTTGCCGCTGCTCCTCGACCGTCGCGGGGCGCTCCTCGGCCTCGATCTGTGCGGCGAAACGAACTGCGGCGATGGTGTCGCGGGCGCGCTGCTTCCAGCCCATTGCGAGGCCGCGCGCGCCGGAAAGATAGAAATTGTCGCCGCGCTTGCGGGGACCGTCCTCGGAGCGCCGCGCCCATTCGATCACCGGTCCAGTCGGGGCCGGGGTCGACTGCGGCGGATCATCCTCATGATTGTCGGCGCCGCCGAAATCGGCGGCGAAGGCCGTGACGCCTAGGCCGAGGCTGGATGAAAGGGCGGTATTGCCGAAGAGGTCGAGGGTGAAAGGATCGTCATGCGCCATCGGAAATGTCCTCCAAATGGGCGCGCGCCGCCGTCCGCCGGCGCGGGCTGCGACCGACGGCACGGCGTTGCGGGAGTTGATGAGGGGCCCGCCCGGGCCTGGTGCTGAAATGCGAAGCCCGGCGTGAGGCCGGGCTGCCGCGGGGCGGGGAGGGGAGGTCGGGCTAGGCCGCGACCGTTTCCGGCCGATGGCGGAACTGCACCGGCAGCTTGGCCGCGATCTCTGCCTCGGTGAGGTCGTCGAGCAGCTTCAGGACTGTGCCGCTCGGGCCGGCATAGACGAGTATGGTGCGGCGGCGGCGCATGGCCTGCGGCCAGCGCTCGCCGGCATAGCCACGATAATCGTCATGCGTGCTCGACCAGATGTGCTCGAGCCGTTCGTCGCGCGTCAGCGCGCGCACGGGCCGTGACTCGCGCTCGATGATCGCCGCCTTCATGCGCTCCGGCGACAGCCGATCGGAAAGATCGCAATAGCCATGGAACCAGCGCCGCCTTCCGTCGATGGCAAGCGAGAAGAAGACGCTGGTGACGCTGCCCGTCATGAATTCGCGCATTGCGAACATCTCGGCGCGCATGAACAGCGGTGGCAGGATCTCGAGCATGTAGTCGTGCTCTCGCTCATTAATCTCAAACCACTCACCGGCGAAGAGATGCTGGCCTTCACCTTCGGCCATCGCGGGGTCACCGCGATGGCGGTTGAATAAGCGGTGCACCTCGTGGCGCGTCGCAACGCCTTCGAAGACTTTGCGGATGCTGGGGAAAGTGTGCATGGGCGGCTCCTCTTGGCCTGGCCGGACTAACAGCGCGAGCGATCCGCCTGATCTCTTCGTCACTTCAGTCCTTCATCACACCTCCTCGCCGGCCGCCTCCCCGGTCCGGCGGGTCAAGGGCCGCGGAACGCGGGCGAAGCTTCACCCTTGACGCGACGACCGGGCATGCGGCAGCGCTTCATTCCCGTTTCTTTTTCCTCCCTCATTGTTCGATCGCCTTTTCCCTTCGCTCAACGCCGTGGGATCAAAGACACAAAGAGTCCTTGGCGCAGCGTCAGCACGCAGCCTGCACATCGCCCTTGCCAACCACATCAACAGGTAGCCGTCAGGCCCTTAAATCCTCATTCCAGTCGCCGGCGCACGGCCGCAATCGGGCATACGGCGCACTTGCATCCGCGGCGATGGCACGAACACGGTCGGCGTAGATGTCGCCTTGCCGATTGTTGTCGGTTGCTGCCACGAGGAAAACGTTGGCGCGCTTGGCAAGGCGGCGGATGGCTCCATCCGTCGCGGGCGACCAGCCGCCGCCTGTGCTGACATAATGGGTGTCAGCACGCGCGACCTCGATCGCGGCGAGGCTCATGGCGTCGATGGCCGCCTCGGTGATACAAATCCGCTCGGCCTCCTCCGACCCGAAGCGAAAAAGCTCCTTGCCGCCATCCGTGGCGAAGCCCCGCCATGCCGGTCCACGTTCCTCCCAGCCTGTGAGCGTGCCAGCAGAATCAGTATGCGCCGCCCACATGCTGCCTTGGGGGCCCTCTCGCAACCGATCGCTAGTGACCGCCTGCTTCACGATGTCTGCCGGCAGCCTGCGCTCGCCGGTGAGATAGCGCCAGGCTGGCGAGCCGGGGCGCGGCCTGAAGCGATGTCCCCACCGCTTTACAATTGACGCGAGGGCCTTAGGACTTGCCGGGCGCTGCCACGCAGGTGCGCAGGGGACGAAGCCAACCACATCCGCAACACGGTCATATGCCTCGACGAAGCCATCGGCACCGAGATGTTCGGCGAGCGAAAATACGTCCCCTTTCGCCGGCGACAAGGGATCGAACCAGCCGCGGCCCTGGTGGATGACGATGATGATGTTGGTGTCGCGGCGATACTTGATCGCACGCCTGGTACTTTCCTTGAGGTCGACCTTCCAGCCGTCTTTCTCCAGCAGGGCTCCGCAGCCAACCTTCCCGCGGAGATCTTCGATTGCTCTCTTGTTCATTGCTTGCACCGGCGTTGCGCAGACGACGTCCGGCCCCTTCTTCTGTTGGTCTCACTTGTTCCTGGCCTTGCGGCACATCCCAGACCGGCCGCGAAGCCTGCCGGGCGCAAGGGCGCGCGGACAAGCTGTCGAATTTGTCAGATGACTGCTCGCGGCGAAGCTTCCCTTGCACGCGGCATGGCGCCAGCGGCAGCCGGTCACCCGGCTCAATGAGCCGGACACCAGGGGTCGTATTCATGGTTATGCAGATCTGAGCATAACCATGATTATTGATCCCTGGCAGATTATGAGCAGTTCCGAATGAGGCGCCTGTGAGAACGCAGCCCGACGCGGGATCGGGCTGCGCATAATCACAGCGACTGGAGGAAGGCCATGAGTTGGTCCGGTGGGCGATACCGCGCTGGTGTAGCGGCGATCGGCTGGAGCCGGCTCAATGCCTCCTCGTTCATCTTGAGGTCCGCCTCCATGTAGATATGCATCGTACTCGGATGCTCGTGGCCGAGCCACAGTGCAATAACTGTGATATCCACGCCCGACTGCAGCAGATGCATCGCTGTCGTATGGCGGATCGTGTGGGGCGAGATCGCCCGTTCCGCAAGAGCAGGAAGCTTGGACGTCGCCTGCGCAACCGCCTGTGCGAGCCGCTGGGTTACGCTCGAGCGTGACAGTTGTTTGCCCGCGCTGCTCGGGAACAGATACCCCTGCGGGCCGGTGTCCGGCAGGTGGCGAAGCCACTGTCGGAGCGTCGTGGCGGTCGCCTTCCAGAGTGGAACGCTTCGTCGCTTTCTTCCCTTCCCATGGAGGTGTGCCACTGGCGAGACGTCCAGCACCACGTCACCGACCCGCAGGCCAATCGCTTCGGATACTCTGGCGCCGGTGTTGTAGAGGAGCATGAACATTGCCTGATCGCGCCGCCCGGCCCATGTCGCGCAGTCCGGTGCCGCGATGATCGCATCCATTTCGGACCGGGACAGGAAGCCGAGTACGGCCTTGTCGTGACGCTTCTGCGGGACAGCAAGGCTGCGCTCGATGACCGCAAGCGAGGTCAGATCCTCGTGGGCAGCGAACTTCAGGAAGGAACGGATCGCCGACAGGCGCGCGTTACGGCTCCGCACGCTGTTCTTTCGCTCGCCCTCGAGGTGATCTAGGAAGGAGAGGATTAGCGTCGCGTTCAGGTCGGTGAGAGCGAGGTCGGTCGGAGCTTTGCCTATCGCCTTCAGCGAGAAGGCCAGCAGCAGCTTGAACGTGTCACGGTAAGCCGCGAGTGTGCTGGGACTGACCGCTCGCTGCTGGCGAAGATAGTCGACGAAGAAGCGCTGGAGGAGCATCGGGAACGAGGGGATCATGTTAGTCATGACACACCTCCCTGAACTGCGGTGCGAGTGCCTCGAAGCGGCCTCCGGCAAGCGCCATGAGCTCGGGCACAGCCTGCAAGTACCAGTAGGTGTCGCCGAGATTGACGTGGCCGACGTAAGTCGAGAGCGCCAGCATTGCGTTGTCGATGTCTGCACCTTCGGTCTGCCAGAGCATCAGCCGTCGACAGATAAAGGTGTGCCGCAGATCGTGGATACGGACGAACCGGTGGCCCCCGCGCGGCACGATGCCGACGTCTGCCGTCAGTCGGAGCCATGCGCGGCGCACGGCACGGTAGCCCAGAGCCTCGCCACTGCGCTCGTCGAGGAATAACGGCGCGGAATGGTCGATCGGGCCGAGCCTCGCTCGCGTGCGTAGGTAATCTCGCAAAGCCGCTGTCGCGGTCGGGTGCAACGGTACCATGCGTGTCCTCTCGAACTTGGAGTGCTTCACCGTGACCCGGGTTGCAGCCTCATCGAGGCTGCCACACTGGAGACTCAACGCCTCGGAGATGCGGAGGCCCGTAGCGGCGAGCAGGCCAAGTACTGTTGGAAGCGAGGCTGGACCGGCACCGAACACAGGCGGAAGGGCACGCGCGGCTGCAATGATCCTGTCCACTTCGGCCGGCGTGAAGATGTGTGGCGACACCCGGCGCTTCGAACGCCCGAAGGGCGCGCCTTTCGGGGAACGCGGTTCCTGATTCGGCGTCAGCCAGGTGACGCGCGAATGGTCGGAGTACGTTGAGTCGCTGCGCCCAAGTGAAGGGATCGGCATGCATCGCCTGCTCCTTCGCCCAGCGCAGCACAATAGCGGAGGTAAGCGGACCTTCGTGGCCGCTTGCGTCGACGAAGCGGGCGAAGGCCCGCGTGAGGCTACCCGACCGGTCAAGCACGAATCCGAGTCGGCGGCGCTCGGCGAGGTAGGCCTCGGCGCGCGCGAGCATTGTCACAGGGACGCTCATGCGATCGCTCCCGGCCAGGGCAGCGCGACAGCCGACAGCCGTGCGACATCGACCCGCGCGTAGCCCGCGGAGGTGACGATGCTGCGGTGACGTAGAACGTCAGCGATCTGCTTCATTGGCACGCCGTTGTTGACCAACCGGCTTGCAAGCGTGTGCCGGAGAATGTGAACGCGACTCCGGTCCCAACCGAGCCGAGCGTAGGCGGCGTGGAGTGTCTTCTGCACGACACGTCTACCAACCGGTTCACCGAGGGGCGCGACATGGCGGACGAACACCTCGCGTCGAGGAGTCGCGGGTCGCTCGTTGAGGATATAATCGACGATCGCTTCGCCGGTCGGAGGCGAGAGCGGAAGTATGTCGGATCGCCGAGCCTTACCGGCGGGCACCCTTATGACGCCTTCGTCCCAGCCGATGTCATCAAGGGTCAGCCGGATAACCTCGCTTGAACGCAGGCCAAGATCGGCCAGGCATCGCACGATGGCGTAGCCTCGTCGGCGTGACGGACAAGGCCGGTCAAAGGCCGAGAACAGCTGCTCGACATCGGCTCCCGACAGGGCCTCCGGGAGCTCGGCATCCCGCCAGAATGCGGGGCGCGGCACCGCTTTGTGGAGATGAGCAACGTCGTCGCCGAGCAGTGCGCTAGCAGCGGACTGCCCCACCCATGACACGGATCGTGCTGGTGCTCCATCCGGCGCCACCGAGTACGAAGGCGCGAACGGCATTGGGCGTGAGCGCACCTAACTCGATCGGTCCTGCGCCAAACTGTTCCCGGAGCAAACGTCGGACGATGCGGCGACGGTGATCACGCGTGCCCTGCGTCAGTCCCCAAATCTCGTTCATCTTAGCGTCGAACCGGGCGAGTTCCACTTCGATCGCATCGGGCGCTGGTGCCGCGACAATGTTGTGCGCGCGCAGCACGCGGAGCAGGTTGTTAAGCGCCGCCCTGTTGAGGATGAGACCGCGCGGGACCGGATGTCCACACGAACAGGTAGTCAGGTGGTTGATGAGGAAGCTGCCGATCCGAGTCTCGTCGATGTCGCCTGGTCCTGCGCCCTCATTGCGCAACCAGTCGCCAAAGTGAAGAGCTGAGGCGGTATATCGACGGCGACGCTTTGCGCCGTAGCGACCGCGGACAAGGTAGTCGGTGTAGAGGCCCATGATGGGCCAAAGAACATTGTCCGGATCTTCAGTCCTGAGTTGAAGGCGTACAGGTACGGGCATGCTCGATCTCCGTTGTTGGGAGTAGCAGGGCTCCGGATTATGTGCAGTTCAACCGGAATGTGCCGGGCGACAGGCTCGGCACATCAAGGATTTGGCGCAGCCGACAGTCCTTAGCTGTCCATAATCTGCCAGGGATCATAATCATGGACGATGGCGTCCTGGTCGCCGTCATATTCGCTGGAGACCATCACGCCGAACTCGCTCTCAGTCTGGAAAAGAATGACAGGCACCATCAGCGTGCGGGCCAGATCGAAGGCGTGGTTCTGAGCGAGGGCGAGATTGTGCGACATTGAAGGCTCCCGTTTTGCGGCGGGGACCATCCCCGCTCGACAGGCGCCGACGTGTTCGGGGGCGGCTGCGGTCACCTCGAAGGCGAAGCCGGAGAGGTCGCACGCTTGCGTAGCGAACCCCTTGTGGGTTGATCGTGGAAGGCCGCACCAGAACCAAGGAAAGCCCATTCGAGAGCGGGATTGGAACTTCACCGGAAGCAAGTGAGCCGAAATGCACATGGTTCAGCCTGCGGATGCAGTCTCTGATTGACTGCGAGAACAGCCGCCGTCGTTTTGTCCGCAGCGAACTCGATTTGGCCGCCTGGCGGTTGCTCCGCAAATTTTCCGCTGCCGTTCGATGTCCTCGCGGCCAAAGGCGTCGCTTGCGTTTCAGGTCCGACGCTTATACGCGGGTTCCGATAGGCTCGGCAGTTGGCTTGTTCGGGGACTCCGGCCGCTTCGCGTCAGGGATGGCAGCCCGTAAGGGGGAAGACCCGCTACGCGGGGGCTTCAGCGTAGCCAACAGCCCGGCCCGCAGGGCGACGCCCGCTTTCTTCGCAGCCAGAGGCGCACAACAGCCGATATATTTTCCGAGTCCGATCGCTGAACACCTCAATGGCTGTCATCACCGGTATTAAACTTCTGAATCGAGCCGCATGATCGATTCGATAACTTAATTGGACGGTGGTTCCGACAGTTGCGATTCTTACGCATGTCCGAACTCACGGTGCGATACCTCGTGCTCCAACGGTGCGATCCGGCCTGCAATATGGCCAGGTTCTATGTCCTCACGATCGAACCGACTCTGTTCGGTGATACGGCGTTGGTGCGCGAATGGGGGCGTCTCGGCCAACGCGGCCGCCGGCGGATGGATCTGTTTGCTGGAAGGGTCCAGGCCGTCGAAGCGCTCGAGGCTTGGCTCGCCCGCAAAAAAAGCCGTGGTTATGTGCCCAAAAATCCCGCGCCTTGAATGCAACCGCCTGACGTGGCCATCCAGCTTGAACCGTCACTCTTGGAACTTCTTACAAGCCGGACAGCTGTTTTGCATTACGGGAGCAATCCCTGACGAAACGCGAGCGCCACAGCGTGCGGGAGGGTCAATGCAGCAAGATTGCGCCTGGCGTTGTCCAGATGAAACTTCACACCCCGCGAGCTAACGCCAAGGAGCTGGGCAATATCCTGCATCGTCTTGCCATCGGAGATCCAGGCGAGACACTGCCGTTCGCGCTGCGTCAGCGGGTTGATGATTTCCCTTTCTGCCGAGGCGCGTCCAATCTTGGCACTCACATGCGCATGGTAGGTGAGACCCACCGTTTTCAAAATGTCCTGTGAGGTCTCCATGAAACGATCGAGTCCAAGGCTGCGCTCGTCGACCGCCAGCGTAAACGCCGCGAACTGGTTTTGACTCGAGGGAATGCGAACGGTCAGGCCGGTCCTGATTTTGAAACTTAATGCATCGTCAAACAGACGGCGCTCTTTCGGTGATCTTGCGCTTCGCGCCTCGCGGCCATCCCACAGCAATACTCGGCTCGTATTTCGCGGCTCCTGAAGAACGGGATCGATGTTGTGATAGCCCTCCCGAAAATAGTGGCTGATCCAGCTCTTTGGATAGGATGAGATCAGATTGCGGCCATTTGAGCGCTGGCCAAAATAAGCAAACCATCGGAACCCCAAAGCGTGCGCGGCTCGTTCCGCAACACGTCGAAAATCATCTTCTGTTTGAGCAGTGTGAAGACAATCGACAAATTCATCGCATGCTCTTTTGACATCTTTCATTGCGCCACTTCAGTCGTTTCTTAAGTCCCCACAACGCGAAACTTCTAACGATTCGCGTTCCACGTGCAGGCATTTATTGCGACGTTGCGGCAGCTTTGCGGCAAGAACGATTCCAAACTCTCCCTGTCAGAACTGACAGCGCAACGGCATGACCGTGGCTGCTTTCTTGATCTCGAAGCTGTGATTCGTAAGTTTGAGGTTAAGAATGAAGGTCATTGTGCGTAGCCGTGCGGCCCTCCTGCAGGACTCCGAACTAGCGCCAGGAATGCATCGCCTACGAGGGCGAGTATTCAAGGACCGGCTCGACTGGGACGTCTCTGTTTCCAACGGATTGGAGATCGATCAGTACGACACCTTCAATCCGACTTATCTCCTGGCGCTGGAACAGGGTGACGTTGTTGGGTGTGTTCGCCTGCTCCCCACCACCGGGCGCAACATGCTCGCCGATACGTTCCCAGTGTTGCTTGATGGCAACCCGGCTCCGAAAGCGACCACGATTTGGGAGAGCTCGCGCTTTTGCGTTGACACCAAGAGTGCGGCGGCAACAGCAGAGAATGGGCTGCGCAAAGCGACGTTCCTGCTGCTTGCCGCCATGCTTGAATGGGGGCAGCAGCACAATCTTCAGGCCATCGCAACCGTCACTGATCTGCGCATGGAACGTATCCTGCGTCGGGCCGGATGGCATCTCGATCGCCTCGGCTTGCCCCGCCAAATCGGCTCGACCAATGCCGTAGCCGGCTTGTTGCCGATCTCCTGTGAGGCTCTCGGCGCGATCCGAGCGGCTGGGCAGTTCTCGGGCCGTGTAATTGAGGCGCCATCAAACGTGGCGATCGCTGCCTAACACCGAACGTCATCAGCTCCTGACAAGGCTCTTACCATGGATCCCGCTGCGTTCGCAGCTCTGGTCGAACGATGCGCCCCGACCGCAATGGCCCGGCCGCTGACCGCCATCGTGCGGCAGGCGAGCTCATTCGAGCCGCTGCTCATCACCATTTATGGGCGCAAACCGATTCCGATTCAGGCGACCGATCGTGACGAAGCCATCCAGCTCGCAACCGAAGCCATCGCTAGCGGCCAGCAGGTCCGAACCGGTCTCGCCCAACTTGATGCCGAGGATACAAAGAAGGCAGGGCTGACGGCTGCCACCACCTTCGATCCGTGCCAGCACATTGCTGGCCTTGGCAGATTATTCGACCTGCGCCTGCAAGCGGCGAGCATCAAAAGCGCAAATCACGACCAGGCGACTGCCGAGGTTGTTGGGAGCTTTGCGTCCAAATCTCCCAGCCGAGCCTCCGAGGCTGGCATCCAGCCGACGGCGACCACCGGCCGTAACCGCCCCAGCGGCGATACGACAATCAATCCACCCGCAACCTCTGCCAGTGAGCACCCGCGCTGGGACGTCTATCACTCGGGACGAGGCACGTCAGCCTTCGTCTACGAACGATGAGAAAACGTCGTTTTCCCCCTCAACTCAATACCGTGGTCCGGGCTCGGGTCCGGCTGCGGTGCCAATCGGAGCCATGCCATGACTTCTCCTCTTAAACACTCCGCTGCTCTCCTTTGCATGGGAGCCGTCCTCAGCATCGCGTTGGTCGAGCCGGCGCTGGCGCAGACCGCGAACATCGAAGGCGTGCTGCAGAACATCGTCAACATGCTGACCGGCAACGTTGCTCGTCTGCTGGCAACGCTGGCGGTCATTATCGTCGGCATCGCATGGATGTTCGGGTATCTCGATCTGCGCAAGGCCGCTTATGTCGTGCTGGGCGTCGCCATCACGTTCGGTGCTTCCGAAGTGGTCTCGACCTTGACCGGCGGCCATTGATGATCGAGGCAGCGCGTCTCACGGAGGATACCTTGTTCCTCGCCTGTACACGTCCCGCCATGGTCGCCGGTGTCACCATGGAAGCCATGGCGCTCAACGTGATGTTCTCCTGCATCCTGTTCCTGGTGGCCGGGAGCATCGTCTACGGCCTGGTCGCAATTCCGATCCATGGGCTTTGCCGCATCATCTGCCGGCACGACCCCAACATGTTCCGGATCCTGCTTGCCTGGATCGAAACCCGAGGCCGCGCGCGCAACGCCGCATTCTGGGGCGGCTCGTCGTGCACGCCGCTCAAACTCGTCCGGAGCCATCGAACAAGGGGGCTCGGTTATGCGCAATAGGGCGCTTAAGAGCCGGGAGATCGAGCCCGACGTCTACTTGCCGTTCAGCCGGCATGTGACCGACACAGTAATCAGTCTTACAACACGAGCCCTGCTGACGGTGATCCGGATCGACGGCACCTCGTTCGAGACTGCCGAGACATCGGATCTGAACGATCTTCACAGCAAGCTGAATCTCACGCTGCGCAATATTGCGGATCCGCAGCTGGCGCTCTGGAGCCACCTGGTGCGCCGCCGGACGTCGGTCTATCCGGACGGTACCTTCCGGTCGACCTTTGCAGCGGCACTTGACGCAGAATATCGCCAACGACTTTGCAAGGAAGCGCTGTTTCGCAACGATCTCTACCTTACCCTGGTTTGTCATCCCGGACGGGCGGCAACGGATACGGCGGCCGAATTCTTTCGGCGACTTGGCCGAAGCTCACGGAACTCCGCCGAGGTGGACAGCGGCACCCTGAAGCGGCTTGACGATGCCACGCGAGACATCGTCGCGGCACTCGACCGTTACGGCGCCCGTGCGGCTGGATTGTTTGAGCGCGACGGGATCACGTTCTCAGAACCGATGGAGTTGCTCCACGCGCTCGCCTCCAGGGAATGGATGGCGATGCCATTACCGCAAGGGCCGATCGGCCCGGCACTCTATTCAAATCGTGTCATTTTCGGCCGCGAAGCCCTCGAAATCCGCGGCGCCGGCGGATCGCGGTTCGCCGGCATGTTCGGCCTTAAGGAATATCCGGCGTCCACCCGGCCGGGTCTCTTGAACGCGCTGCTTTCGGCGCCGTTTGAGCTTATCGTCACGCAATCGTTCGCGTTTTTGGCCAAGGCGGACGCCAAGGCGGTCCTGACGCGCAAGCAGAACCAGCTAGTTTCGGCACAGGATCCGGCCGCCTCGCAGATCGACGAGCTTTCCGACGCGCTCGACGATCTCGAGTCCAACCGGTTCGTGCTTGGAGACCATCACCTCTCGCTCCTGGTCTACGCAGATACGCCGTCACAGCTGCAGGATCACATGAGCGTGGCACGACGCGCACTGGCCGATGCGGGTGCGGTGGTCGCCCGAGAAGATCTTGGACTTGAGGCGGCCTATTGGGCCCAGCTGCCCGGACTGTTCAAATATCGGGCACGCACTGGCGCGATCAACTCGCGGAATTTCGCGGCGTTCTCACCGTTCCATACCTATCCGACCGGACGGCCCGCTGGCAACCATTGGGGACCGGCGGTTGCGATGCTCAAGACCGCGTCCGGCTCGCCGTTCTACTTTTCTTTTCATCACGGCGACCTCGGCAACACATTCATCTGCGGCCCCTCAGGATCCGGCAAAACCGTCGTGCAGAACTTTCTGCTGTCGCAGGCCGAGCGGTTAGGCGCGTCCTACGTCTTCTTCGACAAGGACCGTGGCGCCGAGATTTTCGTCCGCGCAGTTGGCGGGACCTATCTAACGCTCCACAATGGCGCCCCGACCGGGTGCGCGCCGCTCAAGGCGCTGGAGCTGACGCCAGCAAATCTCTCATTCCTCGGAGAACTTGTCCGTAAACTCGTCACGCCGGACGACCGCCCGCTCACTGTGATCGAAGAGGAACGAATTGATTCTGGACTGCGCGCGCTCGGTCAGCTGCGGCAATCAGAGCGATCGTTCGGGACATTGCGGGCCTTTCTTGGCCAACAGGATCGTGAGGGCATTGGCGCGCGGCTCGAGCGATGGTGCCGGGGCGCTCCTTTTGGCTGGGTGCTCGATGGCGATCAAGACGCTATCGGCTTAGATGCCCGGTTCATCGGTTTCGACATGACCGATCTCCTGGATCATCCCACGGTGCGCACGCCGCTGATGATGTATCTGTTCCATCGCGTGGAGCGGCTGATCGACGGGCGTCGCCTGATCATCGACATCGACGAATTCTGGAAGGCACTTGGCGACGAGGCCTTTCGTGATCTCGCCAGCAACAAGCTGAAAACCATCCGCAAGCAGAACGGTGTCATGGTGTTTGGCACCCAGTCGCCACGCGACGCGCTGGCATCGCCAATCGCACACACCATTGTTGAACAGTGCCCGACCCAGATCTTCCTGCCGAATGCGCGGGGCACGCGCTCGGACTACGTCGATGGCTTCCATCTGACCGACACGGAATTTCGCCTGATCAGGGAGGAGCTCGCGCCCGAAAGCCGGCGCTTTCTGGTCAAACAGGGGCACAACTCGGTAGTAGCCGAACTTGACCTCGCCGGTTTCGACGACGCGCTTGCCGTCTTGTCGGGGCGTACGGAAACGGTCGAGCTACTGGACCGCATTCGCAAGCAGGTCGGCGACGATCCTGCACAATGGCTGCCGGTATTTTACGCGGAGCGGAGGAGGGCCCAATGATGGTTCAACGCATGGCGGCGGCTCTCGCCTGCCTGTCTGTCGTCACCCTGCTGACGGCTTCGCCGGCCGGGGCGGAGATCGTGTTCGACCCAAGCGTATATGCGCGCCAGTTTGAGCAGCTGACGGAGCTGAAGAAGCAGGTCGACACCCTGACATCTCAGCTCAAGGTCGCACAGGATCAACTGAGCCAAGCCAAGCAGCTCTATGACAGTTTCAATAAGCGGACAAACGCCAACGACATCGGCGCGCTCCTGAACACGCCACAGTTCCGGAAAGTCCTGCCCCAACAGTTCTCGGACATCGAACGTCTTGTTGCGGGGCAGGGCGGCGGCAACTTCGCCGACGCGATCAATCATTATCTCTCGCAGAATCGCGCGTATTCCGGCAACAGCGGCAACTCGTACTACCAGAGCGAGCTCGACCGGATCGCACGGCAGACCGGGGCGAAACACTCCCTGGGCCAGGCGGTGTACGACACTGCCTCGCAGCGGATCGATGCCCTCGAGGAGCTCAGGGCCCGCATTAGCTCGGCGAGCGACGCCAAGGAAGTGCTCGATCTCTCGGCCCGGCTGCAGGCCGAACAGGCGCTGCTCCAGAACGACGTGCTCCGAATGCAGGGGTTGGCGATGATCCAGCAGGCCCGCATGGACATGGATGGTCAGCGGGAGCGGGAGAAACAGAGACAGCTGATCGACGAAATGAAGGCGGCCCTGCAATGACGACTCGACTTGCGACTCTTCTCCTCACCGTCGCTGCGGCTCTTACGGGCTGCAACGAGGTCCAAAAGGGCCAAGAATCGAAAACCGTCGGCTGGTTCCTAGATCATCGGGAGGAGCTTGCGATGGCGCTCAAGGCGTGCCGCGATGATCCTGGAGCACTTGGGACGACGCCGAATTGCATGAATGCCAATGAGGCCCGCAACAAGATCACCATCCAAGAGATGAAAGACGCCCTGAAGTAAGGAATCTTCCGCGTGGCCATAAACGTCTTTGACAGCTTCCTGAAGGAATTCGAACAGCCAATTACAGCGTTTGTGTCGACCTCCGTGTCGAATCTCGCTTCCTACGTTGACGGGCCTCTCCGGACGGCCGTGATGCTATACGTCATTTTGTACGGCTTTGCGGTAATGCGCGGCGCGATCTCTGAGCCGATTATGGAATTCGCCTGGCGGGCGATGCGGATCGTGGTCGTGGTGTTGCTGGCGACGAATTCCAGCGCGTTTCAGCAATACGTCACGAGTCTGTTCTTCGATTCGTTACCGAAAGAAATCGGCAATGCGTTAGCGGGGTCAGGACTGAACACCAGTTCGGGCGCACCGTTCGACCAGCTCCTGTCTAAAGGAATTGGCATCGCAAACAAGATCTATGAGCAGGCTGGGTTGACCAACGTCGCACCCGCTCTCATTGCGGCCATTCTGCTGGTCTTCGTGGCGGTGGGATCGTTTCTGCAGTTTGCCATCCTCCTCTACGCCAAAGTGGGTCTTGGCGTCGTCATCGCGCTCGGCCCGATCTTCATTGCAATGGGACTATTTGAGGCAACGCGCCCGTTTACCGAAGCCTGGCTTCGGCAGCTCGCAAACTTCGTGATCCTTCTGGTCCTGGTGGTCGCTCTGGTCGGGTTGATGCTGACCACTCTCAGCGGCTTCATCGACAGATTCGCGGCTAATGCAGGGACGGCGGGTGAGATGATGGTCGCCGCGGTCGCCATCAGTGCCGTGTTGGGCCTGTCCGGGTACATCGCGCTTCAGCTGCCGATCATCGCAGGTGGTCTCGCCGGCGGCGGCGCATCGCTTGCAAGCCGACTGGTCACAAACCCAATGATCGCCAATGCCACGGCCGCCGCCGGGGGTGCCTACGCCGGCGCTCGGTGGTCAGCTGGCCGCGGCCTCGCCGCACTCAGAGCCAGTCGTCAAGGCGGCAGCATGCGGCGCGCTCAATCCCAGGGGACCTCGACGAGGTAAGCCAAGATCGCCGGCATCAGGCGACGATAAAGACAGGGGCATCAGAACGATGTGGCGTCGACTATTCATCATCTGCATCATTGCATGGCAGCTTGGCGGCTGCGCGAACTGGTCAAAGGGGCCACCGTCGTGTGATGGCCTGGCTCGGCGGCCGCTCAATCGCTCGCTCTGGGATTGGGAGTCCGGCGCGCCGTCAGCAACACCCGTGCCACCGGCTGAGCCATCCGCACCCCTTGTCCGGAAGGGTGAGGGCAAGCCGTCCGCAACATCGACCCATCTCGCCGCATTCGGACGCTGGGACAACATTGCAGCCTCGTATCGCGCCTGTGGCAAGGAGGCGTGAGATGGTTGGGCAGGATGATCTGAAGAGCTATTTCGAGAATGCGCGGCGATGGGAACAGGATCTGCTTCTGTCGGCCCATCGCTCGCGGCGCACAGCCTGGGTGGTTGCCGCCGGCGCCTGCGCAATGGCGGTGGCCTCAGTCGGTGCGGTCGCCGCGCTGGCGCCGTTGAAAACGGTCGAGCCGTTCGTCATCCGGGTCGACAATGCCACAGGCATTGTCGACACCGTCTCGGCCCTCAATTCCACTCCGGCACGCTACGACGAAGCCGTCACCAAGTATTTCCTTGGACGCTACGTCCGCGCGCGGGAAGGCTACAGCTATCCGGAGGCGGAAACCAATTTTCGGACGATTTCGCTGCTTTCGGGGCAGGGCGAGCAAGCTCGCTTCGCAGCCTGGTACCGCGGCTCCAATCCTGAAAGCCCGCAAGTCGTTCAGGGCCGCTTCGGGGTTGCCACGGTCCGGATCAAAGCGATCTCTCTCCTGGCCGACAATGTCGCGTCCGTGCGCTTCATGAAAGAGACCCGCAAGGGCGAGGAAACCCACATCACTCACTGGGTCTCGACCCTGACGTTCACTTACGCCAACGCGCCGATGTCGTCCGCCGACCGTCTGATCAATCCGCTCGGCTTCTTGGTTTCGGAATATCGCGCCGATCCGGAGGTCGTGCCATGAAACGTCTCGCGCTTCTGATCATTTCGGCTCTCGGATGTGTCGGGCCCGTGCTGGCGCTGCAGCAGCCGGTACCTGGCCAACACGATGCACGCGTGCGCACTGTGACCTATGACCCAGCCAATGTGGTCCGCCTCAACGGCGTCATCCGCGCCTCGACCCAGGTCGTGTTTGCCGATGACGAGGAGATAGCGCATGTCGCCATCGGCGACGCCATCGCATGGGAGGTTGCGCCTGCAGGTTCGATTCTCTTCCTCAAGCCCCGCGAAAAACATCCACCAACCAATCTGCAGGTCGTCACCACCCGCCCCGACGGGCGCAAGCGCTCCTATCAATTTGAGCTGTCGATCGCCGAGACCACGCTCGCGGACAGCTACTTCGTCGTCCGTTTTGCCTATCCCGGCGACGAAATCGAGCGCCGGCGCGTTGAGGCGGCCGCTCGGGGCGCCGAGCGGGAAGGCGCCCTGATCGATCAGACCTTTGACCTGCATCATGCCTATGGTGCGCGTAACTGGCGTTTTTCGGCCCAGGGCTCGATCGACCTCGAACCCGAAGCCGTCTTCGACGATGGCAAGGAGACCACGTTCCGCTTCGCAGGCAATCGCGAGACCCCGGCGATCTATCTGATCAACTCGGACGGCTCTGAAAGTCTCGTCCCTAAGGATGTCCGCGGCGAGCTGGTGGTGGTCCACGCAACAGCTCGCGAGTTTCGGCTGCGCAAGGGCGACATCGTGCTCTGCATCTTCAACGAAGCCTTCGATGCGGTCGGGGTCAACCCCGGTACCAACACCACGAGCCCCTCAGTCGAGCGGCGGGCGAAGAGGTCATCTCCAACCACAAGGGCACGATAGGCGGGCACAACATGACCGAGCATGAGAACGAGATACTTGCCGGCGAACGTGGCATTACCCCGGTGGGAGGAGGGGACAATGGTCGAGCAGCGATGCTCAAGCGCGGTTTCGGCGCGCTCGCGCTGACCGCATTCGCCTTTCTGATCATCTGGGGCACCTGGAAAAGCGACAAGCCGGTCGGCGAGTCCGCCCGCAAACTCATGATCCGCCAGGCGGCCGCCTTCGAGCCCGCCGCGGAGCCACCTGCCGCACCCATCACCACCGCGTCCATTCCGGTCGCACCTATTGCTGTCACACCGGCGGCCGCCGTACCCGCCGCGGACCAAATGCTCGAAAGCGCGCGGCGCGCGCCGGTGCTTGCCTATAACCGGCCGGTCGCATCGGGGCGTCCGCCCCGTGACGGCCAGACCGCAAGCGGTGCTCTCGATCCCTATGATTTTGGGCGGCCCGAGCCACGCAACGAGCTTGCGGACAAGTTGAAACCCACGCCAATCGAAGGCGTGCGCGCGGCCCGGCTTCCCAATCGCAATCTTCTGGTCACCCAGGGCACATCGATCCCTTGCGTGCTGGAGACCGCGATGACGTCGGATGTGGCGGGCTTCGTCTCCTGTGTCGTGTTGCGAGATGTGATGTCGGATTCCGGCAACGTGGTGCTGATGGAAAAAGGCACGCAAGTCGTCGGGGAATATCGTGGCAATGTCCGGCGCGGCTCCAAACGGATGTTTGTGCTATGGGCGCGCGCCAAGACGCCGACAGGAGTGATCGTGGCGCTGGCCTCCCCTGCCACGGATGCGCTCGGCCGCGCAGGGTTCGACGGCGACATCGACACGCATTTCTGGGAGCGCTTCGGTTCGGCGCTGTTGCTGTCGATCGTTGGCGATGCCTCCTCCATTGGACGCCAGCAATTGCAAGATGGCTCGATCCAGATCAACAACACCGCTGGCGCGACAAACACCGCCGCCGGCATCGCCGTCGAGCAGTCAATCAACATCCCGCCGACGCTGAACAAGAACCAGGGTGAGCTCGTGAACATCTTTGTCGCACGCGACCTCGATTTCTCGTCGGTCTACCAACTCAAACGGATCGAAAACCGCACCCAGATCCTCGACCGCACCCTCCCCGGAGGCATCGTTGGCTCTGCTGTGGTGACGAAATGAGCGCAGGCGCATCGGTCAATCATGATGGCGGACGGTTGGTGCTGGCGCGCTACCTTGAGCCGCTGGCGCCGTACCTGTCGGACAACACCCTCACCGAAATCGTCGTCAACCGTCCGGGCGAAGTTTTCGTGGAGGGGCCTCACGGTTGGACCCGGCATGAGCTAGCTGCCCTCACGCAAACTTACCTCTCACATCTTGCAACCGCAGCCGCCAGCCACACCCGACAGGATATAGGGCCGGAATACCCGGTGGTCTCAACCAGCCTGATCGGCGACGAGCGCTGTCAGATCGTCATGCCACCCGCCGTCCCGGCGGATACGATCAGCCTGACTATCCGCAAGCCCTCAACAATGACCATGAACCTGGGGACCCTTGAGCTGGCAGAGCTGTTTGATGACGTCCGCTCCGCCAGTGACGAGCTCGATGCCGACGAACATCGACTTCTTGCTCTGAAGGAAGCAGGCCAGTGGCGCGAATTTCTCGAGCTTGCGGTGCGCACGCGCCGCAACATCCTGATCTCGGGCGCGACCGGTTCGGGCAAGACCACTCTGTCCAAAGCGTTGATTGCTGCGATCCCGGAGCACGAGCGGCTCATCACCATCGAAGACACCGCTGAGCTGATGATCCCGCATCAGAATTGCGTCCGGCTGCTCTATGCCAAGGATGGGCAGGGTGTCGCCAGGATCGGCCCCCGCGAACTCCTGGAATCGTCATTGCGCATGCGGCCTGACCGCATTCTGCTGCAGGAGCTGCGCGACGGCACCGCCTTCTTTTATCTCAGGAATGTGAATTCGGGGCACCCAGGATCGATCACGACAGTTCACGCAGACAGCGCCCGCCTTGCCTTCGAACAAATGACCTTGCTGGTCAAGGAGAGTGCGGAGGGACGTGACCTTCATCGCGACGATATTCGTTCGCTCCTGCTGCATCTCGTCGACATAGTAGTCCAGATGCAGAAGCGTAATGGCCGCTACCGCATCTCGGAAATCTACTATGACCCCGTTCGCAAGCGCGACCACGCCCGTTAAGGCGGCCCAGGGCACGGCGCTTGCCTTCGCGGCCGCCGCAGTGTTCCTGCTAGTCGCCTCCAACGTTCTGCTGCTCGGGCTCAGGCTTCACGATGGCGGCTTTCACTGGTCGGAGATCGCCACAGGCTGGCCGCGTTATGGCGCTGACCCGCGTTTCGACCGCTGGCTAACCCTGTCAACTCTAGCCGGCTTGATTGTGGTCTTTGGTCTGCTCGGTGCCATTCTCCGGCAGCGCCCGCTTCCCCTTCACGGCAAGGCCCGTTTCGCTTCCGAGCGGGAGATTAGGGCCGCAGGCCTGCGATCGGAGGAAGGCCTGCTGCTCGGCCGAAAGGACGGCAAATTGCTCTGCTTTGGCGGATCGGAGCATGTCCTCCTCTACGCCCCAACCCGCGCCGGCAAGGGGGTCGGCTATGTCATTCCAAATTTGCTTAATTGGCCCGATTCAGTTGTTGCGCTGGATGTGAAGAAGGAGAATTGGGATCGCTCGGCCGGCTTTCGCTTTAGCCACGGACAGGAGGTCCATCTGTTCGATCCGCTCGACGAGAACGGTCGCACCGCGCGCTATAATCCGCTGGGCTATGTGCGCAGCGATCCCACCGATCTCTATGACGATCTGCAGCGCATCGCAGTGATGCTGTTTCCGGCTGAGAGCCGCGGCGACCCGTTCTGGTTCGAGGCGGCTCGTTCATCCTTTGTGGCGATCGGCGGCTATGTCGCGGAAACGCCGGGCTTGCCACTGACGATCGGCGAGATCCTGCGCCAGCTATCGGCGACTCAGGACCTCAAAGCCCACTTCGACAAGATCATCGGCGATCGCAAGGCGGGTCCTTCCCCGCTGTCGCGGAACTGTATCACGGCGCTGAATGATTTCCTCGCCGCGTCCGAGAACACCTTGAACTCGGTGCGCAAGACCGTAACGGCGCGGCTCGGTCTCTGGCTCAATCCCCGCATCGATGCTGCGACGTCGGCCAATGATTTTGATCTGCGGCAGCTCCGCCAAACTCCCATGTCAATCTATCTTGGTGTGACGCCTGACAATCTCGACCGCATGGCGCCGCTCCTGAATCTCTTCTTCCAGCAGGTGGTCGACCTCAACACTCGCGAACTACCCGAACAAAACCCAAAACTCGCTCGCAAGGTGCTGCTCTTGCTGGACGAATTTCCAGCGCTGGGCAATGTCAACGTGCTGGCGAAATCGGTCGCCTTCATCGCCGGCTACGGCATCCGCCTTCTCACGGTGATCCAGAGCCCGGCGCAGCTACGCGCGATCTACGGGATCGATGCAGCCCGCAATTTCATGACCAATCACGCTGTCGAGGTCGTGTTTGCTCCGAAGGAGCACGACGTGGCAAATGAGCTCTCGGAGCGCATCGGCTACGAGACCGTGAACGCGCGCAGTCGCAGTGGGCCGAAAGGGCTGGCGATGCGCGCGATCAGCGAGACCGTCTCCGAGCATCGTCGCGCTCTGATGCTACCGCAAGAGCTCAAGCTTCTTCCGAAATCCAAGGCCTTCATTCTCGGCACGGGCATTCCACCCATCATCGCCGACAAGATCATCTATTACGAGGACAAGTCTTTTCTGGAGCGATTGCTGCCGGCACCAGCCCCAGAACTACCCAAGGGACGCTCAAACGCACTGCTCGATGCCGAAATCAAGGAGCTGCGCTCTGAAATAGCGGAATTGCGCGCAGTCTTCCGGTCGCGGCCCATGACCGACGATGAGGTCGCCGATCCCTCCACGATGCCGGCCGGTGCCAGTTTCGATTTCGGTGACGTGAATGTCGACCTCGAAGGCCTTTCCGAAGACGACATGAAGGCCTGGGTTCTGAATTATATCGACGCCCAGGCTATCCCGCCGGCGCGACGGCCCGGCCGCAAGCGGAACGAGCAGCAGCATGAACCACACACGTGATGACAGCAACGAGTTCAGCCTCGAACGGCAACGTCGCGCCGCGGACGCTTCCAACCGAGACAAGAGGGGCGACGACTCCGGGAGCGAGCCAGCCACTGACAAGTCCTCCTCCACGGAACCGCTCGACAATGCTCTCCCGGATCGCATCCGCCGCAAATATTACCTGGTGACCAGTGATTCCGAAAAGGATGGATCTAGCCGCGAAGCACGGCTCTATGCCGATGAGCGGAAAGAGTACCTCGCGTTCAAGGCCACTGACGATCGCCTCGTCACCCGCATAGCTGCCGCTGAGGTGATCCGGGACATGGTCAGCGTGGCACAACATCGCCAGTGGGAGGCCCTTCACGTCCGTGGTTCCGTCGAGTTCCGACGCCAGGCCTGGCTCGAGGCTGGCGCGCGCGGGATGGATGTGAAGGGTTATGAGCCAAACGAGCTTGATAGCCAGGCGCTCGCTGACCGACGAGCCGCATGGGATCGAGCCCGCGCCCAGACCAAGGATGTAGGGGCTCGCTCGACCTCCGACAGGTCAACCCAGGCGGATAGGCTCGATTACGACAACGGCGTTTCCGGACGTCTGATGGACGTCGGTATTGGCCCCTACCGCAACCGTCCCGACGCGGAGCCATCAACCTATGTAGCCATCGAACTGGACGATGGCCGCCGACATCAGGTGTGGGGCGTCGGAGTTGTAACTGACGTCGCAGACAGTGGCGCCAGGCCTGGCGACCGCATCTCTCTGCGAAGGGATGGCGTTGAACCAGTCATGAGGGCGATAAATTCCATAGACGCCGCCACAGGAGCCGCTGGCATTGAACGGCGCCAGATGTGGCGCAACACGTGGAGTGTAACGGTGGAGGCACGCCGTCCAGAGCGGACGGCAGCCGCCCATGATTCCGACCTGCTCGCGGCCCAATCCCAGATTGTCCTCATCAACAAGCTCGTCGAACGCGCGCTGCCGCGCGATGAGAATGCTCGTCGGAGCATCATGGCTTTCGCCAAG
Organism: Bradyrhizobium sp. CCBAU 45321; assembly: GCF_028128975.1. Taxonomy (NCBI): domain Bacteria; kingdom Pseudomonadati; phylum Pseudomonadota; class Alphaproteobacteria; order Hyphomicrobiales; family Nitrobacteraceae; genus Bradyrhizobium; species Bradyrhizobium sp. CCBAU 45321. The sequence goes on from NZ_LFKZ01000011.1 coordinate 63,534, forward strand.
GAGCGGATCGCCGAACATCTTGAGAAGGGGCATTCGTTCCCGCGGGCGAATATTCTAGCTTCCGTTCAGGAGCGCGCCCAAGCTGGAACCGACAACGACCAGGCGCGTCGTGAAAGGCAAGTAAGAACGAAGGATCAAGAGCGCTGATGCTACGCTTCCCGTTGTGGGATCTGCCCTAGTGTCAGGTGATGTTCTCGTCGCGTGGCCGTCTTAGCTTCCGACGCGAGCTTGCATCGCTACTCAAAACCGACAAACAATGCGCTTCTTCGGATTCGAGCAGCTGACTCTTAATCAGCGGGTCCCAGGTTCGAGCCCTGGTGCGCCCACCATACAAATCAAGACCTTAGCAAGAGAAACCGTTTGAGAAGACCGAACTAAAACGGTTTTTCAAACGGTGATTTTGGCGGCCGATCGGCGGGTCCACTCTCGGCATTGTGATCTACTTTCTTCTATCTGGGTCAGAGCCGCCCGACATAGCGAGCATTTTCCCACTTCTGTTCTATGTCGTCGGCGATGCGGTCATAGAGGAGAACCGATCCTGCCTCGAAGCGCCGATAGGCCGATTTGTGCATGGGTGATCTCGACTCCTCAGTCTTCGGATCAAGGAAGCTCGCGAACTCCGGCCTTGAGGAAACGCCTGCTCATTGTGTTGGAGGCCGGCGGGATCGGGTGACAGCCGTAGGACACTGCCGTCGTGTTTCAGGCCGCCCGGGATGAGCGAGGCTCCGGCGAGCAGCCAGTTCAGCACACCCGGGAACCAGACCTGTTCGAAATAGAGGTTGCCGTGCCTCGCGTTGCCTTGCTTCTCTGCCGTAGGCGACCAGCCGACGCGCTTGAAGTCGGCGCGGTTCTCGTCGATCGAGATCGCATGCTTGGCAGCTACCTGGCGGTGACGTTCCAGCAAATCCAAAAGTACGAGAAAGGCATCAACAGCATATCCGCCGCCGATCTCGCGCGGCTTGCTGTCCCACTGCAATGCCAACTGACTGATTTCTTCAAGAGCGATAGCCCTCGGATAGGCGCCACCACGGAAGTGCAAGTCTGAGGACTTGTGGAAATGAGCCTCGACAACCCCTGGTATTGGGTGCCATGTTCCCATCATTTGGGAGAAGAGTTAATGGCTTCACCACTTTCAGCGCACGAACAGCCAGTTTCGAAAATCTTCGGCGGTGACTACGTTTTTGAAATCCCCGGCTTCCAGCGGCCCTACGCATGGACGGTTGAGCAGGCGCGCGACCTCCTGGACGACCTTTGGGATGCAGCTAGGGCCAAAGAGCCCGGCGAAGAGTATTCTCCCTATTTTCTCGGAAGCATCGTTCTGATCAAGCCCGAAACTATTCCCGATTGCCAGGTCGTGGACGGCCAGCAGAGACTGACCACGATCACGCTCTTACTTTCAGCAATCCGGGCCAACCTATCGGCAGAAGAAGGCCGCGACATCACGCAGCTCATCTATGAAAAAGGCAGTCAGATCCTGGGCACGCAAGACCGGTTTCGGCTGGCTCTGCGATCCCGGGACCTCGAATTTTTCCAAACCTACGTTCAGCGGGAGGGCGGCTTTGCCAAGCTCATCGCTTTAGGAGAACAAAGTTCGGACAGTCGCCAAAACCTGCGCAGGAATGCTCTTTACTTCGACGAGCGGCTGAAAGAGATGACGGTCGCTGAGCGCCTGACTCTTGCGCAATTTATGGTGACACGATGCTTTCTTGTCGTGGTCTCGACCCCTGACCTTGATTCCGCGTATCGCATTTTCTCCATTCTCAACAGCCGTGGCTTGCCGCTTGCGCCGGGCGACATATTAAAGGCCGAGATTGTCGGCGCGATCGAGGACAGCCAGCGGGACGCGTACACCAAGAAGTGGGAAGATTTGGAAGAATCGTTAGGTCGCGATCAGTTCAGCGAGCTTTTGAGTCTCATCCGCATGATCTATCGCAAAGCGAAGCCAAAGGGGACGGTTCTCAAGGAATTCAAAGAGCACGTTGCTCAGGCTTACAAGCCAAAGCAACTGATCGACGACGTCATCGTTCCCATCGGCGAGGTTTTCGCGGAATTGACGGACTCCGCCTACGTCAGCTCGGAAAGGGCGGAAATCGTCAATGAACACTTGAAATGGCTTAATCGCCTCGAATTCAACGATTGGCTACCGCCTGCTTTGGCTTTCGCGGTGCGCCATCGCAGTCAGCCGAAGAAGATGGAGACCTTCTTCCGGGACCTGGAGCGGCTCGCGTACTCGATGTTGATCCGCAAGAGCAGCATCAATGACCGTATAGAAAAGTTTTCCCGCCTTACTAAAGAAGTCGAGAATGGCGACGATCTTGCGAACGCAAAATCCGCGTTACAGCTTTCGCAGGCTGAACAAGCAGCCACGTACAAGGTCTTGAGCGGGCCTCTATACGACACTCTGGCCGCTCGCGCCCGCTCTGCCGTGCTACTTCGCTTGGATGCGCTTATGTCCGGTGGAGGCGCAAGCTACGATTACGACACGATCACTGTTGAGCACGTGCTGCCACAGAATCTCAAAGCCGACAGCAAGTGGGCTGAGTGGTTTCCTGATGCGCAAAAACGCGTTGAAGTTGTCCACTCGCTCGGGAATCTGGCTCTCCTGACCAGAAAGAAGAACGCCTCTGCCAGCAACTGGGATTTCGACCGCAAAAAGAAGGCCTACTTCTCAAAAGACGGTGTGTCGCCGTTCGTGCTCACAACGCAAGTTCTGGAACACAACGATTGGACGCCTACCATCGTTGAGGCTCGCCAAAAGCAACTCTGCGACAAGCTTGAGACCCATTGGCGCTTGCAAAACCGCAAAGCGGCTTGAATCTGGTTTAGGAGCGGATCAGAACTTGATTGCTAGGCGCCATCCGAGCGGCCACCCAGGGCGCTAAGCGTGCTCCTTAGTCATACAGCGCGCTGTAAGCCGCGAGCACCGCTTGCCGCTGGCTCGCGCCTGTGCCGACGGACGAGGCCGTATGGCGTGCAGACTTAAGTCTTTGGGAGGTTTGGCGAAAGAAGGGCTTGCGGTGGTCCCAGCCTGGCGTCACTCTGGTTGCAAAAGGGGACGGGGGCCATGGCGTCGGCGCAGGGGCTACAGACCAAGATTTTGCGGCGCGCGAAGTCGCCAGAAGACTATTCCGTCTATCGGGCTGCGCTCGAATGGGGTCTGACCGACCCGATCGTGATTGAAAGCCGAGACGATTTCAAATCGGAATTTCGCTGGAAGGAACGCCTCGATCCCTTCCATCACCAGGTCCAAAACCTCATTACCTTTTGTCGGCGCCTCCCGGTTACCCTGCTCGCGGACGATGTCGGTCTCGGCAAAACGGTGTCGGCGGGACTTGTGGCGAGCGAGCTTATCGCCAGAAACCGCGTTGCCAAGATCCTGATTGTCGCTCCCAAATTGCTCGGTCCTCAGTGGAAAGACGAGCTTGGGACGAAGTTCGATATCCCGGGTGAGGTTGTCACCGGAAGCAAACTTGTTTCCGCTGAACCTAACGACGTGGGGGCCGTCATCACGACATATCATTCGGCTCGCTCGCATTTGGACAAGATTCCCGACGACCGATTTGACATGTTAGTGCTGGACGAAGCCCACAAGCTTCGCAATCTCTATGGTGTCGATCCCACACCGCAGGTCGCAAAAGTCTTTCATCGAGCTCTTCAGCAGCGCCGCTTTCGCTATGTGCTGATGCTGACGGCGACGCCGATCCAAAATCGGCTCTGGGACCTCTATTCATTGGTCGATCTGCTTACCGTTGCGCGCGGTCACGAAACCCCCTTCGGTAATGAAGGTATGTTCGCCCGCCGTTTCATCGACGACAAACGCGAGAGCGCGCGGGTCCTGAAACCCGACGCGCGTGAGGAGTTTCGAAAAATTGTTTATGGCTACATGTCGCGCGTGCGGCGGGGCGATGCC
>NZ_LFKZ01000012.1:0-11258 GCF_028128975.1 Bradyrhizobium sp. CCBAU 45321
GATCTGGCGCTGCGCTATGCCGAAAGCTCCGCCGCCAGCTCCCGTCGCTGCCACCACCCAACCGGGCAAATCCAACAGCCGGAGCGAACTCAGGATTGAATAACACTTGGGGGCAAGGTCATGGCCCCCATTGTGAGTCCGGTGCTTCCAGTCTGACGAAGAGATGCGGCAACCGGGCGCGTAGCGGGGATGGGCGACTGAAACGCCGTCCAAGAGGGGAAAATGTTCGACGCGCTTCAGAAGCTTGGAAAATCAGGAGCAATATCGCGGCTGCATTTGCGAAGTGTGCCCATCCGTCCGCCGCCCCCTGTTCAAGTACGGGAGTTCTTAGATCATGATGCTTACAGCCGTTCCGCAACAGTTGAGTGAAGTCGCCGCCCAGCTCGTCCCTATCTTGCACCTAGATATTCGGCCGCTGAAAGCACCGAGGCGAAAAGCGCGACTGGCCGATCCTTCTGACTCTCGATTCTTACAGTCATCGTCCCTTGATTATCGAAGCTGACAACTGTGGCCGCGTGTGTATCATCGAGATAGTAGGGCCAGAGTCCCCATCCGATTTGCGATAATCTCCGCTTTGTCGACCTCGCTGAACGTAGCCCCGGAGCTATAGTGAATCCGCATTTCCACAACTATTAGGAGGCTCGACAGGAACCGCGGCAATGTGCCCCCAGCGCCAAAAGTCGTATCCCAGCCGGGAGGTGGCATCCCAGGGCTTACGATTACCCACATTTTGGGGCAGAGTTTTTGGGAAAGTTTCGCTCCCGTTGCGAGATCGATGAATCGCGATAATCCGCGCCACATGATCAGAGTCCCTGGTGGCGGATCGTTGGCGCGGGCGAGATAGCCGCCGAGCCTGGCGATCTTGATGAGATAATGCGACAATGTCTTTCGTTGGTGCTGACTGGAGTCTTGTTTTCGACGAGCCGATCAAGCAATTGGATTTCAGCTTTGGTCAGCACAAATTCCGGTGAAGCATTTTGCGCTGAACGATTGAGCATCGTCATCCAAAAGATGCGCCAGCTCACAATGCAGAATACCGAGATCAAATTCGTGAATCGCTGAGCAGTCCGCAGTTGCGAGTCCTCTGCCCTACAGCCGGATTTGAGTATCTTGTGGAAGACCTCGATCTTTCATCGAAGGGAATACCAATCGAGTTTCTCGATCGCATCCCTGCTCGATTGCACCGGAAGATATGTCAGGAGTTTCCATTCAATCTTCTTTCTGTTCTTTGCGCGCTCCTCGTTCATCAGCGTGGATCACTGTCAAAGTCAAAGCTGGATACCGCGACTGCTTGCCTATGGGTGGCAAAATACGGATTTTACGATACCGGATTTCACGAACAGCCTGGTCTGGATTGCCCTTGCTATCCTGGACTTCGATCCGGTGGAGGCCTTTGACCATGACCTCGTCCATTATCGTTGCAACGGTATGATCGCCATCGCCTGCCAGGCGATTGACACAGGTCCTTACCAGAAATGCGTTCCAACCTCTTGGGCGGCACAAAACAATTCATAAATGTCGGCCTCACGATCACCGATATGGATGCACTGCGATGGCTCCTCGAAAAGGTCCGTGGATTGCTTGAGGTTCTCCAGCCACCGAATGCTCTCCTTGGTTTCAATGGGGATCCGTGTCGGGGTTGACCTCGCGCCTAAGCGCGGCGACCCCTTTGAATTTCTTTCTGGTCCACACTTCACGGCGTTGAGCCCCCGGGGAAGCCCTCGAGGGTCACCGCAAGGCTCGAATGCATCAATATTCCGCATGTCGTGTACGTTTCGGGTTTTCCGTCCAATCTTCGCGAGTTCCTTCTGGGGACACGCTTAATGATCCCGATCAGATCCGGGCGCTCCCTTTGATAGGTGAATTCGGTCGTATCATGCAGGACAAGACAGGCCCTTTCGCAGCCGCGATAAGTTCCCGCGTGGATTCAAGATGACCAGACAGGATGTCGGCCTCGCTTACTCGTTCATTGGAGAAGAAAGGATGGGCCGCCTTGGTATTCGCCCAGTCTTGGCAAACCACCGGAATGCTCTGTCCGATATCTCCACCAATCTGCTGCAGCAGCATGCGAAAGCTCTCGCCAAGTCGAGCGTCCCGGAATTCGCACAGCGCAGCTTCACGGTCAAACCAAGTCAACGCGTCAGACGCCACCCGATGCGCCTTCTCATCCCGGACGCGTGAAGTCAGTCCCATAGAGCACCTCTTCTCGAATCAGGTGCCCATCAAAGAATCGCAAGCGATTCTGGCGACTCAAGTTTCTCGGCTCAGTGCACCTCAAAAAAGTGGGTAACCGTAAGATCCCAGGGGAGCGTACCCGGATTATTATAGGCCATTCCGAGTGCGGAAGAGAGATACCAGTCTGCAGGTGTTGGCGAGAAGTTCAACAGGCCGAACGATCGAAGCTCATTCTGCACGAACCGTGCTTGGAGAATACGAATGTTGTCACAGCTACTCCATTCGGCGGCAGCTCAGGATGCCTGACGTTGACACGTCTGCCTCCAGACGACCGCATCCACGATCTCGGGCGCCAATGCAGGCGGCGCTTTGGATGAGCTTCGGCGAACGACAATAAGCTTAGTGCGTCGCATCACGCGACTCCCAACCCGGCGCACTATGTCATTTCTTACGACCGCGAGCTTCGGCACTGAACAGCGCTTTCGTGAGGAAAGCCGACGCATCGCTCTCAGCGCCGAGATAGGTTCCGGCGGCTTCGACAAGAGCACCGATCACGATCGGTATCTTGTCGTCGCTGGTGATGATGATCGTCATCGCCCGTCCTTGTCGAAGCTTGCCGAGGGCGACGACCCGCTCGATTCGCCCTACTGTAGAAAGGCCATAGCCCGGCTTTTGAATTGTTCTGAACGTCTGCTTGCTCATCTTCGCTGTAGGTGACGAATGACTGTACGAGTACATCCATCTTATTGGCAATTAGCAGCGTCGTGGTGAATGGTTGCATGTTGCCCTCAGGCCCGAATGTGCGTTCCCAGTTGATTATTGAACCCGAATCCCATGGTGCGGCGTTCTTGTTGTGATGTGCAAGACCTAGCGCCGCCGAATACTGGGCGTGGGCTGACGGGCATCACATTCGCGAGTGACGCGTCGGGAGAAACACCGCTTGCAGCGAACTTCTCGCTAAACTTTGAGGATGAGCTGCTGCCTCCCCAAAGGCCGAAAAAGCCGCCGGACGAGCCGTTGATTCAAGATTTTGAGACATCGGTGTTCCACGTTCCTTGTGCGACATTGAACTTGCGCGACGGGGCCTTTAGCAGCAGCTCGACGATGTCGCTATAGCCGATCGAGAAGGTGATCGGCTCCGTGCCGGGTCTATACGGCATGGCGTTATTCATCGCCACGAAGATCGGATCTAGGTTGTCTCGGTTGAGCGCGATGGCGCCTTGGCGTGCTTTAGCAGAGCAGAGCTCGCAACCAAGAGGCCATACTTGGAAATCGTGCCGGTTGGACCTGCTTCTTGCTTGTCGCGTGTCTCGGCCCAAGCCTTGTAACAGACTGGATCCACGGTATCCTGGAAGCGCTCGGAAGCAGGCTGGAGCGCGGAAAGTACGCCCTGATAATCGACTGAAAACTTGTTGCCGCCAGCTCCGAGCCGACATTCATATTGAGTGTGGCTGGCGGAATGATATCGAGATAGTCCCACAACCGGCTGTCGGCACCGGAAACTCCGATGAGGGTGGGGCGGGTTGGAGTACCTGAAATGGCGAAGTCGTCTCGTAGCCCAGCCCCGTGGCAAGTGCATTGAAGAAGCCGTTCTGCAGCTGATCGAAGTTCGTTGGGTCGGCGATTGAGAGTTCCCTCCGGATAAGTGCACGTGCTGCTGCTCGGGCCGCCGGGCGTCGGTAAGACGCACTTGTCGACCCCGCTCGGGCGAGAGGCGATCCTGGCCGGTTACACGGTGCGATTCACCACGGCGACGACGCTGGTCGCTGGCCTCGCCAAGGCGCGCGAGCGGCGCCTGGACGAGAAACTGCTCGCGCTGGCGAAGCCAAAGCTGCTGATCGTCGACGAACTCGGCTACCTGCCGCTGGAGCCCGACGCGGCGCATCTGTTCTTCCAGCTGGTCAGCCGCCGCTACGAAACCGGCGCCATGCTGATCACGTCGAACCGCAGCGTTGCCGAATGGGGCACCGTGTTCGCAGATCCGGTGGTCGCCACCGCGATCCTTGACGGGCTCCTGCACCACAGCCACGTGCTGACCATCCGCGGCGACAGCTACCGCCTCCGCGTCAAGCGAAAGAGCGGCCTCATCAAGGCGCCCGCCGCTGACGGCCCGACATCATGAACCCGAGCGTGGGGGCAGTTCTTCATGACGCAAAGGGGGCAGTTCCGGATGGCGTTTGACAGGCTTCGGGCTTTAGGCCGTCAACCAGATCTCAGAAAGATCCAACTCGCTTTCAGCGGCAGAAATCCGTGCCGAAATGGCTTGTCGCACCCTCTCGCATGCTTGAGCCAACTTGGCACGATCTGTGGACTTCTGATTCGCATAAGATCGAGTTCGATTCTAGAGCCGCGAGTCAGTGTCACTTATGCGTTATTTTATCTACTATACAACGAGCCGCGCTGCAAAAGGATTGCATTCGACAACGGGAAAAGATTGCTCCGAAGGACGGGTTCGAACCCGTGGTCAGTCTGATTTCCATTCAGCAGCAGAGCGGCGGACTGGTTTTTGACCGGGGACGATCGGTCAAGGCGCTTTTTATTCTCGAAACCGTAGGTTCGAACCCATTCCTCACGCAGAAAATACTCAAGATTGAAGCCAAGAAGCCGTTCATAACGGTTCGCAAACCGCCGGACTCACTCACGTTGCTGGGAATCGACGAGGGCGTTCGAACTTTACAGGGTAAAGGTGCCGAGTGGGCATAAGAGATCTTACGTGACCTGCAACCGAAGATGATCAGCGCATTCTGCAAAATATCAGCGTTCTCCGGCAGCGCTTCGAACCGGAGTTGGTGGCGAAGGAGGAGACTTCTCGTGCCCGCCGGGCAAGCGGTACGAAATCAATCTTTAGCGTGCGAGAACGTTGCGCGATATCAGTCGCTTCCGCAGCGGTGCCCTCCTCTCCTGAGAGTTCTTTGTATATACTACGAAGTTCTTCGAGTCGTTCAGACTTTGTGGCTTGCGGGTAGCATACCCGATGCAATGCACTTGCGCCGCGCGTTCTTCACAGGCGTGAAATTGTGCCGTGGTGAAGGACTACGTTGCGGCGGGCGGGGTGAAGCCGTTCAGGTCGCCTGAGCGCCGAAACGGCTCGATGGCCTTGAAGGTTGGCTGCGCGAGAGGTTCATTCGGCATCGCGGCAATGCAAATGTGGTGCGCCAGGACCTGTTGACCGAGGAAGGCGTGGCAGTCAGCCGGCGAACGCTGCAACGCGCCGTGCAGCCCTATCGCCAGGCACTCAAGGCGGAAGCGCTGGCGACGACGCGGTTCGAGACGCCCCCGGGCCGGCAGCTACAGATCGACTTCGGCGAGCGTCTGGTCGAGATCGGCGGGGTGAAGGTCAAAGCATTCGTGTTCGTGGCGACGCTCGGGCATTCGCGGCGGCTGCATGTGCGTGCGTTCCGGGGCGAGAAGCAAGAGCACTGGTTCGGTGGGCTCGAGAGCGCATTTACGACTTTCGGCGGCGTGCCGGAGGAAGTGCTGATGGACAATCCACGCGCGCTCGTGGTGCGCCACGACGCGGTGAGCCGGTCGGTTCAGTTTAACGCCAAGCTCATCGCGTTCGCGAAGCATTGGGGCTTCCGTCCTAGCGCCTGCGCACCGTATCGGGCGCGCACGAAGGGCTAGACGGAGAATGGCGTCGGTTACGTGAAGAAGAATGCGATCGCGGGGCATTCCTTCGCGAGCTGGGTGGCATTCGAGGCGCATCTCGCCGAGTGGGAGCGTGAGGTGGCGAACGTGCGTATCCACGGCACGACCGGCGAGGCGCCGATCGTCCGCTTCGCGCGTGACGAGACACACAGGTTGAAGCCGTCGAGGTCGATACGAACAGCTACTCGGTGCGGTTGCGGCCGGCGAGGTGCGTATCCGCCAAGGCATGCGCGAGGTTGCGGTCCACAAGCAATCGGAAGGTCGCCGGCTGCGGATCGTCGATACCACCCACCTCGACGGTGTTGCCGGGCAGAATGGCGCGGTCTGCCGACCGGAGATTGCGGCAGCGACGGTGCCGGCATCGTCTCCACTGCCCTCGTTGTTGCGTCCTCTTGCCGAATACGAAGCAGCGATCGGAGGGAGCTTCTGATGGCGCGCATAAAGAAGGCTACCGAAGCACCAATCGATCGGCTCGACGCCATGCTGGCACGATTGCAGCTCGCCGGCATCCGGGACCAGCTCGACAACCTGCTCGACGAGGCGGCGCGCGCGAACCTGTCGGCGCGTGAGACGCTGATCCTGCTGTGCTAGCGCGAGATCGCGAAGGATCATCGCCGCATCGAGATGGCGCTGAAACTCGCACACTTCCCGGCCGTGAAGGAGCTTGCCGGCTTCGACTTCGAGGCGCAGCCGTCGATCGATCCGAAGCAGATCCGTGACCTGGCCGCGTCACGTTGGATCGCCAACGCAAATTCAAGGACAGACCAAGCATTGCGGAGTGATTGTCCGCTGATCACCGAAAAGAAAATGCCCACCGAGCAACGTGATGGAACGTTTCGGCCGCTACTGCCCCCGGACCAGAGTTACGCTAGAAGAAGCAGCTTCTGGATCAAGCAGCGCGGGCGTTCGAGAGCAACGGCGACAGCGCAGCCGGGCACGAGCGCGAGATTGAGAAGCTGCACGCCAAGATAGGCCAGTTGATCATCGAGCGGGAGTTTTTAGCGAAGGGCTACGGAAGATGAGCGCCCCGGATCGCCGCGTGCTCGTCGACCGCAATCATGGAGAGCTGTCGGTGCCCCAGCAGTGCCAGCTGCTCGGCGTCGCTCGCTCAAGCGTCTATCGGCCGCGCCCTCAACGACGATGACGATTCGGCGCTGATGCTGCGGATCGATGAACTGTTCGTGAGTTGGCCATTCCTCGGCTCGCGTCGGGTGACCGCGATGCTGCGCGCCAGGGCCATGCCGTCAATCGCAAGCGCGTGCAGCGGCTGTTGCGCAAGATCGGCCGGCAGAGCTTGGCGAGGATTCTGATAAGAGTTCGCGTGCTGTCCCCGCCCATCCGGATGGGTATCTGAACTTGCCGCCGTCACAAGCCCCGCGACGATGTAGAGCGCACCCAAAAGAGCGCATAGCAAGAACTTGCCCGAGGTCTTAACCTGGAAAGCATTGATCATTTCGGCAACGCCGGCGACGATCATCATCACGCCAACTAGCACCACACTCGCCATCGTCGCGAGCGCAACGCTACCAAGCGCCACGAAGCCAGTGATCAGATAAACTACGCCGAGGGCGAAAACCCAACCCCACTTCGTTAGCGAAGCGGTGCCCGGACCAGCTCAAAGCCGCACGATATCAGACGAACTTGTCATGGAGGTCTCCGTTGCCAAAGCTGTGCCGCAGCATGGCGCGCCTAGCCATCGCTTTGTTGCGATTAGGGTTGAGCTTGCGGGCCGTTGCGAGCAGCCGACTCAGTGTGCCCATCAATCTATATGCTCGCCTGCTGGGTGCCATCCGCATCGTGACCTCCTCTCTTCGGGCTTGGACCGCATCCCAGGACGCGGGAGGACCACATTACTAAGCCCGGCGATGCGGTGTCGTAGGCCGAGCAATTGGCGTGCCACGTTTTGCGAGCCGCGCGTCGAGAGCGAACCAGCTTCTTCGTGACGCGATCGTGAAATCGCGGCCGTTTGTGGCAGCTTGCCGCCAAACGTCTTAAGTCCGACGCGCATGAACGCGACAACATGAACATCTTGCGCGTGGCGGCGATTGGCCTAACCGCATTCTCGAGGGGGTGGTATGCGCGCCCACACGACGGAGTTGGACAAACACGAAGGCCGAAAGCTGTCATCCATCCGGTACATTATCCTCCTCGGAGCCACTGGTTACAGTACTCCCATGGCTGAGCGCTCCAGAACCGAGATGGGGAGTGACGACGCCCTCGATAGTGATTCCCTCTCCTTTGGCACGGCAAATGCAGGTCTCCTGCAATGCGCGCGGCCTGAGGAGAAATCATCCTATGATCACGCGAATGGGCCGCTCACGAAAGCTCAAGCCTACTCGGCGGCCGCAACCAACTCCTGATGAACCGGTCGAAGCAGCGTAATCCAACGAACGGCGTTGTCAGGCATCGCAATGGTCTACGGCGATGGGGTGAGCTCGGCGAAAGCCGAACATTCCTCTTTGCAATGGAGAAGCATCATGTCCAGAGTCACAGACGTTCTTGTTGCTTTTGATACGGAATCCATTCTTCAGAAGTACTCGAATCCGAGCAAAAGACCGGACAGCCCCACTCTCATTGATTTCCGCCATGTCTACATGATCACAAATCAGGACAACGTGATCAGTGGGCAAGCGGGCGGCGAGCTCGACCTGAAGGCCCAGGTCGGGGATTTGATTCGTTGGCGCGAGACCAGCCTCTCCCTTGGGTTCGAGAAGTCAGTGATCTTCTACCGCTTCATCGGAAACGTAGGGAACGAGCTGATCTCGACGCCGACCCCGCGGAAGGCGGAGGCCTCGTTCGCGCATCCCAATCCTAGCAATCCGTCCGTGCCGACATGTCAGACGATCGCCAATTACTATTGGTCCTCGGAAACTTTGGCTATCGGACGAGTTACCTACCATTTCAACTTCATGGTCGTCGATCGCAATTGCAGCGCGCTGGGATACTTCTCGTGGGATCCGTTCATCAGCATCCACAATTGATGCGGATGATCATCAAGGCGTCGAAGGAACCGCGCAGCGGGGCAACGGCCATGATCCCAACCACCCTCGACTCCGAGGGTGGCATGAAATGGCAGGTGCGGAGCTTGCGGTCCGGAGGCGTGCCGACCTCACCCGTCGTCCCTGGCAGATCGGCCTTCTCGACCAGCTGTCGCTTTTTTCGCGTCGCTCTCGAATGAGACCGATTCGCCGTCAGCACCATCCAGTTCGGCCGGCCCAAGCACTTGGCAAGCTCCGCGGTTGCCGAGCATCCCACGGTCGGGAGGAAGGGAAACAGCAATGGCCAAAGACAGACCCTCAACCAAGAGCCAACGCTCCGAGTCTCACGTTGCCGTTCTCATCATCGTCGACGCCGAGACGCTACTGTCACGGTATCCGAATGCCAGTCTCTCGCCCGAGGCGCCCGTACGCGTCGACAGTGAGCATCTCTATGTCCTGGCCGCGCGCGATGGCGGGCCACTCGGGAGCAATGACGGCCATCTCGATCTGACCGTCACGCCTGGCGTCCATCTGCGCATCCGTGGAAGTGCCCTGGCCTTGAGAGGAGAGCATATCGTCGTGTTTGATGGGATCACGCAGGAACACGCTGGTGTCCTTTCCCCCTTTGAGCTTGTCCTGCGCCGAGCCTTGACCGTCGCGACGCCCAACTTCGAGAATTTGTTGCAGCCGGGCAACCAAAGCATCGACGACCATTTCTGGCAGAGCCAAGTGCTGGCCGATGGGGTGGCGGCTTGCGATCTGAACTTCATGGTCTTGAACAAGGCCTGCTTGGTGCTGGGATACTTCCGATGGCGTCTCCAGATCAACATCTCGGGTCTAAGGGAGGTGCCGTAGTCGGCCGCTCCGAGCGCGGTCGTTCAATCCCGAACCCGGCTGGGGGTTCTGTGAGAGCTCCTGGAACAGCCAGTTCTCGCGATGTCGCTCGGCCCGTTTAGCGGCTCAAATATCATGTATCGACGAGGGTACTGGCCGTGATCGAGAAGGCCAGCCGCAGCAAGGAATTCCGGACTCTTAACTCGAGGCGGCGCCGAGCCTTATCGCCGGCAGCGACCTTGCTCGTTGATGACCGTGACCATCTCGTGCTCGTAGCCAGCGCCGACGCCTTCGGCCTCGTCTAGCTTGGCGCGCTCGGCTGGATCGAAGCTGAACAGGACTCCGATCACTGTGTTGTTGTTACCACTAGCAAATGCGTTGCACTTCCCAGACAGGTCCCTGCTGCGCTTATGGAAGCGAAGCGCATGCCCGGGCAAGGTAGCAATGCCGAGCGGCTTGCAGCTCGGCATTCGCTTGCGCAGCCGTGCGGTCGACATGTTGGACCCGTAGGGAAGATAGACGCCTGGCTCCGGTGGCCCGGTTTTTGCTTTCTTCAGCGGCTCGATCGGCGGATCGCCCGGCCTGACGATCGTGCGCAGCGGAACCGTCATGATGCTGTGCTCTTCGGACTTTTCGCCTTCGCGAGTGATAATGGGCTGTCCATCCTCCAGGTCGAGGATTGGGACGGGCCTGCCGGTCCATCCACAATCAGCGCAGCGCGGTCGTTCCCAGAGTACGCCGGGTGCGGCAGCGTTTTCAGCGTGTTCTGGTTCGAGATGCGGCGAGCCGCAGTTCGGGCATTCCTCAGGCACACCGCGCAACGCACGAATGATCGATCGGGACAGCATTCCGCTGGCAACCTGGACATCACATGCGCCATGTCGGCATCAAGCCAGGTGGCGGACTTTGAATGCGTTAGCCAGTTGGAAAACGTCCATGCGGTCTCCAGAGGGCTTTTAACGGCCCCGCGACGCTCTTTGTTGGTGTCGCCCGGCAGAAGCTCGTTGCAGATGATTTCCGTCCACGCGCGGAAGTTCGCACGCTGCGGCGGTGTGTCGGTCCACATTGCCGAGTGAGCTATGGCTGATTTTGGGTGACGCGGCCTGATCAGGCGGCGTGGCTTTCAGTGTTCGGAATGACTTCGATTCCGTCGATGAACTTTACACCGGCGATGACTTTCGGCAACTGGTTCGTGCTCTTCAATCGCCGCCAGGTCTTCGATGCGGCGTCGATGAGCTTGAACACCATCAGCTTCGCGGTTTGTTGCGACAGCGATCCCTTGGTCCCCACCGTTCGGTGGCGCACCGTGGCGAAGACGCTCTCGATCGGGTTCGAGCTGCGTAGGTGGATCCAGTGCTCAGCAGTGAAGTCGAAGAAGGCGAGCAGCGCGTGGCGATCCTTGATCAGGCACTCCACCGCACGTTCGTATTTGACGTGGTATTTCTCGACGAAGACGTCGATCGCGGTTTCAGCTTCGGCCCGGTGTGGGGCCAGATAGATGTTCCGCAGGTCGTTCGTCATGGGGCCCTGCACGGATTTGGCGACCTTGTCGAGTACGTTGCTCACTTTATGGCACCAGCATCGTTGGTGCCGCGTGCCGGGAAAGGCCTCATCCAGTGCCTT
>NZ_LFKZ01000013.1:0-12493 GCF_028128975.1 Bradyrhizobium sp. CCBAU 45321
GTTCGGGTATTCCCGACCGTTGGCTTCAACGCTCACGACCGCGCCTCTTAAGCGAAGCCGCTTGAAGTGATTTGGGACCTACTCCTGAAAGTCGATCCCGAGGGGCCTACCCTCATCGCTGCCACAGCTTGTGCACACAGATTTTCAGATCATCTCGATCATCCTTTCCGTGTGCTTCTGCAGCACACTGTCATCGCCATGCAGTCGCTCGGCGGAGAGGACGTGACGCTCGATCAGCCCATAAAGCGGCTGCAGGGCCGCCGCACAGGCGCCGACCTGGTCAGCCAGTGTCGACAGGCTCAGAACGATACCCTCCCGGGCGTAGCGCTCGCTCTGTCGGTTCAAGGGCTGATGCTGGCCAAACTTCTCGAGCAGGATCATTGCCAGCAGGTTCGGCCCGGCAAAGCCGCGCGGCGTCACGTGGAAGGGCGCTGGCGGCTGGGTGATCGTCTCGCAGTTCCGGCACGAGAACTTCTCGCGAACCGTCTGGATCACCTTCCACTGCCGGGGAACGACCTCCAGCGTCTCGGTGATGTCTTCGCCCAGCTTTGATAGCTTCGATGAGCCGCAGCAAGGGCAGCTCTGCGGTGCGGCGACTACGACACGCTCGCGCGGCAAATGGTCGGGGAACGGTTGGCGCGACGGCCGCTTGCGCTCGAAAGATCTGACGGTCTGTGTCTTGGCCGCCGCCCTCTCGGCCGCCAGTTCGTCTTCGGTTGCGGTGGCTTCCAATTCTTCGAGCTCAAGCTCCATCTGCTCTAGGAACCGTGCCTTGCGCTCCGAGCGGCTGCCATAAATCTGGCGACGCAGCTTCTCGATCTCGAGCTTGAGATAACTGATCAGGGCCTCGGCCGCCTTCGCGTCGGCAGGCTTCCGCTTTGGCGCTCGCCGCGACCGCTTCCGCTTGAAGACGCGCGGCGCGCTCCGCGAGGATCATCGCATGCGCGGCGGCAAGATCGGTGGGGAGCGATTCAAATGTGGTCACGATGATGATGGAATCACATCCATCACGATCCGCAAGCCCAAAGCCTCATCCCACCGATGTCGGCCGCCACGTCTCTCGTGGGTGCCGCCAGTCGATCCCGGACAAGAGATAGCCGAGCTGCGCCGACGAGATCGTCACCACACCTTCCGCCGGGCTCGGCCAGATGAAGCGCCCTCGCTCCAGGCGCTTCGTGAACAGACAGGCGCCCTGGCCGTCATGCCAGATGACCTTCAAAAGATTGCCCCGGCGACCGCGGAAGCAAAACAGGTGGCCGCCAAGCGGGTCGCGATGCAGGATCTCCTGAACCTGCAACGCAAGCGACGGAAAGCCCTTCCGCATGTCGGTATGGCCGGTCGCGAGCCACACCCGCACGCCGGCAGGCAACGGGATCATCGTGGCCGTCCATCAGTCAGCGCCGCCACGACTGCGCTCAGCGTCGCCGCGTCAACCGCGCCCTTGATCCGCATCCGAGCCCCGGCCGCGAACTCAATCTCGATCGCACCGCAGCTTCCGGAGGGCGCCGTCAACGGTTGCAGGTCTGGCGCAATGGAGACTGCCGCAAAACCGACTTCGCCATCCTGTCGCGGCATCGGCTCAGGCCCGCAAGCGAGGACGCCCCTGCGAGCCTGCCGCCGCCAAGCCGTAACCAGATTGCGGTGAACGTCATGTCGCCGAGCAACCTCGACAACACTGGCACCAGGCGCCAGACTTTCCTCCACGATCCGAAGCTTCTCGGCACTCGTCCACCGCCGTCGCCGCTCTGGACCGGACAGAACCGTAACCGTCGTCACGTTTGCTCATTTGCTTGCCAATTAATGAGCAAACCATCTCACGCTCGAACCCGATCCGGGAAGGCGGCCTCCACCGGAGGCTTACCTAAGAACGGGTGGCATATAGTTTGCTCCACCAGTGAGGTCACGATCTACAAAACGAAGTTTGTGAGGACAGCATGCTCGGAATTGGAAGTCAGTTGCCGCCATTCGACATCACAGGCGTGAAGCCCGGTTTTCAAGCGCACGAAGAAGAGGGGCAGAGTGCATTTGAGACGCTGACCGAAACGAGCTTTTCGGAAAAATGGAAGATCATCTTCTTTTACCCCAAGGACTTTACATTCGTCTGTCCGACAGAGATCGCTGAATTTGCCAGCCTTTCCAAGGAATTCGCTGACCGGGATGCGGTTGTACTGGGTGGTTCGACTGACAACGAGTTCTGCAAGCTTGCTTGGCGGCGTTCGCATGTCGACCTGCACAATCTACCAATCTGGCAGTTTGCCGATACAAAGGGAACGCTCGTCGATGGCCTTGGCGTGCGTTCACCCGAAGGGGTCGCCTATCGTTGCACCTTCATTGTTGACCCCCAAAATACGATCCAGCACGTTTATGCGACCAATCTCAGCGTGGGGCGCAGTCCTAAGGACACGCTCCGCGTTCTGGACGCGCTGCAAACCGGCGAGCTCTGTCCCTGCAACCGCGAAATCGGCGGCGAAACCTTGAAAGTTGCTTGAGCCAGCATGTCGTGGATCGAACAAATAAGGATTCCCGATTTCGCGAAGGATGTCCGGCTTAACGTGATCTCCGTGGTGACCGATGAGACGTTTTCGCTGCAGAGAAAATACGGGCTGCTGCTGGCGCCGTGATGACCTCTGTAGAGATCGCCGCAGCGAAAGCCGCCGCCACTGTGGAGGCGATGAACAACGTCTACTACCGCTTCGCTCACCTTGTTTCCGACCCGGAATACAAGGCGATGCCGCCACGGCTACGTATGGACGTGATCGGCAATCACGGGGTGGACAAGACAGATTTCGAGCTGTGGTCGCTTGCTGTGTCCGTCATAAATGGTTGCGGTGTCTGCATTGATGCCCATGAGAAGACACTGAGGGCCGCGGGCGTTGATTCCAGAGAGATACACACCGCCGTGCGTTTTGCTGCGATCACGCAGTCAGTGGCGGTCGCTATCGAGGCCGCTGGGTCCGCCCCCGCTCAGGCGAGAGGCTGATTTCTACTCTGCCATTCGATCAACGCAGTTGGGGCGCCACGCAGTGGCACCACAACGAGGCCTTTGCGGCTCTCGTACGAGCTGCACGACGGGTCACGTCGGCAAGTCATGTTGCGCAGCGTCCTCATGAAGAGCGTCGTGGTCGAATTCCCGCCGTCCCGCATATGACACGCAATGCGCCACGGATAGGATGAGTTCCCACGCCTCGCCTCGGTCGCCCGGCGGCCTTCGTTCACCATCACCCAAACTTGAACAGCACACCATACCCGCCGCGCGGATGGCTCCATTGGATGTCCCCGGTCGGCTCAGCGATAACGCGACAGGTACCGCACTCGATGCAGCCGTCCACCGCTACCTCGACCTGGCCGCCGTCGTTGAGCTCGTAGCACCGCGCGGGGCAGACTTTCAAAAGTGAAAGTAGCTGCGGCGATGGCGTTGTGTGCGCACGGACCTTGACGTGAGGGTTTCCGACGTCGACAAGATAGCGGTTGTAATACAGCTTGTCTTCGACGCGCACCGCGGGTTCGGAACTCATGCTTTAGCCTTCCATTGTTGGACTTCACACTGTTGCGGTCAGCGCCAAGCCCGCGCAAGACGACAAGCATCCCCAAACAGACCTGACCATGACCGCGCCTTGACAAAGGATTTCAGGCTAGCTTTCTCCTTTTCAGCCTTGGGCGTACCATCGACGCGCACAAAGTTCTGCATCGCCTTGGAGATGAGCTGCGGATAGGTGAGAAAGAAGTTCTGGGAGTGAGTATGCATTAGGGGCGGCAAATCCTTGTACTTCTTCAGATCTTTGATGACGAACGAATCGTCCAGCATCTTCTTGTAAATTGACAGATTTGTTGCACTCATCGGTTCGCCGCGTGATTTAACCAGACCGATCGCTTCCGCGGCGATACGGCCGGAGGTCATCGCGAGATTGGAGCCCTCACGATGAATGGCATTGTTTAGTTGGGCTGCATCGCCCACTACGACCCAGCCTTCCCCAAAAAGCTGCGGGATCGACTTGTAACCGCCTTCAGGGATGAGATGCGCCGAATATTCCTTGACTTCGGACCCTGCTAACAGGGGCGCCACAGAGGGATGCCTCTTGAATTGATCGAGCAGTCCGTACGGCGTTTGGCCAGTGCGCTGGAAGTCGGCGACAAGACAACCGATGCCAAGCGAAATGCACTCTTTATTGGCGTAGATGAAACCCATCCCGGTCATGCCACGAGAAATGGTGCCGGCCGCCTCGATCACGACGCCTTCATCGCCCCTGAGATTGAAGCGCGCCTCGATAGTCTCGCGAGGCAGGAAATGCATTTCCTTAACCGCGAGCGCAACGTTGTCGGCTGTCGGGCGCGCGCGTAGGCCTGCACGTGTGCCGAGCAGGCCATTGACCCCTTCGGCCAGGACGACGACGTCGGCATGTATTTCGCCGTCTCTGCGATCTGTACGAACACCGACGATCCTTTCACGATCGTCCCGTACGAGCTCGGTGACGGTGGTCTCGCACAGCACGATCGCACCAGCTTCACGCACCTTGGAAGAAAACCATTTGTCAAACTGAGCGCGTATGATCGTATAGCGGTTCGGCCGCTCCTCGTTGAAGTCCTCCGAACGGTAGTGCATGCCGACATGGGAGCGGTCGTCCATCATCCAGAACCGCTGTTCGATCAGGTGGCGTTCGAGCGGCGCCTCCTCTCGAAACTCGGGGATCAGCTTTTCCATCATATCGGCATATAGGATGGCGCCCTGCACATTCTTCGATCCGGGATATTCGCCCCGCTCGAGCTGCAGCACCTTCATGCCGCGTTTGGCCATCGTCAATGCCGCCGCATTTCCGGCCATACCGGCTCCGACCACGATCGCATCGAATTTCTCTTCAATCATCCTCATCTCCTCTAGACCGCGATCCGGGCGCGCGACTCTGGCAAAAGCCGCGCGCGGAATGCAGCCGTCAGCGTAGGTAGCAATTGAATGGCATCACTGACGATCGCGAGATGGGCGAAGTCGAAGATCGGAGCGTTCTTGTCAGTATTGATAGCGACGATCAGATCCGCGCCCTCGACGCCAACCCGGTGCTGGATCGCACCGGAAATGCCCGCGGCAATATAGAGCTTCGGCCGGATGGTTTTGCCTGTCTGGCCGATCTGCCGGTCAGACGTAACCCACCCTTTTTGCACGAGAGGACGCGAGCAGCCATATTCGGCGCCAAGCAGATTTGCGAGCTCGCGCACCAACCGAAAGTTCTCAGGCGATCCTAGCCCTAGGCCGCCCGCAACCACGACATCGGCATAGGCCAGATTGGACGTTTGTGCATCGCGGTCGGGCAGAAATGACAATACTTTTGTGACGATATCGTCTTCGAAAAGGCCGAGCGGATGAACGACGATACGAGCGGCATCGCGGTCGACACGCTCAGGCATCGGCATGACCCGCGGGCGGACGGTGGCCATCTGCGGACGATAATTTAGCGTGTAGATCGTGCAGAGCAGCGAGCCGCCAAAGGTCGGACGCGTCGCCGCAAGCGAACCATCGGCGTCCACGTCCAGCGCGGTGCAGTCGGCAGTGAGCCCCGTCGACAGGGTCGTGGCCACAGAACCTGCGAGATCGCGACCGAGCGTCGTCGCACCCAACAGCAGGATCTCGGGCTTGTACGTGTTGACGAGTTCGGTTAGCGCCTTGGTATAGGATTCGTTACGGTAATCCGACAAAACATTGTCGCTCACGAGATAGGCCAGATCGGCGCCATAGCAAAAGGCTTCAAGCGCGGCGTTACGTGTGTGCTGCCCCTCCGGACCGATAACCACAGCGGCAAGATTCACTTTTAGCCTGTCGGCAAGGCCGCGCCCTGCACCCATAAGCTCCCAGGAAACGGGATGCACCTGACCACGCTCAAGCTCGACGAAGACCCAGACGTGCTTGTACGACTTAAAGCGCTCCGGCAGCTCTTTTTTGGCTGCTGCGCGGCCGGCAGCCGCTGGCATGGCCGTTCTGCTGACGTTGCTCATAGTTTCAAATTCCTCCTCAACGATAGGGGCGCCGGCGCCACGGGTTGCTTTTTCGCTTCGTCAACTGAAGATCACTTTCGGTTAGCAAGTGGCTGGCTGCTCTGCCCCGCCTGCGTGTTCGGACCGGCCGCACAACAACACAGGTCGTCGCAATAGACGCACCCGTCCGGCTGGATTTGCAGAGGTCTTCCAAACTCGACCGTTACCCGTCGGGTTCGACGAGCGCCACCGCGGCTCGCCAGGGCGCTGTGGTGATTCTAACCGATCGCTTCGGCGCCTGAGTGGGCGAGTTCGTACGCTGCGCAGTACCTGCGACCCAGTTCGGCCCAACGACTCCACATTGGCGGTGCAAACGAGGGCGATCCTGGCAACACTTCTGTCACGCAATCCATCCCGGCCATCAAACGAAAGCACTCCGTATGGGCCGAACCTGGCGCTCTTCGTGGCACCGTTCCCATCCGCCATGAGATGGGCACAAATCTGAGCGGGATCGGCGACCGATTTGATGCAGATGATGTTGTGCATACGGAGTGCAGGAGTAACGCGAAGCGAAGACTTATCCATTGACCAGCATCTCACCGACGTTACGGAGCTTTGATCGCGTCAAAACCGGTTTCGAGGGGAGCTAACGCGATTATGCGCCTCGAAATGGTAGCGCAGGTCTCAGCAGGTAGTAAAAACAGCATCATAGGTCCTCCTTCAAACTCATCGCGGTCGACTGCCATCTGTCGGCACCGCTGGCAGGACAACAGCAAGTGTCGTACCAGTTGCAAAGACCATTGAAAGCCAGTCGGAAGTAATGGCCTGCGACACAATTCAAACAACCCCTGATACCGTCGACACGACCAGTCCAGACATGGGTCGGGAATACGACAGCCGCCGCTCCGGTGATGGCTGCAGATAGTTGAGCACAAAGAGATGGCCCCAATATCGGATTGCCTCGGCGCCGGCCGGTCGTAATTCGCTTTACAGTGAAACGCTAAATCACTTCAACTCGCTCGACGGGACAAAGGCCCCGGCCTTCTTACGGTCCGCGACGGCATCCTTCAAAACCTTGAACACTCGCTGATCGATCGGTGACGATGCCACAAAATCTGCATAGGCTTGCTCCAGCATCGCCTTGCACCTCGCTCTGATTTCCGGCTCTTCGGCGCCAGTAAATTGCTCTTCGGTAAAATATTGTCCCATGCGCTTTAAGATGTGAAGGCGTGCGACATTTACGATCTTGGGGTCGTAATCGACGCCAAGCAGCGAGAAAAAATCCTCTGCCGACGAGGCCTTGCTGAGCCGATCCAGGATACCGGCTGGCGTGGGTGAGCTGATCATCGAAAATTCTCCTTCGGCTTAGCTCTGGACGGTCAATGAGATGGGGTGGCGCCTGTTGACTTCTGCCGTCCTGCCTCGCACAGCTGGTCCGCATCGCCACAGCCTGAGTCCCGAAAGCGGCGGTCTCAACTTCGCTGCCCAGATCGGCAGGTCCGCCGGTGACGAAGCCAGTCCCGATGAAGATCCGGGATCAATGGCCAAACCACGATCTAGGTTGACGCTCGTCAGGAGGTCGTCGGACTGCAAATCAGCCGCGCGAGAAGATGCCGATTGGCGGTCCGGGGACGGCGCGTCGTTGGGTAGGAGATCACAGCTTGTATGGCGGAACGGGAAGTAAGATCTGGAGGTGAGATCGCGCAAGGGGATCTGACGTGCGAAAGCTGGACGCCGCTCGCGCCATCAGCGACATCGGACACTGTCCTTGCAGCGCGTCGGTTTGCGAAGAGTCGACGCAAACGTTGCTGGACACGGCTTTTCACGCGGGGTAGGTTGCCAAGCATCCGCACACGTCGCGCCAGAATCGCCGCCACGGTTTCGCGCTCGACCGGCAGCTTGTGCTCGATGGCATATTTGCGGACTTGCGACAGGATCTGCCTGGCTTGATCGTCGCTGGCGACGAGCTGCAGTTCATCGAGTAACGCGGTGATCGCCGCAAGTCCGGAATGCTTGCCGAACACAAAGCGGTTGCAGCGGCCAAGCAAAGCGGGATCAAGCGATTGATAGGTGCACTGATCCTTCAAAAGGCCAGCGACATGAATCCCGGATTCGTGCGTAAATACATGCTGTCCGACGATCGCCTTGTTCATAGGAATCGCACGTGCGGCCGCGGCTGCTACCACCGTGGCGACGTTCTCGAGCTCCGGGAGTATGATGCCGGTCTCGCGCCCGTAGAGCTGCTTGAGTGCGACCGCGATTTCCTCGAGCGGTGCATTTCCGGCCCGCTCGCCCAGCCCGATGACGGTCACTGAGGCGTGGCTCGCGCCAGCCCTGATGGCGGAGAGCGTGTTCGCGGTTGCGAGTCCTAGATCATCGTGACCGTGAAATTCGAGTTCGAGATCAGTAGTCGCACGCAAATTTCCGACCAGCGCGTAGGTTGCGTCGGGATCGAGCATACTGAGCGTATCTGCAATACGAAAGCGACGCGCGCCCGCGGCTTTTGCAGTCGCCATCAGTCTAATGAGAAAATCAATGTCGGCGCGGGAGGAGTCCTCACCACCGACGGCGATCTCAAGTCCGCGCTCACAGGCATAGCCTACCACTCGCTTCACCCGTTCTAGCGCCATGTCGCGATGACCACCTAGCTTGGCCGCGATCTGGACATCGGAGGTCGGGATCGACATGTTGATCATGGACACCTTTGCTTCGATCGCCGCGTCGACATCAGATTCCCGCATCCGGCACCAGCCTATGGTGGTCAGCGGAGGATCTGCTTCGACAATGGCGCGGATGGCGGCGATCTCCTCGTTGCCCATCGCCGGCGTTCCCGCCTCGATCTCCGTGACTCCGGCCCGCGCCAGCGCCTGCGCGATCCCCAGCTTTTCCTCTGTGGTGAACGCAACGCCAGGTGCCTGCTCGCCGTCGCGCAATGTCGTGTCGTTGAGCACGGTGGGCCTCGCGCGCACCTGGTCGGACCAAGACGATTTGGCGGCGGTGCTGGCGGCGATCACGCGAGAGCTCCTCATTCTTTGACCTACCTACGCTTCAGCAACCAGCATGCCAGCCTGCCGTCCCGGCCAACCCATTGACGACTCTACCGCTTCCGCCCTCGACCTTCTTGAGCAAATGATTGTCGCAAATGCGACAGGTCATGACGCGGACGCATTGCCTGTTGGAACGTTAGCAATTGCGGCTCGCCAGGATGTGAGATTGTTGCGGAGCACTTGGGGGCCGCCGCGGCCTTGAACACATGGTCACTCGCTGGCATGGAAACGGCATCAGCCGCGCTCTCAACGTCGCGCGCGGCTTACCAAATCCGGCGAGGCCTTCTCGGATGACTGGGCGATAGCGGCCCCTTGTGGCACTTCAGATGGCCGGTGGCCGGCAACCACCGGCCGAGCCGCCTGCAACAGAAAATCGGGCCGGCGCTCGGCCATCCGGCTCTCACCGCTTTCTTCACCGAAGCAGATGTTGAAGTCGTGACATTGATTGCACACGGGTGTTGTGCACATCACGAGGCCTTCATTCTCACAAAGCATGCGGTAGAAGAAGCGCTTCCAGCGCATATTGTTGAAATTGCGCGCGGCGAGCGGCGCGAAATGACGGCTCAGCAGCCGAGAGAGTTCGCCGCGATTGCGCAAGCCGAGAGCTTCCCACAGATGGCCCGGCTCAATGGCGCGGCGCGCGATCATCGCAGCCAGCCAGTGGCCGATATCCCCTTCCGTCGATCGTTGCTTGAGCAAGAGATCGCGCAGCATTGCGATCTCGTCGTCCTCTTCGCACTTGAAGGCCGAAAGCTGCTTCGCGAGGTTAATCTCAAGCGTGGGAAAGTACTGCTCCAGCAAGGCCACCAGTTCAAGGCCGGACAGGCCCGCCTTCTCGGTAAGGGAGCCACCATCCATTGTGGCAGCCGCCAGGATAGACGCCAGGACATGGCGATCGAGATTGCTGTCAATGGTAATATCGGCATCTGCAGGAGACACACCGGTGAGCATGCGGTAGGTTGCAATTCCCCTGTGCATCTGGCTGTTGATATCAACGGCACAAGCAGCCAGCGACGGAAGGAAGTGCGCTTCGGACATAATTTTGCGGGTCTCCACAATGGTCAGGTTTGCGTGCCGCATCCTGGTTTTGATCAGGGTCGCTCGTCAGATTGCCGGCCTCCCGGCATGGGCCGTGAGGGAGACCGGCATCCGTCGCGCGCCTTTACAAGGCCGCGACTCGCGACCTTTACGAGGCCGCGAGTTCAGCGGCAGTCTTGCCGATGATGGATTCGTCCACGGGCTTCATAATGCCATGCTCCATCAGCATGTCCTCGAGCTCATCCATGGAGATCGGGGTCGGGATGATGCCTTTGCCGCCATTATTGTGAACCTTGGTCGCAAGATTGCGATAGTGATCGGCCTGCTTGGAATCGGGTGCATATTCTAGCACCGTCATGCGGCGCAACTCGGCATGCTGCACCACGTTGTCGCGTGGCACGAAGTAGATCAGCTGAGTGCCTAGCTTCTTGGCCAACGCTTCCGCCAGTTCCAGCTCCTTGTCGGTCTGCCGCTCGTTGCAGATCAGACCGCCCAGCCGCACTCCGCCAGAGTTCGCGTATTTCAGGATGCCCTTGGAAATGTTGTTCGCGGCATACATCGCCATCATCTCACCGGACATCACGATATAGATTTCCTGCGCCTTGTTCTCGCGGATTGGCATCGCAAAGCCGCCGCAAACGACGTCGCCAAGCACGTCGTACGAAACATAGTCGATGTTCTCGTAGGCGCCGTTCTCTTCCAGAAAATTGATCGAGGTGATGACACCGCGGCCGGCACAGCCGACACCCGGCTCGGGACCACCGGACTCCACGCAACGAATGTCCTTGTAGCCGACCTTCATTACGTCCTCGAGTTCTAGGTCCTCCACGCTGCCTGCGCTCGCGGCAAGGCTCAAAATCGTGTCTTGCGCCTTCGCGTGCAGAATCAGGCGGGTCGAGTCCGCCTTCGGATCGCACCCTACAATCAGGATTTTCTGGCCCATCTCGGCTAGCGCCGCCAGCGTGTTCTGCGAAGTGGTGGACTTGCCGATGCCGCCTTTGCCGTAGAACGCGATTTGTCTTAGTGAAGACATGTTGCTCTCCATCAACCAATTTGCCAAAAGTTACGCGCTTCTTGTGCGAGCTTGGTTCTCTCACAGAAGCGAGGGCACACGGGTTCAAGGGAAGGAGCGCATCGCTCGCCTTCGGCGTCGGCGTGCACTCAGCCCTCACTCAGTGTTGCTGCAGCTCATTAGCAACAGCCGTGCCAGCGCCTGACTCCATACATTAAGCCTCTGATTATGCTTACAAAGGCCAACCAGCCGGCGCGTGATCGTTGGTTATTTTGGATGTGACGGGATCTGCGCGGCTGTCGGAAAACAAACAAACAACCACAAACATCAACGCCAAAAGCCGGAATCACGGGATCTATTCCGATCTCTCCAGTTGTGGAACGGAACTTGCTGTTCCTCTCACAGGCCGAGCGATTTCGGGAGAATGAATATGCCGGACGGGCTCGAAACCTGGCGGACCAGCGGCGAGTGTTGCAAATGCGATACGGCGCTTGGTGCGCAGATATCGGAGTTGACCGGCAAGAACTTCGAATGGGCTCGCGGCAGCGGCTTGCCACACATTCAGCTCAGCATCCATACATAGGTATGCCGTGACGACAATCATCGTTTATCAGAAGCCCGGCTGCGCCAATAACGCGCGTCAGATTCAAGCGCTCAAGTCCGCCGGCCACCACGTGGTGGTGCAAGACATCTTGAAGCAGCCATGGCACGCGGACGAATTGCGCAGCTTCTTCCGCAATATGCCCGTTAACTCCTGGTTCAACCGAGCCGCGCCCCGTATCAAGTCAGGCGAAGTCAATCCCGATTCTATCGACGCGGCAAGCGCACTCGCATTGATGGTAGGGGATCCGCTCCTGATACGGCGACCGCTGGTCGACGTAGACGGGACACGAAGTGCCGGACTCGATCGTGAGCCAGTGCTGTCGCTGCTTGGCGGCAAGACGCAAGATAATCTCGAGGTATGCTTGCACGAAGCACACCGCACGCCCTGCCGGCAGACGTGAAGACGCTGAGCGTCTCTGCCAGCCATAAAGCGAGGCAAAATGGCATTCTTCACTTTTGGCTTGCTTCACGCAAAGTAACCGCGGAAACCTCCGCCGAGACGGCCCGAGCGAGTGATTGCTCGTAGCGGGGCATCGCCGGTATTGCACTGGAATGCCGCGCTTGCCGCTTTGTAACGTGTGAGAGACGTAGCCGCATTTGCTACCTTTATCACGCGCGACCTCCGCCGCCCGCATTGAATCGGAGCGCCACGCCGAGAGGCAGATTCTTCAAAGGATTTGTTTAGATTGACTACTAGGTTGAAACACGATCAGAACAGAACACGTTTCGCGGCCGTGATCCTAATGCAACTTAGCGGGACAATTGTGCTAACCGTCGCTTCGATTTTGATTGGTATCAAATACTACTCCGTTCCTCATGTGTGACAGAGATC
>NZ_LFKZ01000013.1:13601-45667 GCF_028128975.1 Bradyrhizobium sp. CCBAU 45321
TCTTGTTCAGGTTCGACACTGTGCTCGGACTGACCCGGGTGCCCCACAGCGCCTCGGTGATGTCTTCGACCCGCCGAACCGAAATCCCGGCCAGATACATCTCGATCAGCGCCTCCTCAACCGAGCTCTCCCGCCTCCGGTAGCGCTCGATAATCGCCGTCTCGAAGGTTTGCCGCCGTAGCTTCGGAACCTTCAGATTGACGTCGCCCGCCTTGGTCTGCAGCGTTCGCTCGTAGCTGCCTGCCCGCGTGTCCTGCCGCGCCGGGCTGCGCTCATACCGCCCAGCACCGCACAGCTGGTCCGCTTCGGCCTCCAGCATCGCGTTCAGTGTCTCTTCCACTGTCCCGCGCGGACCATCTCGCCCAGGTGATCTCGAATCCGGGCCTCATCAATTTGGATCACCTGACCCATGGCATTCCCATCGTTCATTCAAAGCTCCTTCATTCTAGAAGAAGCCGTCAATCCTGAAAGTGCGAAAGACTCTGTACGTTATCAGTTGATGTGGCGTTGTTGGTTAGCGCCTTGTCATTCTTTCGAGTGGAGTAGTGCGGCACTGACCACTCGCAGGTAGTTTCCGGCACAGCAGACGAAGTTGGAGCAACAGGAGAGGGACGGCGGTTCAATCCAATCAATATTGGCGCGGTCGAGGCAAGAATCCTTATCTTTCATGAAAGGCAGCTGGTGCGATCCCGAGCCACGTTACAGCAAGATCTGATTTCACAATGCCAGTCATACTGCCCACAGCGTTGTCCCGGAAGCGGCACTACGATGTTTGAAAAATGACAAACGATGGTCCGACAAAGCTGCGGCACAAGAAAGCATCCACAGGGTTGAAAGTGCTTAAGCATGCCATCGAGGCCCATTTGACCGACAGTTGTTCGATGTCATCGCATGCGAATGCAGACTGCATTCGCCACCTATGTCATCCTTCGGGAAGTCCTCCGGGCCGGCTTGGGCGAAACGCGATTCGATGAGGCGAACTCTCTTTCTTGATCCAGAAGGAGGCGCATTCGCGGGATGCAGACCTGCTCAGCGTCATAGTGATCTACGATGTGATGGCGGGCGGCCGTGCGCAGCTCGCAAAACCGTGTTGGATGCGCCAACGCTTCAATAACCCGACCAGCAAGCTCGTCCACCTCGAAAAATGGGATAAGGAAACCGTTCTCGCCGGAGCGGATGATTTCGCGTACGGGCGCCGTGTCAGAACCAATCACTAAGCATCCCGCACTCATTGCTTCCAACATCGACCAGGACAGTACGAAGGGATAGGTGAAATAGACGTGTGCGGATGACACCTGAAGCGTTGTAATAAGGGCTTCATACGAGACGCCGCCTACGAAATGTACACGGGACAAGTCGAGTTGATCGCGCACCTCATCAAGACACATCGACTTCCAGGTTGTGCCCGTCGGAGGGGCGAGTCCGTAGGGCGCGCCATTCCCGCCAATGATGATGATGTGCGCGTTCGGTCGGCGTTTCAAGATCTTTGGCAGCGCCCGCATAAAAATATGGTAGCCCCTCAGGGGCTCGAGATTGCGCGCGACAAACGTAACGACCTCATCGGAAGGGCGAAGGTGCAGTCCGTTCGCCAGTGTCAGGCGCGCCTCCGGATTCGGCCGCATGCGCGCCGTGTCGATGCCCTCATGGATGACCTCAATCTTGCCTTGATAATGCTTAGGAAACGTTGAGTGCTGCCAGCTCGTGGGCGAGATGCCCATTTCGCAATCCTCAAGCGCGAGCAGGGTCGTAGCATTCTTCAACTGGAGCCCGATGTGACCATCAAGTCCGGGCATCGGGAACTCCGGGTCAAATCCGATGTCGCGCCCCTCCGGCCCGTAAAAGAACTCGCAATAGACGAGTAGTCGCGCCTTAGGAAAGATTGTGCGCAACGGCAGGGTCTCGCCCCATCCCGGATGGGCGAGGATTAGATCAGGCGTGAACCCCGACGTCGCCAAGCTTGAAATACTGTACAGCACCTGTTCCGCGCGCCGGCACTCAACATCGAAGCGTCGTGCAAACGGATGCGTTCGCGAAACATCAGCTTCCGGAAGTGCGTATCTGATCAGTCTCACTGATGGCATCGAACTTGAAGTCGGTCCGCCGACGGCAACGAGCTCGAAACAAGACTCCCTGGCCAAGGCGGCGGCTATGTTACGATACTGAGCCGGAAAATTGTTGTGAACAAAAAGAACTTTCATCGGCGACGCTCTGGGCGTGGTGCAACATCGTGAATTCGTGCAAGATTATGCAGCACTGAGTCTCGCTCGAATAAGCGCATATTGTGCTAATCTAATATGACAAACCTGTGAAGCTGTTGGTGAGTCCTTCCCCTCTCGTTTCTGGTAGGCTGCCGGGACATCTCCATTGCGCTGTGAGTCCTCTCTGATGAACACATAACAACTCCGCGTCGATACTGAGCGGCAAAGTTGCGGCTGCGACTTGATCAGCGTCAATGACACTGGAGCTCTCGTCGAGCTATTAAGGCTCGCTTGCTCCTTTGGCTAGGCGGTCGGAGAGTTGTTTGGGCTGCGCGGAAAGAAACGTGGACGGCGGCGCGACGAGCGAGAAGACCGCGAGCGCGATCATCGGGGCGAGTGGAGTCGTAGGCAGCTACATCCTCGAGGAGTTTGTGCGCCGGGGCGCGCCCGTCCTCGCGCTGTCGCGATCACCACGGCAGAGAGCTGGCGTTGAATGGATTGGTGCGGATCTGCGGAAGCCGGACACGCTTGTACTTCCCCCATGTTGCACACTCTACGGCACCGCCGATGCTGTCTTGCTCGTCCACGCGCTTTGTCGCCTTCTCGAGTCTGGCGCGAAGCGTCTCGTCGCTTTCAGTTCCACCAGTGTTCTAACAAAACAGGACACCGAAGTCGGCGAGGAGCGTGAGTTGATCCACCAGCTGGCAGAGGCCGAGCGAAGGATCGTTGCGCTTTGCGAGCAACGTCACGTTGGCTGGACGATCCTGCGACCCACGCTGATCTATGCCGAAGGCCGCGATACCAACATCACACCATTATCGAAGCTAATTCGGCGTTTCGGGTTCATGCCGCTGGTGGGAGGCGCACGGGGCCTGCGACAGCCCGTCCATGCCGAGGACCTTGCGATCGGGGCTATCGCTGCGGCCGCAAGCCAGTCCGCTGTGAACAATTTCTATACGTTGCCGGGGGCTGAAACGCTTTCCTATCGGGAGATGATCGGCCGGCTGTTCGACGCATTGCATCTGCCACGGCGCCTGATCTCCGTGCCCATGGCTGTGGCGTGCCAGGTTCGGTTTGGCGAAGCCACTCTTTCCCGGCTCAAATGTCGCGATGGGGATTCGGATGATGAAGGACATGACCTTCGATTCCAGACCCGCCGTCCATGATTTCGGTTGGAATCCAAGGGCCTTTCGCCCGATTTTTGATTAACTATGTTGTCCCGGGTGTCGTGAGGATGAGTATCGATCGATCAATCGTGCTGGCGTGGGCCGTGGGTTCTTAGAGCGCATGAACAACAGCGAGAGAATAACGCTTGAGGTCTGACCAAACTGGTGCGGGTTGTCTAGTCGCAAATCCAAGTCAAGAGGGTCATCATTAGGCGCGGCTCGCGATGCTGACAATCGGCAAAGCTCTGGACCTGATCAACGCAAATAGGTGCGTCGGGCGGTTCACGATCCCAATCTGCTGTATCACTGTTCAGCCCGCGAGGGCTCGAATTTGTATTGTGGCTCAGATAAGTGAACGTGACAAACGCATGACAGCTTTGGTTGTTTCCCTGGCGCGTCGTCTTTGATACGCTGCTTACATGCGCGTTGAACTGTGAGCATGCTGGTGAGCACCAAGCAGTCCCGCGTCAGCTTTGGGTCACAAAGCCGCCGCCCCGCCTTGATCGGCGTCGATGATATCGGGGATATCATCGCGCTGCTGAGAGAGGACAATGAAAGGCTTCTTGAGACTGCGGAGCTGCTCACCGCACGAACAGAATCCATGCGCCGCTCTCTCATTGCCGCGGGATTGGCGTCCCACTGTTCGCTTGAGACGCGCTCTCTAAAGGGACTGGTTCGCAGACCGGTTCATCGGAGCGACGCTTCAAAACTCAGGGGATCACGCAACACCGTCGAACGAGAAGCAAAATGGTGGGTTCATCGACTCTGATTGGGGGTGAATGATGGATGAAATTGAGCAGCAGAAGGTCGTAAGTCTAGAGCGGGGACTCTTCTTCGTGAGCTACAAGAATGCGGACGATCGCGCCTCGCCGCCGCACGTAAAGGTCGCGCCGGCTCAGGGGCATGAGGGGCGCATGGAGCTCATCATGCATCCCGACGCGACCGGGCCGACGCTTTGGGAGCCGAATTCGGGCCTGATGGTCCGGGTCAACACACCTGGCAGGTTGCAAATTCAGGTTCAACCGATGAAACTCGGGGGATCGCGCGCGGCCATAGTTCGTATCGAACCGATCCGGGCCGGCCGAGCGCCGCTCGCCGCGGAAGGTGAGAGCGGCTCCATGCACGCAAAGTTTACAATGGACGGTCTCAAGATCCTCGGCCACGTCGCAGGTCGCGGCGATGTTGTCGTCGCGGCTAACGCTTGGATTGCAGGTCCAACGGCCCCATCGCGCATCGAAGGAATTGCCCTTGAATGGCAGGAGAAGCCGGCGCGTCTCGATATTCGCTATGCGGTCCAATCCCCCATTGGCCAGGCGGGGAGCGGCAAAATGGTGTCGCTCGGGACCTATGCGGGCACGCGTGGACGAGCCTTACCGATTACAGGGGTCGTGCTGCAAATCAGTGGCGCCGGGGGATTCGAGTTCGTGGCGGAAGCGACGTTCTTGAACGCGCCGACCCTGCGCGCCCGCGGCAAACGCGTCGTTCTGTCGGGCCCGACCAGCCGCGAGCCTTTGGTTGGCATTCGCATCGGCGTCAACCAGTTAGCAGCCCCGGACAATGTCATCGTTCCCGCACAACCGTCACGAAAGCCGGTCGGCTCCAGCCGCGTCCGCGTCTTCCGCAGCCGGGCGCGCCAAGAGAGCTCGATCGGCTAGGGCAATTCGAAAATGGAGCCGCGTAGCGTGGGTGCGCGACCGGGTGGGCGGGACCTCAAGCGCAAGATTCTAGAAGCTTCCTTCCTTATCGGGCCTCACGCGCATATTGCGCTCGAGCGCCTCGCAGCTGAGGCGTTGACCAGGCGGGAGTTCGCGACGGCGCTCAAATACGCCGATCGACGCATTCGAGTTTCGCCTCCACCAGCAGCTCACTGTTTCGTTCTCCGCGCGGAAGCTGCTTGGGGGCTCGGACTTACCGAAGCTGCGCTGTCGGATCTTGCGCGGGCGCGTCGTGTCGATCCTTTTGATGTCGGCGCCAACCGCCGGATGCTGGCGTGGGCTGCCGACGAACGGCGACTGGCCGCAGCCGCTCAACTAATATGCCGCGAAGGCAGCCCGGCCATCCTTCGAGCTGCCATCGCGGAGCTGCGGCGAGCTGGGGGCCGTCATTGGGCGGCCTGCTCTGTGTTCGACAATCACGTGACGGGCTGGATCGCCTGGACCAACGCCCTTTTCGTCGAAGTGAGCCTCGCAACCGAAGACGGCACGCTGACGAGCATTCTCGAACCCAATCCGTTTCACGCGCTGGCGAGCCCAGATGTGCAGGCAACAACCTTCTTGGTTCGGCGGCCACCGTCCACGACAGCTCAAATCGTGACGCTGAGATGCGGCGAAGACGTCGTCCAGGTTCGACGCGTGGCGCCTAACCTCACTTCGACGATGAACCTCCGAGCCGCTCGCGATGCTTCCATTGGGATAGGCCCGAACGTCGACCTGCCGACCGTTATCGTCCCCGTCTATGCAGATGCGCAGGCAACGATCGAATGCTTCGAGAGCCTCGACAAGGCAAGGCGCCCACAAGGAACTGGTAAGGACGCCTTTCAGGTTCTCGCCATCGACGATGCCAGCCCGGAAGTGGAGCTGCAGCGCCATATGAGCGAGCTTGCGACGGCAGGCAAGATCCGTCTCCTCGTAAACCCGGTCAATCTCGGCTTTGTCGGCGCGATCAATCGGGCGCTGAACGAGATCCAGAGGGGCGACGTAGTACTGCTCAACTCCGACACGCTCGTTCCGCCCGGCTTCGTCGGTCGGTTAGCCGACGTGGCATATTCGGCGCCAAACATCGGAACCGTCACACCACTTTCCAACAACGGCGATATCTTTTCCTTTCCAACGCCGAACGACGTTAATCCGATGCCGTGCTATGACGAGATTGTCGCAATCGATCGCGTCGCCAGCGCAGCTAATGCGGGGAAAGCGATCGATGTGGCAAGCGGCATCGGATTCTGCGTCTTTATTACACGTGCCTGCCTTGACAGTGTGGGCGAGCTCTCGGACGATTTCGATCGAGGTTATCTCGAAGACGTCGATCTCTGCCTCCGGGCGCGGACCAATGGCTTCCGGAATGTTTGCGCGCCGTCGGTCTATGTCGGACATCACGGCTCGAAATCTTTTCAAGAGGAGAAGCGAGGCCTCGTGCTTCGCAATCTCGGCATTTTGGACCAGCGATTCCCGAACTACCGGGAGGAATGCCGCGCCTTTGAAATTGCCGATCCGTTACGGCCGGCGCGCGCCGCGCTCGAGCGTGCGCTGCCATGGCTGGCTGAGCCGTCGGTGCTGGTTCTCGCTGGCGAGCGAACCTTCCCTGCCGTAACCGACGCGCGGATACGCCATCTCCGCCTACATGGCGAGCGCACGGTCCTGCTCTTGCGGGAGGACAACGTCCTTCGTCTTCGGGCTACCGACGGAGGTTTGCCGCAGGCCATGCGTTTGAGGCTCGACACGGAGGCAAATCTCGGCAGCGCCCGCGACATCCTGGCACGGCTATCCCCATCGCGTGTCGAGATCCTCGAGCCAAACCCGCTGCCGCGGCTCATCGAGCTGATCCGGTGCCTCGATCTTCCGATCGATCGCTGGCTGATATCGGAGAGCGTTGGCGAGATTGCTTCCCTGCCCTCCGGCACGACTCCGCTTCTCGTTCCCAGCAAAGCGGCCAAGGCCTATGCACAAAACAGGTGGCCCGATCGCAAGATCGTGCTGCATGACTGGCCCATATGTTCCCTGACCCTGCCGCCGATCTCCCCCAATGATAGATCCCTCGTCATCGTTCCCTCGACGCCAACGCCCGCATCCCTGCGCATAATACAAACGTTGGCCGATCGTCTGTGGCGGCGCGAACCGTCGCTGCCGATCGTCATCGCCGGGACCACCTGCGGCGATGATCGCCTGATGTCACGGCCCAACATCTTCATCACGGGCGCGGTTGCGGCGGATGAGCTGAGCGACGTTCTAACACCGCATAATCCGGGCTGGATCCTCACCGATTTTGAGCAGCCCGTCTTCGGCCATCCTCTCGTCGAGACCGCCAGACAGGCGATAAGGCCAGTCGCCTACCGCGACTGGTCCGGCGGCAGGCTGAAGCCCCGCAAAGGCGACCTTGCCATTTCTAACATTGTGAACGCAGCAGCGCTTGCCGATCTCGTGATCGACTGGGCCACGCGGCCTTGAGCATGTCGCGTCTCTCTTGCCACCCATCCGAATCGTCGATTAGACCAAAGCTCGTCAGCCGGCTCGAGCTCGCGCGCGACGGCACGTTGTCCGGCTTTGTCTACGACGCCCAGGCGCCGGAGCGCCGCTATAGCGTCGAGATTTTTCTCGACGGCCTGGTGTTCAGCACAACCTATGCCGACGCCTTTGTTCCCGAGCTCGCTGAACAAGCGCACCAGGCGTGTTGCGGATTCGCGATCACGATTGAGCCCGATCTGCTGCGCGCCGCACGCACCCTCGAGGCCCGACTCGCCAATCTGGGCACGCCTGTCGGCCAACCGGTCGATTTGGAGAGCGAGTACGCAAATGGCGCCGATCTGCGCAAAATGTGCCAGTTGCGCTGGCTCGGCGGGCTGCATTTCCGAGGCTGGATCGATAGCGACTCCACGGTCTTTCTGGAGGCAATCGTCGACGGAGAGGCCGTCGCCCAGGTTAATGCAACCGCCTGGACGCATGTTCGCGAAGCTGCGGCACACCGGAATGCGCGGGCTTTTGATTTCCACGCCCCGCGACGCTTTGCCGACGGCCGCGTTCACCGCGTTTCTTTGCGCAGAGAGGACGGTGAGCCAATTCCAGCGACGGCCGTCTTTGTCGCCTTTCCCGACGGCCTTGCCGGAATGATCGACGCGCTCGGCGGCTACGGTCCCGAGCGCCTGCGTGGCCAGCTGTATGATCAACTGATTCCCGCCTCGCTTCCGTTCTCCGACTACGTGAATTGGTGTGATCGCTTCCCGCTGCCGATGCCGCGAGCAAGTGGCCTTTCGCTCGCGGTCGTCGTCGCCGGCGCCCCCGGCGCAGAGCAAACGCTCGCCGCGCTGGAGACCCAGTCCCACGAAAGCTGGACGGCAGGCGTGATTGAGGGCGAGCTACTGTCCGTCGACAGCGACGCTCTGTTGGAGTTTCTGGACGGCGCCGCATCCGATTCATATCACGTCGTCATCGCGATGGCGGGTGTGGTGCTCGAGCCGAATGCCCTGGCCCGTATTGCCGCAGCATTCGACGCCTATCCGGAGGCGATCGCGTTGTACGGCGACCTCGATTTTCTTGCCGAGGATGGCCGGCTCTGGCCGCTGGCCTTTCCCGCATTCGACTACGAAAGAATGCTAGAGCAAGGCTATTGTGCACATCTGTTTGCTGTTCGACGCGACGCCCTGCTCGCCGGCCTTGAGGCCCGCCCCGACAATCTCTACCGCCTCTTCAACTGCCTGCTCGATCACGCTGGTCCACGTGAGAACAACATCCTTCATTTACCGGGAGCACTGGCGACGCTCCCTGGACTCGATCGAACGAATGCCAGCCATCAGCTTGCCGCGGCGACCCAAATGCACCTCGACGCACGTGCCGTCAGTGCCGACGTAACCCCGCAACAAGTTAACTTCTTTCCTGCGGTTCGAATTGGTCGAGCGATTCCACGCCAGCGCGTGACAGTGATCATCCCGACCCGCGACCGTCTACCGCTCTTGCGGACCTGCCTCGACAGCATCGCGCCGGCGGTCGAGTGCTGCCGCGCAGATATTCTCGTCGTCGACAATGACAGTGTCGACCCAAAGACCATCGCCTACCTTGCAAGCATGGCGCGACGCGGCGTGCGGACTTTGAAAGTCGAAGGTCCCTTCAACTTCGCAAGGCTGAACAATCAAGCCGCAGCAACACTCGAGAGTGATGTGCTCTGTCTCCTCAACAACGACATCGAGGCGAGCTCCGATGACTGGCTTGAGGAGATGCTGACGCGGCTCGCCGAGCCTGATGTCGGCGCGGTCGGCGCGCTCCTGACCTGGCCCGGCGGCGTCGTTCAGCATGGCGGTGTCGTCCTGGGAATGAATTTCGCGGCGACCCACGCCTTTACCGACAGATTCGGTGATGATCCCGGGTTTCTCGATCAGCTCCTGGTGGCACACGAATGCAGCGCCGTGACTGCGGCCTGCCTCACAACCAGACGCAGCGACTATCTTGCCGTTGGCGGGATGGACGAATCGCGCTTTGCGGTCGCCTTCAACGATGTCGACTATTGCTTACGGCTGCGCCAGGCGGGCAAGCGCATCGTTTTCACGCCGCATGCGAAGTTGGTTCACGCCGAATCTGCCAGCCGCGGCGCGGATGACCGCGCCGACCGGCGCGGCCGGTTCGAACGCGAACTCAATCTGCTTCGGGCGCGCTGGGGTGAATGGCTCAACGAGGACCCGACCTACAATCCGCAGCTCTCGCGCGATGGGATTCCCTACAGCGGCCTCGCCTGGCCGCCTGGGCCACGCGCCCCTCGCTACAATCATCTCGAACGGGCGCGCGACGTGCCGTTGGGGTTCTGAGGCGGCGCCTTATCGTCCTTCAGGCCGCCGCGCGCCCCCTTTGCTCGATCCGCCGTTCAATCACGAATAGGCTCGCTGCTGGAGCGGGTGCGCCGGCTCGGCGCGTGCTGCTTCTTCCTGCAAGGCAACGAAATCGTCGAGCTCGACCGATAACGCCTCCTGCCAATTCGGCGTAGTCACTCCAAACTGTCTCTTCAGGCGCGACAGGTCGAGCCGCGAATTGCCGGGGCGCATCGCTTTGGTCGGGAAATCGGCCGTGGCGATCGGAATGACGCTTTCCACCTCGAGCCTTAGGCCGCGCGACCTAAGACCGGCCACGATCGCGCTCGCAAAGCCATGCCAACTGGTCTCGCCGGCGCAGACAAGATTGACAACGCAGCCTTTGCGCGCAAAGAACTCATTCAAATTCGACAGATTAGGCAGCACGATATCGGTAATGGCGTTGGCAATCGTTCTCGCCGTCGTCGGCGCCCCGATCTGGTCAGCAACGATGCGCAGCTCTTTGCGCTCCGCCGCAAGTCGCGCGATCGTGCGCAGGAAGTTGGCGCCCTTGGCGGCGTAGACCCAGGAGGTACGTGCGATCAGATGCGGACCACCTGCTGCGCGAATGGCGGTGTCACCGGCGAGCTTGCTCGCGCCGTAGACCGACAACGGCCCCGTTGGACTATCCTCGCGCCATGGCGCCCTCCCGGAGCCGTCGAAGACATAGTCTGTGGAAAAATGGACCAGCGGCACGCAACGTTTCGCGGCCCATTGGGCGATCACCTCGGGTCCCCCGGCATTGATGCGGAATGCGAGCTCGCGCTCGTCCTCCGCGCGGTCCACGGCGGTATAGGCCGCAGGGTTGATGATGAGATCCGGCTGGAACGTGTCAAGCGCCCCGACGAGACTGTCAGGCTTCGACAGGTCGAACTCATTGATGTTAGGCGCGATGATTGTGCCGAGCCCAGCGAGGAGTGGTTGCAGTGCGCCTCCGACCTGCCCGCCGTTCCCCGTCAACAGTATCCGCATCAGATTTGCCCATACACTGGAAGGCTTTTCGAGTCGGCAAGCAGCGGCGCGTCCGCGTCCTTGGCCGAGAGCGACGGCTTTTCGATACCCCAGTTGATGCCGATCGTCGGGTCGTCCCAGCGGATCGAGATCTCGTTCTTCGGACTATAGAAATTATCGCATTTGTAGAAAAAGTCCGCGGTCTCTGAGAGCACCAGGAAACCATGCGCGAATCCGCGCGGAACCCATAGCTGCCGTCGGTTCTCCTCGCTCAACTCGACGGCAACGTGACGTCCGAAATTCGGGCTTCCGACGCGGATGTCGACGGCGACGTCGAGCACTTTGCCCCGCAGCACGGCGACCAATTTGCCCTGGGTGAGGGGATTTTGCAGATGCAGACCCCGCAGCACACCGTAGCGCGAGCGGGACATGTTGTCTTGCACGAAGGGCCGCGTGATACCGTATTCGATGTAGCGGGAAAATTGATAGCTCTCGACGAAGAAGCCGCGCTCGTCGCCGAAGAACTTGGGCTCGATGATGAGGACTTCGGGAAGCTCAGTCCGGATCACATTCATTTTGAAGCACTTTGAATGCCGACCCGACGCCGATCTCTCGGCGTCGTCACTAACTTGTGCTCTTCACATTATATGTTATGCTTGTGGTAAGTAAACTGTGAGGAGCAATGAAAGGCATCATTCTCGCAGGCGGCACCGGCTCTCGCCTCTATCCCGTGACGACCGTCGTATCGAAGCAACTTCTGCCGGTCTTCGACAAACCCATGATCTACTACCCGCTCTCGACGCTAATGCTCGGCGGAATCAGGGAAATTTTGATTATCTCGACGCCGCAGGATAAGGCGCTTTTTGAGCGCCTGCTCGGCGATGGCAGCGAAATCGGCCTGGGTTTCTCCTACGCCACGCAGGAGACACCGCGGGGGCTTGCCGACGCGTTCATCGTCGGACGGGACTTTATCGGCGACGATCCGGTCGTCCTAGTGTTAGGTGATAACATTTTCTACGGGCACAGCCTGCCGGGAATGTTAACAAAGGCGTCTCTGCGCAATAAGGGCGCCACCATCTTTGGTTATGTCGTCAACTCGCCCGAGCAATATGGCGTGGTCGAGCTCGATCAGGCCGGCCGCGCGCTTTCGATCGAGGAGAAGCCGAAACAGCCGAAGTCCAACGTCGCGGTCACCGGGCTGTATTTCTACGACAACGACGTCGTCGACATCGCCTCGCGGATCAAGCCGTCGGCACGTGGCGAGATCGAGATTACTGATGTCAACAAGGCCTATATGGACCGGGGCGATCTCTATGTCGACGTGCTCGGTCGCGGCTTTGCCTGGCTCGACACCGGTACGCATTCCTCGCTGGTCGAAGCCAGCCATTTCGTGCAGATCCTCGAGCAACGCCAGGGCCTGCGCATCGCCTGCCCAGAGGAAATTGCATTGCGACAGGGCTACATCACGATTCAAGCGTTCGAGCGGGTGGCCGCTAAGACCGCGAAGAGCAGCTACGGCGAATATCTGCAGTCCGTTGCACGCGCGCACAGAGCGGCCTGATTCGCCGCACCGGAGTTGATTGATCATGCGTTTGAAGGGGTTGACCATCTTCTTGACGGGCGGGGCCGGCTTCATCGGCTCCGCGGTCGCGCGCCACCTCCTGCGCAACAGCCACGCACGCGTCGTCAACATCGACAAGCTCACCTACGCCGCGAACCTCGATTCCCTTCCTGGCGCGACCGAAAACCTCAACTACGCCTTCGAG
This sequence comes from Bradyrhizobium sp. CCBAU 45321, assembly GCF_028128975.1. Classification (NCBI taxonomy): domain Bacteria; kingdom Pseudomonadati; phylum Pseudomonadota; class Alphaproteobacteria; order Hyphomicrobiales; family Nitrobacteraceae; genus Bradyrhizobium; species Bradyrhizobium sp. CCBAU 45321. The sequence goes on from NZ_LFKZ01000013.1 coordinate 26,230, forward strand.
CCGCAATGCATCTGCGACGCCCCGGGACTGCGCCGACTGTTCGAGCACTATCAGCCCGACGCGGTGTTGAATCTTGCGGCGGAGAGCCATGTCGACCGCTCGATCGACGGCCCCGGCGAATTCATCCAGACTAACATCGTCGGCACCTTCACGCTGCTTCAGGAGGCTTTGCGCTACTGGAGGGCGCTTCCTCCAGACAAGCGAGCGCGGTTTCGCTTCCAACATATCTCCACGGATGAAGTGTTCGGCTCCCTTGGCAAGGACGGCTTCTTCACGGAAAGCACGCCCTATTCGCCCAATTCGCCCTACTCCGCAAGCAAAGCGTCATCCGACCACCTCGTGCGTGCCTGGCATGAGACCTACGAGCTGCCGACCCTCGTGACCAACTGCTCGAACAATTATGGCCCCTATCACTTCCCGGAAAAACTGATCCCGCACATGATCATCAAGGGGCTAGCCCGAGAGCAGCTTCCCGTTTACGGAGACGGACAGAATGTCCGCGACTGGATATATGTCGAGGATCACGCAAAGGCGCTCACCCTCGTGCTCGAGCACGGTGTCGTCGGCGAGACCTACAATATAGGCGGCCGGAACGAGCGCACCAATCTCCATGTGGTCGAAAGCATCTGCGATCTCCTCGACGAGGTCAGCCCGGGCCGAGATGGCCCGCGTCGCAATCTCATCACGTTCGTCGCCGATCGCCCCGGTCACGATCGCCGCTACGCAATCGATGCCTCGAAGCTCGAGCGCGATCTTGGCTGGCGCGCCGAGGAGACTTTCGAGACCGGCATTCGGAAGACCGTCCATTGGTACGTCGAGGAGCAGCCGTGGTGGCGGGCGATCCTGGAGCGCGGATATCAGGCCAAGCGGGTCGGACTCACCCAGAAGGCCGCAGCGAGGCGGCCTTCTGCCTCAAGCAACGGCGTTCGCTCAATCGAGGAAGAGATGCACAACACCGAGATCAATAAGATATACGAGACCTATGCACCTCTTATCGACCAGGAATGGCGGTCCGATCTGGTCAGGAGCGTCAAAGAGCCTTCGATACGGGGCATCGCCTTTCCCTCATTTCCGTCAGCGGACCTACAGCGCCATCTGCAAGGAAACTCCAACGAGATGGCGATCAGAGGCGCGCTCAGCTTTCGCGAGTACTGCGTCGGCGTCTTGAACGCCAATGGCGCCTCCTTCTCCAAGGATAGCATCCTGATCGACTTTGGAACCGGCTGGGGCCGCATCGCGCGCGCTTTTATGAAGGATGTGCCTGCGGCGAATATCTATGCGGTTGAACCGTTCGACTTCATCGTCGAAGCGCGCAAGGCGAACAGCTATATCAGCTTCGTCAAGACCGACCCGTTGCCGCCGCTCCCGTTCCGCGACGGATTCGCGACTCACTTGGTCGCGTGGTCGACCTTTTCGCACTTCAACCAGCACTACTTCGATCGGTGGATTACCGAAATCGCACGCATTCTCAGACCAGGTGGCGTTTGCTTCATAACAACTCTCGGCGTGCGGTTCTTGGAGAACCTGAAGGAAGCACATCGAAAGAAGATCGATGGTGAAGAGATACACTTTTGGATTGATCTCATTCTGAAGCGGCTCCCCTACAACGCGATCGACACTGCAATAGCGGAAGTGAGGTCCGGAAAGTTCTGTTGGCTGCCCTCGGACTCAGTGGCGCGCAGCGAGTTTGCAGAATGCTTCGTTACGGACAAATATCTTTCCGATAAGTTCTCGGATCTATTCGCCGTCATCGACTATGCTGATCGCGGGCAGCTTGCCCAAGATTGCGTAGCGCTGAGACGAAAGTGAGCCGTTGTGCCGCAGCTCTCAAAAGACGTTTTCGAGGGAGACGACGGCCATCTTTTCCTAGTTGGTGGCAGCAACGACGTCGCGCGTCTTTTCTCCGAATCTGACCACAATCTCAAATTGATCTGTTCTGCATGGACGGCTCTGCTGGCCAGCAGGAAGAAAACTGCCACGGATAAAGGAGTCAAATATCTTCACTGCTTCGTTCCGGACAAGCTCTCGATACTCAGGGCGAAGGCGCTCGCCATCACCTCTCAAATGCGATTTCCCGCCGAAATCCTGGAAGAGAGCGACAACGCCGCCCTACGCGGGATCTTGGTGCCGTTAACCAAGTATCTCAGAAAGGAGGCAGGCAACTACGAAGTATTCCATCGAACCGATACTCATTGGACAGTGGAGGGCTGTTTCAGCGCCTATCAGATGCTGTGTTCCTACATGACTATACCGCGAAAGACAGATCTGATCATGCGGAACGCACCGGCCCGCGAGGGTAGCTGGGACCTCGGCTCTAAGGTGACGCCCAAACGCTTCGAGACGATCCGGTTCGGACGTTTTGGTATCGGCGCGTCCCGGGTCGAGGCCAACGAGATCGTGACCGCGCGTGAAACCGGCCAAGTGTCGAACGATCTGTTGCTGCACGTTGGATCGATCGTCGAATATCGCAATGAAGGGCGCCCTCTGGCGAAATTGCGGATTCTAGTGTTCGGTGATTCCTTTTTTGAGTATCGGCCTCATATGCTCACCGGAATGTTTGCCGAGACCGTCGACGCCGTGATGTTTGTCTGGTCGGCCGCCATCGACTGGAAACTGGTCGACGAATTCAAGCCGGATATTCTCCTGACAGAAATTGCGGAGCGATTTGTTCGCGTCGTACCAACGGATGACGTCGACATTAGACGCCATGCGACCAATAAACTTCAGTCTATGTTGCGTTCGCAATCCGAACGAAGACCTTCATAACTTGACATGCGGAACCGCACATGCTCCCAACGTGGAACAAACTCCTGCGCTGTGAGTTCTTGCCCCCTCACATCTACGAGGAACGAACGGCAGCCGCATGGACGTCCTCCGAGGAAAATGAATGGTGCCCCGCCATCCGGTCGCAACCGCAAATGTCAGCCATCTCGTACCTATCAGCGCGTCGGTCTCTTCTGCGAGGGCTTCTCGCCAGCCTTCTGCTTCCCATCCACAGTTACGCAAGAACTCGATGCCCGATCTTCGGAGCCATAAGGTGGGACGCACAATACTGCGACACGAGCGGGGAACCGTGTTTTGAAGAAGAAAAAGCTCTGAGTCCCCAAGGCTGGCACTTTCGCGCGCCGCTCCATAGCCGCCTGACTGATTCCGAAACGTTGCAATTCCACGCTACTGAGGCCTCGTTCGACCAAGAGATACAGGTCGCTCATGCGGCCGGCCTCGGTTATTGGGCATATCTGGCGTACGGCAGCGATGGCAAACTTGACCTCGCGCACTCAATGATGCAGGGCCTGACGTACCATCGTCGAAGCGGCATTGTCGATCAGATGAACTACTGTCTGATAGCGACCTTGGACACGCTAGGTCGCGCTAACCGATTCAACGAAGCGACAAAGCGCATTCACGGTCTCTTTTCGGACCACAACTACCAGAGGACGCAGGACGGCAGGCCGCTTCTCTTCCTCTACTACCTCGATGCTCTATTGCCCTCATACTGGAATGGTTCGCTCGCCGAGCTTGGGAAATCGCTGTCTCACCTGCGAAATCAGACGACCTCTTCGGGAGGTAGACCCCCCTACATCGTACTTCTGCACACACCGCCTGCTACAGCTGAAACGATCCGAAAGCAGATAGGCGCCGATGCCGTTTCGGCATATGGGATAAATTTCGGGCCAAACAGGTCTGGCACTTATCTCGAGCTCCAACGACACGTGGAACAATATTGGGAAGATGAGTTGGCCCATACCTCAGGCAGTGTGGTGCCGACCGTCATCGTCGGCTGGGATTCGCGGCCGCGGAAGGAGACCCCTCCCGCTTATGATAAACGGGATTACACGCGCATCGACAAGAGCGCGCATGTCGCGACCGCAACCCCTAGCGAATTCTCTTTCGCCTGCCGACAGGCGTCGCGCTTTATGTCGAACCATCCGGACCGATGCCCCTATCAAATTGCGCTGATTTATTCATGGAATGAATACAGCGAAGGTGGAGCACTGGCTCCGACTTTGGGTGATCCGTCCGCCTCAATGTTGAGAACTGCGAGCGAGGTTCTGAAGGCCTGTCGCGCAGGAGGGGACTAAGGATCGCACGGGGCGCGCCAGGTCCCCGACGACACCCGCGATCAGCTTCGGCTTTGCAAATCAGATTGTACGATAGCAATAACTTGCAACACGCCCGGCAACGCGTCTATGTACCCGGCAAGGAATGGATGCGCTTACATGTCCGCTTCCGGCCCGGGATCTGCGGCTAGAGACGGTCAGTTCTTGACGATGAGTTTGTTAGCGGACAGAAATCGCGTGTATGCTGGATAGAGCCCTTGATAGCGTCGCGCGAGACTGCCGAGCCCGACGAGACTATAGAGTTGCTCCACATCAATTCCATCAAGATCAACGATGGACACGAATGGCATACCCAGGAACCGACACATATCCTCGGTCCTTGTATCGTGACAGATGACAAGAGCCGGAACGCCGCGTTGTAGAGCGATCATGCAGCCGTGGAAGCGACTCCCGAACACGAAATCATAGGTCTGAACGGCATCGAGCCAGTCATCCACGTCGAAAAAGACCTGCACGTGATCGGCCGCCCACTTCCGCACGTCGGCCTCCGGCGCGACGTTCGCCAAGAATGTTGAGATCTCCTTTAACGCTTCTTCAGCATTCCGCGCCTGTTTGTCTGCCAGCCTGATTTCCGCCTGCTCGCTTTGAGCAACGAAATCCGCGTTCCAGGATATTCCCGTGCCGTAGATTTGGCGCACGAGCCGAAGCATCCTTTCCTTGTCGAACGAATGACCGACGACGTCTCGCGACGCGTTGATGGAAAGGCGCTTGACCTCTTTAAAAGGCCGCCGGGGAATGTTCATGCCGTGAGGTCCTCCCATGTAGTAGGAAGGGCAGCCGGTCACAGTCACATTGTGCGCACCACGAAGCGCGAGAACTTCTTGCGTGTACGGGCCGCGGACGCCGATGCTCACCGCACGTTCGGCAATAACTTTCACGAACCGCTCGGTGCCAGGCATCAAGCTTATGTTCGGATCGTAGTTGTTTGATTGAGCTCCGAGACCAACTACCGATACCGGCAAGTCGGCGCGCTCGATGTATTGCGCCATGCCACCCAAATCGAATTTTGGAAACAGAAAGTTGGCCGCCGCAACGACAATCATGTCGAAGCGCTCATGCACTGCCGTGGGATCGATACTGTGGTCCCACGAGAGGTCTTCGTAGACGATACGATCAAGCAGCCCGCGCGCAATCAACTGGTTCCCGGTATTGCCTCCGGTCTTCGCCAGTTTTGACATCGGATCTTCGCCAACTTCCGCAGAAAAGCTCGGCGTTGCCCCAAGTAGAAAAAGTTTCACTGTGCTTCTCCGGAGGCGATATCGACCTTAAACCAGTATTTCTCACCCATATTGCTCTTGACCACCATCATCCAAACAACTTTGCGGCCACAACAAGGATCGTCACGGTATCTTTATCCTACCTTCCCTTGATCGCTGATTTCCATTGCGCCGCCTCTCCCTCGTAGTCAGCCGCCGGCGATCGCCCTTCGCCGCCACCAATTGAAAGAAAATGCGCTTCCGCTGATTTCACCCGACCGTCTCTTACGGCTGCCGCGACGTCGGGGTATTTGCCGAGATACCATTCGGCATCCACGGCCGGCCCTCCTCGACGGCGGCCCTCAAAGTAGCCGAAGCCTATGTAGTGCATGTGTGCACTCTCGACCTCCCCACGAGAAACCGCTTTTGCGACGTCGGGATTGTCCCGCAAATAGCTGTCCTCGTCGAACTCGGCAGCGGCGATGGCGATCTGTAACAACAGCTTGAGTAAGCCTGCCGGCACCTTGACATGGCCGGAACCATCCAAAGCGGACTTGTCGAGGTTTAACGCGCTCATCAACGATTCAGCAGAAGGTACAAACATCAAGTCACCCAAAAAAGCCCCTTAGTTGCAGTCACCGCGATCACCTCTCGGCCGCAGCGCGCGCCGCAGCTTTTGCTGCCCGCTTCGGTTTCGCAGCGTCGGCGGCTGTCGCCAGCAATTGCGCCGACACTTCCTGGAGATAGACCTTCTGGGCGCCGAGTTCCCGCTCTCCAAAGCCGAACCGCTCTCGAGCCAGGCGGTGTATGGTCTCGATCTCTTCGACGTGTTCTTGCGCTTTCAACGAATGGGTGACGCTCGCGGCGTGGCGGCGGTGAACGTTGAGAGGATCCGCGATATAGACGATTTTCGCGCCCGGCATCTCAAGAGCCTCGAGATAGAGCAGCCAATCGCCAGCCATCCGGAACTCCTTAAGACGGTCACGGCAGGCATTGAGCGCGCGCAACAGCGCCTCTCGGCGCCACAGAACCGAGCTGACATTCAGAATCGTATTCCGGACGCCGAGGTAGCGGGCCACGAAGTCGCGACCATCGAACACATCGGTCCGCGACAATGCGCCTGGCTCGATTGTAGCGTAATAAGGCTTGTAGCTCGCATAGAGATGCGCCCCATCGGCATCGATGGATTTGGAGTCGGTGAAGCCGAGCGCGATATCGGGGTCACCGCTCATCAGTGCGAGCAGGCTGGAGATGAAGGTCGGCTCTGAGAGATCGTCGGCCTCGGCGATCCAAAGGAAGTCCCCCTTCGCCATCTCGGTAGCCTTGGCCCATTGCGCGAACACCGAGCCGGAATTCTGTTCATTGATCACAAGCGTAAGATCGCGCTGGCGCTGATCCGCAAGCTTCACGATGACGGAAATGCTGTCGTCGGATGAGCAGTCGTCGAGGACGATGACCTCCTCGACCGGATGGTTCTGGTCGAAAATGGTGTAAAGCCGCTCCGGCAGGCAGTGCGCGTAGTTGTAGTTCGGCACTGCAACCGACACGGTGGGTAGTGACGGAACGGCAAGCCGCAAGAGATCGCGGACATAATCCGAGAAAGCGAACTTGGTCTGAATGATTTCGGTCATGTGAGTACGCTCGGCGTCCGATGGCGTCCAGCGCAGAAAGTTCTCCACGGCCTGCGCCATCGCCGGCACATCACAATAGGGCACCACGCGGCCGATGTTCTCCGTGCGAAGGAAGCCCGGGATGCCGCCAGAGTTCTGGAATGCAACGACAGGCACGCCGACGCTTAGCGCCTCCAGCGCCACCGTCGGGAACGGATCCTCGCGCGAGGTCAGCGCGTAGACGTCGGACGCGGAATAGAGCGCCTGCATGTCCGAACGAGAGCCGGCGAGATGAAAGCGGCCCGTAGCCTCAGCTTGCCTGATCTCCGGTCCGAGCCATTCCAGGAGACCGGGATCGATGCCCCCGGCCCAACAGAAATGGACATTTCCATTGCGTCGTCGAACCAAATTCCAGACTTGCAAAAACAGGTCAAAGCCCTTGCGCAGATCGGCATAGCCGACGCCGAGCACCATCTTGTCGGCAGCTGCGATGCCAAATTCCTTGCGAACGAGCCCAGCTTCCGTCGGCGCTGGCTCGATCTGCTTGTAACTACCCTGCGCGCGAATGAGGAAACGCTCATCGGTCCTATCAAGCCCAAGCGCTTCGACGAGCTTGTCGCGCACGAAATCCGAGGCGAACACCACACGATGCGCACTCTCAATCGCCGCGCGCGCGACCTCTTCCAGATGCTTCTCGTGCAGGATCCGCGGCAATTCGTGGACCAGGGAAACGGTCCGAAAACCCATTTCGACGAGGAATTTCGCGGCGCGCCCGCTCGCGGCCGTGTTGGCGATGGCCGCTGTAAAGCCCTTTTCCCGGAAGTGTCGTAGGATCGCAGGGATCTCGGAAGCCTGCTTGAGTACGGTGAGCGGCGCGACGGAGGCGTATTCGGCCTCCATCGCTCCGCCCTGAAGCAGGAGAAAGTCGATCTCGATATTAAAAGCGCTGCGCAGCGTCTTGCCGATGTTCAGCAAGAGATGCTGCGCGCCGCTGGGGAACGCATCATGTCCGACCAGCAGAATCTTGGGCACTGACAGGTCGCGGGTCAGACCAGTGGCCGCGCGCGCGGTGGCATTTAGGTAAGCCGAACCGAAGTGGAGATCGGGCTCGAGATACGCGCCCTCGCACCATTCGTTCCAGGCATTGATACAGACGAACGATTCGCCGAAGAAGGTGTGGGTCTGCGCTTGCTCGACCAGCGCTGACAACCACGCCTCGTATTTTTGCGGAGTCGAGCCCTGGATCACCAGGCCCGCGCCTTGCCGGCGGGCATCGTTGTCCCAGCTCGGCACCACCGTCTTGATCAGCGGAAATTTCGGACGCGGCTCGTTAAGCGAATATTTGGCAACGTTGTCGTAACTGTAGATCTGCCCCGCATAGGTATCGTCCAGGATCTTAGCTTCGGAGTTCACCAGCGGCACGTGTTTGGTGAGCTTGTGCGGCGGAAATTCGATCACGCCGTCCATGCCGTTCGCGGTTGGATCGTATTCATCAAAACTCTGGCTCATGATGATAACTGGATCTTCGTTGAATCTCTTCGCGAAGATCGCGCGCCAGCGCGCGATGACGTTTGCCGTGTCCGGAATGAGGCGCGGCCGATAGATCATCAGGAGCGGACGACCCTGGACACGGATATAGCGTTTGTCCTTGAAGTGCCGATTGAAGTCCGACAACAGGCGCTCGTCATCGTCGGACAGGTAGTCCTGCGAAATCAGGACCTCGCCCTCCATGCCGTCCCATCGCCGCGTCCAGTTCTCGTTGGCCCACATCAGGCAGAACGGCATGTTGATATCGCGCGTCTTCAGGAATTGCTCAAGCGGCTTTTCCAAGAGGCGCTTGCCATTGAACCAATAGTAGTAATAGACGAAGCCGTGGATGCCCGCCGCCTTGGCGAACTTCGCCTGCTTGCGCATGGTTTCGATGTCAGCGAGAGAGTAAAAACCTAGGTCGCGCGGAATCCGCGGCTGGTAGTGATCCTTGAACCGAGGTATGCCGCGCGCAATATTCGTCCATTCGGTGAAGCCGGTGCCCCACCATCTGTCGTTCTCAGGGAACGCGTGAAACTGCGTCAGATAATAGGCCAGCAGCTTGGCGCGCGGCTTTGCGCCAGGCGGCAATGGACGCAGTTCCTCGAACAACGGGCTCGGACGGGTGAACCGCTTGATCTCGGCTGGAATGGTGGCTTCGTTCTCCGGAGGTGACGGATAGATGCCATCCTCGTGGCGATGCTCGAGATAGTGCAGAAGCGGATTCTGGTCCGTCTTCCCTTTGAAGTAGCGCTGAATGTAGAACTTGGTGTCGAAGTCCGCCGACGGGTTGCGCCCTTCCTTGTAACCATGAAAGATGAAGTGCTCGAACGGATCGACGCCGGCCGCGGCGACGTCCTGATAGTTCTGAAGATAGTATTGCGCGTCAAATTCCGGGATCGGGCTGAACGGGCCCAGTCGGCTCTTCAGATAGTGCGCGAGCGGGCTCTCGCCTTCTGGAATGCCGTACTTCTCGCGATACCAAGCCGGCTGAAAATAGGGGCTTGGCCGCCGCCCATCGCGCTCGCCGACCATCGCATAGTGCAGGAACGGATGCACATCCGTGTCCTGCACGTCGGGATAGGTTGTGACGTACCAAATCGGGTCGAAGATCGGATTTGGCTTACGACCTTCCCTGTAGCCATAGAGGAAGAAATGCTCGAACGGATCGGCGCCGACCGCGATCACGTCCGGATAACTCGCCGCGTAGAACTCCTCATCGAACAGACCGAGGCCCTTGAGGGTGCGCGCGGCATCTCCAAGGGCGGTGGCCGGCGCTGGCTGCTCGACCTCGCGCGGCGGCTCCGTCTGTCTGCTCGCCGGTCCCTCGGTAGCGAGCTCCTTCGCGGAACTGTTTAGTTTTGTGGCGCCCGGCTCTGACCTGGATTGCAGCCTTGCAGCCGCGCTGCGCCTCGTCCGAGGTTCTCTTTGACCGGCGTTGCGCGCGAGCTTCGAAAGGAAATCAGCCATTGTTACTCACTCATGCATTGGACGGTTTGTTCCGCAGAACGCTTCTGTCTCCGGCGTGAAAGTTCCGTCGCGTGTCGCGCAGATCGACTGGAGGCGCCGGACGGCGCCTTCATTGCCTTGCCGCGCCGCGTATTGATACCAATTGACTGCTGTGTCGCGATCTTGCGCGGTGCCTCGGTCCGACATCAACACGTCGCCCAGCGCAACCTGCGCTTCCGCCATGCCTCGCTCGGCAGCCCTCTGAAACCATTCCGTCGCCTTCGTCGCGTCGGCCTCGCGCCCCTGTCCCTTCCCGAGCATCACGGCGAGGTTGTACTGCGCGACCGCATGTCCCTGCTCCGCAGCGGCCTCGTACCAGTTCACACCCCGTGCAAGATCCAGGCCCACTCCGTGGCCCGTGCAGTACATGACGGCGAGCTGGAATTGTGCTGCTGCATGCCCCGCGCGCGCCGCCTTGGCCATGCATGATGCTGCTGCCTGCGCATTCCCCACGCCGCTCTTGGGATCCAGATGGACAAGTCCGAGCATGTACTGCGCCTCGACATGGCCGGCATCCGCCGCGCGCGTGAGCCATCGGGTGGCGCCTCGCATATCGGTGGTCCCGCCGAACTTACCCATCTTCAGCGCGCCCAGTTGAAACGCCGCCGGAGGATGACCGGCCTCGGCGGCCTCTCCCAGCAAGGAGTGCGCGCGTGCAACGTTATCCTCGGACGCGTCACGAGAAAGCAGGAAGAGCGCATAAGCGGTCTTGGCGTCAGGATCTCCGCTACCGGCGGCCCGGCTCAGCCATTCCGACGCCATTTCCTGATCTTTGGGAACGCCCGCACCGATCGAATAGAGCTTTCCGAGTTGCACCTGTGCGGCGCTGATGCCACCATCTGCGGCACGCTCGAACCATTTGATCGCTGCCTCCACGTTGCGCTGAACGCCGGAGCCGTTGAGATAGAAGATCGCAACGTTGAATGCTGCAGTGGCATGACCATTTTCGGCCGCGCGCTCGAACCATTTCGCGGCTTGACGGATGTTGGGCGAGACACCGACACCAGTCGCATAGAACCGGCCGACGAAGAATTGCGCCTGCACATCGCCGCGCTCGGCCGCCTTCTCGTACCAAACTGCCGCCTCCCGCAAATCGGGCTCCGCATCGGCACCGTTCGAATAGAATTCCGCGAGTGCCTGAATTGCCGGAAGGTAATCCTTCCGCGCCGCCTTGCGCAGCGCGGTCTCGGCGCGATCGAGGTCTTTGGCGACGCCCTCGCCGCTGAGCCGTAACAGGCCGATGTTGTAGAGTGCGATCGGATCATCACGCGTTGCCGCACTCTGGAACAGGCGCGCAGCCTCAGGCGGATTCTCGGGCAAGCCCATACCCTTCAAAGTCATGAATGCGAGCCCAATCTGCGCCCTCACGTGATCCTGCGCGGCGGCCTTGCCATACCAGATCGCAGCCTGCGCGAAATCGACGAGTACGCCACGTCCCTGATAATAGACATCACCGAGCGCGAACTCGGCCGGTGCAAACTTCTGATCGGCCGCCGCCTGATACCAACGAAGTGCAGCAGCGAAGTCTTTCGTGCACCCCTGCCCCTCGCTGTAGAGATTGCCCAGGATAGTCTGAGCATCCGCTTTGCCGGCTTCGGCCGCGGCCGATATCCAGCGAAACGCGGCGCTAATATCCTTCGCGACACTGGTCCCGTGCGGGAATATCAGGTGATGCACACTCGACGCGGTATCGCCCAATCGCGCGGCGGAAGATTGACGCCAAGTCTCCGGCCTATTCGGTCCGAGGCTGGCGTTGACTCCGTACAGATAGATCAGGCCGAGTTGATATTGCGCGTCGGCGTGACCTCGCTGCGCCGCGCGTTCGTACCACACCGCGGCATCCGGAATGCTGCCGGCCACTCCCTGGTTCTTGGCGTAGAGCATGCCGATCCGATAGTCCGCTTCCGCGTCGCCGTTTTGCGAGGCACGCTTCCAGAGCTTAAGTGCGTCCAGATAGTGTCTGCGCTCGAACGCTGCCTCGGCCGGACCAAGCCGCCTTTCGTCAGATCCGTGAGGCGCGGGCCGAAGCCATTGGAGGAGCGATCGGGTCAATGCCGTCATGGCTCACGCATGGCCTCCCGGATGCCCTTCAGCATTCCGCCAAGCAGATACATTCCGACCGCTCGCGTGCCGACATGGACGTCTCCCGCAAGCGTCATGCCAGGAATCAGGCGGAAAGTTTTCGGGACATCCTTGAAGTTGGACGAGTCCACCGAGCACCGCGCCTTGTAGTAGGCTTCGATAGGCTTTCCATCGTCGTCGGTGGTGAAGGCGCCCTCGCTGATCCAACGCACTTTGCCATCGGCTGTACCATGCTCCGCGGCATTGAACGCATCGATCCGCATCGTGCAGGGATCTCCGGGCCGAATGAAACCGACATCGCGCGAGGCGATGCGAATTTCAGCCTCGAGCTTGGTGTCGGTCGGCATCAGCGTAATGAAGGGATCGCCGGGCTTCAGCACAGACCCGACCGAGAGCCTTGCCATCGTCAACACGACCGAATCTTCTGCGGCGGTCAATCGGACCAGATCCTGGTGCCTGAGCGCCTTCTCATAAGAGGCTCTCGCTTCGTCGAGCTTGTTGCGGGTCGTCACGAGATCCTGACTTAGTTGCGCAAACCATTGCTGCTTGAAGGCGTCACGGTCCGCGATTGACGCGGCGAGCGTATTCTGAGCTTCGATTAGGCTGTTGTGGGTGTTCTCCAGGGTCCGCAGCAATTCAAGCCTTGTATCCTGGGAGATAAACATGTTGAGCTGCGAGCCCGTGCCGTGCTCGGCCAGCGTCGTGCGCATGGTCTCGATCTTCTGCAAGATCTCGTCACGCTGCCGATATCTCGCATCGTCCCCGCGAAGCTTCACCATGGTTGCCTGGGTCTGCTTGATCTTCGAATCGAAGCTATTGATCTGCGCGGTATATTGCGCCGTCCGCTGATCATAGAGCGCCTTCTGCAAGGCTGCGTATTTCTGGTAGTCTGGGTCCGGCTTGTTCGCAAAGACCAGCGGATGCGGGTTCAGCTCGGCTTCATCGCGCGCCACCTGAGTCTCGAGGCTAGCGATCTGCAACTTCGCCTGGGTTAGGTCCGCCGACGTAAAGGTCGCATCCAGGGTCGCAATAAGCTGTCCCGGTTGCACCTGCTCGCCTTCCCGCACGTCAATCGTCTTAATGATCGATGGATCCAGCGCTTGAAGGACGCTGATCTGTCCCACCGGCACGATCCGCCCCCCAACGCTGGTTATGACGCGATCTATCCGCGTCAGAGCCAGAATGGCAACGATCGCGACAAGGAAGGCCGAGAGCACAAACAGCGTTGCTCGCGCGACCAGAGGCTCAGCCTCCTCTCGGATCGCATCCGTTTCCGATTGAAATTGGCGAACGGTCGCAAGCGCACCATCAGGAGACAAGCGTCGGGCTCCCGAATCTCGGCCGTTCGTTGCGGACTGCCGGCACCAAACGCTTGTTCTGCTGATACCACAGCGAGCTGTAGATATCGTTGCGCGCCAGGAGCTCCTCATGCCGCCCGATATCGTCAACCACACCACGATTAAGCACGAGAATTGCGTCCGCCTTTGTCAGGGAAGACAGGCGATGCGAGATGATGATCAGCGTCCGGCCATGCGCGATGCGCGTTATGTTGGCGTTCACGATCGCCTCACTGTCGGCGTCGAGCGCGCTTGTCGCCTCATCGAGAATCAGGATGGGCGGGTTAACGATCAGCGCACGCGCGATCGCAAGCCGCTGCCTCTGCCCTCCCGAGAGGTTCGGCGAACCTTCATAGATATGCGTCTCGTAGCCGCGCGGCAGCTTATCGATGAATTCTTCCGCACCCGCCAGCCTCGCCGCCGTGACCACATCGTCGAACGACGCGTCCGGCTTGGCCGCGGTGATGTTTTCGCGGATGGTCCCACTGAAGAGAAAATTTTCCTGGAGCACGACACCCACGTTACGACGGAGATGGTCGATGTCGTACTCGCGAACGTCAATGCCATCGATCTTGATCAATCCGTCATAATCGCAATGCAGCCGCTGCAGCAACCGCGCAAGCGTGGTCTTGCCAGATCCGCTCCTGCCCATCACGCCTAAAGTAGTCCCTAGCGGAATCTCGAAGGAGATGTTGTTCAGCGTCGGCGATAGCGCTCGCTTGTATTTGAAGGTGACGCCGGAGAACTCCACCTTGCCCGCTAGCGGCGAACGCACGCCATGGCCGGAACGTCCCCCTTCGGGAGGAAGGTTGACGAGATTGCCGACGGTTGCAACCGCACTTCGTGCCTCGTCGTATTGATTGATGAGCTGCGCCATCTGCATCAGCGGACCCGAGACGCGCTGTGACAACAGCAGGAATGAGAACAGCGCGCCGATATAGACCGGGTCGTTGCTTTCGAGCGCGAGATAGACGCCGAGCGCATAGGAGCCACTGACGGCCAGCCGCTCCAGCGGACGCACCACCGACTGGATGGCGTTTCCAGTCATGCCTTCCACGAGCCGGGCCTTGGCAAGTCGTGCGACCAGAACATCCCACAAGTGGCGCTGCCGCGTATCGAGCGCGAGGGACTTGATCGTCCGGATGCCATTTAAGGTCTGAACCAAAAACGCGCCCTGCGCGCCCTCCGCGGCCAGCACGGCAGTCGACGCCTTGCGGTAATTCGGCAACATTAGGACGAGCCACGCGACGATGAAAGCCGACAAGGCGAGCACCACGAACGTCATGACGGGGCTGAAGAATAACATGACGGGCAGGAAGAACATCAGCGTCGTAGAATCGAGAATGGTGCCGAACAATTGCCCCATTAGGAACGAGCGGATGCGAAAGACTTCGCGAATGTCGCGCGCGACGAGGCCGACGGGCGTCTGCTCAAAATAATCGATGGGGAGATTGAGGACCTTGTCGAAGACGTAGGTCGACAATTTGACGTCCAGCCTGGTCGTCAAGCGATGGACAAGGAGCTGTCTCAAGAACGAGAACGCCGCCTCGAAGGCTATGACTGCCAGCATCGCGACGCAGAGCACATAGAACGTGTTGTACGCCTTGTAGAAGATCACCTTGTCGGACAACAGGCGCCAGAACATGATCGGCGCCAGGCCGAGCAGCCCGAGGATCACAGCGGCAATCGCGACGTCGCGGACCATGCGGCGTTCGCGGAACAACAGCGCGGCTACGAGGCCAAAACTGAACGGCTGCGCTTCGTCCGATATCTCGTAGCTGCGCTTAATCAGGACCAGATCGCCGGACCAGATACCTTCAAAGCGTGGTTGGTCGATCACGAGCAGCGCGTCTTCCGCGGCATTCGGGTCCCTCAGCACGATGCGTGTATTGTGGGCGTCTCCCTCGACACGCAGGAGTACCATGTGGCTCCCATTGCGAAGCCGAATGATGACCGGTAGCGCCTTCTTCAGATGAGACAGCCCGCTCCAATCGAGCTTGACGCACTTCGCGCGCATGCCTGCTTTCTCCGCACAGCGGACAAGCTGATGGAGTGTGACGTTCTCTTCCCGCAGAAGGTTGTCTTGGATGAGCTGTGAGGACGTGAGGTGCAGCCCGTGCTGTCGTGCGACGATAATCAGGCACGCTAGTGCCGATGCGGGCGCCGCATCGGCCAAGTTTCGTTCATCGGCGCAGTGGACGGTCATTGGGGTCAAGCGATCTGCCATTGTGTTAAGGCGTCACATTCAACCATCAATATAACATTGAGCGGTAAAAAAACCAGCCTCAATCATCGTTAAATTGTGAGGGGTGGCTGGCCGCACTCACCAATACCTCAGGCATTGGCTTCCTGGAAATTGAAGCCGTACTCTAACAAAGACCTTCGGATGGCCTCGTCGTCGGCCTCGGGCATCAGCGCGAGCGCACAGACCTCGAAATTTTGGCTGCTGACCGAAACGGTTGCAAACCCGGCCATCAGCAGGAGACTACCGAGTCGCTCGGCCGTAAATCCGGTGCGGTGGGCCATGTGGACGCGCCCCTCCTCGATGGCGCGCGAATGGCCATAGAGCATGTCCAGCGGCCTGATCGGCCCTGCCGGCGAATGATAGGCTATTGCGCCGATCCCATGCTGGGCTATGAAGTGAGCAACCGATTGCAGATCCGGGCTCATGATCAAGGCGAAACCATCGGGCTTGAGGATCTGGTGGAATTGCCGCAATGTAGGATAGACCTCGTGGGCATACAGGTGCTCGAGCACATGCGATGTCCACACCGCGTTGAAGGACTGAGGCTTGAACGCGCCACTCAACTCAAGGATCGAGCCGATCACATCTGGTTGGACGCCGGGGTCGATGTCGAATCGGGTCTCTTCCCAATCATGGTTGAGCATCATCCGGGCGATGCGCTGTGCCGTACCGGGTCCTGAGCCCGCGTTGAGCAATCGCTTCATCGTGAGAGACCAATCCGTGCCCGCACCGCGCGGTGAAAGGGCCAGATGATAGCACTAGCAAACCACAACACAGCCACCAACGAAAGGACATCCTACATAAGATGCGAAAGCGCTGAGCTCAAAGGCAAAGCCCCGCCATGAGCGGGGCTTTCTCAGCGCAGCTTGCAGGCGCCGATTCAGACCTTCGGCAAGTGCACGTCTCCATCGGTGAAGTGGAGATATTCGACGCCACTGACCACCACCGTCTGGCTGTCTCCGAAGTGCAGCGTGTAGGAGTTCGTCTTCTCGTCGACATCGACCTTGGTGACATCAAAGGAGGAGCGATCGGCGAAATCCACGGTGTCCGAGCCTGCGCCGCCTATAATCGTATCATTTCCGGTGTGGGTCTGAAGATGGAATGTATCGTTGCCATTTCCTCCCTGCAGCGTCGAGTTCGCTCCTGACTCACCGTAGACCCAGAAGACGTCATTGCCGTCACCGCCCGCAAAGACATCGCCCTGAACGCCAATTAGCGTATCGTTGCCATCGCCACCGATAAGCGTGCTGTGTCCCGACGATAGATCTCGCAGAATGTCGTTGCCGCTGCCGCCTTCGAGCACCTGAGCGCCGGTGCCCGCCTCAAGATAGTCGTTACCGCTGCCGCCATCCAAAGTGTCGTTGCCGCTGCCACCATAGATACTGTCGTTGCCTGCGCCGCCGAACAGTGAGCTGCTACCGTGTCCGCCGCGGATCGCGTCGTTGCCGCTACCGCCATAGACCGTGTCGTTCCCATAATCATATAGGTTCACGCTATCGGAACCTTTTCCCATGGCGATGAACACATCATTATGCCCGCCAATCACATCGAGCGTCTTGCCGCCAGCGTCGTCTAAAATAATCGCCTTCAGGTTTGGCGTGGTCTCGACGGTGGTCGACTGCGTAATGTCGAGGATCTGAACGCCTGCTGGAACAGCCCCTCCGAACGGTCCAGACTGAAACGCAGCCTTCGAAGTATCCCCAGGATGATCGCTGTACACTCCGCTACGTTCTAACGAGTCGATCAGTGCCGACCTAACGCTCGCCTCAATGTGATTTCCGTTATGGTGGAGAAACTGGTCCAACTCAGTTTTCGTCAGGTAAGATATAGCCATTGGAGGCCCTTTCGGTTCTTATTGAGGACGACGCGATGCTCCGGTCACGTCAAGGAACTTCACGCTGTGACATCCAGTCGCCGCGCGCGATTGGGAAGATAAGAAACCCGCAGCATATGTTATCTTCAATGTTAAGATTGTGAGTAGTGCGTGTCAAGGACGAAAAATCCAACTGGCCGCACTCATTTCGACCGAGCTTAGCGTCGCAAGTTCGGCGATCTGCTTGCGACACCGGAGGTTCCGAGCCAACACTGCGGGTCGGGGAGGGATATTGCTATCCCCAGGAAAGGGTGGATCAGCCCTGTTCTGCGCCTGATGAGATCCCCACCAACGCGACCCCCTCGCTGAACGTTGGATAGCTTCTGAAGTGGTTGCCCGCAGCAAAGTCGCTTATTCTGCGCAAGAAAGGCCACATGAGCTACGTCGATGTCAGCTCGGCACGTGACTAAGCGCGACTAGGTTGCGATGTGCTTGCCCGAAAGAGTCACGATGCGGAACAATCATGTGACGGAGTCACTGATCCATCGAAGGTCCTTGCGCAACAACCACTTGCCGGGCTATCCAGATCATTGAGATGAAGATGTCAAGACGGAATGCAAGGACGATGTTCCCCATTTGCTACCCAAACACACATTGCGATTGGCGCCCTTCTGCCGGTCCGCTTCAGCTGATCATCACGATGGTCAGCAGCCCCTCGGTCTTCTTCGTCTCGGTTGGGCTAGTTGGGCAATTCCGCCATTCGGGAGGTCTCCGCCGGCAACCCCGTTCCTGCCTAGCTCCCAAGTTTTGCCCCCCGCCAGAAGGCGCTTCATCGTCTTGAACGCTTTCGCTGGTAGCGTTAACAACGGGGCTGTATGATACCTTTGTAGGTTAGCAGACTTCCTTGTATGTTATTTGACAGCACCCGCCCCTCGGTTCAAGCCGGCGGCGAGTTACTTTGTCTGAACCCGTTCTAGTCCGAATGAAAAAACATTCTCATCAAGAGATTAAACTGAAACTCGCTCAGGCGGATGAATTGGCTCGAGCAGGCAGCTCCCAGGTGTCGATCTGTGAGGCGCTTGGCGTGAGCGTTATGACGCTCCATCGTTGGCGGAAACTGCCGCTCAGCAAGGACGTGGGGCAATCTTCAGAGGGGCCTAACGCGGGCAGGGATCCGCCTCCTCCTCATGTTAGCATGGATGAAATGCGTCGTGCGTTGGAAGAGCTTACGGTTGAGAATCGGCGCCTCCGCAAACTTGTCACGGATCTGATGCTTGAGAAGATGACACTCGAAGAGGCTTCGGCACCCAGCTTTGCGTCTGGCCGAGTACACGATCGCTAACCCTAGCTTGTTCATCTCTTGCTCCAAAAGTTGATGCGCACTTCGGCTCCGGTCTCCAGCAGATCGGTCGCGAATGTGTGCCGCCGCGCAGCATCGGATCCTTCAATATCCGACCTCTGTGCGCACACTGACGCGCCGAACTGATCTTCCTCCATCTCGACACCGGGCTGATATATCCGGTGCGGAATGGAGCCGAGGTTCGGTTGCAGAAGCAATCGAGGAGGGCGGTGATGTCGCGCTGGCCCGTACAAGTTTTGGGGATCTCCCGATCGCTGTCGAAGTAGGTCGGGCCGGCGTTGCTGGAATGAATGCTATGCGGCCCTCGTGACGTGGGCAACGGGCTTGATCGTCATGCTGTCGTCGTGAGTTTGAAGGGCCGCTCGCAGAATCCCCAATTGCTTATGTGCCTTTAATCGTCGGAAGCTCTTGTTGGCCTCGATCATGCCGGCCGCAAACCCAGCGCTAGGCCGTACCGGGATCCCGCCGGCGTTTGACGTTGGGCGACGTGAAACGGCGAATGGTGCTCCATGATGTTCTTGGCGATGTTGGTCTTCGGCAGCTTCAACCGGACGACGGTCAGGTGAAATGGACCCGCGGAGCGGGACCGCTTGAACCAGTTTGTTAGTCGCCCGTTGACCTGCCACTGCATTTTCATT
>NZ_LFKZ01000014.1:0-100757 GCF_028128975.1 Bradyrhizobium sp. CCBAU 45321
GCCGCCGCCACCACCTCCGGTCGCCCGACCGGCGCCGCCGCCGATGGCCGCCGCGCCGCATCCGGCGCCGCATGCTCCTCCGCGGCCGGCCGGCCCGCCACCGAAGAGCTGCCCCCCGGGCCAGCCCAGGTGTTAGGAGGCGCAAGGGGCAGGGATGCGGGATGCGACAGCAGCCTAGAGGCGTCCCCGAAGGCCGTTATTTCCTTGCTTCTGGCCGAAATGGCGCTATATAGCGCGCCATCTCACACGGAAACATGGCTCACAAGGCCGTCCGGTGGCAACCGGGGCGAGAACGCTCCGTTTTGCTCACACGTTTCCGGAGGAACCAACCGGAGAATTAGAACCATGGCACTGCCCGATTTCACTATGCGTCAGCTGCTCGAAGCTGGCGTGCACTTTGGTCACCAGTCTCACCGCTGGAATCCGAAAATGGCTCCGTTCATTTTCGGCACCCGCAACAACATCCACATCGTCGACCTCGCCCAGACCGTGCCGATGCTGCACCAGGCCCTCCAGGCCGTCAGCGACACGGTGGCCAAGGGCGGCCGCATCCTGTTCGTCGGCACCAAGCGCCAGGCGCAGGACGGCGTTGCCGACGCGGCCAAGCGCTGCGCGCAGTATTTCGTCAATTCGCGCTGGCTCGGCGGCACGCTGACCAACTGGAAGACGATCTCGGCCTCGATCAAGCGCCTGCGTCACCTCGACGACGTGCTCTCGGGCGGCGAAGCCAATTCCTACACGAAGAAGGAGCGCCTGACGCTGCAGCGCGAGCGCGACAAGCTCGACCGCTCGCTCGGCGGCATCAAGGACATGGGCGGTCTGCCCGACCTGATCTTCGTGATCGACACCAACAAGGAAGACATCGCGATCCAGGAAGCCCAGCGGCTCAACATCCCGGTCGCTGCGATCGTCGACACCAATTCGGACCCGAAGGGCATCACCTATGTGGTGCCGGGCAATGACGACGCCGGCCGCGCCATCTCGCTGTACTGCGATCTCGTCGCGCGTGCGGCGATCGACGGCATCTCGCGCGCGCAGGGCGATTCGGGCATCGACATCGGCGCCTCGGCCCAGCCGGTCGCCGAAGAGCTGCCGGCGGCGTCCTCGAGCGGCTTCCAGGGCCTTGCGGGTCCTCGCGGCACTGCCGACGACCTCAAGAAGCTCCCGGGCGTGTCGGGTGCGATCGAGAAGAAGTTCAACGATCTCGGCATCTTCCACTATTGGCAGCTCGCCGAGCTCGACCACGACACCGCGCACACGATCGGCGAGGAAGTCGGTCTGCCGAGCCGCGCGGATGCCTGGGTGGCCAAGGCCAAGGCGCTGACCGCGGAAGCGGAATAGTCAAAAAGAGCGATGGGTTGGCCGGATAGGGTCCGGCCACCATTTCAGTTGACGCGAATTCCTGAGATGGACCGCGGCGGGGCGATTCGATGCCGCGCCGCGGCAAACCGGCAGGCACAAAGGATTTTCAACGATGGCAACGATCACAGCTGCGATGGTCAAGGACCTGCGCGAATCGACCGGCGCGGGCATGATGGACTGCAAGGCCGCGCTCACCGAAAACGACGGCAACATGGAAGCGGCGCAGGACTGGCTGCGCAAGAAGGGCCTGTCCAAGGCCGCCAAGAAGTCGGGCCGCGTCGCGGCCGAGGGTCTGATCGGCGCGCTCACCAAGGGCACCAAGGGCGTCGTGGTCGAGGTCAACTCCGAGACCGACTTCGTTGCGCGCAACGGCCAGTTCCAGGGCCTCGTCAAGATGATCGCCCAGGTCGCGTTCGACGTCGGTGCCGACGTCGAGAAGATCAAGGCCGCCAAGGTCGGCGACGTCACGATCGAAACCGCCATCAATGATGCGATCGCCACCATCGGCGAGAACATGACGCTGCGCCGCGCCGCCCAGCTCGAGGTGAGCCAGGGCGTAGTCTCGCACTACGTCCACGGTGCCGTCATTGACGGCGCCGGCAAGATGGGCGTGATCGTGGCGCTGGAATCGCCGGGCAAGGCCGATGAGCTCGCAGCGCTCGGCCGTCAGATCGCGATGCACGTTGCGGCCGCCAACCCGCTGGCGCTCGATCCGTCCGGCCTCGATCCGGCCGTGGTCAAGCGCGAGAAGGACGTGCTGGCCGACAAGTACCGTCAGCAGGGCAAGCCCGAGAACGTGATCGAGAAGATCGTCGAGTCCGGCCTCAAGACCTACTACAAGGAAGTCTGCCTGCTCGAGCAGGCCTTCATCCACGACAGCGGCAAGTCGGTGGCGCAGGCGGTGAAGGAGGCCGAGGGCAAGGTCGGCGGCGCTGTGAAAATCGCGGGCTTTGTGCGCTATGCTCTCGGCGAGGGAATCGAGAAGCAGGAAAGCGACTTCGCGGCCGAGGTCGCCGCGGCCAGCGGCAAGAAGTAAGCGCCGGAAGTTCCTTCCGGCGTGCCGCCGGAAGCGGCGCCCGGACAAGGAAAGTGCTCATGACTGATCCGGTCTATCGTCGCGTCGTGATCAAGCTGTCCGGCGAGTATCTCGCGGGACAGCAAGGCTTTGGCATCGATCAGCCGACCATCGACCGGGTTGCGGACGATCTGATCGCCGCCCGCAAGCTCGGTACCGAGGTCGCGGTCGTGATCGGCGGCGGCAACATGGTCCGCGGCGTCGAGGTCTCCTCCCGCGGGGTGTCGCGCACCACCGGCGACACCATGGGCATGCTCGCCACCATGATGAATTGCCTCGCGCTGGAAGCGGCGATCGAGCGCAAGGGAACGCCGGCCCGGACGCTGTCGGCCTTCGTCATGCCCGAGATTTCCGAGCTGTTCACCCGCACCGCGGCACACAAATACCTGGCCGAAGGCCGGATCGTGCTGCTCGGCGGCGGGACCGGCAACCCGTTCTTCACCACCGACACGACCGCGGTGCTGCGGGCCGCCGAGATCGGCGCGCAGGCGGTCCTGAAGGCGACGAATGTCGACGGGGTCTACTCGGCCGATCCGAAGAAGGATCCGTCCGCGACGCGGTTCGACCGCCTGACGCATTCGCAGGCGATCGAGGGCGGTTACAAGGTGATGGATGCGACCGCCTTCGCGCTTGCCCGCGAGACGTCGCTGCCTATCATCGTATTCTCGATCGCGGAGCCGGGCTCGATCGGCGCGATTCTGCGTGGCGTCGGCCACGGAACCATCGTCGCCGGCTGACGGCTCAGCTGACGCGCCGAAAGGACGGTGCGGAGCGGTCGCCGGGATTTTGAAGGAGAAACGTGATGGCCACGGGTAATTTCGATCTCAACGAAGTGAAGCGCCGCATGCAGGGCGCCGTCGCCTCGCTCAAGCACGAGCTCGGCGGCCTGCGCACGGGACGCGCCTCCGCCTCGATGCTCGATCCGGTGCAGGTCGAGGCTTATGGCAGTCACATGCCGCTCAATCAGCTCGCCACCGTCAGCGTGCCGGAGCCGCGGCTGATCTCGGTGCAGGTCTGGGACAAGTCGATGGTCAAGGCCGTCGAGAAGGCGATCGTCGATTCCAATCTCGGCCTGTCGCCCGCGACCGAGGGCCAGGTGCTGCGCCTGCGCATTCCCGAGCTCAACGAGGAGCGCCGCAAGGAGCTGGTGAAGGTCGCGCACAAATATGCCGAAGCCGCCAAGGTCGCCGCGCGCCATGTCCGCCGCGACGGGCTCGACGTGCTCAAGAAGCTCGAGAAGAATCACGAGATGTCGGAGGACGACCAGAAGCGTCACGCCGACGAGGTGCAGAAGGCGACCGACGGCACCATCGCCGAGATCGACCAGTTGCTGGCCGCCAAGGAAAAAGAAATCCTCACCGTTTAAGGCACCGCCTTCATGTCCAACGCCGCCGCGCCCGCAACGGAAGGACCCGACAGGTCCGAGGCGCCTGCACATGTCGCCATCATCATGGACGGCAACGGGCGTTGGGCGGCCGCGCGCGGTCTGCCGCGTGCGGAAGGGCATCGCCGCGGCGTCGACGCGCTGCGCCGCGTGGTACGTGCCTCGCACGAGCTCGGCATCCGCTATCTCACCATCTTCTCGTTCTCTTCGGAGAACTGGTCGCGCCCGGCGAGCGAGATCGGCGACCTGTTCGGCTTGCTGCGGCGCTTCATCCGCAACGACCTGGCGAGCCTGCATCGCGACGGCGTCAAGGTCCGCATCATCGGCGAGCGCGAGGGGCTTGAGAGCGACATCTGCGCCTTGCTGAACGAGGCCGAGGAGCTGACGCGCGACAACACGCGCCTGACGCTGGTCGTCGCCTTCAACTACGGTTCGCGGCAGGAGATCGCGAAGGCGGCGCAGAAGCTGGCCCGCGAGGTCGCGGAGGGCAGGCGGGATCCTGCCACGATCGACGCCGAGACGCTTGGCGCGCATCTCGACGCGCCCGACATTCCGGACCCCGATCTCATCATCCGCACCAGCGGCGAGCAGCGCCTGTCCAACTTTCTGATGTGGCAGGCCGCCTATAGCGAGCTCGTGTTCGTGCCGATCCATTGGCCCGACTTCGACAAGGCGGCGTTGGAAAGCGCGATCGCCGAATTTGCCAGGCGCGAGCGTCGTTTCGGCGGCCTGGTTGCGAAGACCGCCTCGTGAACGAACCCGATCCTGCATCGGCGGGCGCCAAGCCTGCCCCGAGCAATCTGGTGATGCGGGTCCTCGCAGCGCTGGTGCTGGCGCCGCTGGCCATCGCGATCGCCTATGCCGGCGGCTGGTTGTGGGCGCTTCTCGTCACCCTGGTCTCGATCGGGCTGTTCGCGGAATGGCTGATGGTCGTGGGCGCAGCATCGGCCGCGCTGACCGGGGCAGGGACGGTCGTGATCGCCATGATGGGAGCCTCCGTCGCTTTCGGCGCGCTCAAGACCTCCGTCGTCACCGGCCTCATCGGCGGTGCCATCGTGACGCTGATCGCCCGGGGCAAGTTCTTGTGGGCGGCGAGCGGGTTTGCCTATGCGGCGGCGGCGCTACTGGCCTCGATCCTGGTGCGCAAGGATCTCGTCAACGGCTTCTCCGCGCTGATGTTCGTGCTGCTCGTGGTGTGGGCGACCGACATCGGCGGCTATTTCGCCGGACGCAGCATCGGCGGCCCGAAATTATGGCCGCGTGTGAGCCCGAAAAAGACCTGGGCCGGCGCGCTCGGCGGCTTTGCGGCGAGCCTTGCGGTCGCGGCCGGCTTCGCCGCCTGCGGGATCGGAAAGCTGGTTCCGCTGCTGCTCGTCAGCGCCGTCCTGTCGGTGGTGTCGCAGCTCGGCGATCTCTTCGAATCCGCCGTGAAGCGGCGCTTCGGTGTCAAGGATTCCAGTCACTTAATTCCCGGCCATGGCGGGCTTATGGACCGCCTGGACGGTTTTGTCGCCGCCATCCTGGCGGCCTGGTTTATCGGCTTTTTCCGCCATGGTGTGCATAGCGCCGGAAGCGGTCTTATGGTTTGGTGAGGATATGAGCGCCGTTCCCTTGCGTAACAACAGGCTTGCTGCGTCCGACATTCGCAGCGTCACGGTCCTCGGTGCCACCGGCTCGATCGGCGACAGCACGATGGATCTCTTGCGCGCCTCGCCCGAGCGCTACCGTGTCGAGGCGCTGACGGCGAACGGCAATGTCGCAGCGCTCGCCAAGCTCGCCAGGGAATTCAACGCACGCTATGTCGCGATCGCCGACACCTCCAAGCTCGCCGAGCTCAAGGCTGCGCTCGCGGGCACCAGCACCGAATGCGGCGCCGGCGAAAGCGCGGTGATCGAAGCCGGCGCGCGTCCGGCCGACTGGGTGATGGCGGCGGTGAGCGGCGCTGCCGGGCTGAAGCCGGCGCTGGCCGCGGTCGATCGCGGCGCGCATGTCGCGCTCGCCAACAAAGAGTGCCTGGTCTGCGCCGGCGACTTCTTCATGCAGCGCGCGGCAAAAGCCGGCGCCTGCATCCTGCCGGCCGATTCCGAGCACAACGCGCTGTTTCAGGCGCTGAGCTCAGGCAATCGCGACGAGCTCGTCCGCGTCATCATCACCGCCTCCGGCGGCCCGTTCCGGACCTGGAAGCCCTCAGACATCGAGCAGGCGACGCTCGAGCAGGCCCTGAAGCATCCGAACTGGAGCATGGGCCAGAAGATCACGATCGATTCAGCCTCGATGATGAACAAGGGGCTCGAGGTGATCGAGGCGTCCTATCTGTTCGCGCTCTCGCCGGACGAGATCGACGTGCTGGTTCATCCGCAGTCGATCATCCACGGCATGGTCGAGTTTTCCGACCGCTCGGTGGTGGCCCAGCTCGGTGCGCCCGACATGAGGACGCCGATCGCCCATTGCCTCGGCTGGCCCGATCGAATCAAGGGCCCGGCGGCGAAGCTCGACCTTGCCAAGATCGGCCAGCTGACCTTCGAAGCGCCGGACTTCGAGCGCTTCCCCGGACTGCGGCTGGCCTACGAATCGCTCCGGACCGGGAAGGGCGCGACCACGGTCTACAATGCCGCCAACGAGGTCGCCGTCGCCGCCTTCATCGGCGGCAAGATCCGGTTCGGTGCGATTGCCCGGCTGGTCGAGGCGACCCTCGAGGATTGGATCAAAGGCGGCAACCAGGCGCCCCTGACCTCCGCAGACGATGCAATCTCTGTTGACCATGTTGCGCGAAATAGGGCTGCCGCCCTATTGCCTCAAATTGCCTTAAAGGCATCCTAGTTGGTTCGGGACCAGGGCCTTGCGGCGCTGGGTGAGGGAATTCGATGATCGACTTTTTCGTCCATAGTTTCAATACGTTGAGCCATGGGCTCCTCGGCTACGCGGTTCCCTTCCTGTTCGTCCTGACCATTGTCGTGTTCTTCCACGAGCTCGGCCATTTCCTGGTCGCGCGCTGGGCGGGCGTACGCGTGTTAACCTTTTCGCTCGGCTTCGGCCCCGAGCTGGTCGGCTTCAACGACCGCCGTGGCACCCGCTGGAAGATCTCGGCGATCCCGCTCGGCGGCTACGTCAAGTTCTTCGGCGACGAGAGCGAGGCCTCGACCCCGTCGGCCCAGACGCTGGCGGCTATGTCGGCCGAGGAGCGCGCCGGCAGCTTCCACCACAAGAAGGTCGGTCCCCGGGCGGCGATCGTCGCGGCCGGACCAATCGCCAATTTCATCCTGGGCGCGCTGATCTTCGCCGGAATGGCGCTCTATTACGGCAAGCCGAGCACGATCGCCCGGGTCGACGGCGTCGTCGCCAACGGCGCGGCCGCTGCCGCCGGCTTCAAGGTGGGCGACGTCGTCATCCAGATCGACGGCAAGCCGATCGAGAGCTTTGCCGACATGCAGCGAATCGTTGCGATGAACGCCGGTTCGGCTCTTACCTTCCAAGTGAAGCGCGACGGCGCCGTCGTCTCACTGACCGCGACCCCGGCGCTGCTGGAGCGCAAGGACCCCTTCGGCAACAGCCACCGTCTCGGCGTTCTCGGCATCGAGCACAAGTCGCAGGCCGGGGAGGCCTCGACCACCCCGGTCGGCGTCGGTGAAGCGCTCAAGATCGGCGTCGAGCAGGTCTGGTTCATCATCACCAGCACCTTCAAGTTCCTGGGCTCGCTGTTCGCCGGCCAGGGCAATCCGAACGAGGTCAGCGGCGTCCTGGGAATCGCGAAAATGTCGGGGCAGGCGGCCAGCGCCGGGTTCCAGTTCGTGATCAATCTCTGCGCGGTGCTGTCGGTGTCGATCGGCCTTTTGAACCTGTTCCCGATCCCGCTGCTCGATGGCGGCCACCTGATGTTCTATGCGGCCGAGGTGGTCCGGGGCCGGCCTTTGTCCGAGCGGACCCAGGAAATGGGGTTCCGAATCGGGCTTGGCCTAGTGCTGATGTTGATGGTGTTTGCGACCTACAACGACATCCTGCGGATGGCAGCTTCCTGATAGGGGCTTTTTTGTGGCGTTGCTGTTGAGCAACGTCTTGGAATGAAATTGAAATTACGGCGCTTTCGGCCGTTTGCGGCGTCGGCGAAATTGGCTACAAGCGGCCTGAACTTGGGGAATCTCCGGACCGGCGTTGGGGTTGGGTCTGGCAGGGAATGATAAGGGCGCGTTGCGCGATGAAGTTTGGACTGCGACTCCGGGGGGGCTTGCTCGCGACCCTGATCTTGTTCGGCGCGCCGGTGGTTGCCCCGGTTGGGGCTGTTTTCGTGTCTTCGTCTGCGCTCGCTCAGACCGTTCAGTCGATTTCCGTCGAAGGGAATCGCCGCGTCGAGGTGGAAACGATCCGCTCCTATTTCAAGCCGGGTCCCGGCGGCCGGCT
This sequence comes from Bradyrhizobium sp. CCBAU 45321, assembly GCF_028128975.1. Taxonomy (NCBI): domain Bacteria; kingdom Pseudomonadati; phylum Pseudomonadota; class Alphaproteobacteria; order Hyphomicrobiales; family Nitrobacteraceae; genus Bradyrhizobium; species Bradyrhizobium sp. CCBAU 45321. The sequence goes on from NZ_LFKZ01000014.1 coordinate 8,217, forward strand.
GGATCAGGCCGCCATCGACGACGGCCTCAAGGCGTTGATCGAGACCGGCCTGTTCCAGGACGTCAGGATCAACCGCGGTTCCGGCGGCCAGCTCATCGTCTCCGTGGTGGAAAACCCGGTGATCGGCCGCATCGCCTTCGAGGGCAACAAGAAGATCAAGGACGAGCAGCTCACCGCTGAAGTCCAGTCCAAGGCCCGCGGCACCTTCTCCCGCGCCATGGTGCAGTCGGACACGCTCCGTATCGCCGAAATTTATCGCCGCTCCGGCCGCTACGACGTGCGCGTCACGCCCGAGATCATCGAGCAGCCCAACAACCGCGTCGACCTCATCTTCACGGTCGAGGAGGGCGTCAAGACCGGCGTCCGGTCGATCGAGTTCGTCGGCAACAATGCCTTCTCGTCCTACCGCCTCCGCGACGTGATCAAGACGCGCGAGACGAATCTGCTGAGCTTCCTCGGCAGCGGTGACGTCTACGATCCCGACCGCGTCGAAGCCGATCGCGACCTGATCCGCCGATTCTACCTCAAGAACGGCTTCGCCGACGTGCAGGTCGTCGCGGCGCTCACCGAGTACGATCCGGAGAAGAAGGGCTTCAACGTCACCTTCAAGATCGAGGAAGGTCAGCAATACCGTGTCGGCGCGGTGGATTTCCGCAGCAGCATTCCGAACTTCGATCCGAGCTCGATGCGCGCCTATTCGCGTCTCAATGTCGGCTCGCTCTACAACGTCGAATTGGTCGAGAAGTCGGTCGAGGAGATGCAGATCGAAGCCTCTCGCCGCGGCTATGCCTTCGCCGTGGTCCGGCCCGGCGGCGACCGCAACTTCGAAGCGCACACCGTGTCCGTCGTGTTCAACATCGACGAGGGCCCGCGCACCTATATCGAGCGCATCAACCTGCGCGGCAACACCCGCACGCGCGACTACGTGATCCGCCGCGAGTTCGACATCTCGGAAGGCGACGCCTACAACCGCGCGCTGGTCGACCGTGCCGAGCGGCGCCTGAAGAACCTCGACTATTTCAAGAGCGTGAAGATCACGACCGAGCCGGGCTCGTCGAGCGACCGCGTCATCCTGATCGTCGACATGGAAGAAAAGTCGACCGGCGACTTCTCGGTCTCGGGCGGTTACTCCACCACCGACGGCGCGCTGGCCGAAGTCTCGATCTCCGAGCGCAACCTGCTCGGTCGCGGCCTGTTCGCCAAGGCTGCGGTGACCTATGGCCAGTATGCGCGCGGCTACTCGCTGTCGTTCGTCGAGCCGTACCTGCTCGACTACCGCGTCGCGCTCGGCCTCGACCTCTATCAGCGTGAGCAGAAGTCCAACAGCTACATCTCCTACGGCACCAAGACGCTCGGCTTCTCGCCGCGCCTCGGCTTCTCCTTGCGTGAAGATCTCTCGCTGCAGGTGCGCTACTCGATCTATCAGCAGGAAATCACCCTGCCGTCGTATCTGGCGAACTGTAACAACGTCCTTGGTTCGTCTGCCTTCAACCCCAGCCCAGCCTTCGCCGCGTCTCAGACGCCGCCGATTGATCTGTCATCGACCAATGGCCTCGGCTGCTACAACGATGGCGAAGCCTCGCTGCCGGTGCGCAAGGAGCTCGCCGGCGGCAAGACGCTGACCTCGGCGCTCGGCTACACGCTGACCTACAACACGCTGGACAACAACAAGAACCCGACCGACGGTCTGCTCGTCGACTTCCGGCAGGACTTCGCCGGCGTCGGCGGCGACGTCTCCTACCTGAAGTCGGTCGTCGACGCGAAGTACTACACTCCGCTGGTGTCCGACATCGTCGGCCTCGTCCGCCTGCAAGGCGGCATGCTGAACAAGATCGGCACCGATTTGCGCATGCTCGACCACTTCCAGATGGGCCCGAACCTCGTCCGCGGCTTTTCCCCGAACGGCATCGGTCCGCGCGACTTGAATCCGTTCGGTACGCAGGATGCGCTCGGCGGCACCAAGTATTGGGGTGCTTCGTTCGAATTGCAGATGCCGTTCTGGTTCCTGCCGAAGGAAGTGGGTCTGAAGGGCGCGGTCTATGCCGACGCCGGGGGCCTCTACGACTACAGGGGGCCGACGAGCTGGACCACCACCAACGAAGTCAACGCGCCGGGCTGTATCCCGTCGACCATCAATCCCTCGAGCACGGGGACCTGCACCGGTCTCGTCTATGACGACAGCAAGGTCGTCCGCTCGTCGGTCGGTGTCGGCGTGATCTGGCAGTCGCCGTTCGGACCGCTGCGCTTCGACTACGCTGTGCCGCTCAGCAAGGGCAGGTATGACCGCACGCAGGAATTCCGGTTCGGCGGCGGCACCACGTTCTAATTCGATCAGCACGGCACGATCCGGATCACCCGGAGCCGGTTTCCGAAAGGGATCGTGCCGATCCAAGACATGAGGCATGATGCGGCCTGACCGCTTCATGCCGAAGCCGGACCGCGACGGGGTGGAATGGCGCAGCCGACCTTCTTCACAAAGCCGCCTGCCGCAGCGTTGGCCGACATTGCCACGCTGACCAAGGCGCAGCTGGTCGATCCCGCGAGGGGCGGCCACGTCATCACGGGCCTTGCTTCGCTCGACGAAGCGGGCCCGATGCATCTGGCGTTCTTCGACAACCTCAAATACGCCGATCAGCTCAGGGCGACCAAGGCGGGGGCCTGTCTAGTCAGTCCGCGCTTCGAGGCCGAGGTGCCCGAACATGTGGCCGTGCTGCGGGTGGCGCAGCCATTCCGCGCCTTCGTCCGGATCGCGCGGGAATGGCACCCCGACGCGCTGCGGCCGCAATCCTGGGTCGGCAACGACGGTATCGCGCCATCGGCCATCATCGATCCCACGGCCCGGCTCGAGGACGGTGTGGTCGTCGACCCTCTGGCTGTGATCGGCCCGGACGTCGAGATCGGCAGCGGCACCGTGATCGGCGTCGGGGCGGTGATCGGTCCCGGCGTCAAGATCGGCCGGGATTGCAATGTCGGCGCCCGGACCGCGATCCAGTGCGCCCTGATCGGCAACAACGTGCTGATCCATCCCGGCTGCTCGATCGGCCAGGACGGCTACGGCTTCATCTTCTTCGGCCCGGAGGGCCATCTGAAGGTGCCGCAGACCGGGCGTGTGCTGATCCAGAACGACGTCGAGGTCGGGGCCAACACCACGATCGACCGGGGGTCCTTGCGTGACACCGTGATCGGCGAGGGGACCAAAATCGACAATCAGGTCCAGATCGGCCACAATGTGACGATCGGCCGGCACTGCCTGCTCGCGGCGCAGATCGGCCTCGCCGGCAGCCTGACCATCGGCGACAACGTGGCGCTCGGAGCGAAGGTTGGCATCAACAATCACCTCAAGATCGGCGACGGGGCGCAGGTGACGGCGATGAGCGCGGTCAAGGACGACATCCCGCCGGGCGGCCGCTGGGGCGGGCACTTCGCCAAGCCGACCAAGCAATGGTTCAAGGAGATCATCGCAGTGGAGCGGCTGGTACGCGACAGCAAGGCCGATCCGAAGGACGAGGGACGGGAATGACGGCGGAATCACCTGTTAAGTTCGAGCTGGTGGACATCAACGCGATCCTCCAGACGCTGCCGCACCGCTTTCCGATGCTGCTGATCGACCGCGTGATCAACATCCGCGCCGATTACAGCGGCATCGGCATCAAGAACGTCACCTTCAACGAGCCGGCGTTCCAGGGGCATTTCCCCGAGCGTCCGGTCTATCCCGGCGTCATGATGATCGAGGCGATGGCGCAGACCGCGGGCGTGATCGGCATCAAGTCGGTCGAGGGCACCGAGAAGCCGCGGGCGGTCTATTTCCTCACCATCGACAAGTGCAAGTTTCGCAAGCCGGTGCTGCCGGGCGATACGATCGAGTATCACATGCGCTCGCTCGGCCGCCGCAAGTCTATGTGGTGGTTTCACGGCGATGCAAAGGTCAACGGTCAGGTCGTCGCCGAAGCCGACGTCGGCGCCATGCTGACCGATTGAGCGGCACTGGGCTCAGGTGCAATCGTAGCGGCTGCCGGCCGCCTCCCGCCTGATAGTCCGGTTGAAGAACTGGCCCATGGAGGGCGCGCCGAGGAGGCGCTCGACGGTGTCGGCCGTCACGCCGCAATAGCGGTGATAGGCGCCGTTGCTCGCGACGATCAGGTCCTGCTGCGCGCGATCGTAACAGACCCGCTGAAGCACCGTGCTGCGGGTGATGTCCCGGCACTCGAATGTCCGGAGATCGACCAGGCGGTGTTCGCCGGTCTCGACCGCCTCCGACACGATCGGAGTATCCGCGAGCTGCGCCAGCAGAAGGATCAGGGCCCTGACCACGATCGTTGAAGCTCCACATGAACCTGACGACGGGACGGGAAGGCCGCCTCATCCGGCACTTGAAACACGGCGAGATGATACGTCACTGGACAGATCGGGCATAGTCGCGCTAACCAGCCGAAAACCGAGCGACTTCAATACATAACCCGACCTTCTTGACGAGTAAGATTGGCTTGATGAGCAAGATTGATCCCACCGCGCGGATCGCGGACGGCGCCGTGATCGGCGAGGGCACCGAGATCGGACCCTATTGCATCATCGGCCCGAACGTCGTCATCGGCGTGAACTGCAAGCTGATCGGGCACGTGCACATCACGGCGCAAACCACGATCGGCGATGGCTGCACCATCTATCCGTTCGCTTCGCTGGGCACGCCGCCGCAATCGCTCAGCTATCGTGGCGAGCTGACACAGCTCAGGATCGGCTCGGGCTGCACCATCCGCGAATCCGTCACCATGAACGCGGGTACCGTCGCTGGCGGGGGCGTCACCTCGGTTGGCGACCGCGGCTATTTCATGAACTGCAGCCACGTCGGCCACGACTGCCATGTCGGCAACGACGTGATCTTCGCGACCTCGGCAACGCTCGGCGGCCATTGTGAGATCGGCGACTTCGTCTTCATCGGCGGGCTGTCCGCCGTGCATCAGTTCACCCGCATCGGACCGCAGGTCATGGTCGGCGGCGTGTGTGGCGTGCGCGACGACATCATTCCGTTCGGTCTCGTCAACGGCCAATATGCCGTGCTCGAAGGCCTCAACCTGATCGGCATGAAGCGTCGCAAGTTCACCAAGCAGCGGCTTGCCATCGTGCGTGCGTTCTACCAGAAGCTATTCCATGGCGCCGGCACCTTCGCCGAGCGGCTGGAGGCGGCGCGGCCGCTCGCGGGCGAGGACCCCGCGATCGCCGAAATCCTCGACTTCATCGGCAAGGGCAAGCGCCCGCTCTGTCTTCCCGCCATCGCGAAGTGATCTTGGAGTGACCTTGGGATGGCCGCGGGCACGACATCGGCGGCTTTGCAGGTTTCGTCACCGGTCGGCATCGTCGCCGGCGGCGGCGCCATGCCGTTCGCGGTCGCCGAGTCGCTCGCCGCGCACGGCATCACGCCGGTGCTGTTTCCGCTGCGCGGGGCCTGCGATCCCCAGCGGGTGGAGAAGTACCGGCATCGCTGGATCTCGGTCGGCCAGCTCGGACGCGCGATGCGGCTGTTCCGCGAGGAGGGCTGCCGCGACCTGATCTTCATCGGCACGTTGGTGCGGCCTTCGCTGTCCGAGATCCGGTTCGACTTCACGACGCTGCGCCTGCTCGGCAACGTCATTCGCGCCTTCCGCGGCGGCGACGATCATCTGCTGTCGGGTGTCGGCCGCATCCTCGAGCAGGACGGCTTCCGGATGGTCGGCATCAAGGACGTCGCGCCGGATCTCTTGATGCCGGAGGGCTGCATCAGCCGCGCCTGGCCGAGCGATGCCAGCAAGGCCGACATCGCGCGCGGCCGGGCCGTGCTGACCGCACTCGGCCCGTTCGACATCGGCCAGGCCGTGGTCGTGATCGATGGCCACGTGGTGGCGGTCGAGGATATCGAGGGCACCGACGCGCTGCTCGCCCGCGTCGCGCGGCTGCGCGAGGAGGGCCGCATCCGCGCCGCTACCGGACGCGGCGTGCTGGTGAAGGCGCCGAAGAGCGGCCAGGACCTGCGCTTCGACCTGCCGACGATCGGCCCGCGTACCATCGAGGGCGTCGCGGCCGCCGGCCTTGCCGGCATCGCCGTCATCGCGGGCAACACCATCGCCGCCGAGCCGCAGGCGATGATCGCGCTTGCCGATGCCAAATATCTCTTCGTCATCGGCCTGCCCGCGTGATGTCGCGTGATCCCAAGCGCAAGATCTTCCTGATCGCGACGGAGGAATCCGGCGACAGGCTCGGCAGCGCCTTGATGAAGGTGCTGCGCCAGCGCCTCGGCGACGGCGTGCAGTTCGTTGGCGTCGGCGGCCGCACCATGGCGCGCGAGGGCCTGGAATCGCTGTTTCCGATCGAGGAGCTCTCGATCGTCGGGTTTGCCGCGGTGGTGCAGCAATTGCCGAAGATCCTGCGGCTGATCCGGCAGACCGCCGACGCAGTGACCGAGGCCGCGCCCGACGTGCTCGTCATCATCGACAGCCCCGACTTCACCCACCGCGTCGCCCGCCGCGTTCGCGCGCGCAATCCCGCGATCCCGATCGTCGATTACGTCTCGCCGCAGCTCTGGGCATGGCGGCCGGGACGGGCGCGGACCATGCTCGGTTATGTCGACCACGTGCTCGGCCTGCTGCCGTTCGAGCCCGAGGAATACCGCAAGCTCGGCGGGCCGCCCTGCAGCTATGTCGGCCATCCCCTGATCGAGCAATTGGGCTCGCTGCGGCCGAGTGCGGAGGAGCAGACGCGCCGCGACAGTGAGCCGCCGGTGCTGCTGGTGCTGCCCGGCAGCCGCCGCAGCGAGGTCAGGCATCATCTCGACGTGTTCGGCGCAACGCTCGGTCGCTTAAGGGGTGAGGGCTGTGCGTTCGAACTGATGCTGCCGACCATGCCGCATCTCGAAGCCACCATCCGCGAAGGCATCGCGAGCTGGCCGGTCAAGCCTCAGATCGTGATCGGCGAGAACGAGCGGCGTGCGGCTTTCCGCATCGCTCACGCCGCGCTGGCGAAATCCGGCACGGTGACGCTCGAGCTCGCTCTGGCGGGCATTCCGATGGTGACGGCCTATCGCGTCGGCGCGATCGAGGCGTTCATCCTGCGACGCGCGATCCGTGTCTCCTCGGTGATCCTTGCCAATCTCGTGATCGGCAAGGATGTCATTCCCGAGTATTTGCAGGAGGAATGCACGCCGGGGAAGCTGGCGCCGGCGCTTCGGGACGTGCTGACGGAGTCTCCGCTGCGCCGGCAGCAGGTCGAGGCCTTCGCCAGGCTCGATCAGATCATGTCGACCGGCAACAAATCGCCGAGCGTGCTCGCCGCCGACATCGTGCTCGCAACGATGCGCCAGGGCCGGCGAACGAGCTAGGGTGTTTCATAAAAGTCTGCTTGAGCCGCCCCGTCCAAAGCGTGAGCGGCCCTTCAAAGACCGACGCCAGGAAACGCAACGGCGAAGGCGTGAGTTACGCTAAAGCGACGTGGATCACCCCTGTTGCGAAGGCAGACTAAAGTGAAACACGGCCCCCCGTGGTTCATTCGCACCAGTCCAAAGTCGTCCTCCGTGCGCCTCGATGATCGATTGGCAAATCGACAAGCCCATGCCGGTCCCGTCCGGCTTGGTGGTGTAGAAGGGCTCGAACAGGCGGTCAACGATTGCGACGTCAAGCCCAGGTCCGGTATCCCGTACGGCGACAACAACGCGATTTGAAGCATCTGCAGCCGTGCTGATCCGCAGCTCTCGTCCGCCAAGGTCGACACAGTTCATTGCGTCGATCGCATTGAGGATCAAATTGAGAACCACCTGTTGCAGCTGAACGCGATAGCCCTTCACGAGCGGCAAGCCCGGAGCGAGATCGGTCTGGATCGAGACATCATGTTTGAGCAGCTCGCTACGGGCTATGGTGATCACGTCCAGGATTGCACCATTGACATCGACGCTCTCCTTCGGCGCCGGAGCTTTCTTGATCAAGGAACGGATCCAACTGATGATCTCGCCGCCTCGCTTGGCTTCTGCGACAATGGATGCGAGCGCCTGCTGTGCCTTTTCGAAATTCGGAGATTGTGTTCCTAGCCAGTTCAGTGCGGCCTCTGCGTTGCAGAGCACCGCGGTGATTGGTTGGCTTAATTCGTGTGTCACCGACGCCGTGACCTGGCCCATTGCCGCCGCGCGATTGGCGTGTGTTAGTTCAGCCTGCATCTCTCGGAACGTCTCGGCGGTTCGCTTGCGTTCGGTGATGTCGCGGCTCAGACAAATGATTCGTGACTGGCCGTGTTCGCAGAATTCCCGCATACGAACTTCGACGGGAAACACAGTGCCATCCTTTCGGCAATAGCGCCTCTCGAGCGTAGCGATGCCGCCGGCCTTGAGACGCTCGCGGTTGCGACGCCAAGTCGCCTCATCCATCTCCAGATCGAACAAGGCCGCAGTTGCCCCAACCAGTTCGGTCCGGCTGTAGCCGAGACTTTCGCAGGCATTCCGATTCACATCGAGAACGCGACCATCTTCACTGTGCAGCATGAACGTATCGGTCGCGTGGTCCACGAAGGTACGGAAGCGGGCCTCGCTCTCGATCAGCGCCTGTTCGGCGCGCTTGCGCTCCGTGATGTGGCGCCCCACACCTCGGTAACCTACGAAGTTCCCTGTCTTGTCAAAGATGGGCAGCCCAGAGACGGAAATATAGCGCTTGCCGCCGTCGGGCATCGGCCGCGCGAGCTCGAAATCGCGAAACGGGAGGTGAGCGTCGAGTATCTCCCGGTGCTTGCGCCAGAGGCTCTAGATACGGGACCTCCCATCGAGTCCTGCCGATCTCGGAGACCGGCGGCTCGAGAAGCGTCTCGGCGAACTCCTGGCGGATGAAGCGATGCTCCGCGTCCGTTTCCCAGTACACGTCGAAGGAGAATTGCACCAGCGTGCGAAAGCGCTCCTCGCTCTCGCGCAGCGCCTCCTCGGGGCGCTTGCATTCATTCGAGTCGAGCGCGACCGAGGGCACTTCAATCGCATGTTGCATGATCATCTCTTGCTTACGCGTGATGGATCAATCGACAGATTTCTCGTGCCGGATCGCATCCCCCCGGAGTCGGTCAAGATCGATCGGGAATATGCCTTTGGCGACTATACTTCCGTATACAGGGCTTCTCTATAGCGACGTGGCTGTGACGACCCCGAGCCGAAACAACGCGAGCTAAAACCCGGTTCCCTCAACGCATGCGTGTGAGGTGGGCCCTGTTTTCTTGTCTCGCGGGCGGAAGAGCGGGCGAACGAGCTAAGGCGCGTACTCATGAACCTCCGAACCGTCGAGGCGGGCCTGACATGGACGGGAGGGCAAGGAGGTTCGTGGCGAGCTCTTAACCAGTGTTTCTGACCGCCTCAGCCAGAATGGCGTAAAGCTGCTGCCGGCTGAATTCCTTTGGCAGCTCCCTCTCTGCTGTACTCGGCGACACCCTCCGCGCGATGGGACGGGCGCAGGAGGCCGACGACGGCCTCAGCTTCGGGGCCGGCCTTATCTGGGGCTGCGCTGTGGGCGGCTTGTGGCCGCGCTTCAGGCCCAGACGGTTCAGCATACCGCATACCGCGTTACGACTGCAGCCGAGATGGCGCGCAATCTGCGCCGCGCTCTGTCCCGCGGACCAGAGCCTTTTGAGAAGCGCTATGTCTTTCGCATCCCAGCCCATGAGAGATAGTATAACGCCGCCTGCCAGACACCGGCTAGTCTAGTCTTCGTCCGGCTCGCGCACGACCGCCGGTTCGTCGGCATCATCTTCCTCATCCTCGTCTTCGTCCTCCTCGTCTTCATCGGGATCCCTGGGTGGCATCACGATGCGCATCCGTATGAGCAGTTTCCTGGCTGTGGTGGAAAATGCTTCGGAGGTGTGTTGCTTCATGGCATTGTGCTCCTCGAAAAATGGGCGCAGTCGCCAGATTCTTGGCCGGCATATGCCGGTGCCGGGGCGCGACCGCCGCAAACGCGATGCGGGTTGGGTAGACTGCATGATCAGCGGGCGGCAGGCCCCTGCAACAGGCAGCACTCTAGACTACTTGATCCCCGAGGATCCATTAGGCTCTATGTTTACCAAAACCTCGCCGGCAGCGATTTCAGGAACTCCAAGTTCGAGGTCGGGTAGACTGGCTTGAACAAATGCCAGTATCTTGGCGTTCGCTGCGTTGGCGCTTTCGCGGTCGTCAAATATCATCACCGCGATACCGACACCGTCGCCCGCATCCAGCACATGGTAAGATTTGAATCCCTGCGATTGTCTTAGGATCTCACCAACGCCGCTCTTGGCGCGACGAGCGGCGTCCGCGACCGAACGAACCTTGCTGTACTTGCGAATGACCATGTACATGGGGGCACCACGCGCCATACGCTCCTGCGCATCAAAGCACTTCGGTCCCGCTCGGACTAGTGCCAACTTCCGGGATGGGCCACAGCGTCCGGCTGGCGGACCGCAACGCGCCTGTCCAATGAGCCGTCCTCGCCCGAAGGGGCGAGGTGCTGAGGCTCAGGAGCCCTCGAACTTGAACGATACGTTGAGCTTGGCGCGATAGGCCTCAACTTTTCCCTGGTCATCCAGTTGCATGTCGAGCTTGACGACCTCTGCAATGCGAAGATCTCGGAGAGATTTAGCAGCTTGCTCGACTGCGTTAGCGGCCGCCTTCTCCCACGAGTCGCTGCTGGTACCGACCAGTTCAATGACCTTGTAGACGCTATCGGGCATGTTCGTCCTCCTAATCGGTAGGAGCAGGAAGTCTAGCACTGGGATCTCGACGCTGATACGTCTCGGGGGTGCCGCGGAAAGGGTCCGATTGGCTGTCGCTTTTCTCTTCGATCCAAAGAAGAACTCGGGTCGTCCTGTCGGAGATTACGCTCGCATTTTCAGCCCGGACGAACGCGGACCTTCGCGCTCTCCGGCTTCCCAGTATAATTTTGCGCGCCTAAGTCGTCATTGCCGCCAAGGTTCCGATCCATGAAGCGATGGCACCGCGTAAGCATCAGCAGCTTGGTGATTGCCCTGAGTCTGGTGTGTGCCGGGGCCCTGGTGGTCAATCAATCGCACGTGCCATCAGAGGCCATAGCGTCATCGGTCACACGTACTCCGGAGCTTATTGAGCGTGCGTGGCACCTGCCCGTGGCAGCAACATTTGAACGACACGTTGATTGGCAGTCAAATGGCTCTCGCTGCGGACCCGCCGCTGTTGCAAATGCGTATCGGTCCCTTGGCGAGGCGGCAAGGACGGAAGGCAAGGTGCTGGCCGGGACGTGGAGTTGCTGGACAGGCGTATGCATCATGGGGCTCACGCTTGATGAACTGGCCAACGTCGCCCAGTCCAACACCAGCCGGAAAGTTACGGTCTTGCGCGATCTCAGCGAAAACCAGTTTCTGGAGCATCTCCGTCGCTCCAACGATCCGCGACGACGCTACATCGTGAATTTCGATCGCGCGCATATTTTTGGTGCTGGTAGTGGACACCATTCCCCAATCGGGGGCTATTTCGAAGCCGAAGACCTCGTTTTCGTGCTCGATGTCAATTTCGATTTCCAGCCGTGGCTAGTCGAACGGAAGCGGCTGTTCGACGCTGTAAATACGTTTGACGGCGGTAAGAAGAGGGGACTGCTGTTCATAGAGTAACATCCCGCTCCATGTCGCCTCGTGACCCTTAGCCCGATCATTTGAGGCAGTTGGGATGTCGTCTATCGGCGGTGGACAGAACGCGGGGGACCGTCTTGGCCTCAACCGGCGCTTGTGTGCCCTATGACGGCCGCCACTTGCCGCCGGGGTCTCGCTGAGCGCGACATACTGACCCCGGGAGGACATTTGGGCGGCAACCAAGCGGACGACACGCTAACCCAGGACCGCATGCGGCCCGTGAACTGGCCACTTCCGGTGTCCGCGCAACTCGCCGTAGACGCAGCGAACGCCGAGTGTTCTATTTCGGAGTTCCGGTCTGGCCACCCGAACCGGTGGTCTGCTCACTTCCCGGCCGGCCCGGAGGATGCGCCGAAGCGGCCGGCTTGTCTTGATCGGCCACGTATCCGGACTCTCCGGAGTTGCGGGTCTTGATCCCTTTGTCCGCATCGCGCTGCATCTGCTCGTTGGGCTGGCCGGCCTTGAGCTCCCGGTCCACGTCGCGCTTCATCTCCTCCTTGGTTTGCTCACTGGGTGCGGCCTTTTGCTGTTGGGCCGTTGCTTGGAAGGTCATTGCGCTTCCGGCAACTACAATCAATGCGAGAATTGCTGTTCGCATGCTTCTCCTCCACGGCTTGCTCCGGCCCCTAAACGCGCGAACCTCCCAAGGTTTCCTAGTTCCAACCACTATTGTCGAACGTCACGTAGGACTAAGCAAAGGGCACTCGAACGGTCTTATGCGCACCAAGCCTAGGCGAGTCCGCCATCGACCCTGAAACACTGGCTGGTGATGCGCTGGCTTTCGTCGGAGGCGAGGAACAGTGCCATATTGGCAATGTCTTCGGGCGTTACCGCATCGGGCACCGCCTGGCGCGAGCGTATCTCGGCGATGACCCGATCGTCCGGATACCATAGCCGGCGCTGGCGCTCGGTGATGACCATGCCCGGCGCGATCGCGTTGACGCGAATGCGGTCGGGACCGACCGACCGCGCCAGCGAGTTGGTGAAGCCGACGATCGCCACGTTCGCCGCGGCGTAGACCGGCAGCGCCGGCGCGCCGCGCATCCAGGCGATCGACGACATGTTGATGATCGAGCCGCCGCCGTGCGCCTGCATCTGCGGCACCACCGCTTGCGCCGCGAAGAAGACGTGCTTGAGATTGACGCCGATCATCCAGTCGAACTCGGCCGGCGTCACCTCGGCGAGAACCTGACGCTGATCGTTGGCGGCGTTGTTGACGAGTGAGCCACGAGAGCCTTCGTGGGGCGCGGCGAACGCATCGTTCCACGATGGCGCCACAGCTGTCAGGCGGCCCATTGGAACCAAGACGACCGGCACGCAATTGGGATGCAATTCTTCAGGGAGGCGCTTTCCGTGCCGTAAGCGTCGATTCCAGGAGAGCGTTCAGGAACCCTATCAAAGAACTCCAAGCGAGGCGCCAATGTCTGACGTCGTAGCAACGTCGCCCATGCAGTACCTTGACAGAGCGACCCGGGCTTTGCAGGCAATCGGAATTGCGCCGCCCCAGGCCATAGAGGCTCCAATTGCCGGGTTGCTGGAGAAAATTACCACTCTCGATGAGGATCGGATCGTCATCATCGCTCGCACTCTGGGCCAGACCAGCGTCTTCAACGAGGTCGTCCGCGAGCAGGTTCAGGCGATGGAGATCGGCGAACGTTACCGTCAGATCACCGAATCCTTCAACTCCATTCGCGACGACACCAAGAAAATGGTCGACCAGCTGGAAGACCAGAAGATCGATCTTTTCGAACGCATCAACAACGTCTGGATGAAGCTGTCTCGCGGAGATGTGGCCGATCGCTTCGATGAGATCAGGCAAGTTTATCTGGACGTCACACGCTCAACGAAGGACCAGATCCAGCGCGAGCAAGTCATCCTCGACGCCTACCGCGACTTCCGCGGCGCGCTCAAACATGCCGAGGTCATGGCGTTGGAGGTGCTCAAGATCGCCGAGCAGAGACTGGAGGGCGCTCAAGCCGAGTTGCAGAAGGCGTCCGATGCCGTGGCCAACTTCACAGGACAGGAGGTCTCTGAACGCGCGCGGCTCGAACTTGCCCGGGACGAGCAACTTCGGCGCACCCAGGACGAGGAGAAACGCTACCAGATCGCCAAGGACCTCTCGGACAACCTGACGATTGGCTACAACACCTCTGAGGTCGTCATGGCGCGGCTGATGCAGATGACCAACGCCAAGGAGCGCGTCTACGCGCAAGCCGTAACCTTCTTCTCGACCAACGATTCCGTCTTCACGGCTCTGAAAGCCTCGTTCACGGGCATGTTCGGCCTCAATGAGTCGACACAGACCCTGAATGAAATGAAGGAGGGCGTGTCCCGCAGTCTCGAAGTGCTCGCCGAAATTGGCGATCAGGTCGGAGAAGCGGCGATCAGGGCGGGCTATGGCCCGACGATCCGCGCAGATGCGGTCAAGAAGCTCGTCGACTCCGTGATCACATTTCAGGAGCGCTCCCAGGAAATCATTGGGGAAATGCGACAACTTGCGACCCGGAACTCGGCTGAGATCCGTGACGCTGTCGAGGAGGGCAAGCGCCGCATCGCTCGTCTCGTAGCGGAAGGACAGGCATTGCCGGCCAATGGCTGATCAAGCTGCATCGATCGGGCAGGAGCCATCGAAGGCTCCGTCGAGCCTCAATGACGTGATGCTCGCGATGGACGTCGTCGACACGCTGCGCCACCAGGAGAATCTCGTCAGTCGAGAGCTGGGCGAAGAGCAGCGGGACGCCCAGCTCCTTAAGCGATTGCGCGAGATCTATCGCGGACAAGGTATCGAAGTGCCTGACCGGATCCTGGTCGAGGGGGTGCAGGCCCTCAAGGAACAGCGCTTCGTCTACACTCCGCCTCCTGCCAGCTTCGCCCGCACGATCGCGCACGCCTGGGTCAATCGTGGTAGCATCGGTCGCCGTGTACTGTCTTTGCTGGCGCTGCTGGCGTTCGGCTGGGGCGCCTACCATTTCGGCGTAGTCGAGCCCGCACAACGACGGGCAGCGCAGGAGCAGGCCCAAGCGGAGCGGACCAGGGTCGATCTGGCCGAGAAGCTGCCGGCGGCCTTGGAGCAGAAGTATGAGGACCTTCTGCGGGAGGCGAAGGTGCCAGCAGCGCGGGAGAGGGCCGATAGCCTTCTTGCGGACGGAAAGGCCGCCATTGCCCGCGGCGATGCCGACGGCGCACGGCAGGCTGTCAACGATCTCGACGTGCTGCGCACGGAGCTGCGCCGCGAATATGTTCTGCGCATCGTTTCACGACCAGGCGAGGCGACTGGTGTCTGGCGCATCCCGCAACGCAATCCGACCAGCCGCAACTATTATTTGATCGTTGAACCGGTCACGCCCGACGGGCGTGTTCTGAAGCTGCCCGTGACGAGCGAAGAGGACGGCCGCACCGTAGAGGTCTCGAAATGGGGCGTGCGTGTGAGCGAGGCGACGGCCATGCAAGTGCAGCGAGACAAGAACGACGACGGGATCGTGCAGCAAAGCAGTCTCGGCGAGAAGCACCGCGGCCAGCTCGAGGTGGATTACAAGTTGCCGGTTCTTGGCGGGGCGATCACGCAATGGTAAGGCCATGATATCCGGAAGACAGGCGCTTGCCGAGATCGAACGGTTCATTCAGAAGGCTCGCCAGCAGGAGGCGCAGGTTGAGCGAGCCTATACGAAGGCCACTGAAGAAGTGGGCCGCCTCCGCCTGCAACGCACGGAAGCGTTCCGCGAGCTCGCACGGCTGAAGCTCGACGCAATCAGACAGAACCAAGTCGTCGGCGAACTGGATAGCGCGGAGCGCGAGGCCATCAGCCTGCTACAAAGCCGTCAGCAAGCCTTGCAGCAATTGACCGAGCGGCGGCACGAAGCCGAGCAACAGGTGCGGCAAGCGGAGGCCGAGCGGCAAGCCGCCTTGGATGATCTGCAACGGGCCTTGGCTGACGCGGAGACGATTCGTAAGAGCGTCGAGGCCAAGATCAGCACCAACGCCGAGTGGATTTCTGTGCGGGCGCGAGTTGACGAGATCGCCGGACAAGCCCAGCAAGCCGAGAAGAAGGCCATACAGGCGGAAGCCGACCGCGAGGAGAAGCGCCGTCCCTACGAAGCCGATCCTCTGTTCATGTACCTGTGGCGTCGGAAGTTCGGGACCGCCGCCTACCGAGCGAACCCGTTCACCCGCTACATGGACCGGCTGGTGAGCGGCGTAGTCCGGTTTGACCAGGCTCGGGCCAATTACGCCCTTCTCAACGAAATCCCTGAGCGGCTGCGGGACCACTCCAGGACGATTATCGCGAAGCTGCAGGAGGAACGATCCAACCTGAAGGTCTTGGAACGCAAGGCGCTCGTGGAGGCAGGTTCCGAGGCCGCTGAAGCTGAAGTCGCAAAGGCACGCGATGTCGTCACGCACCGCGAAGCCCAGCTCGCCAAGGCGCGCGAGGCTCTCGCTGCTCAGGACCGAACTTATGACGCATCGATCCTCGAGGGGGACGCCCCCTACCGTGATGCGGTCGAGCTGCTGGCAGCCGCCGACCAGCGCGAAGACCTGCACAGACTCTACGAGGAGGCTACTCGCACGCCTACCCTCAAGGACGAGGAGATCGTGCGCCGCATTCAGTCTACAGATAAGTTGATGAATTCAGCGCTTCGCCAGGCAGTCGAGACTCACAAGAAGCTCAAGGAGCTTGCTCAGCGCCGCGCGACAGTCGAACAACAATGGGAGCAACTAAGGCATCAAGGCTACGACACGCCTTACGGGACGTTCGGCAATGAGGCATCGCTCGGAAACGTGCTTGGAGGTATCCTGACCGGCGCTGTTGGAGGTGCGATACTGGGGCAGGTTTTACGTGATGGCTTCCACCATGGGCCCAGCCCATGGGACTCGGGCTTTGGCGGAGGGTTGCCGATCCCGCCCCCGGATGGTTTCGGGACCGGAGGGTCGTTTGGGGACGGCGACTTCAGGACGGGCGGATCATTCTGATCATCTTTCAAGGCGCGAAACGGGCACCTCTTAGCCGAGTCCCGCGTCAACCCGAAAACACTGGCTGGTGATGCGCTGGCTTTCGTCCGATGCGAGGAACAGTGCCATATTGGCAATGTCTTCGGGCGTTACCGCATCGGGCACCGCCTGGCGCGAACGTATCTCGGCGATGACCCGATCGTCCGGATACCACAGCCTGCGCTGGCGCTCGGTGATCACCATGCCCGGCGCGATCGCGTTGACGCGAATGCGGTCGGGGCCGACGGAGCGCGCCAGCGAGTTGGTGAAGCCGACGATCGCCGCTTTCGCCGCGGCGTAGACCGGCAGTGCCGGCGCGCCGCGCATCCAGGCGATCGACGACATGTTGATGATCGAGCCGCCGCCGCGCGCCTGCATCTGCGGAACCACCGCTTGCGCCGCGAAGAAGACGTGCTTGAGATTGACGCCGATCATCCAGTCGAACTCGGCCGGCGTGACCTCGGCGAGAGCCTGGCGCTGATCGTTGGCGGCGTTGTTGACGAGAACGGCGGCGTCGCCAAGCGAGCGGCGGGCCTCTGCCATCGCGCTGCGCAGGGCATCGATGTCGAGGAGATCGCAGGGCACGAACAGCGGCGCGGGCCCGGACGGGGCCGCGATCTCCCGCACCAGGGCTTCGCCGGCGTCCTTATCGATGTCGAAGAAGGCGACCCGCGCGCCTTGGCCCGCGAAGGCCCGGACGAAGGCGGCGCCGATGCCGCTGGCGCCTCCGGTGATCAGCACCACGCGGCCGGCAAGGCTGGAATAGGTCGTCTTCGTCATGCGATTAGGCGCTCCGTCTCGGGGTCGAACAGGCAAATGCGGCGAGTGTCGAGCGCGAAGGCGGCGGACGTGCCGGGCGCGGGGCGGATATCCGGCGAGACTCGCGCCATCGCGGGCTCGCCGCCGAGCCGCAGGAGCACCATGGTCTCGGCACCGGTCGGCTCGACCAGCTCCACCGGCGCCTCGACGAGGACAGGCGCTTCGCTGGAAAACGTGCGGCTGCCCTCGGCAATGCATTCCGGCCTGATTCCGAACAGCACCTTGCGCCCGACAAAGGGTGCTGCGGCGTCATATCCCCTGAGGCGCAGACGAAGCTCGTCGGGCCGTCCTGCGCCGATCACGACGACCGGCCCGTCATTTTCGGCCTCGAGCCGCGCCGGCATGGTGTTCATCGGCGGCGAGCCCATGAAGCGTGCGACGAACAGATTGGCGGGATAGCGGTACACGGTGTCGGGATCGGCGAATTGCTGCACGCTGCCCTGATGCATCACGGCGATCCGCGTCGCCATCGTCATCGCCTCGATCTGGTCGTGGGTGACATAGACGATGGTGGCGCCGATGCGCTGATGCAGGCGCTTGATCTCCATCCGCATCTCGACTCGCAGCTTGGCATCGAGATTGGAGAGCGGCTCGTCGAACAGGAAGAGCAGGGGATTGCGCACCAGCGCGCGCCCCATCGCCACCCGCTGGCGCTGGCCGCCGGACAATTGCGAGGGCTTGCGGCCGAGCAGCGGCTCGATCTGGAGCAGTTTTGCGACATTGGCGACCGCAGCGTCCTGCTCGGTCTTGGGAATGTGGCGGCATTCCATGCCGAAGGTGATGTTCTGGCGCACGGTCATCGAGGGATAGAGCGCGTAGGATTGGAACACCATGGCGATGTCGCGGTCCTTCGGCGCGACGTCGTTGACGACGCGGCCGCCGATTTCGATCGTTCCCGCGCTCGGGCGGTCCAGCCCGGCGACGATGTTGAGCAGCGTGGATTTGCCGCAGCCGGACGGTCCGACCAGCACGGTGAACTCGCCGCTCTCGATGTCGAGCGCGATGTCCTTCAGCACCTCCAGATTGGCGTAGCGCTTGGACAGGGCGCGAATGCTCAGTGCTGCCATGACAACTCCATCATTTCACGGCCCCGGCAGTCAGGCCGCGGACGAAGTACTTGCCGCCGAGAAGGTAGATCAACAGCGTGGGCAGCGCGGCGATGATCACCGCTGCGCTCTGCACGCCATGCTGCGGGATATCGGCGATTGCGGCGGACAGCGCGATGAGAGCTGCGGTGACGGGTTGCTGCTGGCCGGTGGTGAACGTCACGCCATAGAGGAACTCGTTCCAGATGTGGGTGAATTGCCAGATCACCGTGACGATCAGGATCGGCCCGGAGAGCGGCAGGATGATGCGCCAGAAGATGCGGAAGAAGCCGGCGCCGTCGATCCGCGCGGCCCTGATCAATTCATGGGGAACGGCGACGTAATAGTTGCGGCAGAACAGCGTGGTGAAGGAGAGCCCCTGAATGGTGTGAATCAGCACGAGGCCGGTCAGCGTGTTGATGAGGCCGACGTCCCGCAGCACGATGGTCCAGGGCAACAGACGCATCTGCTGGGGGAGGAACAGGCCAAGCGTCACGATGCCATAGATCCAGTTGTCGCCGCGAAAACGCCAGAGCGACACGGCGTAACCGGCGATTGCGCCGAGCAGGGTCGAGATGATCGTCGCCGGTATCGTGACGAGCGCGGAATTCAGCATGTAGGGCCGGATGCCGGCGCAGGTTTCGGCGACGCAGAAACCGCTCCAGGCCCTCGCGTAGTTGCTCCAGGCCCATTGTTGCGGCCAGCCGATCATCGAGGCCTGCGCGATCTCCTCGTTGCTGCGGAGCGAGTTCAGGACGACCACAACCAATGGCGCGAGATAGGCGGCCGCGACCAGCGACACGACGAGATAGATCAGAAGCCGGCTCGGCGCGAAGGTTCGCTCACGCATGGGTGGCCCGCCGTCGACGGAGATAACGCCAGGCTGCATAGGGCAGCAGCACCGCGAGCAGAATGAGCAGCATGAGCACCGCCGCTGCCGCGCCGCGGCCGAGCTGGCTGCGTTGGAACATGAGGTCGTAGACGACGAGCGCCGGCAGCTGGGTCGCGATTCCAGGCCCGCCATTGGTCAGCGCGCGGACGAGATCGAAGGCCGAGATCGCAAATTGCAGCTGGACTACGACCACGGTGATCGTGATCGGCCAGAGTGTGGGCAAGACGACGCGACGGTAGATTCGGATCGGCCCGGCGCCGTCGATCTGCGCCGCCTTGATGATGTCGGCGTCGAGGGATCTGAGACCGGCGAGAAAGAGCGCCATGGCGAAGCCGGAGGATTGCCAGATCGCGGCGATGACGATGGTCCAGATCGCCATGTCGCGGTCGACCAGCCAGTCGAACCTGAAGGATGTCCAGCCGAGGTCGTGAACGAGCTTCTGGATGCCGATGCCGGGATTGAGCAGCCAGCTCCAGACCGTGCCGGTGACCACGAAGGACACGGCCAGGGGGTAGAGGAAGATGGAGCGCAGCACGTTCTCGCCGCGAATGCGCTGATCGAGCAGGATCGCGAGCAGGAGACCGGTCACCAGGCTCAGCAGCACGAAAGCACTGCCGAACAGCAGCAGATTGTCGAAGGCGATCTGCCAGTTCCGGCTCGCCAGGACCGCCGAGTAGTTGCGCAGACCCACCCAGCCAGTGACAGGAACCAGGGTGGAGGGGGTGAACGAGATCCAGATCGTCCAGAGCGAAAACGTCACCAGATGCGCCGCGGACAGGAGCAGCGGCACCCAGATCATCAGATATTCGGGCAGCCGGCGCACCCAGTCGGGCGTCGCCGGCCGCGCTGCTGTTGCGACCACGTCGGTCAACGCGCACCCTCGACGGCATCGGCAAGACGAGTGACCGCCTGCTCCGGCTTGATCGTCTTGTTCTTCACGTACTCGGTGAGCACGTCGATCATCGCGGCGGTCAGGCCGTTTTGCTGCGCCATGTTGTGGGCAAGGCTGAGGACGGCCTGATTGTTGGCGACCGCGTCCTTCAGCGCGGCTGCGGTCCGCCGTTGGCCGTCCGACCAGCCTTCGCCGGAGAGGTCGACATCGGTGCGCACCGGAATCGATCCGGTGATCTGCGAATACATGGTCTGGATCGCCGGATCCATGACGAGCTGGGCCATCAGCATCTGGCCGGCCTGCAAGTCAGGCTCCTTGCGCTGCCAGAAGATGAAGGCATCGGCATTCAAGAGGAAGACCGGCTTGCCGTTGTCGCTGGGCCCGGGCGCGATGATGAAATCGTCGAACTTGAACCCGGCGTTGCGCAACACGCCCTGGGCCCATCCGCCCTGGATCATCATGCCCATGTCGCCATCGATGAAGCGCTTCAGATTGGTGGCATAGGGCTGTGCGCCAACATTGGGGTCGCACCAGTCGGCGATCTTGCGGGTTTGTGCGAAGGCAGCCTTGATCTCGGGCCCCTCCAGCGCCTTCTTGTCGAGGTTCATGATCGCCGCGCGATATGCGGTCGGGCTGATGCCGGCGAAGGAGGCCTCGAATTTTTGCCCGTCATCGGGACGGGTGCCGCCATTGGCGAGTGGGTAGTTCATTCCGGCCGACTTCATCTTGTCGGCAAGTTCGTTGAAGTCAGCCCAGGTGACGGGGATCTTGTCGGCCTTAGCCTTGTCCATCCCGCGCTTGGAGAGGAACAGCATGTTGGTGCTGTAGATCTGGAGCGGCAGGGCGATCCACTTGCCTCCCGGCTTGTGCAATTTCGCAAGGTCCGGCGCGACCACCTTCTCATAGCCGGCGGCGGCGACAATGCTGTCGAGATCCACGGTCGGAGCAATCTTCGACCAAGCCGCGATCTCGGGCCCCTTGAGCTGCGAACAGGCCGGCGGATCGCCGGCAATGATCTGGGCCCGCAGCTTGTTCATCATCTCCGTGGTGAAGCCTGGGACGGGCGAGTGCTGCCAGACGCCCCCTTTCTCCTCGAATTTCTTACCGAGCGCCGTAATGGCGGCCCCATCGCTGCCCGCCGACCATTGCGAGATTGCGGTCAGTCGCGGCTTGGCCGCGCCTTGCGCGCGGGCAAGGTGCGGAAATGCGAGCGCGGCAGCAGATCCAGCGAGCAGACGACGCCTTGTTGTTGTGATCGGCATGGCAGTTCCTCCCGGTGTGAAATCTTTCGCCCTTGCGGGCCGTTCAGGCTCAGCGCATGTCAGGCCGCCTCCGTCGATGCCGCGGGCATGCCGCCACGGCTGGCGAGACAGAAGGCGGCAAAGGCGAGCGCAGCCTGCGGGTCGTTGCCCGTCGACGGCGGCACGAAGGCGAGGGAGACCTGTGCCAATTTGCGTCCGCCCAGCAGGCAGGCGTCGATGCCATCGACCAGTGCTTTCCGATCCTCTTCAGCGAGAAGCGACGGCCAGCCGCTGATCGCAACGCCGCCGCACGGCTTGACGTTCAGCGTATTGCCGATCGCAAGGCCGAGCCGGAACAGCCGCCGGCGCAACTCCTGCCGCACGCGCGCTGAGATCGGGACCGTGTTGACCCATTCGTTGCCGAGCTGGAGCAGCTCGGTCTCGGAAACGCCGAGAAGCGCGGCCAGCGCGGGAATCGACGTATAGGCCTCGACGCAGCCGTGATGTCCGCAGCGGCAGCGCGGTCCGTCAGGCCCGAACACCATGTGGCCGAGCTCGATCGGCTGCAGAGCATCGGCCTCGGCCGGATCATCCATCCAGGCGCCGGCGACGCCGTGGCTGACGAGCACGAACAGATGCGTGTCGTTGAACGGGTAGTTTTCCGTGCGGCAGCGGTGAAAGGTGGCATGCGCGACGACCGAATTGGTGAATTCGAGCGGCACGCCCGCGAACATCGCGCCGAACATGTCGCTGATGCGAGCGACGTCGCAGGGAATGATCGGATTGGCCGATATGCTGAGACGGCCGAGGCCGGGAATCGAGACGCCGATCTGCGAGAGGGTGATCCGGCGGCGTCGCGTCCAGTCGCGCAACAACGTCATCGCTTCGCGAAATGCCCGGCCGACGGTCTCGACGTCAGGCGTCTTCGGGAGCGGCACGCGCTCGGTGTAGTGCAGTTCACCCGACAGGCCGCCGACCCCGACGCTGAGCCGCTGCGCCGTCAGCTCGAAGGCTGCCAGCGCCACCGCGCCGTCGAGCGACACGAGACCGGTCGGGCCGCCGACATAAGGGGCAGGGCGCCGCACTTCCTCGATCAGGCCCTCGGCCTTCAGGTCAAGCAGGATGCGCGACAGGCTCGCTTCCGATAGACGCACGGCCTTGGCCAGCGGCGGACGAAACGAGCCGCCCGACTGAAGCAGATGAGTCAAAATGGCAGCGCGCGTCTGCCGCCGACTTCTCGGCTGCTCCGGCATTTCCATCCCTGTCGTCATTCTTACTCAGAGTAAGAATGCGCGCGGAGCATTTCGGCTGTCAAGGCGCTTGCCGCCGTGAGCACGGACTTGTTGTTGTGCGTGGCAGCAAACCGGCCGATGGCGTACCCACCACCGGCGGCTCATTTAGGGGGCGCGGCGAAGCGACGTCAGCAATCGATGAGGATGAGCGCGCAATGATGCGATCTCGTCACGCACCTCAGATCGTGAACGTCTTCGCGATCGCCGCGGCCGTCTCCTTCTGGGCAAAATAGTTGGTGTGGTGCACGTGGGGGTTCGTGCCGAAATCATGGACGATCGTCACCTGGCGCCCGTCCGCGACTTCGGACATCGACGAAGTATCGACGACCAGGTCGTTTTCGGACTCGAAGATGATGTCGGCGCCGAGGTCGCCGAGACGCTGCATCGGCTTGGAGAATATCCTGAGGAAATTCCAACCGATCTCCGTCGGCTCGAAATTCGATTTGATCGCGAAGTACTGGATGGGCTGGGCGCCAAACTCGCCGCTCCCGGTATTCATGCGCAGGCGTCGAATCTCCTCATTGTTGCCGGTGCGTGATTGCGCATCGAGCCCGGGAACGAGAGCCAAGGCGGCATCGAATATCGGTGTCTTGGCGGCGAGATTGGTGACGGTGCTGAACACCCGCAGCAATCCGCTCGCCGCAAGGAAGAAGGGGTTGGCGGCGGCGAGATCCGCGCCCGCCCGCAAGACGTCTGCGATGTTCGTCAAGAGATCGAGCGTGCTGCGGAGACGTGGGGCAGCCGCCAGGCTGGTGCCGCCCAGGGGCGAGCCGACGAAGATCACCCGGCGCTTCAGTGCGGGCTCGCAAAATCCTTCGCACAGCCACCGGGCCACCAGTCCGCCGCGGCTGTGGCAGACGATGTCGAGCTCCTTCGGCGCAGGTCGCAACAATGCAGCCAGATCGAAAGCATTCATCACCGGGCTCACGCTGAGGGTGGGGTGGTCGTAGGCGATCACCAGGTCGTATTTCGCCTCCGCTCCCGTCAGCAGCTGCTGCCCCTCGGGAACTTTCGCCAGTCCGTTCTTGATGAGAGCCGCAGATCCGCTGAACGTCCCGTGGATCAACAGCAATACGCGCTTTCCCGCAACATCGGCGAGGTCGGCCAGTGTCAGCGGCTGGAGTTGGCCCTGTACCAACCGCCTGAGGCCCGTCGACGGTTTGACCGCATAAGACGCATCAGGAGTCAGCGTCCTGTCGAGCTTGAGGAGCGCATCATAGACCTGCGACGTGTCGAGAGTCTCAAAGGCGTACTGCTTTACGATCTGTCCCGTCGGGAGCGCGGCGCGCGATCCGGCGCGACTGGACATCATCGGAATGGCGGCGCCGAGGCGCCATCTCAGGATCCCGCCGTCGCGCACGAGTGAAATGATCTGCTGATCCGGCAGCCGTTCCGTGGGATCCGTCGGCGGGCGCTGGCGCCGATAGGTCGGCCGGTAGGATTGCGGCCGCATGCCGTCCGTGAGCCGATCGAGCGGCCGGACGCCTTCAATTTCCGGCATCGACGCGAGCCAATCGTCGAAAGAAAGGAGCGTAGTCATGCGGGCTCCGTGTTTTGTCGCGGGGCGCTAGCCGAGCCGGTCCAGCAGGGGAAGTGGGGTGACGCTTTCGCCGCGGGCGGATTGAATGTCGATCATTGCGTCGAAGCTGTGCGGATGCAGATTGCTCGCGCCCCGTTCCAGGGCCTGGAAGAAGCCCTTCCGCGCGGTCACGAAGGTACTCTCGAACGGTACGAGCTCGCCTTTCTGCACGTAGCTCAGGAGCTCGGCGAGATTGTCGGTACCGGTGAACATCCAGCTCTCAGTCTGGCCTTTGGTATTGGCCGACTGCCCCGTCGTGAAGCCGTCCTGACTACGGCCGATCTGCCCGGGCATCTGCTGTTCGCTCTGGTCGAATCGAAAGCTTTTCATGCGCCACCAGGCCTTGTTGCTTCTCCAGTAGGCCGGAAACGCGTGTCCCGTAATCAGGAACACCGACGAATAGATGCCCACGAACTCCAGGCACGATGCGAACAGAAGCGCAAGATCGATGCAGGTGGCTGCATTGCCCTTGAATATCTCCGTCGGCGTTCGAAGCCGCTGCGACTGGCTGGTGTAGGACGGCGGCGGATTGATGTAGCTGACGGGCAGATCGTGCTGAAGGGCCGCCCAGATCGCCTGAACCTGAGGATCGACCACGTTGGGAGAATTGGAATCGTCCTCAACCACTTGCTGGTAGCCGTCGAAGCCTGCAGAGCAATCATCGAGCAATGTTTGCAGATAACGCTGGGCACAGGCGACGACCTTCAACACCGTCGGGTCTCGGGGCAGAACGAAGCTGGGCAGCCAGCGATGATCCTCGCCGTCGTCCCGCCACTCGTCTGCCGGAAGCACGGTCACGCGCTCGCTGGACTCGCGCAAGATCCGGTCGCCGCATTGGACCTTGATATAGAGGTTGCTCCTCAAGCTCTCGCTGGTCTGCCGCAGCATGCCCGCGACGAGAGGGAGCCGGATCTTGTCGAGAAGATTGAGTGTGGCGTCTTCCTCCGGCAGTTCCTCTGAGAAGCGGCAGCGGCATGATTCCGTACCGACTTCCAGCACCACTTCGACTTGAAGCAGATCGAGCGGACCTGCCTTGGTTTTGTGGACCGTGAAGATACTGAACGGCGAGCGGTCGTTGTGAAGCAGCGAGTAGTTCAAACTCGCGCTCGAGGTCTTACGCATCCGACCGGGAACGGATTTGTCCTGGACCAAAGTGATGTCCAGCCTGAGGTCCTTGTAGGTTGCCCTGTGCTTCGCGGCTCTTCTCGACTGCGCGGAGCGGGCCGCGATCGTTCCAGCCTGAGAGCTGTCGAGGAGCGAAACTTGGCTCCAGAGTGCTACTCCCGAGCGCTGCTCGTTGTCGCCGCCGGGCTGGGACATCCACTGTTGCCGGGCACGAAGGAAAGCGTCCTTGACGTTCCAATCCTGCGTCAAGGTCCGATAAAAGACGCTGAAGAACAGCATGGCGTCGGCATCGGTGATGGTGTCGACGAAACCGATTGCGTGCCTGGCGCCTTGCGCGGTGGCAAGAGGAGCAAGGCTCTGCGCGCTGTAGCAACTGCTGATTGCCACCAGCAGGGGTTTCTGCGCGCCGGCTGTGACGATCGAGGCCAGGTCGACCGAACCGACGGCGTCGTAGGCTTGAGTGCTTCCTTGGGAGCTTCCCTGCGGGCTTGCGCGGAGGACAAAGCCGTCCTCTTCGTTGGTCGCCTGGTCGATGAGCTTTTGCTCGACCAGAGACATCGGGTCTACGCCCACGAGATGCACGATCGAAGGGGAAAGCGCTTCGATCCTCGCGCGAAGGCCTTGACGGTCTGGATCCCGGATGATTTCGGTCCGGACCTCTTTCAGCGCGCTGCTGACCATCTCGATCTCTCGCGCGAATTCGTAGAGCGCGCGCAGTTTTCCGGGTCCGCTGTCGACCGCGAGCGCCGTCAAGGGTGCCAGCTGGTGATGATATGGCGATCCAACTACCAGATGGCGGACGACCGCAAATTCGCTTGGCTCGCTGCGATAGGGGGCGGTGGCCAACCACAGCGCGCTCTCCCAGGGGAACAGTCTTGCCGACCGCCCGACCTCCTCCGCAATGTAAGGGATTCCGACTTCAACAAGTTTGGCGGCCGCCATATCCTTGATCCGCGAAAGGATCTGGTCTTCGTCGAAATTGCGAGCGTGATCCTTTATCAGCTGCTGAAGCTCCCGGCTGAGATCGTCGCGTGTCGAACGGACGATCCGTCTCCGGTTGGCGATCACGTAGCGCCAGCGCTGGACAGAGGGGTAGAATGCCCGATCGTCAATCGGA
Organism: Bradyrhizobium sp. CCBAU 45321; assembly: GCF_028128975.1. Classification (NCBI taxonomy): domain Bacteria; kingdom Pseudomonadati; phylum Pseudomonadota; class Alphaproteobacteria; order Hyphomicrobiales; family Nitrobacteraceae; genus Bradyrhizobium; species Bradyrhizobium sp. CCBAU 45321. The sequence goes on from NZ_LFKZ01000014.1 coordinate 34,867, forward strand.
ATGACGATCTCGTCCATGCCCTTGCTGCCTCCATAGCGGATTCGCACCACGTACTCCCCGGACTGCTCTTCGACCGCGGGCACGGGCGGTAAATCCTGGCCGGTGTCGTTGGCCGTCGCGTCCGTCGTGCGGCGCCGCCGCGCTCGCGCCTTGGCGGCGGGCCTCTTGGCTTTCCGGCGGCCGGCCTTCGCTCGTGGGGACGCTACAGTCTTCGCGGACATGACCGGTCTCCGGGCTTCGCGAGCACGGATGCAGCATGCCAGAAAACTCGCGTAGATTGAAAGGAAATCATGCCGGCCATCCGGACGGCACGCAAAATGAAAACGGCGTCACCGGTGGGGTGACGCCGTTTCGCAGGACGATAAATCCGGACTTACTTGCGATCGCCGATCGGAACGTAATCGCGCTTTGCGACGCCGGTGTAGAGCTGGCGGGGGCGGCCGATCTTCTGCTGGGGATCCTCGATCATCTCGCTCCACTGGCTGATCCAGCCGACGGTGCGGGCGACCGCGAACAGCACGGTGAACATCGAGACCGGGAAGCCCATCGCCTTCAGCGTGATGCCCGAATAGAAATCGACGTTCGGGTAGAGCTTGCGGTCGATGAAGTACTGGTCGCTGAGCGCGATCTTCTCGAGCTCCATCGCCACCTTCAGCATCGGATCGTCGCCATGGCCGGTCTCCTTGAGCACGGCATGACACATCTTCTGCATGATCTTGGCGCGCGGATCGTAGTTCTTGTAGACCCGGTGGCCGAAGCCCATCAGGCGGACTTCGGAGTTCTTGTCCTTCACCTTGGCGATGAACTCGGGGATCTTGTCGACCGTGCCGATCTGATAAAGCATGTTCAGCGCGGCCTCGTTGGCACCGCCATGGGCCGGGCCCCAGAGGCAGGCGATGCCGGCCGCGATGCAGGCGAACGGGTTGGCGCCCGAGGAGCCGGCGATGCGCACCGTCGAGGTCGAGGCGTTCTGCTCGTGATCGGCGTGCAGGATGAAGATCTTCTCCAGCGCGTCGGCGAGCACCGGGCTAACCTTGTAGTCCTCGCAGGGCACCGCGAAGCACATGTTCAGGAAGTTCTCGGCAAAGCCGAGCGAGTTCTTCGGATAAATGAAGGGCTGGCCGACGGTGTACTTGTAGGCCATCGCAGCCAGCGTCGGGATCTTCGCGATCATGCGCATGGAGGCGATCATGCGCTGCTTCGGATCGTTGATGTCGGTGGAGTCGTGATAAAAGGCGGCGAGCGCGCCGACGGCCGCAACCATGATCGCCATCGGATGGGCGTCGCGGCGGAAGCCCTGGAAGAAGCGGGCCATCTGCTCGTGCACCATCGTGTGATGGGTCACGCGGTAGTCGAAATCCTTCTTCTGCGCGGCGGTCGGCAGGTTGCCGTAGAGCAGGAGGTAGCAGGTCTCCAGGAAGTCGCCGTGCTCGGCGAGCTGCTCGATCGGGTAGCCGCGGTATTCCAGCACGCCCGCGTCGCCGTCGATATAGGTGATCTTGGACTGGCAGCTCGCGGTCGAGGTAAAGCCCGGATCGTAGGTGAACAGGCCGGACTGGCCGTAGAGCTTGCCGATATCGATGACGTCAGGCCCGACGCTGCCGCTGAGTATCGGAAGATCGAAATTCTTGTTTCCGACCGTCAGCGTCGCGGTCTTTGGGCTTTCTTTTGCGTCCATCAGAGGTCCCCGATGTGTGGTGAGACGGGCCGGAGCCGGAGACCCCCAGGGCGACCATAGGGGCAGGCCGGATGTTCCAGAATGTGGGGGAGATGGGTATATTATTGCTATGTGCGCTGCAAGATCGCCGCACGCATGGTCGACTTACGTTGTAGCCTGATCCCTAAGCCGGCCGAGGCTTTCCTGGCGCCCCAGCACGTCCAAAACCTCAAATATACCAGGGGACGTCGTCCGTCCGGTGAGCGCCGCCCGAAGCGGCTGGGCGACAGCGCCGAGCTTGAGACTATTTTCCTCGGCGAAGGCGCGCAGCGCGGCCTCGGTGCTGGCGCCGCTCCACGTCTCGACTTTCTCCAGCGCGGAATGTAGCTGGCCGATCAGCTTGCGGTTCTCGGGCGTCAGCAGCGCCTGCGCCTTTGGATCCGGTGCCAGCGGCCGGTCGGCGAAGATGAAATGGGCGCCGTCGATCAGCTCGATCAAGGTCTTGGCGCGCTCCTTGAGGGCCGGCATGGCCTTGAGCAACTGCGCGCGCGTGGTGTCGTTTAACTTGGCCTTGATCTCGTCGCGGCTCGGCACGATGTGGTCGAGCACGTCCTCGAGCATCTTCACGAGCGATTGATCGTCCGCGTGGCGGATGTAGTGGCCGTTGAGGTTTTCCAGCTTGGCGAAATCGAAGCGGGCGGCGGCGCGGCCGACGCTGCCGAGATCGAACGCGTCGATCATCTCCTCGGTCGAGAAGATCTCCTGGTCGCCGTGGCTCCAGCCGAGCCGGACGAGATAGTTGCGCAGCGCAGCCGGCAGGTACCCCATCGCGCGATAGGCATCGACGCCGAGCGCGCCATGCCGCTTGGACAATTTCGAGCCGTCCGGGCCGTGGATCAGCGGGATATGGGACATGCTGGGCAGCGCCCAGCCCATCGCATCGTAGATCTGCTTCTGGCGCGCGGCGTTGATCAGGTGGTCGTCGCCGCGGATCACATGGGTGACGCCCATGTCGTGGTCGTCGACCACCACGGCGAGCATGTAAGTCGGGTTGCCGTCGCCGCGCAGCAGGACGAGATCGTCGAGGTTCTCGTTCTGCCAGACCACGCGGCCCTGCACCTGGTCCTCGATCACGGTCTCCCCGGTCTGCGGCGCGCGCAGGCGGATGGTGGGCTTGACGTCGCTCGGAGCCGTCGCCGGGTCGCGGTCGCGCCACATGCCGTCATAGAGGCGGGTGCGCCCCTCGCTGCGCGCCTTCTCGCGCATGGCGGCAAGCTCCTCGGCGGTGGCGTAGCAGCGATAGGCCTTGCCGTCGGCCAGCAGCTGCTCGGCGACCTCGCGGTGCCGGGCGGCGCGGCCGAACTGGTAGATGACCTCGCCGTCCCAGCCGAGCTCGAGCCACTTCAACCCGTCGAGGATGGCGCCGATCGCCGCCTCCGTGGAGCGTTCCCGGTCGGTGTCCTCGATCCGCAGCAGCATCTTGCCGCCGTGCTTCTTGGCATAGAGCCAGTTGAACAGCGCCGTGCGGGCGCCCCCGATATGGAGGAAGCCGGTCGGCGAGGGAGCGAAGCGCGTGACGACGGAATCGGACATTCTTGGCAGGGCCTATGCATTGGAGGCGGTGGTGTATAGCAGGAACGGGACATAACTAAAGGGCGACTGCGGACCCGGCAGGCCTTGCTTATGCTCTTGGCGCGGCCACGCGAATTTGGCAGAAGGACCGCTGATTTCCCTACAGGATTTTCGTAATGACAGAACCGGTGGCAGCTGAGGTTGGGCGCGATTTCATTCGTGACATCATCCAGGCCGACCTCGATCAGGGCAAATATAAGGAGATCGTGACCCGGTTCCCGCCGGAGCCGAACGGCTACTTGCATATCGGCCACGCCAAGTCGATCGCACTCAACTTCGGCGTCGCCCAGGAGTTTCCGGGCCGCTGCCACCTGCGCTTCGACGACACCAACCCGGTCAAGGAAGAGCAGGAATATATCGATTCAATCCAGGCCGACGTGCGCTGGCTCGGCTTCGACTGGGGCAAGAACTTGTTCTTCGCCTCGGACTATTTCGACCGCCTGTACGAATGGGCGGAGCAGCTGATCCGCGACGGCCTCGCTTATGTCGACGACCAGACCCAGGAGGAGATCCGCCTCTCGCGCGGCACGTTGACCGAGCCCGGCAAGAATTCGCCGTTCCGCGAACGCTCCGTGGAGGAGAACCTCGACCTGTTCCGCCGCATGAAGGCGGGCGAATTCCCCAACGGCGCGCGCGTGCTGCGGGCCAAGATCGACATGGCCGCGGGCAACATCAATCTGCGCGACCCCGTGCTGTACCGCATCCTGCATGCGCACCATCCGCGCACCGGCAACGCATGGTGCATCTATCCGAGCTACGACTATGCCCACGGCCAGTCGGATGCCATCGAAGGCATCACGCATTCGATCTGCACGCTGGAGTTCGAGGACCACCGGCCGCTCTACGACTGGTTCATCGAGAAGCTGCCGGTGCCCTCACAGCCGCATCAGTACGAATTCGCGCGGCTGAACCTGACCTACACGCTATTGTCCAAGCGCGTGCTGACGCAGCTCGTCCGCGACGGCCATGTCGCGGGCTGGGACGATCCGCGCATGCCGACCATGGCGGGCATGCGCCGGCGCGGCGTGCCGCCGGCCGCGCTGCGCGAGTTCGTCAAGCGCATCGGCGTCGCCAAGGCCAACAGCGTCGTCGATGTCGGCATGCTGGAGTTCTGCATCCGCGAGGAGCTGAACCGCACGGCGCAGCGGCGCATGGCGGTCTTGAAGCCGCTCAAGGTGGTGATCGAGAATTATCCGGAAGGGCAGACCGAGGAGCTCGAGGCGATCAATCATCCCGACGATCCCTCGGCAGGCACGCGGAAGATCACGTTCGGCCGCGAGCTCTATATCGAGCAGGACGACTTCATGGAGAACCCGCCGAAGAAGTTCTTCCGCCTGTCGCCTGGCAACGAGGTGCGGCTGCGCTATGCCTATTTCGTCAAGTGCACCGGCGTGATTAAGAACGACAAGGGTGAGGTGGTGGAGCTGCGCTGCACCTATGATCCTGCGACCAAGGGCGGCAATGCGCCGGACGGCCGCAAGGTCAAGGCGACCATGCACTGGCTGCCGGCAGCGGCCTCCAAGCCGGCGGAGATCCGCATCTACAACCAGCTGTTCGCTAATCCGAGCCCGGATGCCTCAAACTTCGCGGCCGATCTCAACCCGAACTCGCTGGAGATCCTCGCCGATGCGCGGGTCGAGGCATCCGTTGCGGAGAGCAATTCGACCGAGCCGATGCAGTTCGAGCGTCAGGGCTATTTCGTGCGCGACAAGGACTCGACGCCCGGCAAGCCGGTGTTCTCGCGCACCATCGGCCTGCGCGACACGTTCGCGAAGGAAGTCGCCAAGGGTTGAGAAGGGCTGAGCAGGACATGAGCAGCGAAGCCGACGCCATCGTTTCCGCCATCATCGCGAAATGGTGCGCCGGCTTCGCGACGCTCGATGCAGCCGCGCTGTCGTCGCTCTATGCGAGGAACGCGTTCTTCTTCGGTTCGAACCCGAAGCTCTATCGCGGCCGAGATGGCGTCGCCGACTATTTCAACGGCCTGCCGCGCTGGGGGAGGCCGAGCGCGACCTTCTCCGACGTGCACGCCGCGCAGGCCGGCCCTGATCTGATCAACATGGCCGCGACCATCACGTTCGATCTCGCGGGCGAGCGGGATGATCTCGTCGTCAAGATGAGCTGGGTCATCATCCGCGAGGACGGCGACTGGAAGATCGTCAATCACCACGCCTCGTCGCAGGCGCCGCTGATCTGAGCAGGACTCTCTTCACCAGTTTGTCATTCCGGGATGGCCCGAAGGGCCAGGCCCGGAATCCATAACCCCAGTTCGTGGTTATGGATTCCGGGCTCGCGCCAAGTGGCGCGCCCCGGAATGACGGAAGGATACGAACCGGAGTTCTCTCCGAGGGTTGAGGTGACTCCAAAGGGCACCATCATTTCATCGACAAGGGCGTTGTTGCCGATGTCGAAGGACACAAGGTGAGGCTGTCTGCCAAGGCGGACGTCGCCGTGACGATGAAAGAGGAAAAGTAAGCCGGTCCACGCCTGTTCCTGATCTGTACCGCTATTCGCGCAGCCGCACGGTCCGGTAGCCTCTGCAGCCGTCGCGTATCGTAAGGTGCAGGGGAATGGCGGAGCCGGGCCGGCCAGGACGGTCCCAGGGAGTTGCCGGGACGTGGCCGGTCGGCCGCGCCGCCCCGGCCGGCGGCTTGGCGCCAGCGGGCCTCGGCATCTGGCCGGCGATCGTCGACACGCTGCGCCAATGGGCGCGGGCCGAGGCCGGGCCTGGCCGGTTGTTGCCGTGGGTGCCGGTCGCCTTCGGCGGCGGCATCGCGCTTTATTTCGCCGCCGATCATGAGCCGGTGCTGTGGGTGGTTGCCGCCACAGCCATCGCGCTGATGCTCGGCGCGTTGCTGCTGCGGCGAAGTCGGCTGTTTGCGCCTGCTATCATGCTCGCGGCGGTCGCGGCTGGTTTTGCCGTGGCGACCTGGAAGACCGCGCGTATCGCGCACACCGTTTTGGCAAAACCGCTCTATTCGGTGTCGCTGTCGGGCTTCGTGGAAGCGCGCGACATCCGCGAGCGCACCGATCGCTTCGTGCTGCGCGTCAGCGCGATAGAGGCGCAGCGCAGCGACGTCAAGCTCGAGCGCGTCCGCCTCTCGGTGCGCAAGGGCACGGCGCCGGAGGTCGGCAGCTTCGTGCAATTGAAGGCGCGGCTGATGCCGCCGATCTCACCGGTGCGCCCCGGCAGCTACGATTTCTCGCGCGACATGTTCTTCCAGGGCATCGGCGCCTCCGGCTTCGTGATGGGCGCGATCACGGCGTCCTCGCCGCCGGATGGCGGCGGCCTGCGGCTGCGCTATGCCGCCTTCATGCAGGGCCTGCGCGACGCGATCGATGCGCGCATCCGCGCAACGCTCGAAGGCGACAACCGCGCGATTGCGACGGCGCTGCTCACGGGGCGGCGCGATGCGATCACCGCGCCCGTGAACGATGCCATGTTCGTCTCGGGACTCGGCCATGTGCTGTCGATCTCCGGCTATCACATGGCGGTCGTCGCCGGCGTCGTCTTCTTCGCGGTGCGCGCGCTGCTGGCCTTGATCCCGGGGCTGGCGGCCGGCTTTGCCATCAAGAAGTGGTCGGCGGCGGCGGCGCTGGTCGCGGCCGCGTTTTACCTTCTGCTGTCGGGCGCGGAGGTCGCGACGCAAAGATCTTTCTTCATGACGGCGGTGGTGCTGATCGCCGTGATGGTCGACCGCCGCGCCATCACCTTCCGCACGCTGGCGGTGGCGGCGCTGATCGTGCTCGCGGTCGCGCCGGAGGCGTTGGTGCATCCGAGCTTCCAGATGTCGTTTGCGGCAACGCTCGGGCTGGTGGCGCTGGTGCAGATCGGCATGCCGAACCTGCTCGCCTCGCCCGATCATTCCGCAACGGCGCGGATCGCGTTGTGGGGCGGCCGCGAGATCGCGATGCTGTTCCTGGCCTCGCTGATCGCGGGGCTCGCGACCACGCCATACGCCGCCTTCCACTTCCATCGCGTGACGCCATACGGCGTGCTCGCCAATCTCGGCGCCATGCCGGTGGTCTCGGCGCTGGTGATGCCGGCCGGGCTGTTGGGGCTGCTCGCGGCGCCCTTCGGGCTCGACGGCGTGTTCTGGTGGTTGATGGGGATCGGCATCGAGTGGATGGTCCTGGTCGCGCGCTGGGTGGCGGCCCTGCCGGGCGCCGTCGGCCGCATTCCCGCCTTCGGGATCGCGCCGCTGATCGCGGCGAGCCTCGGGCTCATCGTGATGGGCCTGTTGCGCACGCCCTTGCGCTGGTCCGGCGCCCTGGTGCTGCTGGCAGCGATCCTCTGGGGACTGTCGGTACGGCAGCCGGATATCCTGATTGCCGGGGACGGCGCGAGCGTCGCGGTCCGGGGCGGGGATGGGCGCTTGCAGGTGATCCGCGCCAGCAAGGACAGCTTCCTGCTGAAGGAGTGGTTGGCTGCCGATGCCGATCCGCGCGATGCCGGTAACGCCTCGATGGCGAGCGGGGTGTCGTGTGACGAGTCCGGCTGCGTGGCGCCGCTCGCGGACGGACGACTGATCGCGTTGGCGACGCGCATCGACGCGCTGGCCGATGATTGCAGCCGCGCCGCGCTGGTGGTGACGGCGCGGCCCGCGCCGTCCGATTGCGCGGCGATGGTGGTCGATCGGGCGCGTCTTGCCAGTCAGGGCGCACTGGCTCTGACGCGAAGCGGAGAGGGTTTTTCGGTGCAGGCGGTGAGAGCGAGAGGGGCAAGCCGTCCCTGGCTGCCTGCCGGCGCCGGCGAGGGGGATTTCGACGGCAGCCTGGTGCCGAAGGCGGCCGTGCCCCGCAGCCGGGACGCAACGCCATCGGAGGCCGACTTGCAGGCCGACGATTGACGCGGATCACAAATACCAGGCCAGCACGGCGTCAAGCCTTCCGTTGCCGATGACCGGCAGGGCCACCATTCGGCTCAGCCCGGCTGCGCAGGCTTCGGAGCCGGCTATCGAGCCGTCACGGGTGAGATCGTCGTTGAGCGCGGGCATGCCGGCGGCCCAGGCGCCGCCGATGCTGCCTTCGCCCCTGGCGATGGACTGCGCCGCATAGCGTGCGGCGAGGTCGGTCTGTGCGCTGCAATCGCCGGCGCGAAAGACCAGCGCCGAACGGTCCTCGTTCGGGACCCAGATCTCGAAGCGTCGTGCAATCGGCGTTGCCTGCGCGGACAGGAATGTCAGAACCCAGGTCTGGTCGGTACCGGTTCCGTAGGGCACGCCGACGCCGAGATTGATCCCGACCTTGGCGGCGTCCTCCCAGCGCAAGAAGCTCTTGGCGTCGTGCAAGTCCTTGATGATCAGTGGCAGGCCCGCCTTCCAGGTGCGTCCGGGCAGGCCGAAGCCGCGCGGAAATCTGGTGTGGCGGGAGTTGAATTCGAACATGTCCGCGGTGCCGTAATAGCCATCGACGAGCCCCATCTCATGCGAGAGATCAGGATCGTTGTGCCAGAGTTCGATCGCGCCGACGTGCGCCTCGTCGTCGCCGCAGAACAGCACCAGCACGGCTTGCAGGAATTCGCCCGCGAACACCGGCACCGCCACGCCGCAGGTGAGGCCGGCCGCAGCGGCCTGATCGGTCCGCTTGAAATAGGAGTTGGCGAATTTCGTGAGGATGACGGGGTGGCCACAGGCCCAGGCCTTGCCTGGAAGTCCCTCGTCATATCCGAAGTGCAGCTCTTCGCTGACGGCCTTGAACGCGGACAGCCCTTCGTCGTAGAGGCCGCCGCCGAATTCCAGCCGCATGCGCGTCCGGTCGGGTACCCAGAGTTCAACGACGCGAATGAAGGTCTTCATCGAGCCTGTCCGCCGCCTCAAGCCACTGCAGCATCGGTCATTTGGCTGCGGAGCGAACGTTCAAAATTCAGGCAGGACGGCCCAAACTTCATGCGGCGACGAGGCGCGGCGGCGGGCTCGCCGATCGAATGTCCTGAAACAAAAACCCACCGGGCTCGCCGGCCTCGGCCGGCGACGGCAATTTCAATCCCGGGCTCGGCCTTTCGGCCGAAGGGCGTCAGCCGATCGGCAGGCGCGTGATCGTGGGCCGCGTGTCGGCGACGGTCTGCGGCTTGTGCTCGCGCTCGGGGGCCGGCTGCGTCACCGGCAATTGCAGCACGGTCGCGCGCTGGCCTTCGACGAGCTGCGTCACCAGCACATATTTGCCGTCGGGAAATTCGATCGCGTCATGATGGCGATCGGGAATGTGCGGGTCGATCTTGCCGAACTTGCCGACGCGAGAGTTCACGGTGCGCGTCCAGATCCAGCGGTTGTCGTAGCGGACGTCGTCGGCGAAAGCGAGCTCCGTTCCCGGCAGCAGACAGACCGCGACGGAGGGATCGGCTTCAGAAGCGAAGCCGCGCGTCGAGGTGCCGCGGAAGGTTGTCGTGACGATCGTCTCGCCGACTACGGCGGGGCGCGTCGCGACGGCATGCAAGCTGTAGTCACACATCGGGTGCTCCTCATGCTGGGATAGCGACCCGCGTCTCTTTCGAGGCGCAGGCCTCTATCAGAGTGGAAGCATACAACGCTCTGCTCGGTTATGGGCAAATCTGCGGCTCGCGTTCGCAGCACGCGATCACATTATCTTTCCCGGATTCGATAGGAACAAACCTCGCGTCCTTGCATTCGGCCGGAGCTATCAGCACTGCCGGCACAACTCTACCGGCGAAGCAGAAATGGCTGCGCGCCTGCGCGGGCGAATGTCGCGCGGGAAGATGGACCGGACAGCCGGCGCAGAACCAGAGAAACCGTCCAGCCGGAGCGGACAAGTATCCGCTCCGATCCTGGATCGCCGATGCCGATCGAAGCGCGCGCGGCGCTTGAGACTTCCGGTATCAGTACTTCCGGTAAAGCCCGATCAACTTGCCCTGGATCTTCACGCGGTTCGGCGGAAGAATGCGGACCTCGTAGGCGGCATTGGCGGGCTCGAGCGCGATCGAGGCGCCGCGGCGGCGGAAGCGCTTGAGCGTGGCCTCCTCGTCGTCGATCAATGCCACCACGATGTCGCCGGTATTTGCGGTCTCGTTGCGCTGGATCAGCGCCATGTCGCCGTCGAGGATGCCGGCCTCGACCATCGAATCGCCGCGCACTTCGAGCGCGTAGTGCTCGCCCGAGCCGAGCATGTCCGGCGGCACGCTGATGGTGTGGCTGCGGGTCTGCAGTGCCTCGATCGGCGTGCCGGCGGCGATGCGGCCCATCACGGGCACCGCGACCGGGCGCTCGCCCTCGTCCGCGGGCGGGCTGGAGCTCGCGCGCACCTTGCCGAGATTGCCCTCGATGACGCTCGGGGTGAAGCCGCGGCGATTGCCGGCGGCGGCCTGGAGCTCGGGCAGCTTGATCACCTCGATGGCACGGGCACGGTTGGGCAGGCGGCGAATGAAGCCGCGCTCCTCGAGCGCAGTGATCAGGCGATGGATGCCTGACTTCGAGCGCAGGTCGAGCGCATCCTTCATCTCGTCGAAGGACGGCGGCACGCCGCTTTCCTTCAGACGCTCGCTGATGAACCGCAGAAGCTCGTATTGTTTGCGCGTCAACATCTCGACCAAAGTCCCCCGGTTGATGTCGTTCGATTCCGAGACGATGAAGTCGGCAATAAGCCGCTACATCCTCGAAACAAATCATGAACGGACACTATATGTTCGATATGTGTTCCGCAACTGCTTAATTTATGGTGAACGCGGCCAAACTCGCGGAATGCGTGTGGCTGGGCGGCTCAGACGGGCAGCCGGAGCACCTCGCAAGGCGTCCCTGCCTCGGCCTTCGGCGCGAACGGTGCACGCACGAGAAGTACCTGTGCCGCAGCGAGATTCGCAAGCAGGGAGGAGTCCTGATGGCTGACGGGAAGGGCGACGCGCGTGCCGTCGTCGCGCACCTCCAGCCGCGCACGCAGATAATCCTCGCGCTGGTCGTTGGCGGCGAGATCGCGGCCCAGCACGGCGCGCTCGCGCTGATGATGAATCGCTGAACGGCCCGACAGGGCGCGAATCAAGGGCACCATGAACAGGAAGGCGCACACGTAGGACGACACGGGATTGCCGGGCAGGCCGATCACGCGCATCGCGCCTAGTCGACCGTGCATCATCGGCTTGCCGGGCCGAATCGCGATCTTCCAGAACGCCATCGCGATGCCTTCGCCCTTGAGCGCCTGCTGGACCAGGTCGTGGTCGCCGACCGACGCACCGCCGGTCGTGATCAGGATGTCGGCGCCGCTCTCGCGCGCGCTGCGGATGCCGGCGGACGTCGCCTCCAGCGTATCGGCGGCAATTCCGAGGTCGATGGTCTCGGCGCCCTCGCTGCGGGCGAGCGCATGCAGGGCATAGCCGTTGGAATAGACGATCTGGCCACGACCAGGCGTGGTGCCTGGCATCACGAGCTCGTCGCCGGTGGCGAGAACGGCAACCCTCGGGCGGCGGATGACGGCGAGATGCGGATGATTCATTCCGGCGGCAAGGGCGAGATCGCGCTCGGTGAGACGGATTCCCTTGCGCAGCAGCACGTCTCCTTCGCGGAAGTCGACGCCTGCAGGGCGGATGTGCCGGCCGAAAATGGCGGCTTCCTTGATCGTGACATGTTTGCCGTCGGCAGCCGTGTCCTCCTGGATCACGACGGCATCGGCGCCGTCGGGAACGACGCCGCCGGTGAAGATCCGCACGGCTTCGCCGGGGCCGACGCTTCCCGCGAACGGCCGGCCCGCCGCGACCTCACCGACGACGGTCAACCTCGAATCGTATGCCGCGTCCGCCGTGCGCACGGCATAGCCGTCCATCGCCGACATCGCCTCCGGCGGCTGCGTGCGCCGCGCCGCGACATCGCGGGCGAGCACACGATGGTAGGCCTCGTCGAGGCAAACCATCTGTTCAGCCAGCGGCTCGACGCCGGCCAACACCGCGGCAAGCGCGTCAGAAACCGGCATCAGGGCCACGGGCGAACTCCTGCTGAGCACATCAGTCAATGGGCGGCGAGAGTTCTAGCCGAGTGCAGGCGTGAGGCAAAGCAGCACGCGGGATGATTTATCCTGCGTGATCGCGGGGTGGAGGAGGTCGGCTCAACTCCGCCGCGGCATGATGCGGAAGGCGAGACAGACCGGAACGAGGATTGCCATGGCAAGGACGAGAATGACGAGCGCCACGGCCAGCATCGGTCAACGCTCCGTCGGATCGCCTGGACTGAAATCCGCGACGTCGGGCGCCTTGGGACCCTGATCTTTGTCGGGCAGCGGATCGGCCTGGGATTTCAGGTCGGCGGCCTTGCTGATCAGCTTGGCGGAGAGGTCAGAATCCGAGGTGGTTCTAGCGAATTCGAGCAGGAGAGAGGCTTGCTTGGTGAGATAGGTCTTGCCCAGCACGTCGATCAGTCCAATGTAGAAGTCCCAACGGACTCATGAGTCCGAAAGGTGGTATTCCGTTCCCGGAACTCTGTATAAAAATGCACAAAGTGATCAGGTTCCACAATTTCAGCAGTTTTTGTTCCGGCAAGTGAGCGCGCTCCGGGCTTTCCCGCGGCTCAGATCCCCAGTGCTTTCAATGCGTTCCCGACATCGCGCGGCGAGGTGACATGCACGGCGGTCAACCCCCGCGCCCGCGCTCCCTCGATGTTCTCGGCGAGGTCGTCGAAGAACACGATGCGCTCGGCCGGCACGCCGATCGCCGCCACGACATGGTCGAAGGCCTCGGCATCCGGTTTGCGCAGGCCGATGCTGGAGGACAGATACAGCTCGCGGAAATGGCCGAGCAGACCGGCATATTCCTTCGAGAAATAGTCGACGTGCGGCCGATTGGTGTTGGAGAAGGCATAGAGCGGCATCTGCTTCGCCGCCCGCGGCAGCAGCTCGGCGATATCAGGCATCTCGCCGGCGAAGATCGCGTTCCAGCCTTCCAGGAATTGCGCATCCGAGATGCCGATCCCGAGCGAGGACCGCAGCGAGGCGAAATAGTCCGCATCGCTGATCTTGCCCATCTCGTGCAACCGGTAGGCCTCGTCGCGCACATAGCGCGCGATGATGGCCTCGGGCTGGCAGCCGGCATGTCCCGCCCAGCAGGCGATCGCCTTGGAGAAGTCGATGTCGAGCACAACGCGCCCGAGGTCGAACAGCAGCGCATCCGCGCTGCCGGGAGAGAGCGATGTCATTGCGTCCTTCACTTCAGTATGGCGCGTCAGTAACGATAGGGCTCGTGATCGAACAGCGGGAACGCGCTGAACACGCTGGGCGCGTTGGTGGCGGTCGCCGGATGCAGGCAGGATTTATCGATCTCGGCGAATGAGGTGGCGCCCAGGAGGCCGAGGCAGCGCAGCACCTCGTCTTCGAGCAGCTCCAGCATCCGTGCGACGCCGGCTTCGCCGGCTGCCGCCAGCGCCCAGCATTGCAGCCGGCCGATGCCGACGAGGTCGGCGCCCGCCGCGATCGCCTTGACGATGTCGGTGCCGCGGCAAAAGCCGCCGTCGACCATGATCCTGGCGCGGCCCTTCACGGCGTCGACGATCTCCGGCAGCACGTGCATGGCGCCGCGGCCGTGGTCGAGCTGGCGTCCGCCATGGTTGGAGACGTAGATCCACTCGACGCCGTGATCGAGCGCGATCTGCGCATCCTCGGCCGTGGCGATACCCTTGAGGATCAGCGGAATTTTGAACGTATCCTTGATCATCTTCACGGTCCGCCACTCCAGGCCCTTCTGGAAATCGCCGCCGGTGGCGCGCAGGCGGCTCTCGCGAACGTAGCGCTTGGCGATGTCACGTTCACGACGGCTGTAATGGGCGGTGTCGACGGTCAGGCAGAAGGCGGCATAGGCGTTCTTCTCGGCCCGGCTGACGACATCGGCGACGAAAGCATCGTCGCCGCGGACATAGAGCTGATAGAGACGCAGTGCATCGGGGGCAGCCTCGGCGGTCGTCTCGAGGCCGGGCTCGGACACCGAGCTCAGCATGTGCGCGGCGCCGAACCTGCCTGCAGCGCGCGCGACGCTCGCCGCGCCATCCGGATCGAAGATCTCGAGTGCGCCGACGGGAGCCAGCACCACCGGCAGACGCAGCTTGCGGCCGAACTGCTCGACGCTGCCATCGATCCTGCGCACGTCGCGCAGCACGCGCGGGCGGAAGGCGATCTCGTCGAGCGCCATGCGATTGCGCCGCATCGTGGTCTCGGTCTCGGCGGCGCCGACGATGTAGTCCCAGGCATTCTGGTTGAGGTTGGCGCGCGCCTTCCGGATGAACTCGTGCAGGTTCTGGAACGGCTCGTCGCTGGCGCCGAGCTCGACGTTCCGTTCCGGCCGGATGCGGGGCGCTTCATTCATTGTTGTCCTCCCGAGAATTTGAAGTCTTGTCGCCATCGCCTATCGCGTCCGGCCCTCCAAAACCATCCTAAAATCGCATAGCTGCGAGGCGTGAGCGGCTCGGACCGGCGTCGTGTTGCTTCGAAACAGTTTCGGAACGTTGCCAAAAGTTTAGGCCAAGGCGAAGAGATTTCTTCGGTGTACCCGCCAGCGCGGCATCCCGGCCTTGAAGAAACCAGAATGGTATTGTGAGAGATGGACTGGATCGCCATTTGCATGGCGTTTCCCAGCCTCAAGAGAAACGCCAAGCAAAAGGCACCTTCATGCGGAAAACCCTGCTGTTCCCCCTGGGCGCGCTCACGGGAGCGTGCCTGACCCTTCTGGTAGCCAGCCCGCAGGGCGGCGTATGGGCAGCGCGGGCGGCAGTGAGTGCGAATGATGCTTATTCCCAGCTCAATCTGTTCGGCGCGGTGTTCGAGCGGGTCAAGGCCAGCTATGTCGAGAAGCCGGACAATGCCAAGCTGATCGAGGGGGCGATCACCGGCATGGTGACCTCGCTCGACCCGCATTCGCGCTACATGAACGCCAAGGCCTGGACCGAGATGCAGGAGACCACCTCCGGCGAGTTCGGCGGGCTCGGCATCGAGGTCACGATGGAGGATGGCCTCGTCAAGGTCGTCTCGCCGATCGACGACACGCCGGCTTCGAAGGCCGGCATCATGTCCGGCGACCTCATCGGCAAGATCGACGGCGAGGCCGTGCAGGGCATGACGCTCGAGCAGGCGGTCAACAAGATGAAGGGACCGGTCGACACCAAGACCAAGCTGACCATCATCCGCAAGGGCGCGGATGCGCCGCTCGAGGTTGCGATCACGCGCGAGATCATCCATGTGCGTCCGGTGCGCTTCCGCGTCGAGAACGGCGACATCGGCTATATCCGCATCACCTCGTTCAACGAGCAGACCGCCGACGGCCTGAAGAAGGCGATCGCCTCGGTCTCCAAGCAGGTCCCGCCGGAGAAGCTCGCCGGCTACGTGGTTGATCTGCGCAACAATCCGGGCGGCCTGCTCGACCAGGCCGTGTCGGTGTCGAGCGCCTTCCTGCAGCGCGGCGAGGTCGTTTCGACCCGCGGCCGCAGTCCGGAAGAAACCCAGCGCTTCACCGCCCATGGCGGCGACCTCACCAAAGGCAAGCCGATCGTGGTGCTGATCAACGGCGGCTCGGCCTCGGCCTCGGAGATCGTTGCCGGTGCACTGCACGACCACAAGCGCGCGACGTTGATCGGCACGCGATCGTTCGGCAAGGGCTCGGTGCAGACCATCATTCCGCTCGGCTCCGGCAATGGCGCGCTGGCGCTGACCACGGCACGCTACTACACGCCGTCGGGCCGCTCGATCCAGGCCCAGGGCATCGCGCCCGACATCGAGATCCTCCAGGACGTGCCGCCCGAGCTGAAGGGGCGGATGGACACCATGGCGGAATCCCAGATGCGCGGGCATCTGTCGGCCGACGGCACCGAGCAGACCGGATCGCAGTCCTACGTTCCGCCGGAAGAGAAGGACGATAAGGCTCTGCACGCAGCCTACGACTTCCTCCACGGCGTTACGGCAAATGCCGTCGCTGCCAAGCCAGCGACGAAGTCTGCAGTGCCGAACTAGATCTTACGACGTTTCGGATCATGTTTCGCCCGGGAGCGGAGGACCGCTTCCGGGCGATTTGGTTTGCAGCGCCGTTTCGGCCTAACCGACCTCGCGGCGGCGGCTCTCGCGGCTTTCGCGCCGGGCGAGCCGGCTGCGGTGCAGCGCGAACAGCTCCAGCATCTTGTCGGCGGGTTTGGCGGCGCTGAACAGATAGCCCTGCATCTCGGAGCATCCGAGCGTGCGCAGCAGACGCTGCTGCTCCTCGGTCTCGACGCCCTCGGCCGTCGTGGTCATGCGACGGGCGGCCGCCAGGTTGACGACGGCTTGAACGATGCTGGCGGAGCCGTCGGGACGGGCGATGTCCTCGACGAAGCAGCGGTCGATCTTGATCTTGTCGAACGGGAAGCGGTGCAGATAGCTCAGCGACGAGTAGCCGGTGCCGAAATCGTCGAGCGCGATGCGCACGCCGATGGCGCGGAGCTGGTGCAGGATGGCAAGCGCGGCATCGTCGTCGCGGATCAGGACCGCCTCGGTGATCTCGAGCTCGAGCCGGCTCGCCGGCAGGTTCGACGCGGCGAGCGCCGCCATGATCTTCAGCGCCAGCGTGCCGCTCTTGAACTGCACCGGCGAGACGTTGACGGCGAGGCGGATGTCGTCGGGCCAGCTTGCCGCGTCCCGGCACGCGGTCGCCAGCACCCATTCGCCGATCTCGTTGATCAGGCCGGTGTCTTCGGCGATCGGGATGAAATCCGCCGGCGAGACCCAGCCGCGCTCGGGATGGCGCCAGCGCACCAACGCCTCGCAGCCGGTGATGCGGTCGTCCTTCAGGCCGAGGCAGGGCTGGTAATACACCTCGAGCCCGCCTTCGCGGCCGCCTTGCGCGATGGCGTGGCGCAGGTCGCCCTCGAGGTCGCGGCGTTCGCGGACCTTGGCGTCCATGGCCGGCTCGAAGAAGCGGTAGGTGTGGCGTCCGGCGGACTTGGCCGCGTACATTGCCATGTCCGCATTCTTCAGGATCTGGTCGAGCGCCGTGCCGTGTTCCGGCGCGAGCGCGATGCCGATGCTGGCGTCGCTGGTGAGATGATGGCCCATGCAGTCGACCGGCGTGCGGATGGTTTCGAAGACACGCGCGACGAGCTCGTTGACCTGATCCAACGACGTCACCGCGCCTTGCACGATGGCGAATTCGTCGCCGCCGAGGCGCGCCACGAAGTCTGCCGGGCCGGCACAGCGGCGGAGGTTCGTCGCGATCGATTTCAACAGCTCGTCGCCGACGAGATGGCCGAGCGCGTCGTTGACGCCCTTGAACTCGTCGATGTCGATGTAATGCACCGCGGTCTGCTCGCCGTGGCGGGCCGCAGCCAGCTCCTGCCGCAGATGCTCGTGAAACATGGCGCGGTTGGGCAGGTCCGTCAGCGCGTCGTAGTGGGCGAGGTGGGTGATGCGCTCCTCGATGCGCCGGCGCTCCGTGATGTCCTCATGGGTCGCCACCCAGCCGCCATCCGCGAGCGGCTCGTTGAGGATGTGGATCGAACGGCCGTCGGCGGTATCGACCACCATGGAGTTGCGGAGATGGATGTCCTTCAGGACGCGCGCGACGTAGGCATCGACGTCGCCGGTAAACGAGCCGGTCGTTTTGCGATGGGCGATGATGTCCCGAAAGCTGCAGGCGGGCTTCACGATCTCGGCCGACAAGCCGTACATCTCGATGTAGCGCTGGTTGCAGACCACGAGCCGCTGCTCGGAATCGAACAGCAACAGGCCCTGCGTCATGTTGTTGACGGCGCGGTCGAGCCGCTGCTTCTCCAGCGTCAGCTGTTCGCGCGAAAGGCGGTGCTGCTCCAGCAGCTTGCGCACGACGGCAATCAGCACGCCTGCGATCGCGAGCGCGGAAGAGGCTGCGATCGAGATCAGAATGCCGATCTGCTCGCGCCAGTCCGCCAGGGCTGCTGCGCGCGTCGTGGTGGCCATCACCAGGATCGGGAAGTGGGGCAGGGCGCGGGAGGAGATCAGCCGGTCCTCGCCGTCGACCGGGCTGTTGAAGCGGCCGGCGAAATGATCGAGCCCGAACACCCTTTGATGCTCGAACGGTCCGGTCTTGAAGTTTCGCCCCATCAATTCGCCGGACTGCGGATAGCGGGCGAGCAGTGTGCCGTCGCGATGCAGCATCGAGATCGTCGCGCCTTCGCCGAGCACCACGGAGGCGAAGAACTTCTCGAAGTTGGCGGGCTCGATTCCGCGTCCGACCACACCGAGGAACTCGCCGCGTGGCCCGACGACCCTCCGGGCCACCAGAATGGTCCACGCACCGGAGACGCGGCTGTGCAGCGGCTCGATCAGGACATCAGGCGCATTGGGATCGTACTTGAAGGTGCGGAAGTAGGCACGATCGGCGACATTCACCTTGGGGGCCGGCCACGCCGTCGACGAATTGATCAGATTGCCTTCGGCATCGATGATGTTGACGCCGCCCATGTAGGGCAGCGCCTCGATCTTCGACCGCAGCCTCCGATGCACGTCCTCGCCCGAGAGGCGCTTGCGATAGTCCTCTCCGGTCGCAATTCCGGTGGTGCGGACGTGATCGACGAAATCCTTCTGGATGACGGCGAAGTCCTGCAATTGCTGGTCGAAATGATGAGCGAGCAGCAGTACGGTGTTTTCCAGCTCGCGGCCGGAATTGCGCAGCGCCCGCTCCCGGAAATTTTGCGCGATCAGGACCGAGCCTATGGCGATGGCCGCGATCAGCAGCGTGCCGCCAACCACCAGCCAGCGGATCGGACCGCTGCGCACGAAGACCTGGTCAAACAGACGATTGCCGAATTTCATCTTCATGCTGGATTCGTTGCCGCGCACACGTCAGGATCAATTCAGGACCCTGAGAACATCCGTTGGTTTACGGTGACGGTGTGGAAGTAAAGTTAGGAAGCGCGGTTAACGAGACGTGAATGCTCGCGCGCAAAAGCAATCCATGCGCGCGGCGCGAAACCGGCGTGCTTGCGCAAACCCGCGTCAGGCGCGGTAATGGCCGGATTTGCCGCCGAGCTTCTCGACCAGATGGATGCCCTCGATGCGCACGCCGCGCTCGACGGCCTTGATCATGTCGTAGATGGTGAGGCAGGCGACCGACACCGCCGTGAGCGCCTCCATCTCGACGCCGGTCGGTCCCGTCACCTTCACGCTGGCCCGTACCACGCAGCCCGGCAGCTTGGCGTCAGGCTCGATATCGACGATGACCTTTGACAGCGCGAGCGGATGACAGAGCGGGATCAGCTCCGAGGTGCGCTTGGCGGCCATGATGCCGGCGATGCGCGCGGTGCCGAGTACGTCGCCTTTCTTGGCGTTGCCGGACACGATCAGATCGAGCGTCGTCTTGGTCATGACGACGCGTCCCTCGGCGACCGCAAGCCGCTCCGTCGCGGGCTTGTCCGAGACGTCGACCATCCGCGCTTCGCCGGAGGCGCCGATATGGGTGAGGGCCGGGCCCGCCTCGGCTTTGGCCTGCTTCGCTTTGGCCAACCTCTTCGCTGGCTGGCGCGCCATGTCAGCGCGTGCCCGCCGCGCGCGCCGTCGCCTGGCGCGCGAGCAGCGAGCGCGTCGCCGCCGTGACGTCGGCCTGCCGCATCAGGCTCTCGCCGACCAGGAACGTCGCCATGCCGACGCGCTCCAGCCGGGCGAGGTCCTCGGGCGTGAAGATGCCGCTCTCGCCGACCATCAGCCGGTCCGAAGGGATCAGCGGCGCCAAGGCCTCGCTGGTCGCGAGTGTGGTTTCGAAGGTCCGAAGATTACGGTTGTTGACCCCGATCATCGGCGAGCGAAGTCTCAGCGCCCGGTCGAGCTCGGCGCGGTCATGGATCTCGATCAAGACGTCCATGCCGTAGGCGAGGGCGGCGTCTTCGAGGTCTCTTGCGGCGGCGTCATCGAGCGCCGCCATGATGATCAGGATGCAGTCGGCGCCGTGCGCGCGGGCCTCGACCACCTGATAGGGATCGAACAAGAAATCCTTGCGCAGAACGGGAAGCGAGGTTGCTTCGCGCGCGGCTATCATGAAGTCGAGATGGCCCTGGAACGAGGGCGTGTCGGTCAGCACCGACAGGCAGGCGGCGCCGCCGGCCTCATAGGCCCTGGCGAGTGCCGGCGGGTCGAAATCGGCGCGAATGAGTCCCTTGGAGGGCGAGGCCTTCTTGATCTCGGCAATCAGCGCGTAGCCGCCCTTGGCGTGCTTTGCCTTGATCGCGCGCAGGAAGCCGCGCGGCGCGGAGGCGGCCTTGGCCTGCGCCTCGACGGTGGAGAGCGGACGCGCTCGCTTCGCCGCCGCGATCTCCTCGCGCTTGTAGGTCTCGATCTTGGTCAGGATGTCGGACATGCGGGAGTTCAGCTCTTGGAGACCGTGACCAGGTGCTTCAGCTTCGCGTTGGCTGCGCCGCTGTCGATCGAGCGGACGCCGATCGCGACGCCCTCCTTGAGGTCCTTGGCACGGCCGGCCACGACCAGCGCGGCGGCGGCGTTGAGCAGCGCCACGTCGCGAAAGGGGCTCGGCTTGCCGTCGAGCACGCTCTGCAGCGCGATCGCGTTGGCATCGGCGTCGCCGCCTTTGAGCGCACCGGCCTCGCAACGCGAAAGGCCGGCTTCCTCCGGCGTCACCTCGAAATTCCGGATCTCGCCGTTGTGAAGCGCGGAGACGAAGGTCGGGCCGGTGAGTGTGATCTCGTCGAGGCCGTCGGAGCCGTGCACCACCCAGACGGAGTCGGAGCCGAGATTCTTCAGCACCTGCGCCAGCGGCTGCACCCATTGCCTGGAGAACACGCCGACCATCTGCCGCTTCACGCCGGCCGGATTCGACAGGGGACCGAGCAGATTGAAGATCGTGCGCGTGGCGAGCTCGACCCGGGTGGGGCCGACGTTCTTCATGGCGGGATGGTGGGCGGGGGCAAACATGAAGCCGATGCCGCATTCGCGCACGCAGCGGCCGACCTGCTCCGGCTTGAGATCGATCCTCACCCCGAGCGAGGCCAGCACGTCGGCAGCGCCCGAGCGCGACGACAGCGCGCGGTTGCCGTGCTTGGCTACGGGCACGCCGGCGCCCGCGACGATGAAGGACGCGCAAGTCGAGACGTTGACCGAGCCGGAGCCGTCGCCGCCGGTGCCGACGATGTCGACCGCCTCCGGCGGCGCCTGCACGGTCAGCATCTTCGCGCGCATCGCCGCGACCGCGCCGGTGATCTCGTCCACGGTCTCGCCGCGCACCCGCAGCGCCATCAAGAGCCCACCCATCTGCGAGGGCGTGGCCTCGCCGCTCATCATGGCATCGAAGGCGGAAGCGGCTTCGTCACGCGACAGGCTGGCGCCGGTCGCCACTTTTCCAATGATCGATTTCAGGTCGTCCATCGCGTGCTTTCAACTCACTGGTTCGCGCCGGTCACCTGCGCGAAGGCGGCCTGATTAATGGTGGTCCCGATGTCGGTTTCAAGCTTGTTGACGTAGGAAGCGACCTGCTCCTCGGTCTGGGCGCGGTCGAGGCTCTCCTTCAGCTTCTTGACCGCGTCGGAGGCAAAGTCGACCGCGGGATCGACGATGTCGGTGACGCGGAAGACGATCACCTCGCCGCCGCCGCTCACGGCCGTCTGTCCGATGCCGTCCTTGGCGGTGCGGAAGGCCGCCGCCACGACGGTGCCGGGCACGCCGGCGGGCGAGTCGTCGCGCTTGAAGCCCGTCGCGGTCTCGACCTTGGCGCCGACAGCGGCGGCCTCGTCGGCGAGCTTGCCGCCCGCTTCGAGCTTCTGCACCATCTCGGTCGCCTTGGCCTTCAGCTTGGCCGCGATCTGGTCCTGGCGCCAGCGCCCCTCGACCTGGTCGCGGACCTCGTCGAGATTGCGGTCGCGCGAGGGCGTGATGGCGAGCACGTCGTACCAGACATAGCCACCCTTGAACGAGATCGCGTCGTTGTCGACGCCGACGTCGGTGTTGAAGGCCTGCGACACCACGTCGAGGCCCTGCGGGATGTTGGCGATCGGCTGGCCGTTCGGGGCGCGGCCGGAGCGGTCGACGGCCTCGATGGTCACGGCGGTGAGGCCGAGCTTCTGCGCCGCATCGATCACGCTGGAGCCGCCGCCGCGCTCGTCTTCCATCTTGTCGCGGAGGTCGGCGACCTTGACGCGCGCACGCTCAGTCGCGATCTCGCGCTTGATGTCGCCGACAAGCTTGGTGTAGTCGGCCTCGGCGCCCGGCTCGATCTTGTCGACCCTGACGATTGCGACGCCGAGTCCGCTCTGGATCGGCTGGCTGATCTCGCCGGCAGGCAGCGCGAACGCGGCATCGCCGACGGCGGGCGTGAGCGAAGACTTGGTCACCAGTCCCAGGTCGACGTCGGAGGCGCTCAGCCCGCGTTCCTTGCCGATGTCCTCGAACGACGTCCCGCCGACGAGGCGCTCGCGAGCGGCTTGCGCTTCGGCAACGTTCGGAAACACGATCTGCTGGATCTGGCGCTTTTCCGGCGTGCCCAGCCGATCCTTGCGCTGCTCGAACGCCTTCCGGGCATCCTCGTCCGAGACCTCGGTCCATTTGCCGATCTCTTCCGGCGAGACCACGACGAAGGAGATCTTGCGATATTCGGGCGCGCGGAACTGGACCTTGTGATCCTCGAAATAGGCGGCAAGCGCCTCGGGCGAGGGCGGGTCGATCGGACCGGCCTGCGCGGCGTCGAGCCGGACGAATTCAATCGAGCGTTGTTCGTTCTGGTAGCGCGTCAGGACGTCGACCATGGCCTTCGGGGGCTCGAGGCCGGCGCCGACCGTGCCGGTGATCTGCCGGCGCAGCGATACCTTGCGCTGTTCGGCGACATAGCGCTGCTCGGTGTAGCCGAAATTGCGGATCAAGGCTTGGAAGCGATTGGGGTCGAAATTGCCGCCGATACCCTTGAAGTTGGGGTCGTTCATGATGAGCTGGCGGATCTGCTCGTCGGATTGGCCGAGGCCGAGCCGGCGCGCCTCTTCGTCAAGCGCGGCCTCGGCAATGGTCTGCTGCAGCACCTGGCGGTCAAGGCCGAACGCGCGCGCCTGGTCGGACGTCAACGGACGGCCGAACTGGCGGCTGATCTGTTGCAGGCGGTCGGTGTAGATCTGGCGGAACTCGTTGAGCGAGATCTCGGTGCTGCCGATCTTGGCGACCGTGGACTGGCCGAAGCCCTTGAAGATGTCGGCAATGCCCCAAATGCCGAAACTGATGATCAACACGCCCATCACCACGGCCATAATGATCTTGCCGAGCCAGTTCGATGAGGCCTTGCGTATTCCTCGGAGCATTTGGTCCAACTTGTTTGGTCAGGAGGGGAACGGAGCGCGTCTTAATGCAGATTCCGCAAAAGCGCGTCACCAAATTGATAGATCATCATAAAGTGGCGGCTTTCCCCCCGCAACCTCGCCCCGGGCGACCACTTGAAGCTGCGGCGAAAGGGCCTCTGGTCTCTGGAACTGCAGGAGCACCTCTGCTAGCGCATGAACAAACCTCATTCTGCTGGACATTGACATGACCGACGCCATCCGACCGCTGATCGCGGGCAATTGGAAAATGAACGGCCTGAAAGCCCAGGCTGCTGAATTCGACGCCATGCTCAACGGCGCGGCAGACGCGGCTGGCAAGGCCGACCTGCTGGTCTGCCCGCCGGCGACCCTGGTTGCGGCGTTCGCCGAGAAGGCGCGCGGCAAGAAGGTCGCGGTCGGGGCCCAGGACTGCCACCCCAAGGCCTCCGGCGCCCACACTGGCGATATCGCCGCCGAAATGCTCGCCGATGCAGGCGCGACCGCCATCATCGTCGGCCATTCCGAGCGCCGCGCCGACCACGGCGAGGGCGACGCGCTGATCCGGCAGAAGGCCGAGGCGGCCTGGCGCGCCGGGACCGTTGCGATCGTCTGCATTGGCGAAACGCAGGGCCAGCGCGACGCCGGCCAGACCTTGGACATCCTGCGCGGCCAGCTCGACGGCTCGCTGCCGGATGGATCGACGGCGGCCAATCTGGTCGTGGCCTATGAGCCGGTCTGGGCGATCGGCACCGGGCTGACCCCCACAGCCAAGGATGTCGAGCAGATTCATGGCTTTATCCGGGAACTCCTGACCATCAGGTTCAAGGCTGAGGGCGCGAAGATGCGAATCCTCTACGGCGGCTCGGTCAAGCCCTCGAACGCGGCCGAACTGATGGCGGTGAAGAACGTCAATGGGGCTCTGGTCGGCGGTGCCAGCCTGAAGGCGGCCGATTTCCTTGCGATCGCCAAGGGCTGCCCCTAGCTAAGTCCAAACCGCGGGACCGGGCCCGATCGGGGGTGGCATTGCCACCTCCGATCGTGTAACACCGCGCAACTTCAGGAAAACCCGCGAAGCGCGATCGGCCGCCGTCAGGCGCCGCCCGCTTGTGACGGAAGGATATCATGCAGACCGTTGTCATCGTCATCCACCTCATGATCGTCGCCGTCATGATCGGTGCCGTCCTGCTCCAGAAGTCGGAAGGCGGCGGCCTCGGCATGGGCGGCGGCGCGGGCTTCATGTCGAGCCGCGGCACGGCGAACCTTCTGACGCGGACCACCGCGATCTTGGCCGTCGGCTTCTTCCTCACCAGCCTGTTCCTGTCCTGGTATGCCGGTTACGACCGCAAGCCGTCGTCGATCATCGGCCAGCCCTCGCAGACCCAGCCGGCCGGCGGGTCGCCGATCGCGCCGCCGACCTCGGGCGGCATCTTGGATTCGCTGAAGAAGGCTGACGAGCAGCAGCAGGCACCGGCTCCGACCGGTCCTCAGGTGCCGCGCTCGCAATAAAGCAGGGGGGCCATGCAGGGCGGTGGCTACCGTCCTGCATCAACAATCCCCATCAAGGCACTGTCATCACTCTTCGTTTCGGCTCACCCACAGGCCCGCAAAATCTTTGGGGCGGAATACGAATCGCTTTGGCGAATCGTATTTAGGGGATTAGAGGTTAAGTCCCATGGCGCGGTACATATTCATCACCGGCGGCGTGGTTTCTTCGCTCGGCAAGGGTCTGGCTTCGGCGGCACTGGGTGCCCTGCTGCAGGCCCGAGGCTACAAGGTCCGCCTCCGCAAGCTCGACCCCTATCTCAACCTCGATCCCGGAACGATGTCGCCGTATCAGCACGGCGAAGTGTTCGTGACCGATGACGGCGCGGAGACCGATCTCGATCTCGGTCACTACGAGCGCTTCACCGGCCGTCCCGCGACCAAGGCCGACAACATCACGACCGGGCGCATCTACCAGGACATCATCTCCAAGGAGCGCCGCGGCGATTATCTCGGCGCGACCATCCAGGTGGTTCCGCACGTCACCAACGCCATCAAGGAATTCGTCCTAGACGGCAACGACGATTACGACTTCGTGCTGGTCGAGATCGGCGGCACCGTGGGCGACATCGAGGGCCTGCCGTTCTTCGAGGCGATCCGCCAGCTCAAGAACGAGCTGCCGCGCGATCACGCCGTCTACATCCATCTGACGCTGCTGCCCTATATTCCCAGCGCCGGCGAATTGAAGACGAAGCCGACGCAGCACTCCGTGAAGGAACTGCGCTCGATCGGCATCCAGCCGGACATCCTGCTCTGCCGCACCGATCGCGAGATCCCGAAGGAAGAGCGGCGCAAGCTCGGGCTGTTCTGCAACGTGCGCGAAAGCGCCGTGATCGAGGCGCGCGACGTCGACAACATCTACGCGGTGCCCGAGGCCTATCACAATGCGGGCCTCGACGATGAGGTGCTCGCCGCCTTCGGCATCGGCTCGCGGATTCCGCCGGAGCTGCGCAGCTGGCAGCAGATCAACGAGCGCATCCGCAACCCCGAGGGCAACGTCACCATCGCCATCGTCGGCAAGTACACCGGCATGAAGGATGCGTACAAATCGCTGATCGAGGCGCTCTCGCATGGCGGCATCGCCAACAAGGTGAAGGTCAATCTCGACTGGATCGAGAGCGAGATCTTCGAGAAGGAGGATCCGGCGCCGTTCCTCGAGCACGTCAACGGCATCCTGGTGCCCGGCGGCTTCGGCCAGCGCGGCGCCGAAGGCAAGATCAAGGCGGCGCAGTTCGCGCGCGAGCGCGACGTGCCGTATTTCGGCATCTGCTTCGGCATGCAGATGGCGGTGATCGAGGCCGCGCGAAACCTCGTCGGCATCGAGGACGCCAACTCCACCGAGTTCGGCCCGACCAAGGAGCCGCTGGTCGGCCTGATGACGGAGTGGCTGCGCGGCAACGAGCTGGAGAAGCGCTCGCAGGCCGGCGACCTCGGCGGCACGATGCGGCTTGGCGCCTATCCGGCAACGCTCAACCGCGGCAGCCGCGTCTCGCAGGTCTATGGCGGTGCAACCGAAATCTCCGAGCGTCACCGCCATCGCTACGAGGTCAACACTGCCTACAAGGACCGCCTCGAGCAGCACGGCCTGAAGTTCTCAGGCCTCTCGCCCGACGGCGTGCTGCCTGAAATCGTCGAGTACGAGGACCACCCCTGGTTCATCGGCGTCCAGTTCCACCCCGAACTGAAGTCGCGCCCCTTCGAGCCGCATCCGCTGTTCGCTTCGTTCATCGAGGCAGCGGCGAAGCAGAGCCGGCTGGTGTAGCCGGCTCGGTCTGCCCTGACCAAAGTCTTGCTCGCACGTCCGGTTACGCGGCCGCGATGTCCATCCTGCGGCAGAAGCAAGATGCCTCGATCGGCACCTCCGCCCGCGACTGGGCGAGGTCAAGTCGCTGCTTGATCAGCGGCCTCTCGGCCTTGTCGCCACGCCGCATGAGACATTCGTGCAAACCGTGAAGCGACCACAGATTGTCGGGATGCTGGCAGGCCCGGCTCAGCTTTCCATCGAGGCCGAGATCGGAACGGTACACTGCCTCGGCTTCCTCGACCCGTCCCTGCTCCAGCAGCAGCGCGCCGAGTGCGTGACGCGGTGGCTGCATCCATCCCCACGGCTCGTCATAGGGCAAGGCGTCGCTGAGCGCGACCGATCTGCGCAGCTCAGCGAACGCGAAGTCGTAATTGGCTTTGCGATATTCCAGTTCGCCATTCAACATGGCTTCGGCCACGCCGAGCAGGGCGACGACCTTGTTGTTGTGCACGAGCCGGCTCTCCGGCACGCGCGTCTTCGCCTGTGCGAACAACGCTTTCTCGGTTTCGGCCTCAGTGACGTGGCCAAGCGCCGAATGAGCCACCGCCTTGGCGTAGTGGATCATCGCCGTCACAGAGCAGTATAGCTCGCGATCCTCCGGCAGCTGTTGGGCAATGATGTCGTGCCATTTGCCGAAACGCACGAGAACGTGCTGCTTCATCGTCAAATAGCCTTCCAGGAAGTCCGCCATGGGGGGCGATTGAATGCGCAGCACTGGCTCGGGCACGGTGGCAATGAGTTCCTCGGCCGCTGCGATAGCGGGGGCGTATTGACCCAGGAACATCGCGCCGTAGATGGCGAAGTGGAAGTTGTGGATGACATAGACCAGGTAGACACCCGGATCGTCCGAATAAGCGAGGAATCTGCGGTCGGTCGCCAGCGCCTTCTGATTGTAGAGCAGGACGTCGTTGTACTGCCCGCACAGCACGTCGAGATGCGTCGGCATGTGGATCAGATGGCCGCTATCGGGGGCGATCCCGCGCAGCCGGTCCCCAGCCCGCATCGCCCGTTGCGGGAAGGGCGACATCTCCATGAGGTGGACGTAGAGATGGAGCAGCCCCGGATGATTCCACGCAGCCGGCCATCCATCGAAAGCTTGTTCGAGCACGGCCCTGCATTCCTCGGTGCCAGCGCCCTTGGTGGGTTCTCCAGACTCAAGGTCCCACATCAGCCACGGCGTCTCATTCATGATCGATTCGGCAAAGATGGCTCGGACATCGAGATCTTCGGGATACGTGGCGAAGACCTTTCGCATCTCTCGCGTGAAGGCCTTGTCCCACGGCGCCATGTCCTCGATCGCTTCACGCTGCGGATAGCGCACCGACAAGGCGCGGATCAGCGCTTGCTCGACCGGGCTCGCCTTATCCGCCTGCGCGAGCGCGTCCTGCGTCGCATCGTATGATGCCGCCAGCGCCAATTGACGGCCTTGTGCGTCATAGCGGACCCAGGGCAGGTTGTAGTTGGGACCCGCGGCGTAGCCGATGCCCCAATGCGCCATGGCGCAGCTGCTATCGAACTCGAGCGCCTTGCGAAAACATTTGATTGCCTCGCCGTGGTTGAACCCGAACACCCAGTTGAGCCCTCGGTCGAACCAGAGCTGCGCATCGGGCGAGGTCGTCGTGATTTTGCGGCTGTAGGGTCCGAGATCAAAATAGGTCATTGCCTCTGCCCCCCTTTGATCGCTTCGGTCGTTTTGCCGATTGCTCGGGCCGTCGGCGGCTGATCCGTCCGGACCGAGCCTGCACATTATCAAGAGCGCCGGCTCCGCGCTATCGAGCTATGCGCGAAACGCCATGAGGTCGCCCGGGTGAGGCTCAAGACAGAGTTGTGGCCAGCGGGTATAACCGCCGCTCCTGCCAGGGAGGGAGCAAGAATGATTTACGAAATGCGTATCTATCGTTGCGTGCCCGGCCGCCTACCGGCATTGCTCAAGCGCTTCGAGACCGCCACGCTAAAAATCTGGGAGAAGCACGGCATCAAGCAGGCCGGGTTCTTCACCACCCTGATCGGCGAATCCAACCAGGACCTGACCTATTTCCTCGCCTGGGACTCGCTTGCCGAGCGCGAGAAGAAGTGGGGCGCGTTCATGACCGATCCGGACTGGATGAAGGCGCGCGCCGAGAGCGAAGCCGACGGCCAGATCGTCGCCAACATCGTCAGCCAGATCCTGACCCCGACCGCCTTCTCGGCGGTGAAGTAGCAGGCGGCGGGCAGGGAACCCTGGCGCAACCCTGATATTCGGACCGCCCGGGCGGAAGAGGGTTGATCCGACCCTCGTGGCGGCTATGGTCGCGCCGAAACGAGGGATTTGCCTTGAGCTCTTCGAATTCAGCGGCGCCGGTCGTCACCATCGGCAGGGTCAAATTCGGCAATGATTTGCCGATCTCGGTCATTGCCGGGCCCTGCCAGCTCGAGAGCCGCCAGCATGCGCTGGAGGTCGCCTCCGCGCTGAAGGAGATCGCCGCGCGGCTGAACTTGGGCCTCGTCTACAAGACCTCGTTCGACAAGGCCAACCGCACCAGCGCGGCGGCGGCGCGCGGGCTGGGCCTTGCGCAGTCGCTGCCGATCTTCGCCGAGATCCGATCCTCGCTCGGCCTGCCTGTCCTGACCGACGTGCACGAAGCCACGCAATGCGCCGAGGTGGCGCAGGCCGTGGACATCCTGCAGATTCCAGCCTTTCTGTGCCGGCAGACCGATCTGCTGCTGGCGGCGGCCGCGACCGGCAAGGTCGTCAACGTCAAGAAGGGCCAGTTCTTGGCACCCTGGGACATGGCCAACGTCGTGACCAAGATCACGAGCGCCGGCAATCCCAACGTGCTCGTCACCGAGCGCGGTGCCTCGTTCGGTTACAACACGCTCGTCTCCGACATGCGCGCGCTGCCGATCCTGGCGCGCACCACCGGCGCACCCGTCATCTTCGACGCCACCCATTCGGTGCAGCAGCCGGGCGGGAAGGGGACGTCCTCGGGCGGTGAGCGCGAATTCGTCCCGGTGCTGGCGCGTGCAGCTGTCGCGGTCGGCGTTGCCGGCGTCTTCATCGAGACCCATCCCGATCCCGATCGCGCGCCTTCCGACGGTCCTAACATGGTGCCGCTGCGCGAGTTCGAAGGGCTCATCGCCCGGCTGATCGCGTTCGACGCGCTGGCAAAGAATCCGCGCTGATGCAGCAGAGCGAGGCGCGGCCGCCAGATCCCGGCTTGCCGACGGCGCTCTACGTCATCTCAGGCGCAAGCTTCGCCGCTGCCTTGTCGGCCCGTGCACTCGATCCGGTGCTGCCGCACGTCGCCGAGGATTTTGGCGTCAGCATCGCGACCGCCGCGGGCTTTGCCGCGGTGTTCGCCTTCACCTTCTCGATCATCCAGCCGATTATCGGCGCCGCCGCCGATCTGTTCGGCAAGACGCGGCTGATGATCGGCTGCCTCGCGCTGCTCGGCCTCGCCAACATCCTGGGCGCATTCTCGACGTCGTTCTCGGTTCTGTTTGCGACCCGCATCCTCGCGGGCATCGGCTCCGGCGGCGTATTTCCGGTGGCGCTCAGCCTGACCAGCGATCTCGTCGGGTCCGAGAAACGCCAGGTTGCGATCAGCCGCACGCTCGCCGGCGCCATGACCGGCAATCTGCTCGGCGCCTCGGCCTCCGGCCTGATCGGCGATTTCCTCGGCTGGCGCGGCGTGCTGGCGGTGCTCGGTGTGCTCGTGATCGTCGCGTCTATCGCAGTCGCTGCCGGCTTTCGTGGCGCCAAGGTCAAGCATCCGCCGAAGACGAGCCTGTCGGCGCTGAAGGCCGGCTATCGCACCATCTTCACCAACCCGAATGCCTATGTCTGCTATTCGGCTGTGTTCATCGAAGGCTGCTGCGTGCTCGGCCTGTTTCCCTACATCGCTTCGTTCCTGTTCGAGCTCGGCCAGACCTCGTTGTCGATCGCCGGCATCGTCATCGCCGGCTTTGCGGTCGGCGGCCTGTTCTACACGCTCACGGTGTCGCGCCTGCTGCCTTGGCTCGGCGTGAAGGGCATGATGATCGCAGGGATGACGCTGGTCGCCTCACAGCTCATCGCCGTCGCCTTCGGTCCACGCTGGGAAGTGCAGGCGCTGAATCTCGTCGTGATGGGCTGGGGCTTCTACATCGCCCATGGCTGTCTCCAGGTCTTCGCCAGCGAGCTCTCGGTCGAGGCGCGCGCCACAGCAATGTCGCTGCATTCGTTCTTCTTCTTCATGGGGCAGACGGTGGGGCCGCTCGCCTACGGATTCGGGCTCCAGCATGCCGGCAAGATGGCGACCTTGTCTGCAAGCGCCGCGATCATGGTGCTGCTCGGCCTCGTCTGCGCGCGGCTGCTCAAGCAGCGGGCGCCGTCAGACGCCCGCGTCTGAGCGCGCGTCCGGAAGAAGCGCCCTCTCAAAAAGCTTCGCGAGCAGTCTTTGTGGTGCTCAGGCGCTCGCGTGGGCCTCCCGCCAGAGGTCAAGCACCTCGTGGCGCGTAATGCCACGGGTGATGAACACGATGCGTGAACGGCGGTCGGCATTGGGCCATTTTGCCAGCGCCACCGGCGGATGGAAGACGTGGTGGACGCCATGGACCGCGACCGGTGTGGCTTCATCGCGAAGATTCAAGATGCCCTTGACCCGCAAGAGGTCCTCGCCCCGGGTGGCACGCAGATGTGCGAGCCAGCGCGATACGGCCATCCAGTCAAGGGGATCGTCGAATGCGATCATGAAGCTGAGGATCGACGCGTCGTGGCTATGATGCTCGTGATGGGCATGACCGTCATCGTGATGATGGCCGCGCTCATGCGCAGCCTTGGCGATGTCGGCGAACGCCTGCTCGTTGAGCCAGCGCTCGATATCGGCTGTCTTCTTTTCGGGGTCAATGAGGGCGGCGCCGAACAGTTGAGCCGGATCGACCTCGCCATGCGCCACGTTCTCGATCCTGGCGCTGGGATTGAGCCGACGAAGCCGCAAGTCCAGTGCGTCAGTGTCATTGACCAAATCGCGCTTGGTGATCAGCAGCCGGTCAGCGAGCGCGACCTGCTTCACCGCCTCGTATTGGCGGTCGAGCTGCCGCGCTGCATTGACCGCGTCGACGGTGGTCACCACGGTGTCTAGCCGCAGGAAATGCGAGACCAAGGGGTTGTTCAGCAGCAGCTGAGCGATGGGAGCGGGGTCAGCCAACCCCGTCGTCTCAACCAAAATCCTGCGGAACGGCGGGACCTCGCCACGATCGCGGCGCACCAGCAGCGCGCGCAGGGTCTCTTCCAGATCGCTGCGAATAGTGCAGCAAATACAACCACTCGCAAGCACGGCGACTTCGCCGTCCACGCGTTCCACGAGGAGGTGGTCGAGGCTGACCTCGCCATATTCGTTGATGATGACGGCGCTGTCCTTCATCGCGTCGTGGCGCAGCAGGCGGTTGAGCAATGTGGTCTTGCCGCTGCCAAGAAAGCCGGTGATCAGTGACACCGGAGTCCGCTCGGCGGATTTGTCGCTCTCGAACAGGCTCATCGGCGTCCTCAACCCTGGTCTTATTTTTGTCGCTGGACAACAGCCTAATGGAGGACGAGCATTCCGAAAACAGGATCTTAAGCCCGATCTCAGCGGGCACACCCCGGGAGGAAGCGATGGACCATACCAAAGGCGATGAAGAGAAGGGCGGTGCGGCGACCGATCGGCGGACCTTGCTCCGCACGGCAGGTCTTGCTGGTGCGGCTGGGGCGGCGTTCGCAGGTGCGATGCACGGCAAGTTCTCACTCGCACCGATCACCGCGGCCCAAGCCCAAACCCCGGCGATGCCAAAGGGCGTGGACAAGCCTTGGTGGCCCTCGAAATGGGGCAAGGACGACGAGGCTGGCGCGTCGAACCACATCACGCCAGCGAAGGTTCTCGATGCCGTGAAGTGGATCAAGGATGGCAAGATCTACAAGATCGGCCGCGTTTACGAGCAAGGCATGCCGTTGTTCGGCGCCCGCGCATTCTCGTTGCGCATTCCCGGCGGGCCGACTGGCGGCCCGTTCGGCGACAACAAGCTCGTCTATCACGACGAGTTTCTCGCCACCGAAATCGGCCAGACCGGCACACAATTCGACGGACTCGGCCATATCGGTATCCAGCTGGGCAAGGACGGCGACAAGAGCGAGATGCGCTTCTACAACGGCTTCACTGCCGCTGAGATCGGCGACGCCTACGGCCTGAAGAAGCTTGGCACCGAGAAGCTCAAGCCGCTGTTCACACGCGCCCACCTGATCGATATGGTCGCGCTGAAGGGCGGCATGATGGATGCGGGCCAAGAGATCACCTCGGCCGATATCAAGGCGGCGCTGGCGAAGCAAAGCATCGCGGAGAGCGACATCAAGCCAGGCGATGCGATCATGTTCCACACCGGCTGGGGCTCCCTGTGGATGAAGAACAATGATCGCTACAATAGCGGCGAGCCCGGGATCGGCCTCGATGCCGCGAAGTGGATCATCGAGAAGGATCTCGCGCTGACTGCGGCCGACACCTGGGCGGTCGAAGTGGTGCCCAATCCCGACAAGTCGCTCGCTTTCGCGGTTCATTCCGAATTGCAGACCAAGCACGGCATTCTCAACCACGAGAACCTGATCTTCGACGAGTTGATTGCCGACAAGAAGTACCAGTTCGTCTACTGCTTCACGCCGTCGCCGATCAAAGGCGCGACCGGCAGCAATGGCTGTCCGATCGCGATCACCTGAGGCGGATAAAACGCGGGTGGGCGGGCTTCCCCGCGCACCCGCGAAAGGCCGCCCGATCTGCCCCGCCCGCGATAGGCGCGAGGCCGGGAGGCATTGCTCCCCATCCTGACCGCGCTCGGCAATGCCGGCCTCACCACCATCCTCTCCGGTTTCGAGACTACTTCCACGGTAGGGGAGCGCGATCGCCGTCCGGACCGACGAGCCGCGCCGGCTGCGCCGCTTCGCGCTGTTCCGGTGTCGCGGGTGCTCAGAAAATATGCAAATTTTTGTTGCTCGACAAACACATCGCGCCGAAAATCGTTCAGCCATGCGTGATGACACCGATCATCGATGGTTCGCGGGTGGCGAAGCAGCTAGATATTCGCTGTTTGAATTATCTGACAATCGAGGGCAGCTGCAGCGCAGGGCCCAGCGGAATTTTCAATGATCCGGGCGGACGGGGTTGGGCCCACGCGTGGGGCGCTCTTGAAGGCTTTTCTCGCCGGCACAGCTCTTGCGACGGTTGCCTTGGTGCCGTCCCTGGCGCGAGCGCAGGTCTGGCAGGACGGTGGCATCGACAACGGCAATTACAACGCGCCGTCCAATTGGTCGACTGGTACGGTCCCCGACACCGCGGGTGAAACCGCGACCTTTTCCTCGACTGGCACGACGGCCGTCACAGTCACCCTTGGCCCCATCGCGCCCCAGTCCTGGATTTTCGACGCTGCCTCACAAGGCTACACAATCAGCGGTCAGGCGGTGAATTTTGTCGCCGGCATCACCAACAATGCCGTCGGTGTCGGTACTTTCATCTCGATCAGCAACAACATGACGGGCGCGACGATCTCGCAGGCAGGGTCGAGCCGGTTGACGCTGTCCGGCACCAACTCGTTCACCACCACCAGCGTTACCGCCGGAACCTTCGTCAACACCGGCAGCCTGACGACGTCGCTGACCGTCAGTGCGATCGCGAGCAATCAAGGTACCCTGATCGGCGACATCACCACCACCACCGGTTTCTCCAATCTTCCAGCCGGCATCATCTCCGCGACGACGATTGCCAACAACGGTGGCACGTTCTTCAACAATGGCTCGATCACGACGACCGGAGGCACGACCAATGCCGCCGGCGCCACCTTCAACACGACGGGCACGGTCAACGGCGGACTGACGAATGCGGGCACGGCCAACGCGAGGGGCGTGTTCAATGACGGCATCACCAACCAGGGCAGCGGCGCCTTCGCGCTGAGCGGCGACCTGACCACCAATGGTGCGGTGACCAACAACGGGACATCGAGCCTGGCCGTGCAGTTCGGCAGCTTCACCGGCATCACGACGCTGACGAACAATTCGACCTCGGCCACGGCGGTCCAGGTGGCGGCAGGCCGGACGCTGAGCGCGACCAGCATCGTCAACAACGCCGGTTCCTTCACCAACGCAGGTACGGTGACGACGACCGCCGGGACGACGAACGCAGCCGCCGGTACCTTCACGACGACTGGAACGGTCAATGGCGGACTGACGAATTCCGGCACGACGAACGCAGCCGGCACGATCAACGGCAACGTCGACCATCAAGGCGGTACCTTCACGGTGACCGGTGCGCTCACCGTCAACGGGACCCTGACCACCGGTGCAATATCCGACCTTTTTGTCTCAGGCGGCGATCTCACCGTAACGACGCTGATCAACCAGGCCAGCGCGATGATTCACGCCACCTGGATCGACGCCGGCCGGACGGTCAATGCGACGACCGTGACCAACGACGGCAATCTTGGAGTCACGGGAACGCTGAATGCGACAAACACGATCAGCAACGCCATCGGCGCCAATATCGTCGTCGACCCCACCGGGACGATCAATGGATCGATCAACGCCGCCGGCGGATACACGCAGCTCTATGGGACGATCAACGGCAACGTGACACTGTCCGGCGGTCTCGCTTCGATGAACACCTATGGCGGCACCGTCACGGGGCGGGTGGACATGACGGCTGCCGGTGCGAATGTCTACTCGACCTCGGGCGGCGCGACCTACGGCTCACTCGCCGGCGTGGCGGGCACCCAGCTCAATACGGGCGCATTTGCCTTCACCGTCGGGGGCGACAATTCGACGTCTGTGTTCGCCGGATCCATCATTGGCACCGGCAGCTTCGTGAAGACCGGGTCCGGCGCCCTGATCCTGTCCGGCGATAGCAGCAGTTACACCGGCACCACCACGGTTGACGGCGGCACGCTCGTCGTGTCGGGATCGATGGCGTCGTCGGCTCTCACCACCGTCAATTCCGATGGATACCTGACCGGAAACGGTGCAGTCGGAGCCGCCCTGATCGCGGGAGGCTATTTCTCGCCGGGTGCGCCGGGTAGCCCGGGAACCTCGATGGCAGTGACAAGCCTCGTGATGCAACCTGGGGCGTACTTCAATGTCTTCGTCAATCCCACAACCTCCACCTTTGCCAATGTTGCCGGCAATGCATCGCTTGGCGGCGCCACCGTTAGTGCAAATTTTGCGGCCGGCTCTTACGTCGCCAAGCAGTACACGATCCTGAATGCGACCAGCATCACCGGCGCGTTCAGTCCTACGGTGACCAATATTGGCCTGCCGTCAGGTTTTCACACCAGCGTGAGCTATGACACCACACATGCTTATCTGGACCTCGCGCTGAACTTCGTGCCCCCGTCCGGCAACCTCAACGGCAATCAGCAGAACGTCGGCAACGCGATCATCAACTATTTCAACGCCAACGGCACCATCCCGATGGTGTTCGGTAGCCTGACGCCCGCCGGCTTGACCCAGCTCTCCGGCGAGGTCGGCAGCGCGCCGCAGCAGGCGACCTTCAACGCGATGAACCAGTTCATGGGCGTGATGACCGATCCATTCATCGCGGGCCGCGGCGATCCCATCAGTGCGGGCGGCACGCCGAATGCTTATGCGGATGAGACCGCCTTGGCGTACGCGCGCAAGCGCAAGCCGGACGACGCATTGGCTGCGATCTACACCAAGGCACCGGTTGCACCGTCGTTCGAGCAGCGCTGGAGCGTCTGGGCGGCAGGCTTCGGCGGCGCGCAGCAGACCGACGGCAACGCCATCGTCGGATCGAACACCACCACAAGCAACCTCTATGGCACCGCCGTCGGTGCGGATTATCGCATCTCGCCGGATACGCTGGTTGGCTTCGCGCTCGCCGGCGGCGGCACCAACTTTACCGTGGCGAACGCGCTCGGCGGCGGCCGGTCCGACCTGTTCCAGGCCGGCGCCTTCCTCCGGCACATCGTCGGCCCTGCCTACATCACCGGTGCGCTGGCCTATGGATGGCAGGACATCACCACAGATCGCACCGTGACGGTTGCCGGCGTCGATCGCCTGCGCGCTGAGTTCAACGCCAACGCCTATTCCGGCCGCCTCGAGGGCGGCTACCGCTTCGTCACGCAGGGCGTCGGCCTTACGCCTTACGCCGCAGCGCAGTTCACGACGTTCGACCTGCCGGCTTACGCCGAACAGGCCATCGTCGGCGGCAACCTGTTCGCGCTGGCCTATGGTGCCAAGAGCGTCACTAACACCCGCACCGAGCTCGGCCTGCGCACGGACAAATCCTTCGCCCAGGCCGACGGGATCGTCACCTTGCGCGGGCGGCTCGCCTGGGCGCACGACTTCAATCCCGACCGCGTCATCGGAGCCACGTTCCAAGCTCTGCCCGGCGCGAGCTTTGTCGTGAACGGCGCGGCGATGGCCGCCGATTCCGCGCTGGTGACGGGATCAGTCGAGAAGAAGTGGCTCACCGGCTGGTCGGCTGCCGGGACGTTCGAGGGTGAGTTCTCGAACGTCACGCGCTCCTACGCAGGCAAGGGCGTGGTGCGGTACGCGTGGTGAAACGGATCCTGTCGGGACAGGACCTGGACAGACGCACTGAGAGAGGCGTTATTTCGCCCCGCCGGTCGCGATGGGCTCCATCCCGCTCGCGATGATGGCGTCGTGCGCGGCGGGGGAGGCGAGGAAGTTTATCAAGGCGCGGCCAGCCTCCGGCTCCTTCGCGCCCGTCGCAATCCCAGCCGAGAAGATCGTGATCCTCTGCAATTCGTCCGGCAGGGGACCTACGATGTCGATGCCCTTGACGGGCTTCAACTCGCTGATCTGCTGAAAGCCGAGCTCGGCCTCGCCGTGCGCGACGATCTCGCCGACCGGCGTCGCCGGAATCTTGCGCGCCTTGTCCTTCATGGACTCAGTAATGCCGAGCTTGTCGAACATCTCGGTCGAGACGTAGACGCCACTGGCGCTATCGGAATAGGCGATCGTCTTCGCCGCCAGCAGCGCGCGCTTGACCGCATCGGCCGAGCTGATGTCCGGCTTCGGCGCGCCCGATTTCACCGCGATTCCGATCGGCGACTTCGTGAGATCGACCTGGCTGCCGGCGACGACCTTGCCTTTGCTCGCGAGGTCGCTGAGGGCATAGCCCACCATGATCAGGACGTCGGCCGGCTCGCCGCGCTCGAGCCGGACCGGAATCGCGTTCGCGGTCATTCCCATCGACGGCCCATATTCGGTGAGCACCTTGTGGCCACTGGTCTTTTCGAATTCCGGCACGAGCGCCTTGTAGGCCGCCGTCAGCCCGCCCGAAATCATCACCCGCACCTCAGCGGCATCTGATGTGCCGGTCAGCAAGAGGAGGCCGAAGAGGCCTAGCGCCAAATTACGGAATGTTGCCGAGATTGATGTCATCGTCTTCGCCTCTAACTAGCCCCGTCCGCGATAGGGCGCGACGCCTTGCTCGGGCACCCAAAGGCCCTTCGGCACGCGGCCGGTCTGCCAGAACACGTCGATCGGGATGCCGCCGCGCGGATACCAATAGCCGCCGATGCGCAGGAATTTCGGCTTGATCTCCGACGCGATACGCTTGCCGATCATCACGGTGCAGTCCTCGTGGAACGCGCCGTGATTGCGGAAGCTCGCGATGTAGAGCTTGAGCGATTTCGATTCCAGCAGCCAAGCGCCTGGCGCGTAGTCGATCATCAGATGCGCGAAATCCGGCTGGCCCGTGACCGGGCAGAGCGAGGTGAATTCCGGCACCGTGAAGCGGATCAGATAATCCGTGCCTTTCTGCGGATTGGGCACGCGGTCGAGTTGGGCCTCTTCCGGCGTGTGCGGCCATTCGACCGCGCGGCCGAGCTGGAGGGACTTTTTCGCCATCGTCGTCAACATCCTGTTTCGGATGCCGGGATGGACGCAAACGGGCTCGTCGTCAACCGGCGGCGATTGTCTGGATCATGACGATGCGATCGTTGCCGGACTCGCAGCCCCAAAGCTCGCCCGGCCGGCCGTCGAGCTGGCGGACATTGGCGTTGGCCTTGTCGCTGGCGAAGACGTTGAACTTCTCGGTGGCGGGATCGAAGCGCACAATGGCATTGGCGGAGAAATCGGTCAGCCAGACCTTGTCCTTGTCGTCGACGTACACGGCATAGGCGCGGGGACGTTCGCCCGGCAGCTTCCAGGTCCTCCACGAGCCGTCGGCGGGATCATGCACCGAGACGTGGCCGCTGTTCCACTCGCTGACCCAGATCCGGCCCCTCGAATCCGACCAGACGCGCCGCGACCCCTGGTTCGGGGTCGGCGGTTCGACCACGGTCGCATTGCCGCCCGCGCGGTCGATCTTCGCGATATGGCTGCCGCCGAGGGAGGCGTACCAGACATCACCGTTGGGCGTGACCGTGATGCCGTAGGGGCCGACCCCCTTCGGCGCCTTGAACACATTCATCTCGCCGGTCTTCGGAGACAGCCGCCCGTAATAGCCGGATTGGCCGGTGAACCAGTAGGTGCCATCCTTGTCGAACACGCCGGTGTTGAGATTGGCGGAGGCGAACCTTTCCGGCAGGCGGAACAACGTCACCTTGAGATCGGCAGGGTCGACCCGCGCAATCGCGTTCTGTCCGCCCTCGGTGATCCAGGGCGCGCCGTCGGGCCCGATGGTCACGCCGTGTGGGGCCGCGCCTTGGCCGAGGCTGACCGTCTTGAAGCGGCCATCGCGTGGATCGAGGCTGCCGAGCAGGCCCTTGCCCTGCGCCGTGAACCAGATCGTGCCGTCAGGGGCGGGCGTGAGATCGTGCAGGCCGATACCCGGGCTGATGGGGTAGTATCTCGTCCGGAACGCGCCTTCCTGCGCAAAACCTGGGCGGGCGGCGAGCAGCGCGGCGCTTGAGGCAAGAAATTGGCGGCGATTCATGGCGTTACCCCGACTGTTTGAGATTGAGGTTGGGCACGCGGACCAAATGCGGTCGAGCATATTCTGAGGCGCCTTGCGCGTCAGGCGGAGCGGTGCGTCCAAGCGTTCACATTTGCTTGCGGCCCGTGTAAGACCCGCGGCACCGATCAGCCCTAACGAACGGAAGTGGACATCATGACCGCCATCATCGACATCATCGGCCGCGAAATTCTCGATAGCCGGGGCAATCCCACCGTCGAGGTCGATGTCGTGCTGGAGGACGGGGCGCTTGGCCGCGCCGCGGTTCCGTCCGGCGCCTCCACCGGCGCCCATGAGGCCGTGGAACTGCGCGACGGCGACAAGACCCGCTATCTCGGCAAGGGCGTGACCAAAGCGGTCGGCGCCGTCAACGGCGAGATCTTCGAGGCCCTGAGCGGCCTCGACGTCGAGCAACAGGCCCAGATCGACCAGATCATGATCGACCTCGATGGCACGCCGAACAAGAGCCGGCTGGGCGCCAACGCCATTCTCGGCGTCTCGCTGGCCTGCGCCAAGGCGGCCGCGAACTCGCTCGACATGCCGCTCTATCGCTACGTCGGCGGCACCTCCGCGCGCCTGCTGCCGGTGCCGATGATGAACATCATCAATGGCGGCGTGCACGCCGACAACCCGATCGACTTCCAGGAATTCATGATCCTGCCGGTCGGCGCATCATCGTTCGCCGAAGGTCTCCGCTACGGCGCGGAAGTCTTCCATACGCTGAAGTCCGAATTGAAGAAGGCCGGCCACAACACCAATGTCGGCGACGAGGGCGGATTCGCCCCGAACCTGCCGTCGGCGGACGCCGCGCTCGACTTCGTCATGAACGCGATCGGCAAGGCCGGCTTCAAGGCGGGCACTGACATCATGCTCGGCCTCGACTGCGCCTCGACCGAGTTCTTCAAGGACGGCAAATACGTCTATGAGGGCGAGGGCAAGACCCGCTCGATCTCCGAGCAGGCGAAGTATCTTGCAGACCTCGTCGCGCGCTACCCGATCGTGACCATCGAGGACGGCATGTCGGAAGACGACATGGACGGCTGGAAGGAGCTCACCGACCTGATCGGCAAGAAGTGCCAGCTGGTCGGCGACGACCTCTTCGTCACCAACGTCAAGCGCCTCGCCGAAGGCATCAAGACCGGCCGCGCCAACTCGATCCTGATCAAGGTCAACCAGATCGGCACGCTGACCGAGACGCTCGCCGCGGTCGAGATGGCGCACAAGGCCGGCTACACCTCGGTGATGTCGCACCGTTCCGGCGAGACCGAGGATTCCACCATCGCCGACCTCGCGGTCGCCACCAATTGCGGTCAGATCAAGACCGGCTCCCTTGCAAGGTCCGACCGCACCGCCAAATACAACCAGCTCCTGCGCATCGAGCAGCAGCTCGGCAAGCAGGCGCTCTATGGCGGCAAGGCGGCACTGAAGGCGCTGGCGTAAGCCGGCGTCTCGATCCGCGCAAACGGAAGGACAGGGGAGGATCGACATGAGTGACGGCAAGACCGGACTGGAATTGCGTTCGCTGCTGAAGAAGAGCGGCGAGCTGGAATTGTCTCTCGTGACGGTCCCGACCGCGGAGCCGGCCGACGATGAGGTCGTGGTTCGCGTCGAGGCCACCCCGATCAATCCATCCGACCTCGGGCTCCTGATCGGTCCCGCCGACATGTCGGCCGCCAAGGCCTCCGGCACCAAGGAGATGCCGGTCATCACCGCCACGATGCCGGAGGCGGCGATGCGGATGATGGCGGCGAGATTCGATCAGTCGCTGCCGGTCGGCAACGAGGGCGCCGGCACGGTGATAAGGACCGGATCGTCGGATGCGGCCAAGGCCCTGATGGGCAAGACGGTGTCGATGATCGGCGGCGGGATGTACACGCAGTACCGCGTGCTCAAGGTCCGCGACGTCATGGAGCTGCCGCCGGGCACCACGGCGGCGGACGGCGCCTCCTGGTTCGTCAATCCGCTGACCGCACTCGGCATGACCGAGACGATGCGGCGGGAGAACCA
Organism: Bradyrhizobium sp. CCBAU 45321; assembly: GCF_028128975.1. Classification (NCBI taxonomy): domain Bacteria; kingdom Pseudomonadati; phylum Pseudomonadota; class Alphaproteobacteria; order Hyphomicrobiales; family Nitrobacteraceae; genus Bradyrhizobium; species Bradyrhizobium sp. CCBAU 45321. The sequence goes on from NZ_LFKZ01000014.1 coordinate 76,624, forward strand.
CAAGGCGCTCGTGCACACGGCCGCAGCCTCCAATCTCGGTCAGATGCTCAACAAGATCTGCATCAAGGACGGCATCGGCCTCGTCAACATCGTCAGGAACAAGGAGCAGGCCGACATCCTGCACAAGATCGGCGCGAAATACGTCGTGGATTCCAGCGCGCCCAGCTTCATGGACGATCTCACCAACGCGCTGGTCGAGACCGGCGCCACCATCGCCTTCGACGCCATCGGCGGCGGCAAGCTGGCGAGCCAGATCCTGACCGCGATGGAGATCGCGGCCAACAAGACCACGAAGGAATACAGCCGCTACGGCTCCAACGTGTACAAGCAGGTCTATATTTATGGCAGCCTCGACACCCGGCCCACGGAGCTGAACCGCTCGTTCGGGCTCAGCTGGGGCGTCGGCGGCTGGCTGCTCACGCCATTCCTTCAGAACATCGGCCCGGCCGAGATCGGCCGCCTGCGCCAGCGCGTGGCATCCGAGCTCAAGACCACCTTCGCCAGCCACTACACCAAGGTGGTGTCGCTCGCCGAGGCGCTCGATCCCGCCAACATCGCGGTCTACGCTAAGCGCGCAACCGGCGAAAAATTCCTGATCAACCCGAACAAGTGATCGGCTTGGACGGTTATCGTGACACATCGGGCCGCCGCTTGGCGGCCTGATTCCTTTTTGTATCGGCCCGGATGGAGGGCACGCGGACCCATTTCCAGAAACGCAGCGTTTCCAAATCGGACCAGTTCATGCACTTGCATCTATTGGCCCGGATGGCTTAAGTGCCGTCCCGGCATTCCCGCTCAAGCCTTCAAGGACACCCAATGGCCTACAACATCGTCACGATCGCTGGCAGCCTGCGCAAGGACAGCTTCTCGCTCAAGATCGCCAATGCGCTCGCCAAGCTCGCGCCTGCCTCGCTCAAGCTCGAGGTGATCACGCCGGCGGGCATCTCGTTCTTCAACCAGGACCTAGAGGGCGCGCCGCCCGCGGACTGGCTCGCCTTCCGCGAGAAGCTCAAGACGTCGAATGGCGTCCTGTTCGTCACGCCCGAATACAACCGCTCGATCCCGGGCGTTCTGAAGAATGCCATCGATGTCGCTTCGCGCCCCTATGGCAAGAGCTCGTTCCTCGGCAAACCGGTCGGCATCGTCTCCAATTCGCCGGGGCTGCTCGGCGGCGTCAGCGCGGCCAAGCATCTGCAGAACATTCTGCCGGGCATTTCTGGTCCGGTCCTCCAGCAGCCGGAAATCTACCTCAGTGGCGTCGGCGATGCCTTCGATGCGGAGGGCAACCTGACCAAGGACTCCCTCAAGACGGTGCTGCAGCAATATATCGACGCCTTCGCCGCGCATGTGGCGAAGAATCAGGGTTGAGCTTCCGGCCAAGCCGACGCTCCGTCAGGCCCGGGCTTGTCTCGGGCATCCACGTTCTTCGTTATCGCCGGCAAAGCACGTGGATGGCCGGGACAAGCCCGGCCATGACGCGTCGTGGGGATAGTGCCTCGTTCTGGCAATTAGCACTCCCTTAACCAACCTGTCCCATCTTCCGAAGATGGTCTCCCGCGCGCGCCTGAAATCGATCCTGACCGGTCTTGCCCTCTATGCGATGGCGGCGGCGATCGTCGGCTATTTCGGCGTCAACGCCTATACCGGCAAATACGGCCTCAACGCCCGCCAAGAGCTCGACCAGGAGATCATCGCGCTGACCAGTGAGCTGGCTCAGCTCAAGCGCGAGCGCGCCAGGAGCGAACAACGGGTGTCGCTGTTGCGGTCCGAGAAGATCGACCCGGACATGCTGGACGAGCGGGCGCGCTTCCAGCTCGACTATGTCCATCCGCGCGATCTCGTTCGGATGATCCCGGCGAATTAGCGCATCCGCAGCTTCCGAAAGCCGCTGCTGGGATCCGGCAACCTGCCTCCTCCTGCGAAGGTCGTAACTCCGGAACCGGGCGGTCGCCTTGACGGCGGCGCCGCGGCGGGCTCATGCCATTTGCAGGCGCTGGCTGAAGTTGACGTAGATCAACCGGGGAGCAGCGGCGCGTCCTACAATCGATATCCGGAGGAAACTGTGGTGAATGGGACAATGCCCCGGCATCACGCGGCCCGCGTCGAGGCCGCCATCGCGTCAGGCCAGGCGGCCCGGTCCGCGCTCGTGGCCTCGTGGCGCCGTTCCTCCCGATTGCATCATCTCGATCCCGGCGGCCACGCCGCGCCGATGCGGCTGACCGAAGCCGAGCTGCAGCAGGCGCGCGAGCGCATCGCGCCGCTTCTGGCGGCCGCCCAGGGCGCCATGGACCGGCTTTACCAGGCGGTCGGCGCAGCGGGCTGCTGCGTGCTGCTCGCCGATCGCGAGGGCGTGCCGGTCGATCGCCGCGGCACGGTGGCGGACGATGCGACGTTTCAGTCCTGGGGCCTTTGGACCGGTGCACTCTGGAGCGAGGAGCACGAGGGCACCAACGGTATCGGCACCTGCCTCGTCGAGCAGCGTCCGCTGACCATCGATCGCGACCAGCACTTCTTTGCGCGCAACACGCTTCTGAGCTGCACCGCCGTTCCGATCTACGATCACGAGGCGGCGCTCGCGGGCGTGCTCGACGTCTCCTCCTGCCGCGCCGACCGCACCGATGCCTTCGCCAGCCTGATCGCGCTCGCGGCAGGCGAGGCGGCCAGGCGGATCGAGGCCGACCTGTTTCGCAAGGTCTTCGCCCATGCCCGCATCGTGCTGACACAAGCGGCGGATGGAAGCTGCGGCGGCCTCGTTGCGGTCGATGCGGACGATCTGGTGATCGGCGCAACGCGCTCCGCGCGGGCAGCGCTCGGCATCGTGCCCGGCGGTGCGTTGCGGCCGGTGCCCGCGGCCGATCTTCTCGGCGGCGATGCCGCGCGCGATCATCTTGTCGGTGGCCAGCGTGCGGTGCTGCAGCGCGCGCTGCTGCGCGCTGGCGGCAATGTCTCCGCAGCCGCCAAGGCCCTCGGCGTCAGCCGCGCCACGCTGCACCGGAAGCTCAAGCGGTTCGAGCTGAACCACTGAGCGGCGCCGCGCCACGACTGTCGCAGAACTGCGACAGGTCCGCTCCGCGATCGCGTCCACCCGGGCTGACAGAAAACGCCTCCCGCATCATCGTCTGCGCAAGTCGCGAACAGGCGACGACAAGCGCAAACAGCAACATCGGGAGTGATCAATGAACAAGGTGGAATTCCTCAGCGTCACCAAAGTGCCCTTTGCCGAACGCTACGACAACTTCATCGGCGGCAAGTTCGTCGCGCCGATCTCCGGGAAATATTTCGACAATGCCTCGCCCCTGACTGGCCAGGTCGTCTGCAAGATCGCGCGGTCCGACGCGCAGGACATCGAGGCAGCGCTCGACGCGGCGCATGCCGCCAAGTCCGCCTGGGGCCGCACCAGCGTCGCCGAGCGCGCCGCGGTCCTGAACCGGATCGCCGACCGCATGGAAGAGAACCTCGAGCGCCTCGCGATTGCCGAGACCTGGGACAATGGCAAGCCGATCCGCGAGACGCGTGCCGCCGACCTGCCGCTCGCGATCGACCATTTCCGGTATTTCGCCGGTGTGGTGCGTGCGCAGGAAGGCTCGATCGGCGAGATCGACCACGACACCATCGCCTACCATTTCCATGAGCCGCTCGGCGTGGTCGGCCAGATCATACCCTGGAACTTCCCGCTTCTGATGGCCTGCTGGAAGCTGGCGCCGGCGCTGGCCGCCGGCAATTGCGTGGTGCTCAAGCCCGCCGAGCAGACCCCGGCCTCGATCATGGTCTTCGCCGAGATCATCGCCGACCTGCTGCCGGCAGGCGTGCTCAACATCGTCAACGGCTTTGGCCTCGAGGCCGGCAAGCCGCTGGCGTCGAGCCCGCGCATTGCCAAGATCGCCTTCACCGGCGAGACAACGACCGGCCGGCTGATCATGCAATATGCCAGCCAGAATCTGATTCCGGTCACGCTCGAGCTCGGCGGCAAGTCGCCGAACATCTTCTTCAAGGACGTCACTGCCGAGGACGACGATTTCTTCGACAAGGCGATCGAGGGCTTCGTCATGTTCGCGCTGAACCAGGGCGAGGTCTGCACCTGTCCGAGCCGGGCGCTAGTCCACGCCGACATTTATGACCGCTTCATGGAGCGGGCGCTCAAGCGCGTCGCCGCGATCAAGCAGGGCGATCCGCGCGATCCCACCACCATGATCGGCGCACAGGCTTCCAGCGAGCAACTCAGCAAGATCCTCTCCTATATCGACATCGGCAAGCAGGAGGGTGCCAAGGTGCTGGCCGGCGGCGGACGCGCCGATCTCGGTGGCGATCTCACCGGCGGCTTCTACGTCCAGCCGACCGTGTTCGAGGGCCACAACAAGATGCGAATCTTCCAGGAGGAGATTTTCGGCCCCGTCGTCTCGGTCACGACCTTCAAGACCGACGAAGAGGCGCTCGCGATCGCCAACGACACGCTCTACGGCCTGGGTGCCGGCGTCTGGAGCCGCGACGCCAATCGCTGCTACCGCTTCGGCCGGGAGATCCAGGCCGGCCGGGTCTGGACTAACTGCTACCACGCCTATCCCGCCCATGCGGCGTTCGGCGGCTACAAGCAGTCGGGCGTCGGGCGTGAGACCCACAAGATGATGCTCGATCATTACCAGCAGACCAAGAACCTCCTGGTCAGCTACAGCCCGAAGAAGCTCGGCTTCTTCTGATCGGGAAGCCGCACTCACGAGGTCGTCATGCCCGGGCTTGTCCCGGGCATCCACGTTCTTCGTGCGCGGGGCGAGGCGTGGATGGCCGGGACAAGCCCGGCCATGACGTCGTGGAAGCTGTAGCGCTCAATTTATGAGATTTGGCGGCAGGATGACTGCGCAGCACTTCTTGATCCGGTCACGAATCTGCGCGCACGTTGACGCGCATAGATTTGTTGCCCGATCAGCGCCAAAGATTTTGCAATATTTCGATCACGTTGCAGTGCGGCATAATGAAAGTCGTGCCATGCCGCCGCGGTGCTTTCCAAGGGCGTTTGACTTGGGTTAGAGAGGGCGAAAGTTTTCTCTGACCCGGAATTCCCATGGCCGCACCCAAGAAAGCCGCCGCAAGCGCTGCACAGGACAAGACCGACGGCGGTTCGCCCCCGGAATTCACGAAGGAGCAGGAACTCAAGGCGCTCCGCGACATGCTCCTGATCCGGCGCTTCGAGGAAAAGGCCGGCCAGCTCTACGGCATGGGCGCCATCGGCGGCTTCTGCCACCTCTATATCGGCCAGGAGGCCGTGGTGGTCGGCATGCAGATGGCCCTCAAGGAGGGCGATCAGGTCATCACCGGCTATCGCGACCACGGCCACATGCTCGCGACCGGCATGGATGCCAATGGCGTGATGGCCGAGCTGACGGGACGCCGCGGCGGCTATTCCAAGGGCAAGGGCGGCTCCATGCACATGTTCAGCAAGGAGAAGCACTTCTACGGCGGTCACGGAATCGTCGGCGCCCAGGTCTCGCTCGGCACGGGCCTCGCCTTTGCCAACAATTATCGCGGCAACGGCAATGTCAGCGTCACCTATTTCGGCGACGGTGCGGCCAACCAAGGCCAGGTCTATGAGAGCTTCAACATGGCGGAGCTCTGGAAGCTGCCGGTGATCTACGTCATCGAGAACAACCGCTACGCCATGGGCACCTCGGTCTCGCGCGCCTCGGCGCAGCAGGATTTTTCCAAGCGCGGGGCGTCATTCAACATCCCGGGCAAGCAGGTCGACGGCATGGACGTCCGCGCCGTGAAGGCGGCGGGCGAGGAGGCGGCGGCCTGGTGCCGTGGCGGCAAGGGTCCCTTCATCCTGGAGATGCAGACCTACCGCTATCGCGGCCACTCGATGTCCGATCCCGCAAAATATCGCACACGCGAGGAGGTCGAGAAGGTTCGCCACGACCAGGATCCGATCGAGCAGGTTCGCAATCGCCTGCTCGCCGCCAAGGTCAGCGAGGCCGATCTCAAGGCGATCGACGCCGAAGTGCGCGACATCGTCAACGCCTCCGCCGATTTCGCCCAGCATGATCCCGAGCCGGATGCCGCCGAGCTCTGGACCGACGTGTACCGCTGAACGCGCGCAAGCTTTCTTTGGAGAAGATATGCCAATTCAAGTGCTGATGCCCGCGTTGTCGCCCACGATGGAGAAGGGCAACCTCGCCAAATGGCTGAAGAAAGAGGGCGAGACGATCAAGTCCGGCGACGTCATCGCCGAGATCGAGACCGACAAGGCGACCATGGAGGTCGAGGCGACCGACGAGGGCACGCTCGGCAAGATCCTGATCCCCGAGGGCACCGCCGACGTCGCGGTGAACACCCCGATCGCGACCATCCTCGCCGACGGCGAGAGTGCGGCTGATCTCGCCAAGGCACCCGCAGCGGCGGCGAAGGCTGCGGAGTCCGCGCCGCCGGCCGCAGCAAAGGCCGAGGCGCCCGCGCCGAAAGCCGCGCCTGCTCCGCAGGCCGTCGCCGAGCCCGATCCGGAAGTCCCCGCCGGCACGGAAATGGTGACGCAGACCATCCGCGAAGCGCTGCGCGATGCCATGGCCGAAGAGATGCGCCGCGACGCGGACGTGTTCGTGATGGGCGAAGAAGTTGCCGAATATCAGGGCGCCTACAAGGTGACCCAGGGCCTGCTCCAGGAGTTCGGCGCCAAGCGCGTGATCGACACGCCGATCACCGAGCACGGCTTTGCCGGCGTCGGCGTCGGCGCCGCGATGACCGGCCTCAAGCCGATCGTCGAGTTCATGACCTTCAACTTCGCCATGCAGGCGATCGACCAGATCATCAACTCGGCGGCCAAGACGCTCTACATGTCCGGTGGCCAGATGGGCTGCTCGATCGTGTTCCGCGGACCGAACGGTGCGGCCGCGCGCGTCGCCGCCCAGCATAGCCAGGACTATTCGGCGTGGTATTCGCACGTCCCGGGCCTCAAGGTGGTGGCGCCGTATTCGGCCGCGGACGCCAAGGGCCTGCTCAAGGCTGCGATCCGCGATCCCAACCCGGTGATCTTCCTCGAGAACGAGGTGCTGTACGGTCACACCGGCGAAGTGCCGAAGCTCGACGATTTCATCATCCCGATCGGCAAGGCGCGCATCGTCCGCGCCGGCAGCCACGTTACCATCATCTCCTGGTCGAACGGCATGACCTATGCGCTGAAGGCCGCCGACGAACTCGCCAAGGACGGCATCGAGGCCGAGGTGATCGACCTGCGCACGCTGCGCCCGATGGATACCGAGACCATCATCAACTCGGTCAAGAAAACGGGCCGGGCCGTCACCGTGGAAGAGGGCTGGGCCCAGAGCGGCGTCGGCGCCGAGATCGCCGCGCGCATCATGGAGAACGCCTTCGACTATCTTGATGCGCCGGTGACGCGCGTGTCTGGCAAGGACGTACCGATGCCCTATGCCGCGAACCTGGAGAAGCTCGCGCTGCCCTCGGCGGCGGACGTCATCGAAGCCGCCAAAGCCGTCTGCTACAGGTAGACCATGGCAGGCCCCAAGGAGCAGCCACTGCCGCCAGACGTCATGACCCGCGACGACGCGGTCGAGATCCTGCGCGTGTTCGTGCTGGACGGCGGGCTGTCGATGGCGTTCCAGCGCGCCTTCGAGGAGCCGGACATGTGGGGTCTCCTGCTCGTCGATCTCGCCCGTCATGCCGCGCGCGCCTATGCGCGCGAGAGCGAATATACCGAGGAGGACGCGCTGAACCGGATCCTCGACATGTTCCAGGCCGAGATCGAGCGTCCCACCGACACCGGCACCACCACGCCGCGCGGCAAGGGGCACTGACCATGGCGATCGAAGCCCATCATTACGATTTCATGCTGGAGGCGATCCGCGAGGCGGAAGCCTCGATCGCGCAGGGCGGCCTGCCGATCGGCGCGGTGCTGACGCGCGACAACAAGATCATCGCCCGCGGCCACAACAACCGCGTGCAGGAGAACAATCCGATTCTGCATGGCGAGATGAGCTGCCTGCGCGAGGCCGGCGCGATCTCGTTCCATGACACCGTCATGTACACCACGCTGTCGCCTTGCTCGATGTGCGCCGGCGCGCTCGCGCTGTTCAAGGTCAAGCTGGTGGTGATCGGAGAGTCCATCACCTTCCCCGGCTCGAAGGACATCCTCGACAAGTTCGGCATCCCCTGGATCGACCTTGCCGACGACCGCTCCATAACCATGATGAAGAATTGGCGCTCCATCCCCGCCAATGAGCGCCTGTGGCAGGGCGACATCGGCAACTAAACCTGGTCTGTTCGTCTTCGCTGTCGAAAGACGACGTTTTGCAAAGTTCTTCTTGAGGTCAGCATGCCCATCAACATCCTGATGCCCGCTCTCTCGCCGACGATGGAGAAGGGCAACCTCGCCAAGTGGCTGAAGAAGGAGGGCGACAAGGTCAAGTCCGGCGACGTCATCGCCGAGATCGAGACCGACAAGGCGACCATGGAGGTCGAGGCGATCGACGAGGGCACGATCGCCAAGATCCTGGTGCCCGAGGGCACGCAGGACGTTCCGGTGAACGACGTGATCGCGGTGCTCGCCGGCGAGGGCGAGGATGTGAAGGCTGCAGGGAGCGCCAAGCCCAGCGCTTCGGCCGCGCCGCCGAAAGCTGCTGAAGCACCTGCTGCTGCGCCGGCGCCGGCGCCTGCTGCGCCCAAGGCCGCGGCGTCGCCGGCAGCTGCGCCCGCGCCGCAGCCCGCAGCTCCGGCCGCGCAGGCCAATGGCCACGGCGGTCGTGTGTTCTCATCGCCGCTGGCGCGGCGTCTCGCCAAGGAAGCCGGCATTGACGTCGGCATGGTCAACGGCACCGGCCCGCACGGCCGCGTGGTCGCGCGCGACGTCGAGCAGGCCAAGTCCGGCAAGGGTCTGAAAGCGCCCGCTGCTGCGCCGTCAGGCGCGCCCGCGATCGCGCCGACCATGTCGGACAAGCAGATCCTGTCGCTGTTCGAGCCTGGTTCCTACGACATCGTCCCGCATGACGGCATGCGCCGTACCATCGCGCAGCGCCTGACCGCGTCGATCCAGAACGTCCCGCACTTCTACCTCACCATCGACTGCGACATCGGCAAGCTGCTCACGGCCCGCGAGGAGATCAATGCCGCCGCGCCGAAGGACAAGGAGAAGAAGCCGCTCTACAAGATCTCGGTCAACGACTTCGTCATCAAGGCGATGGCGGTCGCGCTGCAGAAGATCCCGAACTGCAACGTCAGCTGGACCGAAAGCGGCATGGTCAAGCACCACCATTCCGACGTCGGCGTCGCCGTCGCGATGCCCGGCGGCCTGATCACGCCGATCATCCGGAAAGCGGAGACCAAGACGCTCTCGACCATCTCCAACGAGATGAAGGATTTTGCCGCGCGGGCCCGCTCGCGCAAGCTGAAGCCTGAGGAATATCAGGGCGGCACCACCGCCGTCTCCAACCTCGGCATGTACGGCATCAGCCACTTCACCGCGGTGATCAATCCACCGCATGCGACCATCCTTGCGGTCGGCACCAGCGAGGAACGTCCCGTGGTACGCGGCGGCAAGATCGAGATCGCGCACATGATGAGCGTGACCCTGTCCTGCGATCACCGCGCCATCGACGGCGCCCTCGGCGCCGAGCTGATCGGCGCGTTCAAGCAGCTGATCGAAAACCCCGTCATGATGATGGTCTGACGCGGCGGCAGAGGGGGCAACCTTGCATGTCCGGACCCGCTGGCCATGGATATCGCTATTGCTCGGAGCCATCGTCGCGCTCAACCCGGTCGAGCTCGATTTTCTTCACTCTGCGTTCTTTGCCGGCGAGCAGCTGGCACGAAACATCGCCCAGCCGATCGTGCTCACTGCGCTTGCCATCATAGTACTGGTGGTGCTGCTCGAATGGCTGGTGAGGTCTTTTCTGGTCAAGCGCCGCGCCCGCGGCGCTTCTTGAGTTGAACGGGAGCCGCTATGGCCGACACATCCTTCGACGTCATCATCATCGGCTCCGGCCCCGGCGGCTATGTCACCGCCATCCGCGCCGCGCAGCTCGGCTTCAAGACGGCGATCGTCGAAAAGTCATATCTCGGCGGCATCTGCCTGAACTGGGGTTGCATTCCGACCAAGGCGCTGCTGCGTTCAGCCGAGATCTACCACTACATGCAGCACGCCAAGGACTACGGGCTCTCCGCCGAGAAGGTCTCGTTTGATCCGAAGGCGGTGGTGCAGCGTTCGCGCGGCGTCTCCAAGCGCCTCAACGACGGCGTCGGCTTCCTGATGAAGAAGAACAAGGTCAGCGTGATCTGGGGCGCCGCCTCGATCGACGCGCCCGGCAAGGTCACGGTGAAGAAGTCCGACGTCGAGGGCCCGAAGGGCGCGCTAGGCGAGGGGACCTATCAGGCCAAGCACATCATCGTCGCCACCGGCGCGCGGCCGCGCGTGCTGCCGGGCCTCGAGCCGGACAAGAAGCTGGTCTGGACCTATTTCGAGGCGATGGTGCCGGAGCGGATGCCGAAGTCGCTGCTGGTGGTCGGCTCCGGCGCGATCGGCATCGAGTTCGCCTCGTTCTTCCACACCATGGGAAGCGACGTCACCGTGGTCGAGGTGCTGCCGCAGATCCTGCCCGTCGAGGACGCCGAGATCGCGGGCCTCGCCCGCAAGCGGCTGGAGAAGCAAGGCATCAGGATCATGTCCTCGACCAAGGTCACGAAGCTGGAGAAGAAGGCCGACAGCGTCCTCGCCACCATCGACGACGGCAAGGGCAAGCCCGTCACATCAGAGTTCGAGCGCGTGATCTCGGCGGTCGGCGTCGTCGGCAACATCGAGAATCTCGGCCTGGAAAAAGTCGGCGTGAAGACCGACCGCGGCATCATCGTGGTCGACGGTCTCGGCAAGACGAACGTCCCCGGCATCTACGCCATCGGCGACGTCGCCGGTCCGCCGATGCTGGCGCACAAGGCCGAGCATGAGGGCGTGATCTGCGTCGAGGCGATCAAGGGGCTCAATCCGCATCCCATGGACAAGAACATGATCCCGGGCTGCACCTATTGCCACCCCCAGGTCGCCTCGGTTGGCCTCACCGAAGCCAAAGCGAAAGAGAGCGGCCGCGAGATCCGCGTCGGCCGCTTTCCCTTCGTGGGCAACGGCAAGGCGATCGCGCTCGGCGAGGATCAGGGCCTGGTCAAGGTCATCTTTGACAAGAAGACCGGCCAACTGCTCGGGGCTCACATGGTCGGCGCGGAGGTCACCGAGCTGATCCAGGGCTACGTCGTCGCCATGAATTTGGAGACCACGGAAGAAGAGCTGATGCACACGGTCTTCCCGCATCCGACGCTGTCGGAGATGATGAAGGAAGCCGTGCTGGATGCGTATGGACGGGTGTTGAACATTTGAGAGGCGAGCGCGTCGCCCGCCGCCGTCATTGCGAGCGAAGCGAAGCAATCCAGACTGCTGCTGCGGAAAGATTCTGGATTGCTTCGCTTCGCTCGCAATGACGAGCAGAGAGAGCTGTTTGCAGAACAAGAAGGAAATCATCCCATGCACGACAACGACAATCTCACTATCGAACGCCCGACCTTCGTCACCCATCTCGAATGCGCGATGGAGGGCGATCATTACGCGGCCGACGAGGTCCACAACCTCTCCAAGGCCGGCAAGCCGCTCCTGGTGCGCTACGACCTCGCGGGCGTGAAGAAGGCGCTGACCAAGGATGCGCTCGCCCAGCGCCCCGGCGACATGTGGCGCTACCGCGAGCTCTTGCCCGTGCGCAAATGCAAGGACATCGTTTCGCTCGGCGAAGTCACGACGCCCCTGATCCGGCTGCCGAAGCTCGGTGCAAAACTCGGCGGCGGCGAGATCATCGTCAAGGACGAGGGACGGCTGCCGACCGGCTCATTCAAGGCGCGCGGCCTCGTGATGGCGGTGTCGATGGGCAAGGCGCTCGGCATCAAGCATATGGCGATGCCGACCAACGGCAATGCCGGCGCGGCGCTGGCGGCCTACGCCACGTCCTGCGGCATCAAGACCACGATCTTCTGCCCGGCCGATACGCCCGAGGTGAATGTCAGCGAGATCGAGCTGCAGGGCGCGACCGTCTACCGCGTCAACGGCTATATCGACGATTGCGGCAAGATCGTCGGCGAGGGTAAGGCGAAAGTCGGCTGGTTCGACACCTCGACCTTGAAGGAACCGTACCGCATCGAGGGCAAGAAGACGATGGGACTCGAGCTCGCCGAGCAGCTCGGCTGGGACGTGCCCGACGTGATCTTCTATCCGACCGGCGGCGGCACCGGCCTGATCGGTATGTGGAAGGCGTTCGACGAGCTCGAGAAGATCGGCTTCATCGGCTCAAAGCGCCCGCGCATGGTCGCGGTGCAGGCCTCCGGCTGCGCGCCGATGGTACGCGCCTATGAGGCCGGGACCGAGCATGCGACGCGCTGGGAGGACGCCCACACCATCGCCTCGGGCATCCGCGTGCCGCAAGCGATCGGCGATTTCCTGATTCTGCGCGCGGTGCGCGAGAGCAAGGGCTTTGCCATTGCGGTCGATGACGACAAGATCTCGGCGGCGCTGAGCGAGGTCGCGCGCGAGGAGGGGCTCTTGCTCTGCCCCGAGGGTGCCGCGACCTACGCCGCCTACAAGGAAAGTCTCGCCGACGGCCGGGTCAGCAAGACCGATCGTGTCATGCTGTTCAACTGCGCGACTGGCCTGAAATACCCGCTGCCGCCGGTCACCCGCACGCTCGATCGCCACAAGCCGATTGACTATTCGAAGTTCTAACTTGCTTCTCCCTCTCCCCGTTCTTACGGGGAGAGGGTCGGGGTGAGGGGCTGCTTCCGCAAACACAGTGAAAGTTGAGTTCGCGGAGACTCCCCCTCACCCGAATTGCTTCGCAATTCGACCTCTCCCCGCAAGCGGGGCGAGGTGAAGAAAAAAACACCTGGGGAGAAGACAATGAAGAAGGCCGTCTGGGCTGCGCTGATTGCTGTTCTCGCTGTTGCAGGCGCCGCGCGCGCCGACGATTTTCCCTCGCGTCCCATTACCATCATCGTGCCGTTCGCGGCGGGCGGGCCTTCGGACGCGATGGCGCGGGTGCTCGCCGAGCGCATGCGGGTGCCGCTCGGCCAGCCGGTCGTCGTCGAGAACGTGACCGGAGCCGGCGGCTCGATCGGTGTCGGCCGTGCCGTGCAATCGCCGCCCGACGGCTACACCATCTCGTTTGGCCATCTCGGCACCCATGTCGCCAACGGCGCCGTCTACAAGCTCAAATTCGACCTCGTTGCCGATCTCGAGCCGGTAGTGCTGCTGCCGAGCAACCCGATGATCGTGGTCAGCAAGAATGCGGTGCCCGCGACCTCGCTGAAGGAGTTGATCGACTGGCTGAAGTCGCGGCCATCGCCGCCGACCGCGGGCACGGCCGGCGCGGGCTCCGGCAGCCACATCGCCGGCGTCTATTTCGAGAGCGTCTCCGGCATCAAGCTGCAATACGTGCCGTATCGCGGCACTGCACCGGCATTGAACGATCTCATCGCCGGCCAGATCGACATCATCGTCGACCAGACCTCCAATTCCATCGGCCAGGTCCGCGCCGGCACCATCCGCGCCTACGCCGTCACCGACCACAAGCGCCTCGCCTCCGCGCCCGAGATCCCGACCGCGGACGAGGCGGGCCTGAAAGGCTTCAACATGACGCTGTGGTCGGGCATGTGGGTGCCGAAGGGCACACCGAGGGAGATCGTCGCAAAGCTCAACGCCGCGGCCGTGGAGGCGCTGAACGATCCGGCAGTGAGGAAGCAGCTCGAAAGCCAGGGTCTCGAGATGACACCCAAGGATCAGCTCACGCCCGAAGCGCTCGGCACGCGCCAAAGGGCCGAGATCGCCAAATGGTGGCCGATCATCAAGGCGGCGAACATCAAGGTAGATTGAACCGGGCGGCGCACTCCTCGCGGCGTCACCGCCGCGTTTGCTGGCGGCGGGCGCTCACGACGTGGTTTGGTGACCTGGTGCCAGCGCACGGTCCAGGCATTGCATCAGATCCGAGGCGGCGAACGGCTTACCGAGAAAACAGATTGCGCCCGCATCGAGCGCCCGCACACGCACGCCCTCATCCGGGAAAGCTGTGATGAATATGAACGGCGTAGCCGAACCCTGCGCCCGCATCTTCGTCAACAGATCGATTCCGCTCATCAGCGGCATCTGCACGTCGGCGATCACGCACGAGGTATCGCTCGAATCGGTCGAGCTCAGGAACTCTTCCGCCGAGGCGAATGTGTGGACGCTGTATCCGCGCGATTCCAGGAGATTGTTGATCGCGGCCCGAACGTAGGGGTCGTCGTCAAGCACCGAGATGACCGAAGCCACTGACAAGACGTCCGCTCCTCGCCGGGAATTACGCTTGCCGTCGCCACGGCTAGAACATAAAGGCGCAAGGTGGACCTGCCGGTCACGATTGGAAACTCATACTTAGGTTTGTGCATCGGGCTTGTTCGGGCCAATCCCGAGCGCCTCGCTCATTCTCACCAGATCGGCCAGCGACTTCGCGCCCATCTTCCGCATGATCTGGCCGCGGTAGATCTTGACGGTGATTTCGGCCAATCCGAGCTGGGCGGCGACCTGCTTGTTCATCAGGCCGGACGTCACCAGTGACAATACGTCTCGCTCCCGCGAGGACAGTGACTCGAAGCGTGATCTGACCGTCGAGACCGTCCTGTTGAGGTCGCGGCGCTTGCGGTCTCGCTCGATGGCGGCCTGGACTGCGTCGAGAATGTCCTGATCGCGGACCGGCTTGGTCAAGAAGTCGATCGCCCCGCTCTTCATGGCCCGAACCGTCATGGGAATATCGCCATGACCGGTAATAAAGATGATAGGCGTGTGGATATTTGCCTTGGCAAGGTCGGCCTGCAGCTCGAGGCCGCTCGTTCCGGGCAGTCGGATGTCGAGCACCAGGCAGCTCGGGACGTCTGGCGGCTTGGCCTGCAGGAGCTGCGGCGCCGAGCCGAATGCTTCGACCTTGAGACCGACCGACTCGAACAGATTGGTGAGCGCACGGCGCATGGACGCGTCGTCGTCGACGATGAGGACAAGGGGCTGATCGCCGTCCTTCTGCGGCGGCGAAGAGTCCGCGCGCTCGGTCACGATGCTTCCTCTCGGTGGAGGGGCAAGGCGATCTGAAAAGTCGCGCCGCGCTCCTGATTTGGTATGGCGGAAAGTCGCCCTCCATGGGCCTCGATGATCGATCGACAGATCGACAGGCCCATGCCCATGCCGGAGGACTTCGTGGTGAAGAACGGCGTGAACAGGCGGTCTATCGCCTGTTCGCTGATGCCGGTTCCGCAGTCGGAAACGCTCACCTGCATCGCGCCATCGCCGCTCGCCTGTGAGCGGATCGCCAGTTCGCGCGGGCGATCGTGGACGTCTGCCATGGCCTCGATCCCGTTCATGATCAGGTTGATCAGGACCTGCTGCAATTGGATGCGATCGCCAAAGATCTTCGGCAGCGCCGAGGACAGCTCCATGCGGACGGACACGCCGTGGCTGGCCATCTCGCGCTGAACGAGCGCGACGGCCTCCCGCACGACCGCATTGGCGTCGAGCGGTACCATCTCGATGTCAGAACGCTTGGCGAGTGCCCGAACGTGACGGATCACGTCGCCGGCACGCCTGCCGTCCTCGATGATCCACTCGACGGAGCGGCGGGCCGCTTTGAGGTCCGGTGGATTGCGCTGCAGCCAGGCGAGGCAGGCGTCGGCGTTTGCGATCACTGCAGCGAGCGGCTGATTGATTTCGTGGGCTATCGAAGCGGTCAGCTCACCCAGTGTCGTGACACGCGTCACATGGGCGAGCTCGGCCTGGGCCTTCCGTAGCGCGTCTTCGGCTTGATTGGCCCGGATGGCCGCGGTTACGTCCGTGCAAACGCCACGGTAGCCCAGGAAAGCGCCGTCCGCGTCGAAGAACGGCTTGCCGCTGGTCCGCACATAGATCGGCTGCCCGTTGCGGTCCTTGCTGCGATACACCAAGTCGCGGAACGGGACGTGGGCGTCGAGGGCCGCGCGATGTTGTCGCCATTTCTCGGGCTCAAGAGCGGCGTCGGGCGCAATGTCCCACCGCGTGAGCCCGATCAGGCCCGCGGGAACAGTGTTGGTATCCGAGTGTTCCGATACCTGGGTGACCCGGTGGTCCGGCCCGGTTTCCCAGAACCAGTCAGAGGCAGTTTCGGCATAATCGCGAAAGCGCTGCTCGCTGTCGCGGAGCCTGCGTTCTGCCTCTTTGGCCGCCGTGATGTCGCTGACTGATCCAACGAATTCGACGTAGCCGCTTGCATCTCGCGTCGCCCGTGCCACCGCCCGAACGTATTTGATGGAACCGTCGGGCATCACCAGCCGGTATTCGTGATCGTAGTCTTTCCCCTCGCGCGCCGCCTGGCCCGTCGTCTGCTGCACGGCGAGCCGGTCCTCCGGATGGATCCGCTGGAGCATGAACGGGATATTGGGCTTCGTCCCTTCTTCGCATTGGAAGATGCGATAAGTCTCCTTGGACCAGGTGATCTCGCGGGTTTTGGCCTTCCAGCCAAAACTGCCGGTGTGGCTCAATTCCTGCGCCTGGGCGAGATAAGCCTCGCTCTGTCGCAGCGCGTTCTCGGCCTCCTTGCGTTCGGTAATGTTCTCGCAGGCGACCAGCACGATCGGCCCGCCATTGGCTCGCAGCATGGCCTTGGCGTTCTCGCGCACCCATAACATCGAGCCGTCCTTGCGAACCTTCCGGATCTCCCAGGTGTGTGACTGATCAAGGGTCTTGAGGCACAACGCGACACAGGCGCGGACAGTGGCGCGATCTTCGGCGAGGAAGACATCCAGCACGGATCGGCCGATCAACTCCCCCGGCGTGTAGCCCAGCTGCTCGGCGCCGAAGGTGTTGACGTTGATCACGGTACCGGCCGGATCGACCATGAAGTACATGACCGGCGTGTGCTCGAAGACCTGCTGCCACTGCTTGACCGCCTCGAGCAAGTCGGCACCACTGGGCTCGGTGTGCTGCTTGGCGGGAACAGTTTGCCTCAGGCAGCCGACGAGGAATTGCGCGGCTGACTTCCCGAATGTCGCTGCCCGGCCAGGCTTCATCGCTGGCGCTCCCGGCACTCTCTGCGTGAACAGAAGTAGAGCACGTTGCGACGAGAGGAGCAATTCCAGCCAAAGTCGGATCGGCGGTCATGGTTCGCCTTTGGACTGTCCGCTCGCCGCCAAAGTCCATGGCGGCGCCTCAAGGACACCGTGCCGGCCAACGTTTCACGGTGACCGTGCAGCCAGAGGGTCATGCGCCATCACGTTGAACTCGGGCAGGGTGGGCCCCGGGCGAATACGGGACAAACCTAGGTATAGCTCCTCCATTCCTAGTCATGTCGGCCATTTACCTCCGTACAATTGAGCGTTTCGTGCCCGGCGGACTAGCCTCGCGACCATCGGAAGTCTCGAAGGCAACAACTGAGAAAAGCGCAAGCAACAGAGGGAGACAGCAATGTGTGATATGTCGGTACTTCCTGAGCGTCGCCTATCGGAGTCCGAAAGTTGCTCCTCAGGGAATGGCTGTGCGGTGTGCGGCGGCAAGTTTGGCCTGATCCGCTACTATTCCTGGCGCACGGCGCTCTGCTCCAAGAAGTGCGTTGATCGTTTCCGCACGCGAAGCGAACGCGACCGCCGGTGGTTGTTTCGGGCCCAGGTCGCATAAGGCTGGATTGGAGAGCTGATCCGGGAGGCCGTGCGTTGAACCGCTCATGCAAGCTCTTCTGCTGGATCGTTCTCATCGCCCCCATCGCGGCCGCCCACGGACAGGAGGCAGGACACGGTGCCGTTCATCGCCGGCATCCGCCCCAGGACCAGGCGCTGCACGAAAAATTCTATTCGACCTGGCGCATGCCGGACAATCCGGGCGTCAGTTGCTGCAACAGCGCCGACTGTTATCCGACCGACATCAAGTACATCGGCGACCAGATCTATGCACGGCGCCGGGAGGACGGGAGATACATTCTGATCCCACCGCAAAAGGTGGAGAGAAACAGGGATAATCCGGACGGCCGGAATCATCTGTGCGCTCCACCGCCCGCACTGTCTCCGCTCGACAGCGTTTACTGCTTCGCTTTGGGAGGTGCCACATGAGATTCGCGTTCGTGCTGGTCAACGGCCGGACCCCGTTCCGGCAGACCTCGTGTATGCAGTGCTGCGAGCCGATCAGCAGCAGTTATTTGCGCGAGATCGCGACCCGTCTGCCTTACTGCGATCATCAGTGCTACGCGCTGTTCTGCGAGACGCTCGCGAAAGATGGCGTGAGAGCGGCTTCATGAAATTCGTGGTGGTCAATCACGAGCCGCCGTTGCACGCGGCCGCGTGCAGCACATGCTCGCGGTCGCTCCGCTCCGGCTATGTCCGCCATGCGCGGACGCAGCGCCGTTACTGTGACGACGATTGTTACCGGCGCGGCGAATTCTCCACGCTGTTCATGCACTGGCCGGTGCCTGGGCGGACGGAACCAATTGCCGGCAAGGTCGAGCTCGCCGCTGGCAGCATGATCCAGACGTTGACGGTGATGAGTGCCGTCTGGTGCTGGAGCTGCACGATCACTGCCTGGACCTTCGCGAGAGCTTTGACCGCCGCATATTTGGACAGTCGCGACCCGATCACGATGGAAGGAGGTGACACCTAGAGCATGATCCGGAAAAGTGTAAAGCGGTTTTCCGAAACGATCATGCTCAAACAATAATCTAAAGCGCAATGACGATTCATCCTAATCGCATCGCGCTTTAGCTGCGCGACTGCACGCGCGTAGAAGCCGCAGCACCGTATCCTTGCAAGCGCCGCGTCCAGCCCCGGCGGCGTCGATCAGGGAATGGGTGCTGCGGCCGCCGCTGGCTCCGTTGCGCTGGCCTCGTGAGTCACCACGCGCTGGTCGCTCTTGCCGGCGATCATGCTGCTGCCCTCGAACCTTGCCCGGTAGACCAGCACGTTCTCCATCACGCGCTGGACGTAGTTGCGCGTCTCGGACAGCGGGATGCGCTCGACCCAGTCGACCGGATCAACGTTGGGGTCCCGGGGATCACCGCGCTTCTGCACCCATTCACGCACGCGGCCGCGGCCGGCATTGTATCCGGCGAAGGTCATGATCTGGTTACCGCGATATTCCGAGAACAGCGCGCTGAGCTCGGCGGCGCCCATCTGCGTGTTGTAGACGGGGTCGGAGACCATCCTGTCCCAGTCGTAAGTCAGGCCGAAGCGCTTCGCGGTGTCGCGTCCCGCTTCCGGCGTCACCTGCATCAGCCCGACCGCGTTGGCATGCGACTTGTCGCGCTGCTCGAACGAGCTCTCGGTGCGTGCCACCGAATAGATCACGCTGGTCTCGATCGCCGGTGCGACCTGCTTGTGCTCGGGGATGCCGATGGTCGGGAAGGCGTAATGGTCGAGCGCGAGCCCGCGCGCCAGCGCGGTCTTGCCGACCTCCAGCATCACGCGCGCATCGTTGCGCCGGCCCGCAAGCTCGCCGAGCGCTTCCAGCGCGGCGACGTCGGTGCTCTCTTTGGCGAAATCCTCGGCGTAATAGAACACCATGTCGCGCTCGCCGATGCCGTAGAGCATGTCGGCGGCGCGCACGCGCTCGTCCGCAAGCTGCGCATCGGTCGAGGCCAGCACCGGCGAGGGCGGACGCAGCTCGATGCCGTCGAGGCCGAGCCTGGCGCGGGCGAGCTGGCCGTAATAGGCGGTGTGATAGCGCGCCGCCGCCCGGTAGCTCATGCGCGCGTCGGCTGTCGCGCCCATGGCTTCGGCCGCGCGGCCGCGCCAGTAATGCGCCCGCGACAGCGCGATCGGATTGGACGAGCCAGCGTCGATCGAGGCGAAATGCACCATCGCCGTCTTGGGATCGTCGAGATAGCGTAGCGCGATCCAGCCGCACATGAAGTGATAGTCGACGCGGTAGACCTCCTTTTCCGGCACCGCGGCCGTGTGCACCACGTCATAGGCGGTCCTGGCCTTGCCCTGGTCGAGCAGCTTGCGCGCCAGCATGCGGCGCTCGCGCCACCAGGCGTCGGTGTCCTGGGCTGCCATCATGTCGGGCTTGGCAGCGAGGATCACCTCGGCCGCGTCGTCGATGCGGTCGTTCTGAAGATGCCACTGCGCGCGGCACAGCACGTAACCGAGATCGCGTCGCTCCTCGGCCGCGACATCCTCGAGCAGATCCTTGGCCTTGCTCGCCTTGCCGGTGACGGCGGCGCAGGCCTTCACGATCGCGAGCGCGTCCTCGCCGAGCCGCTTCGCCGCGCGCCGCGCACCTGCATAATCCTTGGCGCCGAGGCGCTTGTCCATGCGCGCGCGGTGATCGTCGGCGGACAGAAGGTCGCCGAACGCCGCATAGGAATCCTCTTCGCTCCGCTCGGACAGTTCCTCCGCGCGCCAGGTTTCCCGGACCAGCCGCGCAGCCCTGTCGGTCTCGCCTTCGGCGAGCAGGACGCGCGCGAGTGCGAATTTGCCCTTGGCGCTGGTCGGGCGATCCATCGTGAACTTGTGCACGATGGCCGCGTCGGCCTTCTCCTGCCACAGCCGTGCCTCGGCACGGCGGCGGAGCAGGGCGCTGCTCGGCCAACCGGGATTGGCGGCGAGGAAGGCGGCGTAGCGCTTGAAATTCGCGGTACTGTCGGGATGGCGCAGCATGAACCAGTCGGCGAGCTTCTGTCCGGCAGGGTCCGTGATGCGGTCGCGCGCAGCGCTCGCGTCTTCGGTCTTGCCCTTGCGCGTCAGGTCGATGGCGTCCTTCAGCGCGGCGAGATCGCCGGTCAGCGCCGGCTTGGCCGCGGGCTCCTCGACCGCCTTCTTCGATTTGCGCTTGGCCTCGGCGTGCTTGCCGTGTCGCGCTTTGCCGGCGGAAGCGTGGCGGTGCTTGCCCGCTTTCGCCTCATGCGTCTTCTTCGGTGCGGATGATTTTTGACTGCTCTTCGCCGCCAGCTCGGTGGGAAGGAGGGCCATCGCGGCCACGGCAACGACACACGCGAGCGAGCGTAGGCACTGGTTCATTGGATGGTCCCCCCTGCGAAAACCACTACAAACCAAGGTCCGCGACATGCGGCTTGCGAATCAAAACACCGAACGATGCGTCGGGATCGTGTCGCATCCTCAAGCTGTCGCAACAATGCGGCAAAATACGGATAGGAGCTGGGGAACTTCCGAAAGGACGGAAGAGGCAGCGGTTTTAACCTTTTGTTAACGACCAGGCTTCGCGCGACGATTGCGCGCGGTACAGGACGCCAGAACGGCCAGATTGCACGTGTTGCCTCGGCCAAATCCGGTGTATGAGTTCCCTCGCTTCATCCTTTCAGCCTTTGCCCTGTACCTATGCCGATTTTCAACCAGTCGATCCGGCGCAAGATCGTCGGCATCGCGCTCGGATTGATCGTCCTGATGCTGGTCACCTCGATCCTGTCGATGGTGATGTCCAGCCAGGTCGGCATTTTGCTCGACGAGCTGACCAACCGCTACATCCCGGCCTATAGCCACCTGGCGCGCGCGAACATCCGCTCGCTGGAACGGGCGCTGGCGCAGCGGCGGATGGTGATGACCAGGATGGAGGCGCCGTCTGACGAGGAGGCCTACGCGGCGCGGCTTCGCGACTTCGAGGCCTTGGACCGCAATTTCGAGCGGGAGGCCGAGGCCGCTCGCAAGCTCATCAACGCGATCATCGACGACCCCAGGACGTATTCCGACAACGCCGCGCTGGCACGGCTCGACGTCCGGATCGAAAGCTCCGTCACCGAGCTGCGGCGCGATCTCGACGAGGGCAATGCGAAACTGCTCAAGCAGGTCGAGGCCAAGGATATGGCCGCGGCCCGCGGCACGCTGGAACACCTCGACACGCTGCGCGATGCGTTCAACCGGAAGGTCGATGCGATCCGCGCCGACATGCTGGCGCAGGTCTATTTCTCGACGTCTCAGGTGATCGGTCGCCAGCACCAGACGATCATCGTCTCTGGGGTCGTAACCCTGCTCGCGGCGATCGTCGGCTTCGTGTTTGCGCTGCTGGTGAGTAGCGGCATCACGCGACCGGTGCGCCTGCTGCTGGCCGGCGCCCGCGAGGTCGAAGCGGGCCGGTTCGACAAGCCCATCACCGTCTCGACACAGGACGAGATCGGCGAGCTCGCTGCCGCCTTCAACCGCATGATCGAGCAGCTCAGGCACAACGAGCGCATTCGCGAGACCTTCGGCCGTTACATCGACCCGAAGGTGGTGCAGGGCCTGATCGACCGGCCGGAGGTCGCCATCGACGGTGAGCGCCGGGTGATGACCATCTTGTTCTGCGACATGAGCGGCTTCACCTCGATGAGCGAGGGCATGACGCCGCGCGGCCTCGTCAAGGTGATGAACCACTACTTCACCGTGATGTCCGCTCCCATCAGGAACAATCGCGGGATCATCGACAAATATATCGGCGACGCCATCATGTCCTATTGGGGGCCGCCCTTCATCGAGGAGGATGAGCAGGGTCTGCTCGCAGGGCTCGCCGCCGTCGAGATGACCGATCAGGTGCCCGCGCTGCAGAAGCAGCTGCCGGACCTGCTCGGCATCCGCGCCATGCCGGCGCCGTGCGATCTTCGCGTCGGCATCGCCACGGGCGAGGTCCTGACCGGCAGTATCGGTTCCGAGCTGATGATGAGCTTCACCGTGATGGGCGATGCCGTGAATCTCGCCTCGCGGCTGGAGGCCGTCAACAAGGTCTACGGCACCCGCATCCTGATCTCGCAGGCGACCGCGGACGGGATCGGATCGCGCCTGGAATTGCGCGAGATCGATCGTCTGGCGGTCGCGGGCCAAAGCGCGCCGCAGGCGATCTTCGAGCTGATGGCGAGACCAGGCGCGCTCAGCAATGCGCAAGTGAGCTTGCGCACGCATTATGCCGATGGTCTCGCCGCCTATCGTGCGCGGCGCTTCGACGAGGCCCGCGCCGCCTTCAACGCGGCGCTCGAGGCAGTCCCCGGCGACGGCCCCTCGCGCACGATGCTCGGCCGCATCGCTCAATTTGTGGCCAATCCGCCGGATCCCGATTGGGACGGCGTCTGGCGGCTGGAGCAGAAATAGCCGTGCTTTGCGGTCGGGCGCGCCGCGCCGGAAAAAAGATGCTACTCCATAACGATGTTCGCCGTGACCTATTTCCCGGGCTTAGGTTGGATGTCCATGAGGCGTCTGATGGGGACACGCCGATGACACATCTCGAAGACAGGTTGGAACGGTTCGAGACGCTCACCGCCGAATGCGAGCTGATCGCCAAGCTCGCCACCGACAGCAGCAAGCGCGAGTTCTATTTGAAGCTCGGGGAACAGTACCGTCAGCTGGCCGTCGATATCCGGCAGGCGATCGCGACGACGGCTGCGGCCTGAGCCGGCTGAAATCCGTTCTTAACGTTTGGCGCGCATCCTTGGAGCAAGCGAGCACCGCCGGTCGGCGACACTCGTTGGTGGGAAGGCCGGGGTTCGCTGCAATGCAGCGCGCCTCGTGAGTGTGATTTGCCATGTCTGACAGGGCAATCCCATGCGCCTCGTTGCAGTGATCATATTCGCGCTCATGACGGCGGCCTGCGATCAGGAGCAGGACATCACCGGCTCGACGACGCCGGCCTGTCCGTTGCGCAACTACAGCTACAATCCACGCGACATGAACCAGTGCGTCAGCGCCTGCAAAACGTGCGACCGCGGCACGACGGTCACCTGCACGACCTCCTGCACCCTCAAGGGCGCTCGCTGAGCATTTTGCGGATGCGCGGAACCGGTAGGGCCCTCGAGCCAATGCCGGCGGTGCTGGAGCACCGGAACGATTCACATGCATTAATCATTGAAGGAGGCGGCAGGACGCGGAGTCCAATGGAATGGGTATGCTCGATCCCGGTCGATTTCTGGTGTCGTGCTCGCATTGCGATGCCTGGCCGATGGCGGCCAATGTGAAACGGTCGAACTGGTCGGCGTCGCCGCACGAGGTCCGCTTCGTCTGCACGCGTTGCCGCCGCGAAGAAACGGCGATCGTCTCGGCCTCCGGCGAATTGACCCCCATCAAGCGCGTGGATGCCCCGCCACGCGATGTCGCTGTCGCCTGGGCCCAGGCGCAACGCTCGCGCGGGCGGTCCTGATGTTCGGCGTCGTCGTCTCGTC